>DYKN01000034.1 GCA_020722575.1 Rikenella microfusus | reverse complement strand
CTTAAAATTAAGGATTTTAGATTGACTTACTACCTGGATAAATGTAGCAGTTCCAAAGCTCGCTTTACACACTTTTTTGGACAGTATCTCTTAAAATCCTTAATCAAAATGAACTTTCGTAAGAAAGGGGATTTTGTTATGCTGCTTTGATTATTTTCTCTTTTTCGGGAAGTATTTTAAGCCTGTTAAATTTTATTTGTCAGCGGATAGTTATTTAACTTTCTTACGACTCATGATATTCTCAAAATATTTAGAATCTCGCAACTACCGGTTATTCGATGATTATCAGTTTCGGGGGAAAATATATTTCCAGTTATCCAGCTTGTAACCCCAGGCTGAAAAGGTAAACAGCACAAGGTAGAATGGGATCAATATCAATAAGGCATTTTGTGGAAAATGGGTATTGTAGTCCAGTAATTTCCCGAAAATAACAGGGGAAACAGCACCCCCTATTACGCCCATTAACAACATGGCCCCTCCAATTTTGGTAAATTTACCCAGACCCCTGAGTGAAAGCCCCCATATTGTGCCCCAGAACATTGCTGTGTCAAATCCTGTCAGAATCAGGAAATATACTGAGGTTATTCCACTGCTGAAATATGCTCCAAGCGAAAGAGAGATTCCCAATATTGAACAAAGTAAAAGTAATTTATTCTGCGATAAATATTTCGGGATCAAGATAATAGAGGTGAAATAGCCTATCAACATTACAATTAAAGTATAAATGGGCAGATGCCTTGACTCTTCAATAGAAAGCCCCAGGGAGCGGCTGTATAAAATTATCCCATCGATAGGTATAACTTCACAGGAACTGGCAAAAAACATCGTAATCACTCCAAGTATCAGCCAGGGAAAATGAAAGATACTCTTCCGGGGTTTTATTTCACCATCAGTTTCACCCGAAGGCAATTTCTCTTCGTTTATTTCAGGTAAATTTGAAAAATAAACCAGTACAGCCAGTAAAACCAAAACTGAAGTGATTAGAATATACGGGTTTACAATTTTCATTGCATAAAGATTAAAAATGTCAGTTTTTTCTTGGGGGGTGACAACGCTTGCTTTGGCAATAATGTCATCGGCATCAACCAGGAAAATTGAACTTAACACCAAAATGCTTAATATGCCGGCTGTTTTATTTGCCAGGCCTAAAAACCCCACACGTCGGGCGGTACTATCAATGGGGCCGATAATAGCCACATAAGGATTTGCTGCTGTTTGAACCAGAGTTAATCCGGCTCCAATAATAAACAGGCCCGTCAAAAAGATGCCGTAGGTTCTTGTATATGCGGCAGGAATAAATATAAATGCGCCTGAGGCCATGATAGCCAAACCTAAAACCAATCCTTTTTTATAACCCGTGCGTTTAAGAATCCATGCTGAAGGGATGGCCATTACAAAGAAGGCAATATAAAAAGCGAAGACAACCAGTGAAGCTTGAGAATTGGTTAATTCCATAAATATTTTAAAATAAGGAATCAGTATCCCGTTAAGCCAGAGGATAAACCCAAAAGCAAAGAATATGAAAGATATAATTGCCAGGGGGAGGTAATAACTCTTAATTTTCATTTGATTGTATTCTTATTTTTGATTGAAAAATCAGTGATTTACTTCACCCACTGTCTTATCAGAAAAATGTATATAAGTGAACAATTCCGGGATATGTGAATCATATTCCTTATGCGTATTCCAAGCCCAACCCGGATTTATATGTCCGTTTCTGTCCCTGAAATTCTGGAAACGGGAAAAATCCATTCTCCAGATGTCGCCTGGTTTCGGGGGCAGTTTTTTTTCTCCTGCCAGCAATTTCATCCCCGACCATGGAAAGGCAATTTCAACCGTCCATCCTTCATCCAGATCGTCACTTTTATTTATAGTGCCGTTCACCTTTACAGCGGACTTCATTCCCTGCATATCCCAATCGCGGAATGCCCAACGACCACCTCTCGGGTGTTTCCTATAATCATACTCGCCTCCTAGGATATCAACTTTCTGATTAAGCAAATCAAGCTCCGGGATATCGAACCTGCTACCATGTTTGTATGCATCCTGCCAGACATATAAAACTTCGAATACAGTATTAAATGCATTAATCTCCAACTCATAATAACAATCCTGCCCTTCTATAAACACTTCAACATCATTATCGTACCAGATAAGTGAATCTCTTTCTGTAAATGATGCCAAAATATCAGGCTCCTGAATCCAGAAGGCGACATACAGGTTTATATCATCCCACAATACAGCCGCTTTTGTGTCAAGAGGCGCTGTATTCCCGGTAACCAAATCAACAAACCGGGGAGATTTTTCAGCCAGAGACCACGATTCTTCATCAGGAGATCCATCAATTACAATTGGTCCGGCTGCCCGGTAACAGTTATAATGCTTACAGACTGTCTGATCATACCCATAAAAATTGTTAACGTTTTTTATTATTTTCTCAGAATTCATTTTAGTAAGGTTAATTGTTAATACTATTATATTTATATTTGTATTATAATCAGTCTATTTTTTGAGTTATTCTGTGGATTTGTTCTCCAACCCCAATTTTATATCCCGACGAAAACATGTAGACATTTCCGGTGGCGTCGTAAACCAATACCATTGGGAACTTATTTTTAAAAGATCTACCATAAACAGAAGTAATGGAATTAATAATTTTATCGCCAGTATCAGTTCCGGTTTCTGCTTTTGATGGCAACTGATAGGTTTTCAACACATCTGTAAGAGATTCTTTGGCGACTGGTAAAATAAAAATAAAACGAACACTCTGCCGGTTAAAGTCATCAGCATAAGCAGCCAAGTCATTCAAAATGTGCTTAGAAGGTTCTTTATCGGGATCGAGAAGCACAAGCACGGTAAACTTTTCATCAGTTTTTAGTGATAAATCTATTGTTTTGCCATTGGCTTTTGTCAGGAATATTCCTTCGAGGTTTAATTTTCCCATGGGTTTTAATTCAACCTGTTGACGGCGCAATTCAAGAGGAACTGTTGTAAGTTTCCATTTTTTTATTGTAAAGAAAGTCATCTGGCACAATACACCTCCATTATCCAACCGGTTTCCGGTAACCAATACATATTCTCCTGTTTCCAAAAGCAAAGGTGTATGTTTATCTGTTAGTATTTCTCCTTCATTGAATTCAAGTGAACGATAAAAACCATCGTGTAATGCACCTATGGTAAAATGGGTATAATATCTGGGCACGGTCAGATTATTTGTATCAACTAATTTTAAGAACCCGGTTTCAGGCCTGGATTCAATATTCGAGTTGAATCCTGCACGCAACCATTCACCGCTTTTATAGTACTCCGGTAATCTTGTTTCCGGGTTTAACCGTGCAGGTATCCCAAAAGTGCGACAAGCTGCAACAAAGAATATATCACGTGATAATGGATCTGCAACCCTGAGTCTGTAAACACCAATAGGAGTTAAAGGTGCACGCGAATGTTCATTTGCCACAGGATCCACGGTAATATTATCATTTATCCATTGTATTAATACCTGAATATCGGTTTGTGCCATTCGTGCCATTTCTGCTCCCATCGAAGATTTCAAAAAACCACGCCAGGGGCTTAAAATCTCAAGAGCAACGCGTGGGTTTAACACATATTTTACAAATTCCTCGTCGGAAGAAGTCATATTGTAAGTTTCCGTTTGAGAGGCATTAACCAAATGGTCAGTTAAAATTGATTCAGGTGTATCGCTGAAATCCTTATCTGCAATCTGACTGACCATTTTGAGTACTGTACTACGGAAATCTGCTGAATTTTTTTCGAGATACAATGCAATCTGATCCCAGTTTCCATAGCTTAATTTAATAAATCGTGAGACAGTATCAAAGGGAAGATTGTTTTTAGCAACAAACTCTGCTATCCAAAGCGAATCTTTAAATGTCGATCTGTAGGAATTTCTGATTGAATCTTCCTCTGCTAACCGTCTGTCATTTTCCTTTCTTTCATCATCTGTAACAGGTGATTCTGTATTTATAACCATAGGGGGTATTAAATCAAACGATTCGGTATGGTTAACTGGTAATTCCTGTTTGAGCACCAATTCAAGTGAATCGGTATCGGCAACGGAAAGTTTGCCATAAGCAAATTTCCCATTTTTTGCAGCCCATATTAATAAATCACCCATCCCTGTTGTAAAAACGGCTATTCCTTCTTTATTGGTCATCTGGCGAGTAAGTGGGAAAAATTCAGCATAATTGTATAGTTGAAACTCAACAGCCGCATTGTCAGCAGGTGAACCATCAATATTTTTTACCATAACGGTAACTTGTTTAACAGGTGCGTAGTGTGCAGTGAGATTCAGTTCCGTAAACCTGTCTTCTGCATTCAAAACCATTTCATCACCAAAATAATGACCATAAACGCGTGTATGCACCAGCATCACTCTTGTCGATGGTTCAATATACCATCCCACATTAAAATCAGGTTCCGGTTCACATGCCCCGATGTGTTGCCATTTCCCATCTACCCATACCTCGACCCATGCATGGTTATCATCGGTATGTGCCCAACGGGGCGTATACACCTGGCGTGCGGGGATTCCAGCTGTACGAAGAGCGGCAACAACAAATGTTGATTCTTCGCCGCAACGGCCAAATGATTTTTTTACTATATTTAATGGGGAACTTGTACGTGAGTCTGTCCCGCGATAATCAACTTTTTCATGACACCAATGGTTAATTTCGAGCACAGACTCTTTCATTCCCAGACCTTTGATGCGTTCTTTTATTTCGTGGTACATCACTTCCCTGAAATTATCGAGGTTTTCATTATTTACCCGAGGAGGCAGGACAAAATGAAGAAACTCCTGTTCCGGAATGGTTTTTCCCCAAGGCATTTCAGCCCGCGCTTTCAGGCTGAACTGTACATTCTTCAGAAAAAAATCGTTGGAATAATCTGCCAAATCGCTTAATGGCATGTAAGCATATAAAAATTCCATTGCCTGCATCTCGTCAGATGTAAGCGGTTGATTCATAAAATCCCAGATGGGCAATAAACTTTTCGCGGTAAGTTGTTTCTGCTTTGCCAGCATTCTTTGAATATCAGCAATACGGTCAGGATTTCTGACAAGCGTCGGTTTATTCTTACATGAACTGATCAGGAGAATAACTGATAGAATGACTAAACAAATCTTTTTCATATACTTTTGTTTTTCAATCTTATTTTAACAAAGATTTAAGCGACATTCTTTTAGATGCTATCAGGGATAACTCATTTTTTATAATGCCTGCATCAACAAACAATGTTTGATGTTTGGAAACACTAAACCCACAAATATTAATAAGTCCCATTATAATATTATTTTCATACTTGTTAATAATTGTTTCATCAGCTACCATCATTTTCCCATTATGATCAGTTGCTTTAAATTGAAATCCAGCAATCAGAGCTGTCAGTATCTTATCGTAAGGCAGGTTAAGCTCAAATGCTTCATGTATTGCCCCCGCGAGCCGGTCTTCGGCAGAAAGTTTGCGGGTTAAATCGCATCCTACCCTGAAAATTGTATCACCAAGCGCTTTATTTTTAAACCTGTAAAGCAAATCATCAATATGTTCGGTTAAGTCATCGTGAGTAAATTCGCCGGGATATTTAATTTTCAGGATCCCGGCTGCCTGCATCATGGCAGCTTTGGCAAAAAGAAAAATCTCTTTTACTGCAAGGGCTTCGTAGATATAAATAAAGGACGGGTCGTACAAAAATCCGATATAGGCAGTAACAGCATGACCAAGGTTATGAATAAACAATTTCCTGTCGACCCAGGCTTTTATATTTTCTTTTGGCGCGAGTCCATTTATAGCAGGAATTTGATTTTTGAATCCTTTTTTGTTAAGGATAAGTGTATTATAAGGTTCGGCAAATATTTGTAACATATCATTGTCAATATCCTCAGGTTTCATTATAGGAACCATTTTGCCAATGCTTGTTTCAATCAGCCCGACCATCTGATGAAATGGAAAATTAACAGGCAGTTCTTTAAGAAGTTCAGATTCGAAATGCTCATCTGCATTACGCATATTCTCGGCAATAATAATATCAAGCGGATGATTACCGAACAATTTTTGCCTTTGTATCAGTCCTTTAACCAGTAATCTGAAAATTTGTTTTAACCCGTTTTGTCCCACTGAAACTGCAACAATGCCAGCAGTTGCAACTTCAATAACAACTTCATCTTCGTCGCCGGCATAAACCCCCCTGATATTACTGATATTTAATACTTCGTCTTTGTCAGCTTTGATAATTACATTATAGTTTTTCCGGCGGTTAATTTCATCAATCAATGGCTTGTAAACATCTACAAAAACAACATGGTAACCACCCCGGCTAAACAACTGACCTATAAATGACCTGCCGATTTTTCCGGCACCAAATAATACCAGTTTGTTTGATTGAATCATTTTCATCTATGCAATCTTATTTGCTGAAGATAATTTTCACGTAAATCAGCTACCCGGGATAACTTTTCTCCGGGTTTTGTTTCGATATAAGTCCCTCCGATAAAGTAGCAGGAATGCCGTCCGGATGCGACTCGAAGGTGATAGATTCAAGCAGGTCAATTTTCACTGTGCCTTTCTCTTTTAATTGCCACGCCAGCGATGAGATAACGCCACCCGCAAAATTATCCCCGCAACCGGTTGTATCTCCTGATACTCCACCGGCAAGTGCCATTCTGACCCAATGAGATACGGGAAGCCGAATAAGTTCTTCCTTTTTAAATAATGTGCCACCTGACCAGGCATAAATGTTATCTGCCCCATTTGTAATAATAAATGAAAATAGGTTTGTTGATGAAAAATAGAGTGCGGCGTCTTCAATAGTTGATCTTCCACTTATTTTAATTGCCTCAACCCCATCCATAATCAGGATATCAATCAAGTCATAGTTATCTGTACTTTTTACAAGTGGCCAGGGTTTGCCAGGATTCTTTTTTTCATTTCTGAAATCAAAAACGGTATTCACGAGGGTAACACAATCATTCTGTTTGGCACGTGTCAGGAGTTCTGTCAGGTTATCGTGAATCTGAGGTACAAGAGTGGTGTCCCCGAAACATGTAATCTGTGAATTAAAAAACTCGCTATCTATCATGTCAGGTTTATACTCCCCTGCAGCGCCGATACTATTTATAAATGTCCATTCTCTATGTGCGTTATTGTAATCAGGATCAGAGAGAACGTATGTAAATGGTGTTTTTTCCGAGTTAGAAATTAAATAGTTATCTGAATTCAGTGGTGTCTGATCAATAATTCTTCTGATTGTTCCAGAAGGATCATCGTTTCCAGATAACCCGTAAAACTTTACTTCGATATTATCTGAATAAGTTAACTGAGCAGCATGTATCAGAGAAACGAGCGAAGGGACTCCAACAGTAATAATGTCCGGATCCTTCTTTCTGGTAATTTCATCTATGATTTCCAGATAAGGCTTCCCGGTAAAATGTTCAAGTTCGTCTGTGAAAACTAATTTTATCGAGCTTAACCCGCCATCACCAACTTGAACAGAACTGTATTTCAGAAAAAGATCGCTTCTGAAGTCTATTCCGTTGTAGACATAATCGACCAATGCGCATCCAATACCCGAGATTTTCATATTCATTTACTTCTTTTAAAAATCACAATCAGGTTAGCCTGAGAAAACAAGTTAATAATGTACAGTTCTAATAATTCAATCAAACATCGTTAAAATCGAGAATTACCGGTTTCTGCCTGAATCTGTTTGTTCTGAAAAAAAGATATATAAAACCTGTCAGAAGCCATTCGCCCCCTATGATTTTTGCCAGTGTCGGTAAACTAATCCAGATAGAGAAGCAAAACAGGAATCCTATAAACGGGAATACGGCATCGATTATAAAATTTCGTTTTACTCCGTTGGAGTGAGGGAGATAAAACTGCCTCATAGCGGCGATGTTAACTCCCATGAATGCAAGAAATGCTCCGAAGTTCAATAACTCGGCGGCACTTTTATAGCTTATTATCAGTGAAATAATCATGGTCAGAATTCCCATGAATATAATATTCATTGCCGGGGTTTTACTTTTTGGACTGATCCGGCCAAAGATTTTTACAGGTAAAATATTATCTCTGCCCATAGCATAAAGCAGCCGTGCAGCGCCTACCTGCCCGGTCAGGCCGCTTCCCATGCAGGCTACAAAAAGAATGACTGCCACAGCGTTAAACAGAAGAATGCCTCCAACTTTTCGGCTTACATCGTAAAAAGCGGTTTCAACATCAGGGAAGTTAGTAAAATCAGGCCATACCTGCTGGGCAAGATAGATCTGAAGGACACTAAAAAGACCTGTAAACAGGCAGACTGAGATTGTTCCCAACAGCAGGTTCCGTTTAGGGTTTTTTACCTCTTCAGCCAGTGTGGTAACCCCATCGAATCCTATATATGTAAGCGCTGCAAAAGAAGTTGCTGTCATAACGGCACTAAAATTAAATGTATCAGCATTGTAAAAGGGTTTTAAGGTAAAAAGTCCGTTCCACCCCTGTTCCTGAAAAATATAACGAATTGCCAGAACGATAAAAGTACCGATAACAATCATCATTACAGCCAGCAATATCTGGTTAGAACGCGCTGTTGTTTTAATACCCCTGAGGTTCAATAATGTAATAACAAGCACAAACAAAATTACCCATACAAAAAAGGGCACTCCCGGAACAAGCCGTTGTAATGTCAGCGAACCATAAATTGTGCTGATAACCGGGACGA
Organism: Rikenella microfusus; assembly: GCA_020722575.1. Taxonomy (GTDB): domain Bacteria; phylum Bacteroidota; class Bacteroidia; order Bacteroidales; family VadinHA17; genus LD21. The sequence continues at coordinate 20,843 of DYKN01000034.1, read as the reverse complement.
TCAAATAGTCAAGGAACATGGTCCAGCCTGCCAGAAAACCCATGTGAACATTCAATCCTTTTCCGACATAAGTGTATGCCGAACCTGCCGATGGGTACAACGATGCCATTCGTCCGTAACTGACAGCCGTAAAAAGCATGGCAATCATTGCAATCAGGAGGGTAGTTACCATATGCCCGCGTGATACCTGCGAGGCAATTCCAAACAAACCAATGGCGGCAATGGGTTGAATTAGTACAATTCCGTAAAAAATTAAATCCCACAAACCGAGGACCCTCTTCAAGTGGGGCTCGCCTGCTGACGCTGTTGATAACTGTGTCTTACTGGTTATATCCATGCTAAAATGTTTCTTTACTCATACAGATAAACAATACCATATTTTTCAACTGTTCCGGCAGGTATGGTTATTTTATATTTCCCCTCTCCTGTTTTTTCTGATATAATCGTTTTATGTCCGGGTGAGTCGGGTGATGCGTAATAAAATTCTGAAATCGAGGGTAATAAGATCTCGAAACTCATTTCAGTTTGAATTTCTTTCCATGTTGGATTATCTAACGGAAGTAAATCTCCGTTTTTTACCTCTACTCCAGTTACATTTAACAGGTGTACCAACGTTAATCGCTTACCATTGCGCATTTCATTATACACTGAAACTATTACTTTTTCAGGAATGGCTATTGCTTTAAATGATAATTGGGGTCCTAAAACTTTTTGTAATAACTTTTCGTGGGCAATCGTGAGGTTTGTATCCGGGTTGAATATGTATGTATTTTCAACAGTAAAAGACTTACAATAATCATTTAGCCCGTAGCGTTCAGGCGAATATATAATCCGTCCTTTACCAAAATCGGATTCTGTGAAATCTGATTTTGCTAAATCTTGCAATTGTTTCTTTTTAAAAAATCTAGCAAAAGCCCATATTTCCCGTAGTTCGCCATAGGAAGTGAACTGACCGGCATCTCCTGTAATATAAAGTGTTCCTCCATTTTCGATAAATTCACCGAGTTTTGCAAGCTGCCTGTCTGAAATACAATCCATCCCAGGAGCCATCAAAATCCTGAACCGCGATAAATCCTGATTGAGCAGGGCATCATCCAAAATAAATGTATGCTGAATATGGTTTTCAACCAATAACTGGCTTAAACCCATTATTTCGTTTGGATAGGTGTTCTTATTAAGCGACCAGTCGCGCGTGTGGCGTGAAAAAATTATTGCAATATCAGTAAAAGGCCTGGCTTTAATATTGTTCATATTTTCTTTCCACCCGGTGTAATCATCCATTCTTTCAGAACCGTCAAAGCTTTCAATCGACCAAGTACTCTGAGCCGTCATGTTATTCATCGCCCACCCGATAATGGCATAATTAATCTGTCCAAATGGATAAATAAGTCCGAATATTGGAGAACCATAAGTTTCATGAAGACTATTAAATAGTAACCTGCTTGAAAAATTAAAACGGTAATTATCCCACACATCGCGGCTCATAATCTCTGTCCCAAGAAAATCCATCGACTTTGCACTAAGGGCGAGATCCAGTCCTTGTCCGTAAGAAGCATGATAAGTTATAAAACCGCCTTCAGAAGTATACTGAATATTACAGAAATAGGGATTGAATTCCCGAATTTTTTTGCTAAAATCTATCCTCCAGCGGGCAATGTCATTTTTGCGCCATTCAATCCATGTTTTCCATAGTTTTGAGGAAGTATTCCGGAGTATCGGGTTTGTTTCGTCATCAGGCAATAAAAGTCCGGTTATTTCAGAAAATTCTGCACGGCAATACGCGCAATTACAATAATTATCGCCATGAAACGAACACTCATCAATCATTATCCCGTCCAATCCTGTATTTTGAATATGTTCCGTAATATACGGGTAAAAATATTCCTTGATGAATTTCGGATTATTGGGACAAATTCCCCATGTGGGCAAGCCATTTGAATGAGATATCTGAAGAAACTCTGGATGTTCGGCAAGAAACCTGAATCCCATATCCATATTCCAAAGGATTGTCAGGTCCTGATGATCAAGAAATTTCATCCCTTTCTTGTGACCCCATTTTACTATTTCTCGGATATTTTTCTCTGCCCGTTTCAGATGTTCCGGGAAAGTATGGCGGGAGAGTAAGCCATTCAGAATTATTGCTTTAACGCCACCATCCTTAATTTGTTTCAGTCTTTTTTTTATCTGTTTTTTGGTATTGAATTCATTAAAGGACCCATAATTACCTGGTCCCATTGTGCCCAACGGGCTGGTAAATCTCCATGTAAGTTCGTCAGAAGATTGATCTGGTAATGCGGTAATCAACTCGGGAAGTTCAGGAATATCCTGTATCTCATCAACTTTCCCGGCAAGCGGAGAAAAAGTGACCGATTTTCCATAAACAGGTGTTGTGTTATAATAATTGGCAAACATCACATCGGGGCAATAAGCATCATTTCTGATCCAGAAACCCCTTCTGAATTCAAAGTCTTCTTCGGAATGCATAAAGAGCTGAAACCCCAGTACATTAACAGCCCAGTCGCCATCAAAAGCAATTTCTGCCCGGCCTCCTTCAATCCATTGCACACAAGTGAGATTGACAACGTTATTTTTTGCGACGCTTATATCGCTGAATATTTTTTCTCCGTTCAGGGAGATATTGAATGGACCGATGTTTTTTTCTATGGCGCTTGCCCGGATCGTAACCAGGTATAAACCCGGGCGCAGTTTTTCTGATATGAAGCTATTACCCTGTACAGAAGTAACCGAAGTATAAAGAGCGCCGGTTAAATTTCCCCCGTCAAGGGTAAGTCCCCCGTTTTCTTTCCAACCGTAACCCACTTTTGGGTCAAATTCTTTTATACCGGCATTGGTAAATACCGGCGATGCTTTATCGCCAAAGCAATAAAGCTGTTCAGCAGGTAAATCAGAAAAATAATTATAAAAGTTAACCGCATGGTGTTTTGGATAATCGCTCCTATCTCCTTCAAAAATAGTAATTTTACCAGTGAGGGCGCCGCCATATTGATTGGCGGAAACGGCCAAAACCATTTCCAGGTTATCTCCCTTTTTAGCTATGGACCACTGCGATTGGATAGTATTGGCCTCTTGAGTAAAATAATAAGTTGGTAACCCCAACGGGTTAAAATCAAAAGTAATCTTACCACGTGGTGTGGAAAAGGATATCCACCGGAAAGCAGTTATTGAAAGCTTTCCATCAGGAGTATTTGTAGTGAGTTTCCCGGAATGCCACTTTGCATTGTAGGAAGGGCCGGAAAAAGCTTCCCATTCGGAATTGTTAACCGCCGAAATGGGAACATATATTTTATAAAGAATAGTGTCTGATGGATAACTTTTCATCAGCGCATTCTGGTGCGACTGAAAATTAATTTCAATTTTTTTCCCGTCCGGTGCGATACCTACTTCCCGTCGAAATGGCAATCGTTTCTTTTTGCTCCAGATATTAATAGTTTGCCAACCATTGGCAGAAATTATCTCAAATTTATCGGCAGCAAAACCAATATTCTTATTGTCAATCCATGAATGCATATCACCGTCGATAAGTTTCTCACCTTTCCAGTAAATTTTAAGATTCCTATCGGGAGAAATGGAAAAAGGAGAGTTATTTATACTGATATGTCCCTGTGCATGTGCATTATCTGAAATTATTGTAGAAATAAAGAAAAATAAAGACACAACAAACCTTTTCATTAAAGAAGATTTATTTTTTTCTGTTATCCTAAAAAACTATTCCGTCCACATTTCATTTAAAAGTTTGACTGTCTTATCTACTAGCACAGCTCCCCCTTCCGGACCAACAAGATACTTATCTGCACTGTATCCTCCTCCTTTCACAGCCCTTTCAGTGGGAAGATAACCACTGTGCTGACAGGACAGTTCCACGATGAATGTTATGATGGCTCTGCTGCGGGCTTTGATAAGATTTCCATAATCAATAAATAATTCAAACGGATTGGTAGCAATAGCAATATCATCCAGCCTGATTATGTGAATTTCGGCAGGGGTTACATCATCGGTAATGTAAAAGGGTAAGTTTTGCGGATGGTGTACCGGAAGATTTATTTTTGCCACTGTGTGTTTAAAAACAACCTGATACGAAATATCGTTTTTTACAAAAGGTAAAACTTCGTTGACAGCATTGAACATCCTGTTTGCCAATTCCTGTCTTGCAGTTATACTTTTCTTTGCCAGCATAGCCACTTCAGCCCGTTTATAAATATATTCATGGTTAATCGGAGTAATATCTCCTGCCGCGCTTAACTGAAAGAATACATTTACATTTTTGCCATATTTATTTTGAATGTTTTGTCTTACTTCGCTGTAAAAGTCAGCTGAGATAAAATTGGTATCATCTGTTACTTGGGCTGTAGCAGTTGAATTGATAACTATTCCGGTCAGCCTTTTTTTCTCGTTAAAAAAGAATAACATCGGAACCCGGTTATCTTCTGTGCCCTCGTAGTGTGAGAAATCGGGTTCATCAGCACCATACATTTTCGCAGTCCCATCGAATTTCACAGTCCTTCGGTTATGACTCAGTACCGCGTTTCCAAGACCCCAGCTGAATCCGCCAGGTTCTCTATTATTCCATGCTTCAAGTATTTTCTCTGAAACCTTTTCGATTAAATAAGTTTCAAACTCAGAAGGTTTCATTATACCTTCATCCCTGCTAGTATCATATAAATCGTAAAATTCATCATCAATAACTCCAGGTGAGGTATGTGAATGAATTGCATTGAGGAATAACTTAGAAGAGTCGAAATCAGACAACTTACTGGCTATTACTTCTTGGATTTTTTTTTGGGTGTGTGCACGGATAAAAAGGAGGTCGCATGAAACCATGATGGCTTGTTCACAGGTGCCTTTTTCGTCGCGTGTTTCGATGGCAAGCACTGTTGCATTCAGAGGGTCCTGTACTTTTTCTGATATTCGTTTAAACAACTGCCCAACTAGGGCAACCCTTTTAGGTGGGGTGATGTCAGCCACTGCCCAACCTACATATAATTTTGACTTTTTATTATTCTTTCTTGGGTCCATTCTTATTTGATTACTTTTTTCGGGTTTCAGCTTATTTAATATATCCCAAAGATTATTCAACTCTTATATTTTTTCAGAGCCTCTGCAACCTGATCAATAGCCTCTTTATGTCTTTCTATACAAGGCAAAAGAGTTGGTATCCAAGGCGCTATCATAAACCCATAAAGTCGGACTGGATCAATAATCTTTTTACAATAATCTACTGTTAGCCCGAAATTTTCGGCATTTGAATAGTTACTTCCTGTAGGTAACTGATCATATCCGTGAGCCTCGAGATCGTTATACAATTTCAAGTATGTCTTATTTGGTTCAGTGAGGTTATTCATATCAAAACCAGATCCATAATACCAGTTACTCTGAAGTACCGATTTTGGCATCTTTCTGAAAAAAACATCAGGTTTATTCCATGCATAATCGGACCAAATCCATGGACGCGCTCCATTCTTTTCGACCTCCTCAATGAAAAAATACAAATCATCCCACCAAAGATCATTCTGACGTACTACTACGTAATCCAGTTTTTTCTGATAAGAGGATAGTTCCTCATCCATCCCAAGATGGAAGAATCGTGGTTTGTCAAAGAGAGCTATGGCTTCATTAATCAGGTCACGGCAAACACCGTAATATATGTCAGTTGAAACCATTCGTGAATATTGTCCTAACCAGATATCATGAGTAGTTGAAAAATTCAGTTTCGGAATTGGTTCCAGACCAAATTTCCGCATTTTAGCCAGCTCAGATCTTAATTTCTCAGGTGTCCACGCATTTTTAACAGCAATATTCGGGTGGCTTTCATACTTGATACTGTCTCCTAAATCAATAAGGACCATGTTTATCCCAATGTTTGCCATTTCCTTCAATAAAACGTCCCACAATGTTTCGTCGAAAGTGAGATTTGGCCTGTATCCGCGAGCCCATTCCATTGCTTCCTGACATGTTGTACATTGAAAAGCTTCATCTCTGTACTTAAGTGGTACAGTGTCTTCCCACATATTATAACTTAAATGCAAAAGATATGCCCATATCATTTTATCATCAGGTTTATGTTGTGGCAAGAGAATATTTGGCAGACTGCTAAGTATTCCTGTTGCCGCTACCTGTTTGATAAATTCTCTTCGATTTGTCATTTTTTAAGAATTTTTGCTATAAATCTATGCTTGATAAATAATTACTCAGATCCACTAATAAACCAAGTCGGCAGATTACACATTTCCTTTTAAAGAAGCATTCAAACCCCATGATTTTCATACTCCTTCTTCCATACTAATATTGGGAAAATCATAAAATTCGTTTAAATAACTGTCTTACAAGGTTAATCGGTTGCGGCTTGGTGATGTACGCCACTGCACAGCCGATAAAAAGGTTTGACAAATTTATTTTCTTTTTCAGGCACATTTTCAGGGCATATTTTCCTTTTTATAAAAAAGCGAAATTTTGCATTCTAATTTCAAAATTATAATCCTTGATTATGAACGCCGGGATTTAAATCAGAAAATTTTCCCCTTTTACCTTAAACATAACTTATTATTTCAATGGCATTCAGCTATTAGTGGGCCGGCCAGTTCACTTATAAAGAACAATTTACCGGGCAGTGTAGGCATAAAACTCGAAGGTACCCACATATCAGGTCCGTAGCGGAGTGTCATCCACAACGACATACCCTGCCATTGCATTCCCCTGTCAAGTGTTCCATCGCACCCACCAATTATTTTATCTGATTTCAAAAACAGTCCGGGGCCAATCGTATTTGCACGACAGGGAACAAGCGTTGTTCTGCTCTTGAAACTTGTAATGGCGTTTTGCTCGATGGTAAGTGGATGAAGTAAGGCTGCAATACGGTGAGTTTGTAATTTCCATTCTTCAAGTGATTTGAATTCGGCTGCAAAATGAGGTTCCCAGAAAGCGATGTGGCACATTCTTCCGATACCAAAAACAGTGACCAGTTTAGCGCCTTCTTTTTTTAGTTTTTCAATTTTACCGGCATAAGTTGGCAGATTCTCCTTCGTGGCAAAATTTCGTTGTCCTTCAGGCACGGTTAATTCACCAAGTAAATCATAAAAAGCCTGTTTCATTGCAAACTGAAATGAAGCAGGGTTTTCAGGTTCAAGTGTATTGCCTTCGCTGTCACTCCATTCATCCATGTTAAACCCATATACATGTCTAGCGCTTACATTCCATTCTTTCAGAAAATAAACCGCCCATTTATACATACCCATCGGGCCAACAGGAAGTATAACTGCCAGCTTTCGGTTATCTTGTGAAGTGCTTTTTATTTCCATTGCAATTTCATGCCCCATCATCATATCAAAATCATTAATATTATCACACCTGACAGGAGTAAAATCCTTGTTCCAGAATTCCTGCGGTTCCAAAATGCTTTCCGGCGGATTGGAGCAACACCTGTCAATCTTTTGAAAATCCCATCCCTCAGGGTAAAATCCTTCGAGCATTGAGCCTTTTACTGTATCGTTAAAATTCATAGTATTATCCTCCGTGATAATTTAATAGGTTACTTATATAAAATCAGGGTAACAGCCTTTTAGTCCCCAACCTTGACCAGGATTTACATTGTCTGAACCCTTCGGCATATTTAACGCCACATTGTAATCCCCTGAATCTGGAAACAGTACGCACAAATTCGAGAAAATTAATTTTATCGTGATCCCACAACCATTTTAGCTGGCTTTCATGTTTAGCAAGGGCTTTTAGTTTTATTTCAATGGTGTCTGTAATATCAGTGTACTCTTCGGGCATAAAACCAATACCTGCCAATGTGTCCATGTAATAAATGGGCACAATTGGGGTTGTCAATTTGGTTTTTGTTTCGTAGTGAGGGACACTGGCATTAAAATTGGCATTAAAAACCAGCTTACTTGTTTCCATATGATCTCTCATGTAATCGTCGGGATTATGTGTAATAATAATATCAGGTTTTGTTTGCCTGATAATCTCTGTCAGGTCGTTTACTAATGTTTCATTGCGCGAATCAACCATCAGGTCGGGAGAATTCAGGTTAATAACTTTTTTAACACCTAAAACAGCACCCGATGCTTCAGCTTCAGCAATACGCTTCACCCCCAACTCATCGGGCCTAATTAACGCGTGCCCTTTATCACCATTGGCTATATTGCACATAAAAACATCGTGCCCTTTCTTTACATATAAAGCTAAAGTTCCCGCACATGCTATTTCAAGGTCATCCGGATGACATCCAACGGCAAGTACATTCATGCTTTGTTATTTTAAATGGCTTTTTAAGGTTGCAGTAAAGACATCAATACATCTTTGAATATGAATTTCTTCCCATGACGGATGCAGGAACAGACTTACCGTTTTACCGCGTAAATCATTGGCCACTTTGCAAAAGGTCTCAGTATATTTAACACTGCTTTTATCTGTATATTCTTCAGATAAGAAAGGAAATTTATGTGCTCCGAATCCATTAAGCTCCCTGTAAGCTTTTTCTTTGTATGCTTCTGGCCATTGTATTCCATAGCAGGGAATTTTTTTGTCGTGAAGTTCGTGGATTAACCCGGGGGCATCAATATCCAAAACATCTGTATCAAGCACAATCGGGTACCACCAGTATGCATTCTTTCGTTCAGGAGTATTTAAAGGAAGGGACTTAATTCCTTTAAGGTTTTTAAAAGCTCTATCATACATTGCAGCGTATTTGAACCTGCGGGCAAGATTCCAGTTATCCAGTCTTTTTAATTCATTCAATCCTATTATTGACTGGATCTCTGTTAATCTGTAATTAAATCCCACCCTATTATGTATGTAAGGCAGTTTCTCTTCAAGAACGAGCAAATTCAGTCTCTCTTTTACATCATATCCGTGATCCCTGAATGAACGGCATTCCCAGGCGAGGTCCTCATTATTTGTCACCACCATCCCGCCTTCGCCTCCTGTCGTAAAGTGTTTGCTCTGGCAGAAGCTGAAGCAGCCTGCATCTCCGATGACTCCTACTTTAGTGCCATTAAATTCACCGCCGATACATTGTGCACAATCTTCTATTACCTTAAGTTTATACCTTTTGGCAATTTTCATGATCTGTGCCATATCGGCAACGACGCCATATAGATGGACAACAATTATTGCTTTAGTTCTTTTGGTAATCAGTTTCTCTATTTCGGCCGGGTTAATTGTATGATCTTCAGTAACATCACAAAAAACGGGTATGGCACCAGCCTGTACAACTGCAAAGGAGGATGCAATAAACGTATAAGACGGAACAATTATCTCATCACCGGGTCCAATACCCAGACTAGCGATTGCTATATGGAGGGCGGCTGTTCCATTGGTGCATGAAATAGCGTATTTTGCCCCGTTCCACTCAGCCCATTTTTTTTCAAATTCCATCCCTTTCTTGCCGGTCCAGTAATTTACCTTACCGGTTTTAATAGGTTCGGTAATATCAGTTATTGTTTCTTCTGCAAATGTTGGCCACATTGGAAATTCAAGATCTACGATCCCTGTAGCATTCATTACTTTAGCTTTTTTCCCCATATTCTTATTAATAATTTGGTTTTTACAAATTTACCGATGAAACTCTGTTAATACTTAATATATTTCATTATTTTTCTGATATTATCATGCAAATTCATAATTATAAGAAATGTTTCCTATTTAGTTAAATAAGCATCCCCGGAAAAATTCTTTCTTAATACCCAAGTTCTTATCCGGTACCCGTAGAAGGCATAGAACACCAGATAAATATAGCAGGGTAACAGTACCCAGTATGCAACACGCGGGTTAAATAAATCAGCAAAACGTCCATAGATCAGCGGAACAATTGCGCTTCCGCTTAAACCCATTATCAGGATTGAGCCTCCCATTTTGGTAAATCGTCCGAGATTGTTTAATGCCAACGGCCAGATGGTTGAATACATCAGTGAGTTTGAAAGCCCGAGTAAAACAAGTACCCATATTGATAAATCTACAGTATGTCCCAGAAATGTTACCTGACCATTTAACATAAAAAATATCAAAGTAAGCGCCATTGCCGATGTTGTACAAATTCTCAGTACATTAAGGTGATTAATGAATTTAGGTATCAATATTATACCTGATAAAAAGCCAAACATGGTAATGCCCAGAATATATGAAGGAAAAACCTTTGCCTCAAGCAACGGCAAACCAAGATATTGGGCATATCCGATAATAGTGTTGATGCCAACAACCTGTGAGCCGACGTGAAGAAAAATTGCTACTGCTCCCAGTATAAGATACGGAAAATGGATTATACTCGTTTTCCCTGAATTAGCATCCAATAATTCTTTGTTTTCATTATTAGTGTCGATTTCAGGTAAAATGGAAAACCTGATGAATATCCCAAGGCCGAACAGGACGACAGCCATGACGGAGTAGGGAGTAATTACCCGGCTAATCAATTCATCTAAAGCTGCATTTTTTGTGACCTCGTCCATAAAAGGAAGTTGTTTAAACAACTCCGTATCAGTAGGGCGAAGGATAGTAGCAGCTAATAATAATGGTGCAATTATCCCGGCGCTTTTATTAAAAACACCCATAATGCTAATTCGCTGGGCAGCCCTCTCTTTAGGACCAATTATTGTAATATAAGTGTTTGCTGCAGGTTGAAGTATTGCCAATCCGGTACCTATCGAGAAGAGTCCAAAAAGAAAGATTGCATAAGTCCGGGTTAAAGCTGCCGGAATAAAGATTAAAGCTCCCAGCGCCATAATCCAGAATCCAATCATGATACCTTTTTTAAATCCAACCCTTTCAAGCAAATGCGCAGCCGGAACAGCCATCACAAAATATGCTATGTAAAAAGCAAAGGCAACTAATAAAGATTGTGCGGTATTTAATTCACATGAAATTTTAAAATATGGAATTAAAATCGCATTAATCCAGGTAGTAAAACCGAAAATAAAAAACAACAATGCAATAATCATAATCGAAAGAACAGTCTTTCGGGTTGACAACGTCTGTGCATCAACAACTTCACTATTATTTTTCATTTCTTAAAGTGCTGGTTAGGTTTAATTCATTAAATTTTGAAATCAAAAATTCTGCATATCTTAAAAACCCCAAATCAGTAAAGTGAACACCGTCAACTGTGGCTTCATGGTCTGAACCAATTGCATCATGGGTTTTAATATAATAAAGGTCCGATATTCCTGCTTTAGACATTTTTTCAAACTCGGCTTTAAGCGCGCAGTTTCTACTGTTTACAAAATTTTTTGTTGAATCTTCAAAAAATGCTTTTTCGAACATAAGACATTCCACAAAAACGATAGGTGTTTTTGGATGTTTTTTCCTGATGATTTCCACCATTGGGAATACGTTTTCATGTACTTCAGAAGGGGTCATATTTGCAGTGCCATCAATCACAAAGCAGGAAGCATCTATTTCCGACATTATTTCAGCCACTGCTTTTTCCATTTTCCCGTTCCCGTTAAACCCAAAATTTATACATTCAATATTCAGTTTACGTGAAATAATGCTGGTGTACACCATTCCAGGCCTTGATGCCGAGCATCCCTGAGTAATGCTAGTACCATAAAAAACAAAAGGTTTTTGATTTTTTGCCTCTGGTTTGACTATTCGACTTAAACTGTCGATCCCAATTTCAAGGCTTTTAACTCCATCGTAAAGTGGAAGGTACATCTTAAATTCACGCATTTTGGGTTTCAAATTATTTACCAGCAGAAACTTGTTCATTTTTCCGGCAGGTTTAGCGGTATTTACATATTGCCACTTGTTATCTGTTTTACAGTACAAGTCAATACCTTTTATCCCGGTTTCGGCCATGTGGCTCATTTTTGTATCGTTCAATAACTCCCATTTAACCGTTAAAGTCGATGAATTGGTGTAAAATCTTATTGAAATTCCTGCTGATGCTTTTGATAAACTCCAGATAACCGGCCGGACTCTTTCCTTATATAAAAAGGGAATCCTGTCGAAAGCGTTTTCTTTCACTGAATCAGGGAAGGTTGTACCTTCAATAAGAAAAAAATCCTTATTGTAAAATTTAATTTTTCCCTCTTGTCCAGGGTTGTTATTTTGTGCAGAAATAATTCCTGTAATCATTAAAAAAATTATTTCAAGCCTGATTATAACCATACTTAACTTATATAAAAATAAAAACTGGCGTTAACTTTTAGAACCGCAATTTTTTTGCTTCGTCTATGGCATTTTGCATTACTGCTTCAATACTCACCGGTTTTCCTCCATTTTTCTTACTTTCATCGGCTGCCATCATAAATGCGAAAATTTCAAGCGTTTGTTCTTTGGGAACGGGGACAATGCCGGTTTTGAAAAAATCAATTATATTGACCAGCAGCGGATCGTAGCCACCAAAGTTAGAAAGGGATAGGTTACCATTTTCGCCAAAGACAATTCCGCCATATTCTGGTTTTCCTGACCTAGTACCACGAAAAGAGCCAATACGGTTATCATTCCAGATTCCAACAGCCATATCTGTATCGGTGGTACTTACACGGGTTACACTTTTGCAACCGGTTCCCATTACCGTAAATAAAATTTCAACGCCATGAATTCCATACCATACAAGGTCGGGATGAGTGGGTTCTAAATAACATGGAGAAAATGTGTCTGCTCCTGTTACCTTTCCGATTTTCCCTTCTGAAATTTCTTTTATGCCAGAAATGTAACGCAATGAAGATGATGAAAATATCGGTACTTTATATTTCTCGGCTGCATTAAAAATCGCAATTGCGTCTGTAAGCGAAGCAGCAATTGGTTTGTCGATAAACATTCGCTTACCGGCTTTTAACACGGGAAGTGCCTGTTCGAGATGAAGCCTCCCGTCATTGGTCTCCAAAAGTACATAATCAACTTTGGAAAGCAATTCATCAATAGAGTTTACAATTTCGACTCCCAGATTTTTTACTTCTTCTGTGTATGATGGGATTCTTTCATAACTCGACTTAATTTCACTACTTCCTTTAGGGTATGCTGCCACAACTTTGAATCCTGAAAATTTGGGACTTGCATGCGGGATATTGAGCGCTTTTACAAAGGCTATACTATGTGAAGTGTCAAGGCCTATGATTCCCACGCGGCCCTGATTTGCAGTATTCCTAAAAACAGTATAACTGCTTACCAACCCCAGGCCGACTCCTCCTAGGGCAGTTATCTTCACGAAATTGCGTCGGTTGTATTTATTGTTCATTGCCATTAATTTTATTATTGTTGAAATACGGTTTGTCCTTTTACAATAGTCTGTTTAATTTCTATATCAGAATTTTCGAAAGTAAATAAAATCATATCAGCTCTTTTCCCGGGTTCCAGAATCCCGCGGTCGTTGAGATTATGTAGTCTGGCTGGATTCGTTGATGCCATTTTTATTGCCTGAGCAAGATTACAACCGGTAACTTTAATAATATGCGTGACACCTTTAAATAAAGGTGTGGCTGAACCATATAATCCTCCGGTTAACGAGAACCTGAGATTACCCGAAGGTGTTTTTTCAATTGTTTCACCCGATTTTATCTTATACTCACCGGCGGGCAAGCCAGCATAACTCGTAATATCTGAAGTAAGTATAATTTTATCAGCTCCTTTGGTTTTATAAAATACCTGCAATATTTCGGGAGGAAGATGAAATCCATCTGCAATTATGCTAATCATCAGACGGTCGTCAGCAAGTTGCGGCCAGATAGGGTTTTGGTGACGGTGGACAAGATTGGCACAGCCGTTTCCCAGATGGGTAGAGAGGTTTGCCCCGTTATCTATTGCTTGCTTAATTTCTGATGCCGTCCCATTGTGATGCCCCAGTGAAACAACAATTCCTTTCTCCCGGGATTTCTTTATAAACCCAATTGCACCTTCGACTTCAGGAGCAATAGTTATCAAAAGCACTTTCTCATGTGCTGCTTTGTAAAATTCAAGAAACTCATTCCAGTCAGGTGGTCGGACAAACTCTGCCGGATGAGCCCCGCGATAACCATCTACAGGTGAAATATACGGACCTTCGAGATGTATCCCCGGAATTGAACCTAAATTGGCAGGTGAGTCAATAGCGCCGGCAATAACTGAAATATTATTTAAAAGCAAAGCATGGCTGTTGGTTGTCAGAGTCGGGAAATAACTGGTAACGCCATTACTCCACAATCCACGGGTAACTTTTGCTACATCGTCTTCGGAAAGACCTCTGCTTTTGGGCAAATTGTTATTTGCCCCTTCCAATGAAAACGATATTGATGAATAGCCATTTATTTGAATATCGATAAGTCCGGGGGCAATAAAAAGAGATTTTGTATTGCCTGACAATTTAACGTTTCGGTCTATTTCAGTAATGAATCCATTTTTGTATGTAATCTTCACCGGAGAAGAGTCGAAGTAATTAATACCCACTACCTGACCCGATGAATCACTTATTTTATGCATAATCAGAATGTCAGTTATAAATTAACACCGGTCTCTACATCATTTAAATGAATATCTATTTCTTAAAAGGATCGGGAATGCTAAACAAGTCAGTAACCACTTTACCGTCTCTTTCTACTCTTCCCATACTATATATTGTTCCGTCCTTACAAATAGCGATTGAATTTACATAGAGAGGACGCTGTCCATCAGGATAGAAAACTGCTCCGTGGTCAATGTAATGACCGGTCGGGATATCGTAGGTTATCAGGTGCAGGTCTTCAAGACCCCTGGCTGCTCCCCTCGCTATAGCTTCTTCTCCGGTTACACGTTTACCGTTGATGTAAATTGGTCCGCCTGTAAGATAATAAATAGTTCTGCCATCAGGTCCGAGATCAAAACCAAGATAGCCGAAGCTGAATTGATCATACATACCGCTCCTTTTTGAAGGAACTGATGTAAGCCGCTCAAGCAGTTCCACACGCTCCGTGGCAGGATCAAATGTGAACAAATAACCTGAATTCCCGTGTACTCCGTAAAATTTCTTTTCAGGAGCATACCAGAATACCTGGCGCCAGTTGTATGCCATGCTGCCTGGAGTTGAAACCTCGTATTTACCGAAGTAATCTTTCCTAAGATTATCGCCTGTCACTTTTTCAATGACGTCAGCACCAAGCTTAAGTTTCAGAATATCTCCTTCAGCATTTGTGAAATATGCTGTGCCGTCATCAGGGTTGACAGCAATTGAACGGCAGATCACCCGATAACTATCGCCACCTTCGCTTTCGGCTTTGCCCGAGTATGGTCCAAAATCCTTCAGTTCTTTTTTCCCCGTATCATAACGGAAAAAAACACCCGTTGGCCATGTAATTGCATAAATAATACCACGCTGCGTATCCATCGTGGTTGTGAGGATACCTTCCCCGTTTGGAGCTAAACAGATCGATTCACCTTTCTTTGTTTTCGGATCGTAAGATACAAGGTGACCTCCACGATATTTCTTATAATCACCTTTTGGAATCCCAGGCATTTCCATGCCGTTTATTATACTGTAATATCCAAGGTGTGTTGAAAAATATAACCTGCCGCCATATTCATAAAATTTTCCATGACTTTTACCCTGTGCAACAACTTTCATATCTTTTTCGCCGCATATCTCTGTAAGATCTGCAATATGCTCAATACTTTCATTCCTCGGGTCAAAAGAGTACATCTGTCCGGCTAAATCAATTTCCTCTGAACACAAAATATAATAGATTTTGCCGTCGCTCGCGCATGAAAGTCCATTGTAGGTATCATGCGATTTCTCAAAACCTGAATTATACACTGTGGCTGTAATTTTTGCATCAGGCGTTGATTCGATCTTTTTCTCAGCTTTAGTGTTGACATTCCGGCTACAGCTTGTTACAATTAACAGAAAAATAATTGCCGAAGTGATTTGTATCCTTTTCATTCGTTTTTTTTTAATAATTATTCAGCAGCCTTGATTTTCTCGGCATTCTTTTGAATTCGTTCTATAGCTGTTGCGATATTGTCCATATCTGATTTATCTGCTAGCAGCATATTATGGGAAAACCATACAGCTTCTTCACACAGTTGATCGTTTAAAGGACATTGATTTCTCTCCATATATTTTTCATAATTCAGCATCTCGGGAGGATACATTAACCTGTAATTCTTTGTTTTAAGAACATTCTCGAGGTATGGCATTTTATTCAGCGGAGTGTAACCGCCTGAAGCAGGAATTCCCTCTGCTTCAAGCGCTTTAAGAAATTTCTGCCTGCTTAATCCCTTAAATTCTTCTTTCTTGTAACGGAACGGGAATAAATGAAAGGCCGCCCTGGTAACATCAGGTGTCAGTTTATAGGGCAGGATCCCCGGGATTTTCTCAATCTTTGATTTCAGATAAGCAGCATTTTCATTTCTTTTTTCTGTTTGTTCCTCTAACCTTTTTAACTGGGCAAGCCCGATGGCTGCCTGGTATTCGGTCAACCTTATTTTGGTTCCAGGCATAATCGAACCTGCACTTACAGCGCCTACCATGGCTCCGTATGGATTTCCAAAATTATGATACGAATAGCACCTGTCCATAAAAGCATCATCATCACTTACAATTGCTCCTCCCTCGCCAATAGGTATATTCTTGGAATTTTGAAAACTAAAACATCCGGCATTTCCAAAAGTCCCGACCTTTTTATGATTAATTTCCGCGAGCCATGCCTGGCAAGCATCTTCAACTACAATAAGGTTGTATTTGCGAGCAATAGCCATTATTTTCTGCATATCAGCCGGAAGACCCAGGATATGAACCGGGAGAATTGCCCTGGTCCGGGAAGTTATTTTTTCTTCAATTTTATTAGGGTCTATTTGAAACGTTTCGGGGTCGGTATCTACAAATACGGGCATGGCACCGGTTTGCAGCACGGCCTGGATTGTGGCAATAAATGTATAGGGGGGCACTATTACTTCGTCGCCACCGCCAATACCCAACTGCACCATGGATGCTATCAGTGCATTGGTTCCGTTAACGACAGCCAGCGCTCTTTTTGCACCAATTGTTTCTGCCCATTTCTTTTCAAATTCAGTTACGACGCCTGCTCTTGACCAGACTCCGCTGCGAAGTACTTTGAGAACCAGTTCTTCATCAGTGGCCGCATTCCAGATAGGCCATTGCGGCCACTCTCTTGTAACTAACTTTTGCCCCCCGAGGATAGCAGGCAAATCTTTTTCGCTTATAGTGCCGGCAAAAACAGACGGTGTAACTCCTAAGCCAATCGCTGCTCCAATACCGGCAAGTGAACTTAATTTTGTAAATTCACGCCTTGAAAGTTTTGATTTTGACATTTTATTTTGTTTTAATATTATAATCCATTCCTCCATTTTCGCTTTTAATCACCGGCACTTCAGTCATTTCCGCGAGTCTCCTGAACTCTTCCAGAATTCTGTTCTCTATACCCTCTGCCCATCTGGCCGGCATTCCATATACCATCTTCGATGACTCACCTTCGTAGCCTCCTTCCCGTAAAACCGTTTCGGACGGAATATAGGCCATAACATCGTTGGAATAACCCATAACGAAAATCTCAGGACCAAAAAGCTTCTTCAGTTCAATGGAATATTCTACAAGAATCTCGCCACCGAGAATCATTATAGGCTGGCTTCCCAATTTCCATATTTGCGTCGGATATGCCTTATAAGAGCCGGGTAATGAACCTTCGGTATTGATTATCTCAAGCATGTGTGTGGCCCATCGTTTTTGGTAGCCTGTTGATTCATTTTCTATCCTCATTAGCTCTTCTGCAGTTGGGAGGGTTGAGAATTTTAATTCAATCTCAGAATAAGCTGTAAGAATCTCCGGTTCAAGTTTAATAGTACCTTCTTTCAGAACCCGGACAACGGCAGCGGCAAGTTCCAGACCGTATTGCTCCGCTAATGGTATCGATCCCCGTGGCAACGGATTCTGGTCGCCTCCCGCCCCCTGAAAGAACATTGCAGTTGCCCCGGGATATCTTTTTTCAAGCTCTAACTGGGCAAAGCCGGGATAGTCCCCTGAAAAGCGGTAAATACCTAACACTGTAGGATGACAGGCATAACCAAAAACAATTGCGATAAGATTTCCACCGGAATCAGTAACCTTAAGCACCGGTACTGAATAGTCTTTAGGCCCTTTTAAATCTGTGAGATTATTTATTGTTTTTTCACTATTGTTCCGTCGGTTTACCTGGAAGCGGGCTATTCCATTTCCTGAATACAGATTCGCCTGCACCATTGATTGAAGAGCTTCACCTGCCAGGTTCACGATTTTTTCTTTTAAATCATCCGAAAAACGCTTTATTTTTTCGGCCTGAATTTCATCATAGGAGTAAATATCAGATAGCGCATCCGTCAATACGGGGCCGGTGTGTGTATGAGAACAGTTTAAAATGATCTGGTCACGTTCTAGCCCATATTTAGCGCCTATCTGATTACGGATAGTATCTGAAATTGACTTAGGAAAAGTAAGCAGATCAGCCGTTATGAGGATTACTTTTTTGCCTCTAGCATCCTCCAGAGCTAGAGCTTTAGCCCATAAATCAACCAGAATACCCTCTGAAGAGTGATCACGGAATGCATATCCTGCCAGCCATACAGATTCCTCCGGGGTAATACAAACGCGTGCAACACCGGCTTTCCATCCAACAGATTCATATTGTTTATTCCCGGCAGCGCATAAATTAAAGACCAGAAAAAGAAAAATGATCTGCAATCCCGAAAATTTGATTTTCTTATTCATTAAAGAAGAATTTAAATATTTTGTCTTCAATGTTTTTCACTTTCTTTAAGTAAATCAGCTTTATATCAAAGAGATCAAGAAGTACCAACTAAATCTGTTATCTGTCTTTAGAAAGTTATAACCCTCGCTGCCGAATTCACATCCAGGAACAGGTTGAAGTCTCCATGTTTTTTGAGCATTGTTGCCGGGACCATCGGAGAAAGATTGGTTTTAAAAGTATTATAGATGGCATCGGCTTTTACAGAATGAGGCACAGCAGTTACTATTGTCCGGCATTGCATGATCTGCCATACCGACATTGAAATAGCCTTATCCGGGACATCTGCTATTGATTGAAACCAACCTTCATCCACCTGTTGTTTTTTACATTCTTCATTAAGACTTACAACAATATAAGGTTCCCGTGTTTTGAAATTGGCGGGAGGGTCATTAAAAGCAATATGCCCGTTTACACCAATACCAACAATTCCCAAATCAATCGGGTTCTTTGCAATTTCTTCTGATAAATATTCAATTGTCTTTTTTATATCGCCGCCTGTGTCAATACCATAAAATTTTCGACAATTAATATGACTTAAGAACCTTTCATTCAGGTATTTTCTGAAACTTGCCTTGTGTGTTATGGGTATTCCGATGTATTCATCAAGATGGAATACTTCAACATTTCCCCAATTTACCTTTTCTTTCAACAGCGCCTCAAGTGTTTCAAACTGTGAACTACCTGTAGAAAGAACAATTCGGGCAATCCCTTTCTTTTTAACAGCATCATTTATCTTCTGAGCTGCTAATCGGGCCGCTTTAATCCCCAACTCCTTTGCATTCTCTGAAATCTCAATCTTCATTTTCAATTAATAAGGTATGTTTTTATATTACTTTTAGTAATTTTTCAACTATGTTTTGTTAACTGATAAGAGTAAATTTACACCGTCTGCAATTTACATCAATTCACAATATCAATAACCTGCCGTGAATTTGCTGATTGATAACATGCTGCCAGTATTTTCTGATTCCGAAGGCCAATAACATGATTATTAAGAGGCTCCCTGTCTTCAATAATTGACTTACTGAATTCTTCTATTTCAGCGAAGTACATATTGACAGGTGTGGGATTAATGAAGATTCCCTCAGTTGCTGATCGCACCTGATTTGGATCGTACTCGCTAATGTTATCCTGCAAATAAGCTAACATCTCCCCGGCTATTCCCTGACCAATTGTTCCTTTTGCCAGAATGCTTCCTTTTGAGCCATACAATTCCAGCATATTTTTGCTGCTTTCGTCAGGGATACAAAAAAATGAATCAACAGTTGCCAAGGCCCCATTTTCAAAAGTTAAGGAAACGATAGCGCTATCCTCCGACTGGTAATCATGAACAATATTATTTATAAAACAACTTACGCTTTTTATATTGCCAAAAAACATTTCAAGCAAATCAATACAATGGCTTCCCATATCAATCAGAGAACCTCCTCCACCTGTTTCAGAATTTTGACGCCAGGCATTTTCAATGGGTGGATACCAACACGATAACTGTGCCCTGGCATATACCGGTTTACCTAATTTTCCTTCTGTAATAAGTTTCAAAGCAGTCTGATGCTGGGCTAAGAACCGCATCATTAACCCAATTCCCAACTTCACATTTGCTTTATTACAGGCAGAAATCATTTTTTCGGCCTGGCTAACCGAAAGCCCGAAAGGTTTTTCACATAATACATGTTTTCCAGCATTAGCAGCAGCCAAGGTGTGTTCTAAATGCTTGTTAACAGGAGAGGCGATATATACTGCATCAATCCCCGAATTCAAAAGTTCATCCACAGAATTCACAGCTTTGGCTCCAAACTCTTTTGCTACTGCATTGTTTGTTTCAGTATCAATATCGAAAACAGAAATCAATTCTGAGAGTGAGGATGTGACTATACCCTCAGGAATTGTTCTTCTTCTTGCAATACCACCTGAACCAATGACTCCCCACTTCACTTTTGTCTTCATCATTATATCTTTTTAGTAATATGTATTACTATTCCTTTGGTTGGTAAAAATATGGCTAAATTGAATAATTCAATAATATTTTTCGTTATATAAATAATATAATTAAACAATCTTAAATTCCCTTTAAAAAGCCAATATTAATTCTACTTTGACAGATTGCCAAATTGTTGATAAAACCCCTGAAAAGTTAAT
>DYKN01000086.1 GCA_020722575.1 Rikenella microfusus | reverse complement strand
TTGTTCCTGGTGCTCCGTCCAATCGCTGGAGCGAATCCACAAATTGGGAAGGAGGTAGTGGCCATTGCTGTTCACTGGAATAGCCGGAATACTTGAATGCAGAGTCAATGGCACAGACCTTCCAGTAGACAGTTTTACTTGAAGGAATTTTTGACTGGTAAAAATTACTGCATTCAACATTCCCGACAGTTGCCTGCCCCTGCGGATATGTAATATTTGTCGATTTATAATCATAAACTCCGCTTATATTCGTGCCAATGGCTATATTGTATCGCATTAAATTTGCCGGAGTATGGTCATCATTTGAAGTGTTCCACTTAAAACGCCAAAAACCGCCAATGTCAATAGAAGACATACCAGTTGGCACATCAGGCTTATTTCCGGCATTTAAAACTGTTTCAGTATTCCTGTATGTCCAGAACTCCCCGTAAGTATACGTATAATTTTCCCTTCCAGCAACCGCAATATCAAGGTCACCGTCAATATCAAAATCAGCTAATACTATTTTTCCATTGCATCTGCCAGGCAGAATCGTTTCTTCTGCTGAAAAGCCGCCATTGCCGTCATTTTTATAATATTGAAATGAAGTAGTATTTAAACCTTGTAATCTTCCGGTTAATAGTAAATCCAAATCACCATCATTGTCCAAATCGCCAAGTGCTGTGCTGCTATAACCAACATCCGGAGTCAAATTTGAATATAGTGAAAAATTCCCGCTGCCATTATTTTTGTAAACTTGTGAATCGTAATTTACCCCGTCGTTCCCGGTTACTACAAGATCAATGTCGGAATCATTGTCTATATCACCGGCAGAGATACTGCCTGCGCTTACACCTGTGCCAAAATCAGCAAAAGAGAAAAATTGCCCCTGGCCGTTGTTATAATAAACCCTGAAAAATCGCGTTGATACCCAGTCATAGCCGTTTGCAATCAAATCAATATCACTGTCATTATCAACATCCGCCATCACACAATAAGCAGAAGTCAATACTGGATTCAAATTGGTATAAAATGTGAAATCCCCTCTGCCGTTGTTTCTGTATAATCTATTATACGCAGACCCGCCATCCCTTCCTGTAAGCCACAAATCTAAATCCCCATCTTTATCAATATCACCCAAAACAGAACTGCCGCTAAACATCGCAGGCACAATGTCTGCTTTGAAACCAAAATTTCCACTATTGTTTGTAAAAACCTTTGTATTATACGCCGGCACATTATCCTCGCCGGTTAATACCAGGTCTAAATCGCCGTCATTATCAATATCGCCCAGGGTCACCGAACCCTCTCTCAATCCGGGATTCAAACTTGTTTTCAAACCTAAAACCCCATTATGATTATTTGTATAAACTCTCGTCACACGAGTTCCCGCATTTCCCCAACCGATTATTACTAAATCTAAATCACCATCATTATCAATATCACCCGTGCTCATCGCCGAATCATATAAATCAGAAATATCCTGCATAGTTTCAAACTTATTCGTAGTCCACACAACAGTAAGCCGCGGTTCCTCAGAATTTGTTCCATAATCTGAAGTATATATCTCTGAATAATCATCTCCCCAATCATTATCACCTTCTGCAAGATTAAACCGCAACCTGAATTGTGTGTTTGTTCTGCCTGCCTGCCTGTCATTTGCAATAGCCTGGGCTAAATTATTAGTGCTTAAATTCAGCACCACGCCGGCTGAACTTATCGGATTTGTCCTGATTGTCCCAACAAAAGAATAAAATATTGTGCTGCCACCAATTGTGGAATTACTGTAATCAGTAAGATTTAAATTATAATTACCTCCATTGAAATTTGAACTGTAATTAACATGTTCTACTATCATATCGCCTAATGTTATATAAGGTCCTGTGCCTGTTACAAAATCCGGATTAGCCGATACTAACCTTAATGTAGCAGAAGTTATATTGGCTCCTGCAGGAATAGATTTCGTCTTAAAAGATATAAATCCTCTTGCGCCCACTCCGTTTTCTCCCCAGCCTTCTCTGTCGCCGATAAACATTGATGTCGCCGAATCATCAACATTATAATTTTTGTCAACACCGCCATCAATAGCTGCTTCTGAGGTAAAAATTGTCACATTAGAATAAACTTCTAATGGCAACAAGGCAACTAAAAGAAACAGGGTCAAGCCTGCAAAACTTTTAAAACTCGCTTTACCAAACAACTTTTTCATTCAAACCTCGTTTAACCTTTCTTTTAAAACAAAATTGCACTTTTTTACTCCAGCCACTCCAGATATATTGAATTGCCTGCAATAGGTGGATTACCGCCAAAACCTGTTCTGTAAACATAAAAAGTTAAATTGTAATCAAATACAGTTGCGCTCGTCCCTTCCAGGTAGAATTCAATTTTATTCGCATTTTCAAATAAAAATTTCGGCTTAATTGATAAACTGTGCGGCACCTGTCTTGTAAGAATAAGTTTCTTTCGTTTTTCTCTTATAATGTTTCCGGAATTCAACACTTTAATTGTGAAACGAAAACCTGATTCTACAAAATCAGCCATATTGTTAGGGTCATAAAAATCCGGTCTGATAACAATTTGGACATCATTTAAAATTGAAATCGGATTGGGAAATCCGCCTGCCGGCGGGTTGCATTCATATTTTAAGACCCCACCTGAAGCCGTAAGTGTTATGGGAGAAGGACCTGATGGTGGATAAATTTTTGAAATTGCCATAATTCTTGCCTCCTTATTTAATAAAAGTTAAAATCACAGAATTGCCGACCACTTCGAAATCTTCATCATAGTCATAATCTAAATCAGGGAAATCCGGCGGCACCGCATTCGGCGGAAAAATCTCAACCTTGAATCTTATTACAACGGTTGTTATTGTTCCTGCCCTGTTCATTAATACCTGCAATCTCTTCCTGTCTATCTTAAAGGTTTGCGGGATTGACGATAAAAAAGTGTGAATACTGTTTCTTTTAAATATTTCTGTTGCAGTGCCCTGAAATTCTATCTCGATTTTAATTTTATGAGTTGCTTCTTTATCATCGTTTGATGTCCCGGCTTCGTAAAAACCAGGTCTGTAAGTGAAATAAACATACCTGTTATTCAATCCCAGACCATTTTGAAAATCTGAAAGTTCGCTCCCGGTTAAGGTGTATTCAAATTCCTGAATACTGGAACTTGTGCCTCCGGAAGGCGTCTTTTTTTCCAGATAAATAAAACTTTTCGGCATTGATTTTTCTCCTTTCTATGAAATATAACACAAATTTAAAGAATTCCCGTATATTTTACCCGCAAAATCTTCATCATAATAGTATAAAGGAATTTCACCGGCAGGATAACCCAACGCAAAATCAATCTGGGTGGGACCTACACTCACAAGATTAATTTCAATTCTTCCGATTTTACCTGCTGGTATTACTCCCGGCAGAATTTTGAAAATATCTTTCTCACTGAATAAAAATGTCCGGGGAACTTGCGGAATAAAAGAAAACTCGCTTTTTTCAATCAACTGGACATTGCAGTATTTTTTTGTTTTTCCTGCGAATGGATTAAAAACAAACCCGTAAACAAGACCAATTCCAAAACCATGGGCAAAACTACCGGAGCTGCAGGTATGATACGGTGGAATCGGTTGGGCTCCGATTATTTTTTTATGCTCGTATTTTTCATTTATTCCTGTCCGGTTTGTATTTTCAAACCATTCTATTATCAATCTGAAATCTATCTCTCTATCATCAAGGGAATTTTGAGTTGTTTTTTCCAGATAATCCAGTCTGACAGTTATCAAAATATTAGAAGTTACAGGGTCAGGCAAAAAGCCTCCTGATTTCCGTGGCAGTAAATCCGGCTTATCAAAAATAAATCTTATTCCACCACCGCTCGCAGGATTACCATTTGCAAGTGCACTCGCCGCTGCTGAATCCAATAATTCAATACTTTCCGGTTTTATTACTGTTAATGCCATTTTTTAATCACCTCTTAAAAGGTATTCCACTGTTTTTAAAATTCCACAAATTCCTTCGGATAATGGCTCATATCCAATTTTTCATTCTCTAAATCCAGTTTTATGCCCCACTGTTGCATCGTTAAGGCACCTATTATAACTTCAATCTCTTTTCCATCCTCATCTTTACCTATCTGGTTTAAGACCCATGCTATTGCTCTGACAGGTAAACCTTCAACTACACATTCTAATCTACAATCTTTTATTATTTTATGAACTTCTCCACCCAATGCTACAGGTTCTGGCTTCTTAAATTCAAATGTTGGTAATAATTTCGCTACCTTTTCTGTTACATAAGTATTTCTCGCACCGCTATCAAATAATGTCCAGACTTTTTGTCCGTTTATCTCAATATTCTCTCTTACTCTGCCCATATTTTATTTTTCTCCATTATGGTTCCCAAATTTCAAAAATTGATTGGCTGAAATGCAATCTCGAATCTACAGCATGATTCGAATATTGAGTTTTCCTTTCTGCCTGTTCTTGTAATCTTCGACCTCATAAAATTTAGTAGTTGATAAAACAATTTCACCTTTTACAGGCAGTAAAGAATATGATGAAATAATTTCACCGTCTGTCTCAAGGTTAACAAAAACCGGATGCGATGCTGTCTCAATCTCCCAGCCAATCCTGTATTTATCGGTCTTAAAAATACCATCAATAGGTTTCAAAATCCGCTGTTCAATTGAACTGTCAGAATCACCATCCGAAGAAGAGCCGGTTGCCGCAGAAGCACGCGCTGTCGCATCTACTGTAAGCCTGCTCTGCTGGTCCAGTTTATTAAACAGCGGAACTGATTCGGATTCAACAGATGGGACAATTCTCACTTTTAATTGACAGCAATTAAAATCTTCCTGCTTCTTTTCTGCCTGTTCAATGATTTTACCCACAGTCGGAGCAGTATAGAAACTTTTTAAAATATCATTGATAGAATTGAACATTTTTTATACTCCTTTAATTCGCCGTAAAATTACCGTTACCCTGGTTGATGTATTTGTCGCAATGTCTCGCACCACTACTGTCTTGACCAGTTACTATTAAATCTAAATCGCCGTCATTATCAATATCGCCAATGGTCCTTCTGGGGACGGTGGTTCACTTGGTTGACTTATTGTAATGCGGAACA
>DYKN01000085.1 GCA_020722575.1 Rikenella microfusus | reverse complement strand
TACTTAGTCAAATTTTACCGGATAGAGTTGTCTATCGCTTATAATTATATTATGGTAAATCGAGCGCAAGATTGGTTTAGACAAGCCGAACGAGATCTGGGGCAGGCAAAAAGTTCGCAAGAAAATGGGTGGTACGAATGGGCATGTTTTGCAGCGCAACAAGCTGCAGAAAAAGCTGTCAAAGCCTGGCACCTTTATCTTGGACAAGATGCCTGGGGAAATGTTATTGCCAAGTTATTGCGTGAGATTCCGTCCATTCATCTTGTACCCGATGAACTCATTGAAAAAGCACAGGTATTAGATAGCTTTTATATTCCTCCTCGTTATCCAAATGGATTTCCTGAAGGCGCTCCATTTGAACACTATAGCCATTTACAAAGTTCGCAAGCGATAAATTATGCCACTGAGATCCTTGAATACGTCCGTTCTCGTATGGCCGAATAAGGAAACTGTAGTTATCGCACTGCAGCAATGGGCAGTGAAGGCTTTAGAAACGAATCCACATTTGGAGCAAGTGGGATATTTTGGGTCTTACGCGCGCGGCGATTGGGGGGTAGGGAGCGATTTAGATGTGATATTAATTGTGACCGAGATACAATTACCTTTCGAAAGACGCTCAGCTCAATGGGATTTGACCGAGATACCCGTGCCGGTTGACGTGCTGGTATATACCCGCCCGGAATGGGAGAAGATTCTCCAACAGCCGGGTTTCGGTAAACGCCTAGCATCCGAAGTAGTGTGGGTGAGGTGAGCTTGCAAAGAGGGTTCTGATGATGTGCCGCTCAAGAAATTGGGGCGAAACGGCTTGTGTATTCTTCATCACGTAAATGGCAGGGAGACCATCTTTCTTTGTCCTCTCAATTGCTCACTGGCGCTTGAATTCGTTGACCCACTACCAGCATCATAGAACGTCTGCATCATGAAGTTCGGTAGCTAGCCAAGGCAGTAGGTTTGCCAGAGCCTCTCATCCAGAAGCCCCCTTCGGCCGACTTATGGCAAGGACAAACCGACGAGGGGGAATTGGGTTTCACCTATGCTGAAGTGGACAAATTGCTCTACTTGTTAGTTGAACAGCACTACAGCCCACAAGACTGCATCGAGGCTGGCTTTGCATCCGATTTTGTGGAGAAGGTAATGAATAAAATCAAACACAGCCACTTCAAACGCACCCTTCCGCCAATTGCCAAATTGACAAAAAAACTGGGGGATACGAATTTTTATATCGGGGGGAGGGGATAACTTAGCAAAGTGGTTCACATAGAAATCTAGATTTGATCAAATTGCTTCCAGAAGAAAACTGCAACACATTTCCGCCTGCCCGCTTATTGGCTAACGTTCTTGATGACATTTAATATCGCCAGGTCTTTATGAACGAGCCCCCTCAACTTAGCGCTTTCCCAACGTACGGTCAAGGAACAGACTAGCCTATAATTCCTATCTCTCCGCAACGCAACTCAAACTATTGCTTCGCCAGGCTTTATTCGATGGTACGACTTAGTATATCTTGTAAAGTAATGGTGTTGTGAGTTTATGAAATTCGTCAACCAGTCTTTGAGCAAATGTAAACCTCTGTCATCAGCCCCATGACAGCTATGGTTTTGGATTGCTATCTGCGAACTTCAACATCAAACCTGGTTTCACGCTGAATCAACAAGTGTAGATCGTAGCCGTAGCGGAAGGTTACGAGCGAGCCTTTCTCAGGGTTCTGAGGGTTACCGTGGTATTCCGGCGTGCCTTTGACCTTGATCAAACCATCTGCCTGCAGCCAAGCGATCTGCTGGCTTTTGGCAATGTCAGGATAAGTTGGCGTGGAAAACGAGGATACTTCCTTGTATAAAATAGATTTAGATGGGTGTCCCGGATACAATTAGAAGCAAGTCAGGTTAATTTGACTGCGGGCATACCGGGAAAGCTCTGTCTTCTCTTAAAGAACATAATGGCTTATCCATTTCCGCATACCAATATTGCAGCCCTAAAAAGATGAAACCAGGTTGTTATTTTTATAGCCTCTGAGAGATTGAATTAAATCCGTTTGAACAACATTTATTCCGACTTAACCTAGAGTTTAGTTGATTTTTATGGTGAAGAAAATTATAAAGATTAAAATTCTTAAAAAAGAAAACCTGGCATAAATGACCAAGGGGAGAGTATTTTTGTCTTTGAGCGATAGGGAAGGAACGCTAATAAAAACGGAGATAGAGTAGATGCGACCAACAGATCTCAATGGTATTGAAAAAGGGAAAAGAATTTTTATAATCGGTTCCAGCCCACAATTAAACGAGTTGACGGAGGATCAGATTCATTTTATAGAAAACGAAGTGACCATTGGTGTTAATCGGGTTCAATATAAAATAAAACCCCGTTATTTTGTCTCTGCATATCCTAACGAAATTTTACTAGGTTTAAAAAAAGTCCCTGAAGCAACTTTTGTCCATATTCGCCCAACATTAGATAGTTTATTCTCTGATTACAGAAAGGTGATCACCTTAAAACGTAAGCTATTTAATCCCTCCTTCGGCCTTCCGCGTTTTCTGGATCCCAATGAACCAACTCTCTACACGAAGTTTAATGTAGCTCTTGCCAGTACGCATTTGGCATTAGTTTTGGGTGCAAAAGAAATTATTTATATTGGCGTTGAAATGCGCAACGTTACTCCCTTTGCCCAGCATTATTATGATTATGATCCGACAATTTTGAAGTTAATCTTCGAGGATCTGAAGGAAATTAAAGACTTTCCATATTTCAACATTGATCATGCCTATGTATCTTTTGAGTACCATTTAGCCAGACTTTCCAGACCCTTCTCCCAATTAAATTATCAACCATTTCAAAACGAAAATCATCGTGAATCCTTTCATGATTATTTTCATATATTAAATGATTATGGGGTAAATATTTTTGCGACAAATAGAGAAAGCGTAATCTTTGATGCGGGAGCGATTTTTAAACCTCTTGGCGACTTTTTTCCAAATAGCCGACATAGTTTTACCCAAGTTCAAAGGGATTCGCCCAATCAACCGACCTCGCAGAAAGAAGCCGCCATAAACAACATAAAAAGAGAAATCGCTGCTGAATTGTTAAAAGAAAGGCTTTCTAAGGCAGACCAATCGCCGAATGCTCTGATCAAGATTTTTACGGATCCCAATATCCCATTAAGTGAACTAGAATTCGAAATACTTCGGATGAATATTGATCAAGCGCGGGATGATGGAAATGTATTGTTAGCAGATACTTTGGAGAAATTATTCGAAATTGCTAAGTCAAATTCAGAGCAGTTAAATTTATGCAATCATCAAACCACTCCCGGATTAAATACAATGTTTGAAGCCAAACAAGCAAAGAAAAATAATCGAGTTAATAATGTAAATCAACCAGTTGTTATCGCTGGAATGCACCGCTCCGGAACATCCATGATTACCCATATCCTTCGCCTTGCTGGTTTATATCTCGGCCCAGAAGAAAATCTGTTAGGTCCTTCTCCAGATAATGAAAAAGGTCATTTAGAAAATCTTCAATTTCTAAGCCTCAATGAGAAAATATTAACATATCTGGGTGGCGGTTGGGATTATCCACCTAAACTTCCCTCAGGTTGGGAAAACTGGTCTTCTTTAGATTTTTTAAAGGGGGAAGCTGAAACTTTAGTCTCGCAATTTAGGAATTACCCTTTTTGGGGATGGAAAGACCCGCGTAATTCTATTTTAATACCTTTTTGGAGTTCAATTGTCCCCAATGCGAAATACATTGTCTGCCTACGCAATCCAATTGAAGTTGCAAAATCACTCCATAAACGTAACTATTTCTCAAAAGCAGCTGCTTGGAATCTTTGGTTGGAGTACAACCAGCGGTTGATCAATGACCTAACTTATAAAGAATATATCATTACTCAATATGAAGTCTGGTTCGAAGACCCAATTTCCGAATTAAAAAGGGTGGCTGGCTTTATTGGTATACCTTTGCAAGATGAAACAATCTCCACAGCCATCGGTGAAATTGCTCCACATCTTCGTCATGCTCAAGCCACGCTTCAAGAACTGATTGACGAAGGTGCTCCGGTTGAATTATTAGATACCTATTGGTCCTTATATAAAAGAGCCCACGATTTACCTCTTGCACTTCCTAATCCTCACCTTGCATACAACCAGAAAATAGACAGTTCAAATAGGATAAAAATAAAAGACGAAATTAATCTTCAAGCTGAATCCCGGGATGGTGCCTTTCCAGTGGATACAACATCGTTCTCTTCGGATTTCTCCGCCGAGAATAATAAACAGGTTCAATTCCAAGAATTTACAAAGGGTTTAATCCAAGAAAATGAAACTCTGCTTTTTAGGGTTAAAGACCTCACGGCTCATCTTCATGAAATGGAACAGGAGAACTCAGCGTTATCTGTCCAACAACAAGATAAACGAATTCGCTTAATCCATTCTAAGGAACTTACCAGAGAATTAATTGAATTCATTGATAATACTTTATCCCAAATTTTCGATCAAAACCTCTATTCTCTTGAATATCAATTTGTTAAATTATTATTAGATAAAGCATTGAATATTTCTTCGGTATTTCATAGATTACCACTTCAATTCATTGCAATTAAATATCTCCAACGGCTCGGAGAAAATGAATTGAAAGATAAACTCCTCAAAGAAATAAAGAATATAAGTGCTAATAACCCACAAATCTCTCAACCAATTCAAGATTTTTATATCCAAATCAACCGAATCGAACAAGAGTACACGATCGCCCGCGAGTTATTCGATCAAATTATTCAAGCCAATGACATCGTGGATGCATTTGAAAAAAACCGCCACAAATATAGCTCCGCTATGATTGATATCATTCGGCAAAAGGCAATAAATGCCGAAATGGAGGACAACCAGGAGCTTACTAAAGAATTGCTCGAATTCGCATCTTTCATAGCGCGGCTTATTGAATCAGAAAAACCCCCCATGCCACAACCGCAGGAGCATGAACGCGGTGCGAAAAATGAATACTTTCCATTATTAGACTTCCTACTCATCAATGCCGAAGAGGAAAATGATAGAAAACCTCTTTATATCGAACCGGTGAGTCCATCAAGAGTCATTACTCCGCATATAGAACTCATAGATATCATTATA
>DYKN01000084.1 GCA_020722575.1 Rikenella microfusus | reverse complement strand
AGAGGATATCTTACAAAAGAAATCTCTTTCGTAGTAAGAAATTGGACTTGACCCATAATCGGTTTTACACCTTTTTATTCGATGACAACAATTTATCTATACCCTCAGCAGCAATTTTGGCATCGGCAATGGCGGTGACGGCATCCAGATTTAGATTAACGATATCCCCACCCGCAAACAGTTTTGGGATAGTGGTCTGCCCATTTTCATCAACCTTTACCTTTCTTCTTTCCGTAAATTCAAGTTTTTCAAAAAGTTCCTTTGGTATAAAGGAAAAATCAGCTCCTTGACCAATGGCTTCAATTACCATATCCCCTTCTAAAAACATCTCTTTTTCTTCATAAAAGGTAGGTCTGAATCTACCCTGTTCATCGAAGACAGATTTTACCTTCATACAGAGAAGGCCCTTTATTTTGCCATCTTCAAGTTTAACCTCTTTCGGTCCCCAACCAGGATTAAACTCGATCCCTTCGGCCTTGGCGTCCTCAATTTCCTCTTCGGTTGCGGGCATTATATCCCAGTCCTCCAGAGAAACCGTTTTGGTCACTGTCTTTTCCCCTGGATATTGAATTTGCTGCAACCTCAGAGCCTCTCTGGCTACATCCATCGCCACATTTCCCCCACCGATGACAATAATTTCTTTGCCTACCTTAACCCCCTTACCGAGTTTGTTCTCTTTTAAGAAAGGAAGTGCTAAAATACATCTATCGGCATTTTTAACCTTTGTTGAACGACTTCTCGTCGTCCCTATCCCTAAATAGACTGCATCGTATTCTTTCAGAATATTTTCAAATAGAATATCTTTACCGATAGTTGTATTGAATCTGAACTCTACTCCCAAAGAAGCAATATGATTTACATCCTTATCAATAGCTTCTATCGGTAATCTATAAATAGGTGGACCGATGCGCATCATACCCCCACCGCCGGAAAGCGAATCAAAGACAGTCACTCTATGGCCTTTTAAGGCCAGGAAATAAGATACCGATAAACCGCCGGGGCCGGCACCGATAACGGCAACCTTTTT
Source organism: Rikenella microfusus (assembly GCA_020722575.1). Classification (GTDB taxonomy): domain Bacteria; phylum Bacteroidota; class Bacteroidia; order Bacteroidales; family VadinHA17; genus LD21. The sequence continues at coordinate 4,397 of DYKN01000084.1, read as the reverse complement.
ACCGGTAGGTTTAGTTGGTTTAAGTTCTAAGGCAGTTTTATAATCTTTAATAGAATCGGCAACGAACCTTTTCAGCCATCTTATAGCCACCGCTTCCCCTCTGATACTCAAAGAACAGGCCTTCTCGCAATGCTTCATACAGATTCTTCCACAGATGGAAGGAATTGGATTATCCTCAAATATCTTCTTTAAGGATTCATCGGGTTTATTCTCATAGATTGCTTTTATATAATCGGAAATTTTTAGATGTGCCGGGCAGGCCTCCTCACATAATTTGCATTCCAGACACCTTGAAGCTTCTTTCTCAGCCTGCTTCCTATCATAACCAATCACTTGTTCAATAAAGGAAAGTCTTCTCCTTTCAGGTTCAACTTGAGGCATAGGTACACGCTCTGGCTCGAATAAGGAATATTTAAGGTCGGATACAAATCCTTCATTATCCTCTTTGCGGTGCGAAAGACTTGCTTTAAGTATCGAATATTCTTTAGCCGGGAGAAAGTGTTCTTTATCTGACTTTTCATCCTTCGCAAGCAGGCTGAAAGTATCTGTTTTAAAGTGAATATGGAAATAGTCTCGGGAGAGTCTCAAAGAACCAGCCGGACAGATGTCTACACATAGTCCACAGAAACAGCATCTACCATAATCTATTTTGGGACGCTCATTTTTCATACCTTCCTTAGGCTTTGATTTAATCTCCTGTATCTCCACCATCGTGATTGCTTCATTGGGACATATATCGGCACAGTTTCCGCAACCTGTACATTTGTCCCAGTCATTAAGGTGAAAGCCTCTGTATCTTAAAGCAGATTCCTTAGGTTCAAAAGGATACCTTAATGTTTTTGGTTTCTTCCAAAGAAATCTAATAGCTTTAAACGGACTTAGAAAACTTCCTTTTTTGGCAGTTCGTGTCATCTATCTATCTCCGGTGCTACCACATATAAACTTATCATAATATTCCCTACATCAGCAATACTTGCATTTTTTAATAATTTTTCTAAAATAACTAAACCATGCGTATAGGAAGGTGTTCTAAAATGCACTCGATAAGGCTTATCTTCCCCATTGCTCACCATATAAAGACCTAACTCTCCACGCGAGGATTCAACCCTCACATAAGTTTCTCCCTTTGGTATTTTCCATTTGAATGGATTGGGAACTCTATTATAGACTTCTCCTTGAGGCATTTTATCAAGTAGTTTAAATATCATATGGACACTTTCTATCATCTCATCCCTGACTACCCAGATTCTCGAATATGCATCACCATCCTCCCTTGTAGGAATCTCAAAATCCACTTTATCATAAGCAGCATAAGGCTCAACTTTTCTAATATCATACTTTATTCCTGTTGCCCTTAAAACCTGCCCGACTGCTCCTAATTCTTTAGCTTCTTCTTGAGTTATCTTTCCAATGCCTTTGGCTCTTTCGTAAAATAGACGATTATTAAAAAATGTAGCATTATAATCCGGCACACAACTACCTATAGAATGTAGTGTATTAACAATTTTATCTTTAAACCCTTGCGGAAAATCACGTCTCACCCCGCCAGGCCAGATGTATATATGGTAAACTCTACCGCCAGTAAGTTCCTCAAACAAATCCAAAACAAGGTCTCTATGATACATTGCCCATTGAGCAACAGTATCAAAGCCAAGCATATTGGAATAAGCCCATAGACCGAACAGATGGGAAGAGACCCGGGAAAGCTCGAGTACAATAGTTCTGATATAATTTGCCCTCTCTGGTACTTCTATACCGGCTAATCTCTCCACTGCCATCGCATATACCATCTCCATAGAGTCAGGTTCTACCACATTTATTCTACAGACCATTGGAAAATTCTGTATCCAGGTTCGGTATTCCATCAATTTTTCAAATCCACGATGGAGATACCCAGGATTGGCTCGTGCCTCTAAAATGCGGTCACCCTCCACCTTTAAGGTGATGTTAAAGTTTCCTACCATCCCCAAATGTTGAGGGCCAAAATAAAGTTCAAGTTCTCTCATTTCTTATCTTCAACAAAAGGAATTTTATCAAAAACTTCCTTTACATATTTTCTTGTATCAAAATCTTTCCTGAAAGGAGGTATTTTATACTCTCTTTCTAAGAAAAGCGGTGTTAGTCTTGGATGACCTTCAAAATTTATTCCATAAAGTTCATGTATTTCACGTTCATAAGGCTCAGCATTTCTAAAAACAGAAATTGCTGTAACAAACTCTGGATTTTCTCTTGGAATTCTTGTTTTTAATATTACCTGTGCTCTGGTTTCTCCATAAGAACCAATAATATAAACAAGTTCAAATTCTTTCTTTTCTATCCAGTCCACACAGGATATGAGAGCCAGATGGTCATATCCTTTATCCTGAAGAAATTTTAAAACATCCAGGATTTGCTCTTTTCCTGCATTTATAATTATTTGAGTGTCCTCTGGAATATTTATTTGAATACCCTTAAAATTTGATTCCAGTTGTTCTTTCAACAATTTCATTTTTTATCCTCTATTGGGTATAACGGCGGCCAGTCAAGTTTACCTAATACTTTTTCCTGATTTTTACGATAATATCTGTATTTTTCTCTGTATTTTAGATATCCTGTTGCCATCCCTTTATCGATCATCGTCCACAGATGGGTTACGGCAATGAATATTGCTTCTGGTCTTGGCATACAGCCAGCAATCCAACCATCTACAGGGATATATTTATCCAGATGCTTTATCGTATTGTAAGAATCCCAGTACATTCCTCCATTTATGGGACAGCTACCAAAACCCACCGTATATTTTGGCTCAGGCATCTGTTCATAGGTTCTGATGATTGCTTTCAGGGTCTTTACCGAGACATATCCGGTAATCAAAAACAGGTTTGCTTGCCGGGGTGTTGCCACAGGAATCACCCCAAACCTTTCTGCATCCCAGCGCGAGGTTATAACCGGAGGAACCTCGATAATCCCACAACCGGTGCAAAAATAGACTGCCCAGAGCGAATACTTATGGCCCATTTTGGCCGGTTCTTTAATCCATTTTAAAATATCTCTTCTATCCATTTTATCTCCGCATTATCAAGATTATAACCAAACCAAAAAAGGCAAGCAGTGTAGGCCATTTCCACAAATATCTGATTGCCTGCTCAATCCTCAATCTTGGAAAGACGGCATTAACGAAAAGACCTGCGATGAATATTACCAGCATCTTGATCAAGAAGATAATTATATTCCCCCCGCCTAAAAATAAATTTACAAAAAGGGAAAGTCCGATGAAGAGAGCAAAAGCATGTTCAATGGTTGCTAAGGCTAAATACTTACCTCCATATTCTACCATTGGTCCTGAGGCAACCTCTTGCGGCGCCTGAACCATATCAAAGGGTCTTATCCCCAATATTGCCGGCAGAATCAGAAAATAGGCTATGCCCGACAAGAATAAAGGTAAGGAAATAAGAGCCCATCCTGAATTCTGTTGGGCTTTTACGACCTCTACTATGGAAATCGTCCGATAATGAGTCATTACCGCAAGAAGGATAAGTAGCAAAGGTACCTCATAACCCAAACTCAAGATGAGTTTACGGGATATACCGATACTAATGTTGGGATTAGCCCCTTCTCCTCCTGATAAAGCTATACCTAATGGGGCAAACAGCATCATGTAAAGAATTACTAAAAGACCACCAGAAGATTTTAAAGGACAGATACCTCCAAAAGGGATAAATAAAACTACTACGATAGAGCCGGCTAAAGATAAAATGAGCCCCAGGTTAAATATACCCCCATGAGATACGCTACTTTGAGAGAAAAGTTTAATTATATCGATAACCGGTTGGAGAAGGGGTGGACCATAACGCCAGTGGATTCTGGCCATAATCTTTCTGGCTAAACCTAAGAAGAATATCCCTACGATGAATGCTAAAAGAGGAACTAAAATTATTTGGATAATCATCTTTATTGCCATGGTCTCCAGGTCATTTGAATAAAAATCAAAACTGCCAAAAAGGAAATAATATACATTACATAATAGCCCACATCTCCAGTGTAAATTTGCCTTAACTTATTAGCAAGTTTTCCTGTAGCCTGGGAAAGTTTCAGATAAAATGTATCTACAAAATCCCTCAAATAAGGAGTAATTATCCGATATAAAGGATTGTAGAATTCAACCGTATAATGATATTTCCCTTCAGGGATATACGAGCCGGCGGCGTAACTATCTTCCTGAGGAACTGGACGAGCTTTTGGCCCCAACTGGAATAGCCACCAAACAATAATGCCAGCTACTAAAATGGCAGCGAAAATGTTTATCGTATTTAACGTTCCTGTTTCCGAAGCGATTCCCCAGCTGTTTACATTTAAAGATTCAAAGCCAAAAGAAACTCCAATAGCATTTATAACTTTTAAAGGAATGCCTGGAAGGA
>DYKN01000083.1:2255-5530 GCA_020722575.1 Rikenella microfusus | reverse complement strand
AATGATGCCGCTTTTGCCCAGAGAGGGATAATAAATAATCCCGGGGATCTTCTTTTGCGTCTTGCTTTGAAAGACTCCCAGCCTTTATCGGCCAGATGGTCAGCGTTGTAATCTCTGAATGCCTCCTTAATCTTTTCGGTTAATATTTCGTCAAATCGTTTCATTGGTTCTTCTGGCGAAAGAGTGATTCCTGATATATAACTCCCTGAGCATTTTCTTTGCCTTTGAAAGATTGGCTCTTGATGTTGCGGCTGAAATACCAAGCATATCGCTTATCTCCTCATGTGAATAACCTTCAATCTCGTAAAGGCTAAATGTTACTTTAAGGTGAACAGGCAAACGGTTAAAGAGTGCTATGATTTCACTGGCAGAAATATCAGAATCAATTTCAGGCTCAATAATTTCTGTTTCAGTGATCTCATCAAGTGATTGACCTGAAGTGTATCTGATATTTCTGCGGTAATTGTCAATGACAGTGTTTATGAGAATCTTTCCGTACCAGGCCTTAAAAGGTCTGGTTGTGTCATATCCCCTCAAATTATCAAGTACTTTCATATAACTGTCGTTTACCATTTCCATTGCCTCATTTTCATCCTTAGTATATCTGATACAGACTGACATAGCAAAAGAGAAATAGCGCTTATAAAGAGTTTCCTCTGCCCTGATATCCCCCTCCAGACACTTCCTGATAAGCTCCAGGTCTGAAATGTACTGTTCATCCTTGTCTCTTCTGCCCATTACCTCTCTCCAGATTATGATATACAAAATAACTTAATCTGGAGCATTTTATGATATCATATTTGAAGATATTTCACAGATTATCTGAAAATAAAGCCAAAATTGATTTCAAATCTCTTGAAATTAGTTATTATCTCCCTCACAGATGATTCGTGCCAGTAGTAAATAACCTGCTGACTGTACTTTATTCTCTGTAAACGGTAACCAATTCCCATTGTTACTGCATTTCCTCTCCATGAATAGAGCGCCATGCCCGCTCCTGTGCTGAAGAGGAATCCCCCTTTCGTTTTTCCTGAATTATCTCCGTAATAATTATAATTAGGTTCATATTCCGAGATGGCGAATGCATATCCGCCGGTAAACCAGAAATAAGGTGCAACTCTCGAACGGAATGGATAATAACTGAAACTTGCATAAGCCGGAATAAGCACAACTTTAAACATCTCGATTCCTGTTCCTGCACCTGCTTCGAACCTCTTTCTAAAACGGTAATTATTACTCATACGAATACTCAGTGAGTGGACATTCCCTTCTTCAGAATCACCGGCAAGTATTCCTGCTGTAAATTTCAAATTATATCCATCGTAGTCAGGTGGAGCAAAGTTCAATTTATCAGGCTTTTCTACAGAAGCTATGATATTTTTGTTCAGAACGATATTTGAAGGTTTTGCCACCCTTATTTTAAAATATCCTGAAGAATCTGAAATGATGGTCCCCGTTATCCGGGAACCATCTTTCAGAACGACAGTCTGTTTCACAGGGATCTGCGCGAAAGCCCCTGATACTGTCAAAACCAGGAGAGGGAATATTAAAAATGTTTTATAAGACATGTTCATTTACCTTCACCGGTTATTGCTATAAAACTTATCTGCTTTATGTTCAGCGGATCAGTGTAATCATACTGAAATATTCCGTCCTGACCCACCAGCATCAGGATGCCGTTCACCGGTATCACATCGTAAGTGTCAAAGTCGGGGTAATGTGCAAGTTGATTTTGAATTATTGCAAGCGGGTCGGATCTGTCGTAAATCTTCAATCCTGCCTTGCCATCACACACAAAGAGAAGGTTACCGTCAATTCCCAGTCCGTATGGATTAAACATAGGATATGATTTTACGAGGTATGGATTGGTTATTGATGAAATGTCGATTACATCAAGTACATTTCTTCCGTTGCCACATCTGGTACCGGCTCGCAGTGTAACGTAAGCATATTTTTCGTCGGCAACTACCGGATCACAGGATGTAATATGATCGTATGAAGAAATATATTCAGGTTTTGTGGATTTTGAAATATCATAGATAAGCATACCATTTGTAGTGCCAATGAAGAGTTTATCGTTGAGTTTATAAAGTGTTTCCATATTGCGGGGTATTTGCAGGCTGTCGATAATATTCATTTTATCGGGAGTTTTTACATCAACTGTTTTCAGCATCCATGGATGGGCAATGAGGTAGAGGTTATCGTCATTAAGCATGAACCTGGCCATCGAGCCACCTGTTCCTGCACCGCTGCTCCAGTTGCCACCTCCATTTTCCATAGTTGCCGCAAATACAATATCTCTGCCGTATTTCCACATACCCCAGTCGCTGTTCTCCTCCACTTCTTCGGTAACATTTTTCACTTCCCAGTCAACAATCACCCCTTTCGACTTATCGACATTCACATACGGATACCAGTTGTCACCTTCAGGAACAATTTCAGGAAAGATATTGCTCAGGCGACCAACTTCTTTGGGTTTATTTATATCGGTAATATCAATGGCAACCAGATCAATATAACTGTCGGCATAAAGGATGCTTCCCTTTATTGCAATATCGACATTACCTATAATCTCGTAAAAAGCAACTTTTTTCGGATTAGCCGGATCGGAATTGTCTATTACATGAATTCCCTTCTGCACTTCGTTTACAAACAGATAGTTATCCTTGAAATAGATTTTCCCAGGCTTAGAAATTTCTTTTGGCTCGCTTTTCGTAAAGCTGTTTCTGAATTCCGTGTAAGACATATACACAGGCACATTTGCCGTGTAGGTTATTTTTTCAATGGTTTTATCCATGCACCCCGACAATGAAGCTGCCAGGGTGAGAATGGCAATCGAAGATTTAATTATTTTTTCCATAATATCTATTATTTAAGTTGTGATTGATTGATTTTCCGTTTTAAAATGAATTCCTGAACATTAATGTTTTCCTTTTACTAATACGTATGAAGCCTTCAAAACGCTGCCGCGTTTAAACATTTTTTTGGATGAGATACCCCCAAACCCCCTGTAAGGGGAATTATCATTATTTTACCACCCCCAACCCCCGGATAGGAGAATTATCATTATTTTACACCCCAACCCCCTATAAGGGGGTTCTGTAATTGAATCAGTTTTAAAAAAGCTGGAAAAAACAATAGACAAACGAAAAAAGCAGATAATTAAACCTTACAAAAAAGTCTGATTTATGTACCCTTAAAGCCCCCTTTCAGGGGGTTGGGGGTGGTTCCTTATCCTGAAAAAGTTTGATTTATGTGCCTTTACCCCCTAACCC
>DYKN01000083.1:0-2155 GCA_020722575.1 Rikenella microfusus | reverse complement strand
GGGGTGGTTCCTTATCCTGAAAAAGTTTGATTTATGTGCCTTTACCCCCTAACCCCCCTTTCAGGGGGTTGGGGGTCGTGTCTTATCCTGAAAAAAGTTTATAAAAAATCTGTCAACTTCTTTCAGGACGATTCACCCCCCCTTTCAGGGGGTTGGGGGTCGTGTCTTATCCTGAAAAAAGTTTATAAAAAATCTGTCAACTTCTTTCAGGACGATTCACCCCCCCTTTCAGGGGGTTGGGGGTCGTGTCTTATCCTGAAAAAAGTTTATAAAAAATCTGTCAACTTTTTTCAGGACGATACATATCTCAAACAATTTCATCACGTCTCTGAATTAACAAAAGTTGAAACAGATTTTTTTGTTTAATTTTATGCAATTGAAAACAAAAAAGATTTATAAAACAGAAACCTCATAATGTACCATAGAGAATGGCGCATTATTTCAAAGAGTATAAATAAAATGTCAAAGTAAAATTTTTTCAGGAGCAATAATTATGAATAATGGTACAGTTGATGTAAAAGCGCTGGAGAGCTGGTTATGGGATGCCGCATGTAAAATAAGGGGAGAAATTGATGCCCCTAAATATAAAGACTACATCCTCCCGCTGATATTTCTTAAACGGCTATCTGATGTCTTTGAAGATGAAATAATAAAATTATCAGAAACCTGCGGGGGGAGAGATAAAGCCGAACAATTGTTAAAGCTTGACCCCGGTCTTGTACGTTTCTATCTGCCAGAGAACGCCAGGTGGCAGGCTATTGCAAAACAAACTATTAGGGTAGGCGAATACCTGACTGACTCTACCCGATCTATAGCAAAACAGAACACCAAACTTCAAGGCGTTATTGATATTGTTGATTTTAATGCTACAGCCGGCGGACAGCGCATTATCAGCGATGAGAAGCTAAAAGAACTTATTGATGTTCTTGGAAGATATCGCCTTGGATTAAAAGATGTTGAACCTGATATTCTGGGCAGGGCTTATGAATACCTGCTAAGAAAATTTGCAGAAGGTTCGGGACAATCGGCTGGAGAATTTTATACTCCGAAGGAAGTGGCAATAATGATGTCGCATATCCTGAACCCTGAGCCCGGGCAGAAGATTTATGACCCATGTTGCGGTTCAGGCGGACTTTTGATAAAATGCTATCTAAGATTCAGGCAGAAATACGGAGACGACCCTTCAAAAGAACCTCTCAGCTTTTACGGGCAGGAGATATTGCATTCTACCTATGCTATGGCAAAGATGAACGCCTTTATCCACGATATGGAGGCAGAGATAGCTTTGGGAGATACTATGAATCGACCCGTCTTTACTTACAGTGATGGTTCCCTCCAGAAATTCGATACAGTAACAGCCAATCCCATGTGGAATCAGGATTTTTCTCAATCTGTTTATGAAAATGACCCTTATAACAGGTTCCAGTTCGGCTATCCTCCTTCGAGCAGTGCCGACTGGGGCTGGATTCAGCATATGTTTGCATCGTTAAACGAAAAAGGAAAGATGGCGGTAGTCCTTGATACCGGAGCCGTCTCGCGTGGGAGTGGAAACACCGGAAAAAACAGAGAACGGGATATACGAAAAGAATTTGTGGATAAAGACCTGGTTGAGGCGGTGATTCTGCTACCTGAAAACCTGTTTTATAACACAACAGCACCCGGAATAATCCTGGTTGTCAATAAATCAAAACCTGACCAAAGAAAATCGCAGATACTCTTAATAAACGCCTCGCAACTCTTTGAAAAGGGCCGACCCAAAAATTTTCTACCGGATGCAAGTATAGAAAAAATCGCAGGAATATACCTTGACTGGAGAGAAGAAGAGGGCATAAGCAAAATCATCGCCACAGAAGAGGCAGTGCGTAACGATTACAACCTGAGTCCCTCACGATATGTGGCACAAAATGGAGAGGATGATACCCTGCCACTGGATGAGGCAATTGTTTTACTTAAAGAGGCAGAGGAGGAAAGAAGGGAGACTGATGAAAAACTGAAAGGGATACTCAAGCATATAGGGGTGGAATGGTTTGAGGATTAGGAGATCGGGAGATTTGGAATATAAAGAAAGAAAATAATGACAACGAATAGCGAAAATTATAAAACCAAACAAACCTTACCAGATGGCTTCAAACCCACCGAACTCGGCCCACTGCCA
>DYKN01000033.1 GCA_020722575.1 Rikenella microfusus | reverse complement strand
TTCGGGAACACCATTATCTTCAATCAATGCATCTGGTGTATTCGTTTCAAATGTTACTACCGGTACACCACCTTTTATAGTTCAGTCAACCACACCGGTAGCAAATCTTAGTATTGGAGGTACAGCATCAAATGTAACGGGAGTAGTTTCAATTGCCAACGGAGGTACCGGACAGACAACACAGCAAGCAGCACTAAATGCGTTAGCCGGTGGCACCACTTCAGGTCGTTACTTGAGGGGCGACGGGGTAAATGTAACTCTTTCCCAGCTTCAGGCAGGAGATCTTAACGGAGTAGTCTCAATAGCCAATGGTGGCACAAACAATGGTTCACTGGCAGTTACTAACGGAGGCGTTATTTACACTGATGGATCAAAATTAATGAATACAGGGGCCGGAACAGCCGGAGAAGTATTGACAAGCAACGGAGCAGGTGCACCTACCTGGAGCTACCCACCTTTGACATCTCTGGAAGATTATCTTGATGCTAATGTTAATTTAACATCAAATACTTATTCCGGGCCTCTGGTTTCCATAACATTAACTCCAGGTACATGGTTAATTACAGGTGAAGCGACTATTACATACAGTTCTTCTAATACTTATTGGAATGCTACTTTAGTGATGGGGACCGCATACAATTCTGCATATGCATCCGGTAACGCTGGAACAAATACTCAGCCTGGTGGAGGTGACAATCCTGTTCAGATTAGTCTTTCTAAAATTGTAACAGTTGCATCCAATACTACTGTAAGTTTATATGCAGCAGCAAATGTTAATGCTACAGTTGTAATTACTCCTCCTGTAAATCCGAGTACCCCTGGAACGGCAACAGCAATACATGCTGTTAGAATTCATTAATATATATACATGAATGATCTTAATTGAACATAATAATAAAATTATAGAACTGAGGGAGACTCTTTTCTGGGATGTTGATCCAGGTAATCTTCATGCCGTCAGATCAAAATCCCTGATAATAGAAAGGGTGCTTACCCGAGGGAATCTTCAGGAATTTAAACAGCTGATAAGGTTCTATGCACCTGAAGAACTGAAGGATGCTGTGATAAAGATCGGCTACATCGACAAACGGACATTGAATTTTATTTCTACGTATCTGGATATACCAAAAGAAGAATTTTTATGCTACAGGAAGATGCAATCGGCCCCGGCACACTGGAATTACTGAGAAAACTTCAGTCTGATCCGGCCCTCGATATGTTTCACCTTGCAGGCGGAACAGGCCTGGCATTATATCTTGGTCACAGGCTATCGAATGACATAGACTTGTTTTCAGAAACCGATTTCGACATCCTTTATTACAGTGAATATCTGGTTAGTAAGTGCGGGTTTATTATAGATTTCAGCGCACCCGGCACCCTGAAGGGAAGCATAAGAAGTATTAAATCTGATTTTATAAAGCATTCATACAAAAGAATTGAACAGCTTACTCTTGAGGCAGGATTAAGGATTTATTCCATCCCGGATATTGCAGCGATGAAACTGAATGCTATTGCTGGAAGCGGAACAGGATCGAAGGATTTCATAGACCTTTATTTTCTGCTTCGGATTTACAGTGTTGAGAAACTGGTTCAATTCTATGAGGCAAAGTATTCAGACAGGAATGTTTTGCATTTGATTAAAAGCCTGAATTATTTTGAAGATGTTGATCTTTCAGACTGGCCGATAATTATTAAGGAAAAAGATATTTCGTGGGAAAAGGTAAAAAAGACTATTGACGAACATTGCAGAAACTACATAAAGAAATTAAAATGAGAACATTAAGTAAATTGAAGAAGATAGTAATATTGTTGTTTTTACTGTGGCCTGTTTTACTTCAGGCTCAGAAAGCTAAAACTAAAGAATCAGTTATACAGAAACCGACCGAAACGGTTCAATTGTTAAATGCCACCGATTCATCCCAGTATATAATCGGTGCCTATATTGGACAATATCTGAGAGCAAATAACCTTCCTGTTACTAACATTATGTTATTCAACAAAGGTCTTGAAGATGTTCTTACGGGTAAACCTCTGCTGGTGGATGCTGATACCATTCCGAAAATTGTCAGTAATTACCTGAGTCAGGCCCTGATTGAAAAAAATAAACTTCTTGAAAAACAGCTTTTTGAGGCGGTAAAAGGACAACCTGGGGTAGGAGTGCTCCCGAGCGGTGTATGTTATGTTATTTCGAGAGCCGGAGCAGGTGCCAGACCTCTGCAAACAGATACGGTTACATTACACGTGAAGGGTTATATGCCCGACGGAACTGTTTTCGAGGATACCTATACCCGGAACACGCCTCTTAAGATTACTCCCGAAAATCTCATTCCAGGACTGAAGGAAGCAATTCAGATTATGCAAACAGGGTCAGTATGGAGGATTTACATTCCATCGGCACTGGCCTACGGAGAAAAAGGAATACCGGGCATAATACCCCCGTTCTCAGCTCTTGTTTTTGATGTTGAATTACTGAGTATTAAGAAATAAAATAAATACATACTGATCTTTCCCTCTCCCAAAAGGAGAGGAGGAGAGAGATGAGGCAAACCATGTACCGGGTAAAGAAAATAAAATCACTCATTACCGGTAATTTTTCAAAAAAAATTACTTTAATTCTCTGTGCATTATTGCTCATCCGTTCCTCTTTATCTTTTTCACAGGTAATAAATAACAACGGTGCTTCTATTTCATTAACTAATGGTATAGTTGTAAATTCAAAAGATGCTATAAATACGGCCGGATTGCTTGTAAATGATGGTGAACTTAATCTGACAGGCAATTTTACAAACACGGCAGTAACAAATGGCAGTACCGGTATTTTCAGAGTGGGTGGAGACTGGACAAATACGGGTGGAATATTTCAGCCAGGTACCAGCACGGTGATATTCAACGGGCAAAATATTCAGTCAGTGATCCGTACAGGTGGTGAAACTTTTTATAACCTTGGCCTTGCAAACACTGCCTTGCCAGCAGACGACAGGCTAATCCTTATAAACAATGTCACCGTTCAGAACCGGTTATCAATGTTTGCCGGAAACATACTTACAGGATCAAATAAGCTGCTGCTTGTAAATCCTGTAACCAATGCTCTCGAATACACATCTGTAACAGAAAGCCGCATAATTGGAAAATTTGAAAGAGGTATTAACCAGATGGCAAGTTATCTTTTCCCTCTCGGTACACTGGAAAATTATAATCCTGCCAATATCACCTTCAACAACATCATAACATCCGGTACTCTTCTTTCTGAGTTTTTAACACCTCCTTTGATTGATTCAACCGGACTCCCTTTACCGGATCCTCCTGATGAAGTGGCCAGAGTTTATCAGGATGGTCTGTGGAGCTTCGTTTCTAATAGCTTTTCGACTAATGACTTCAGCATAACACTCGATGCAAAAGGATTCACAAGTTTTCAAATACAGGATATTACAAGGATAATCAAACGTACCACAGGAAGTGATTGGACGCTCGACGGTATTCATAGTCCTGCCTCGGGTACTATTGTATATAGAAATAATCTAACAGGCGATATTTCTCCTCTTGGAACTGAGTTTGCTCTGGCTCAGAGCAGACCAAGGATCGTTGAGCAGCCTGAAGATACTATTGTTTGCGAAAAGTCTCCGGCAGTTTTTTCAATTATGGTAACCTCTACGCGTACACTCACCTACAGGTGGTATAAAGAACCTGGCATACAGCTTACCGGCCCGGGATATATAATTGGGAACGATGGTTCGCTGACTATTGTAAACGTTGTTCTTGCTGACTCAGGTTATTATTACTGCATTGTCACTGACGATTACGGTAATTTTACAAGAAGTATTTCTGCCCATCTTGGGGTTAATAAAAGGCCGATAGCTACTGCTACACCGTCGGCTCAGGATCATGAATGTTCAAATGTTGCATTTTCCAATATTGTTCTTGGAGAAACATATGGAGTCCCCGGAACAACATATCTATGGACACGCGATGAGCCGGCCGGAATTACTACATCTGTTCCTTTAAGTGGTGTAGTACCTGTTATTGGAGGATATATCCCGGGTACATTTATTAATGAAACCGATGCTCCAATTACAGTAACATTTACGATCGTTCCTGTTGGTCCGGCACCAACATTCTGTACCGGAGAGACAATCTATGCAACCGTTACGGTCAATCCAACTCCGCGTGTTATACCTGTGAGTGTTAAAGATGATATTTGCGATAATCGTAATGCTGATGCTGGTCTGAATAATACTCAGATAATGTTGACCTCGCCCACAGTTCCAACCAAAGGTGATGTGCGGTTTGATTATTCTATTACTCTGGGTGGAATGCCCGGAGATCTGACAGGCAATGCCAGTCCTGCAAACGATCTTCCTCCGGGGCATATTATTAATTTCACCTATCAGAATAATACCGATTCAGTTAGAACTGTTACCTATTCCATTACACCAAAAGTTAATGGGCTTTCCTGCCCTGTGGGTCAAACAGTTGACCATGTTATCAGAGTTCATGCACTTCCATTGCCAAGAATCGTTCCACCGCCAAGCATAGACATACTGCAGCCTCTAACCTGTACAAGCGGAAGCGGGCTCGCAGCATTGAAAGCTGTTATTTCGCAAGGTGCTGATCCGTATCAAATTATATGGCGCGGACCTGTCGGATATTACATGGAAGACTCAGTGGAGATTCATAATCTTTTCAGTGGTAAATATGTGGTTCAGGTTTCGGATAATATTGGTTGCATGAGGAAAGACTCAATAGCAATTGTTCCTCAGCTGGCAAGGGGTTATATATATGCTACTATCATTCCACCGGGCAATTATCATGTGACCTGCATAGGCGACGCAGACGGAACAGTATTTATATCGGCCACTAACGGAATAACTGCCCCATATTATTACTGGCTGGTAAAAGATGGTTCAGATACAATCTCTACAGGAATGTTTTCCAATAATCTGAACCTTTCTGATCCGACAACCTATCGTGTAATAACCGGACTTTCTGCTGGAGTTTACACTCTTTACATACGTGACAAGAACGGATGCAATGATGAGAATCCAAAATCGGTTACTCTAAGGCCCCCACCACCTGTATCAGTGACATTCGGAAAGAGCCAGTATCCTGGAGGTTATAATATTTCATGTAAGGGTTATAATGATGGCTCTGCATGGGTGAGCTCAATTTCAGGAGGAAGAGGAGGTTATAAATACTTCTGGTACACAACTGACGGTTTCATCCCCGGACCGGTGAATACCAACAAGATTGACAGTATCCCTGCAGGAACCTATTACCTTGAAGTGACCGATACACTTGGCTGCAAAACATTGTTTAATGTTACTCTTACCGAGCCTCCAGGTATTGAACTTTCAGGTTATGAACTTTCTATGAGTCGCGACAGCAGCTACAACATATCATGCTTTGGTTTTAATAATGGATCGATTGATATTACAGTGACCGGAGGATCAGGCACATATACATTTCTCTGGTCAGGACCTCACGGATTCAGCGCCACAACTGAAGATATAATGAACCTGAAATCAGGAACATATAGTGTGACAATTACAGATATTTCAAATACTTCATGTATTCTGATGCCAAAACCAGTGTTTACACTTACTGAACCCGATTCTCTAAAAATAAGTGTTGTTAAATCCATTTCACCAGATGGAAATTATAACATTAACTGTGCAGGAGGAACAGGTTCAGTTGATCTGACTGTAACGGGTGGTAGTACTGGAAAATACCGGTTTAACTGGTTCTCAACTGATGGTTCGGGAATTATTGAGGGCAGTGAAGATCAGTCGGCTCTCACAAAAGGACTTTACCATGTTGTGGTAACTGATACAAATCTTTGTGTGGCAAATACTGAAATTGTACTTACCGAACCAGAACCATTGAAAACAGAAATAGTCCCGACTCATATAACTTGTGAAGTTCCAGGTTTCAACAACGGGTCTGCCAACCTAACCGTTACAGGTGGAGTTGCCCCTTATAGCTATTTATGGTCGAACGGAGCAGCTACCGAAGATATTTCGGGTCTTACTCAAGGAAATTACATTGTTTCAGTTACTGATTTTAATGGTTGCAAGATAACCGATTCAACTACAATAAATCTGCCTCCACCGGTAACATTTACATTTTCGATTTCAGATTACAATGGATATAATATTAGTTGTAATGGTTACAGTAACGGATATATTTCAATAACACCTGTCAGCGGAGAGGCACCATTTGTTTATTCATGGCAGGGTCCCGATGGGTTCTCATCAACTGATCAGAATATTTCAGGTCTTAAAGCAGGGCAATACCAGCTTGTCGTAACTGATGTAAATTCATGTATAGCAACATATGTTTTTGATCTTACGGAACCTGGAAGACTGGGAATAAACCTCGAACTTTCGCGCAGTAACGAAGGTAATTACAATATTAATTGTGCCGGAGACAAAACAGGGTTCATCAGAGCAGAGGCTGTCAATTATGTTGTTGCTCCAACTTTCCTGTGGCCCGACGGTTATATTGGTAGAGAACGTGAAGAACTTGGGGCAGGTAATTACAGACTCATCGTAATGGATCAGAACGGGTGTTATGCTGATACTACTGTGGTGCTTTTTGAACCTGATTCAATTAAAATTGTTTTCACGGTGAATCCACCTTTCTGTGATGATAGCCCGGATGGTGAAATAAGTATTGAAGTTACCGGCGGAATAGAGCCTGGCGGATATACTTACAGATGGGGTGATAATTCTACTGGTGGAGGAATTACGAATATTGGAAGAGGATTATACACCGTTACGGTTACTGATGCCAATAATTGTTCGGTATCTGATTCTGTGAAAGTTGAACCACTGAATGAGTCGTGCCTTATTATTCCCAATGCCTTCTCGCCTAATAATGATAATATCAATGATGTCTGGAACATCGGCATGAAACATCTTTATCCTCAGATGGTGGTTAAAATATTTAACAGGTGGGGCGAATTGATATGGCAATCGGAGAAAGGATATCCTGAGCCATGGGATGGAGAGAGCAAGGGAATTCAGATGCCTATTGATTCATATCACTATGTGATAGATCTGAACAATGGTAAAAAACCGTTTATTGGTAATGTAACAATTGTAAGGTAAATAGTATCTTTAGATAATTTTGAAAAGAATATTTGTCATATTAACTTTGATTACACCCGGGATATTAAGAATGGAAGCCCAGCAGCTTCCTGTTTACAGTCAGTACCTTCACAACAAATTCTTGATTAATCCGGCTGTTGCAGGGAGCGATGGATACACCAGTTTTAACCTTACTGCACGTGAGCAATGGGTGGGATATTACGGAGCGCCACGAACATATTCACTTAGCTGGCAGACGAGGTTTCTTAAACGGAGTTATGTAATCAAACAGGTCAGCCCAAGGAGGCAGGTGTTCAGACCAAAGTCTGATGGTAAGGTGGGAATAGGGGGATTTGTATTCAGTGATAAGAACGGGCTGGTAAGACGAACCGGGTTCCAGGCTTCATATGCATACCATATTTGGTTGCAGCAGGAGACTCAACTTTCTATGGGTCTGGCTTTTACAGGTTACCATTTCAGAATTGACGAGAGAGACATCAACTTTGAAGACCCTGATGAACCATGGATGAACAATGATCTTCGGAAAGGAATTTTCGTTCCCGATGCTTCTTTCGGAATTCATATTATGAACTCACGGTTCACATTGGGCTTTTCGGCCGACCAACTTTTTGGCGCTTCAGCAAAAATAGGCAGCGAAGCATACAAAAAACTCAAGATGGACAGACATTATTATCTATTTGGCTCCTATACTTTCACAGATCTGAGATATCATGAACTTCAACCATCCTTTCTGCTTAAAATGTCGGAACAGATTAAACCCCAGATAGATATCGGAGCAACCTACATATATAATCAATCATTATGGGCAGGACTTACTTACCGCACAGGCAATGTCATAATAGCACATCTGGGGGTTAAATATCAGAACCTCTGGCTGGGCTATGCATTTGACTTTTCGATGCAGGAAATTCAACGGCTCACCTATGGTTCGCATGAACTCTCAATATCACTGAGATTTGGAGACGCTATCCGCAGATATAGATGGCTAGATAGGTACTGATTGATTTCGAACATTTTATCTTATCACATGGCGATCCAGGATTTGTAAGTTTACCGCAGAGCAGCTATGATATGGCTGGTAAACGGGGTTCAATAAACTAATCATTTCTCGTAGAAGATATGGTTTGTTGAGGATGTTGAATTTCGGGCTGCAGATTCAAGATATCGAATTATTGCGAAAGTGGAGAGCCAATTAAAAGAATCAGGAAAGGATTTAGGATTACGAATAGTTGTTTAAGTTGCATAATAGTTATGGTAAAGATGTCTTTAATAGTGGGATAATATTTTTCCATTTGAAGATATATTTAAGGATCAATAGAAAAAAAACGGAGGAAATAAACAACCCGGTGAATTCGCCCCAGGGATTAACCACAATCTGTTCGAATACTGCAGGGGTTTGAAGAGCAGATGATTTACTGGTCACCATAATACTCAGAAAAATATTATTGGCTGCATGTGCTCCAAGGGCAATTTCAATACCATCGTCGATGATAGTGGCAACACCGAATACGAGTCCGAACAAAATATATTGAGGCATCATTGTAAAGAATCCATATTCCTTGATTTCCGGATTCCATGCATGCAATATACTGAAGAGAAGCGAAGTAATGAGTACAGGCGCCCATCTGTTACGTGTCAATACGGCAAAGCCCTGCATAAGATATCCCCTGAAGAGTAACTCTTCAAACGCTGCCTGGAATGGTATCAGGGAAAGGGAGATAATAACCAGCAGGATTAATGACTTTCCGGTATTGTTCAACCGGAAATTTCCAGGGGCAATTAAATTCTGTACAAAAAGATAAATCGCTGAAATAATAAGCCAGATTATTGCCGAAGTAAATATTTTGTTCCATCTAACTTTTGAGGTACCATTAATTGTTTCAGTAAAGGTTCTGTTATTTAAGGGCCTTATAAGAAGAGAAAACGAAATAACGCCTGCGAGAAAGGGAAAAAGAAGTACAAAAAGTCCTGCATTTGGTGTGAGGTCCAGTAAACTCATATTTGAAGGGTCCTGTGCAAGTGACTGGAGGGCAGCAGAATCTATCAAAGCTTTACGTATCATTGCAATAATCAATGGGATAGCCCCAATAGTGTTTGCAACAATAAAAACAGCGGCTACCATTATAATATAACGCCAGAGGGCGTTTTTACCCTTAAAAGCAGATTCTAGATGATTCATCTAAAGGGATTTTAAAATTCTGATGGTGAATGGCGGGGGTAGTTGATTGAATAATGAAGTCCAACACTTTCCCGCCTATTGCTTGCCATTTTAATAATCAAGTAACTTACGTTGATCAGGTTTCTTAGTTCACATATTTTTTTTGAGATAATTGACTTTTTATAAAGGTTTTCAGTTTCATTATAAAGAATTTCCAGACGCTTAAGGGCTCTTTCAAGGCGGAGATCTGATCTAACAATACCCACGTAGTTACTCATTATCATCTGCAGTTCTTTTGTGCTCTGGGTTATCAA
Organism: Rikenella microfusus; assembly: GCA_020722575.1. GTDB lineage: Bacteria > Bacteroidota > Bacteroidia > Bacteroidales > VadinHA17 > LD21. The sequence continues at coordinate 21,904 of DYKN01000033.1, read as the reverse complement.
TACCATTTCCTCAAGATGTGTTATTCCCTTATAATCCCAGTTGGGTATTTTTTCCTCAAAATTCAAACTTCCGATAATGTTTTTTGAATGTTCGGCTGCCCTGTGAGCATAAACCGCTGCTTCGATAAGGGAATTTGAGGCAAGTCTGTTTGCTCCATGAAGGCCGGTTGAAGAACATTCGCCCAATGCATAAAGCCTGTTAATTGTACTCCTTCCGTGCATATCCACCTTAATACCCCCGCAGCAATAATGTGCTGCAGGTACTACAGGTATCATGTCGCGTGTAATATCGATTCCTCTTTCGAGGCAATGGTGATAGATATTCGGGAAATTCGTTTTCAGGCCTTCGGGATCAAGGTGAGTACAATCGAGCCACACATAATCGTCACCCCATATTTTCATCTCATTATCTATTGCCCGGGCAACTATGTCACGTGGAGCAAGCGAACCACGACTGTCGTACCTGTTCATAAACTTTTCGCCAGCCATATTTTTCAAAATCGCACCATATCCTCTCAAGGCTTCGGTAATAAGAAATGATGGTCTCCTGCCAGGATCATACAGTGACGTGGGATGGAACTGTATAAATTCCATGTTTTCAATTTTTGCCTTTGCCCTGTATGCCATAGCTATGCCATCCCCGGTGGCAATCTCAGGATTGGTGGTTGTCAGGTAAACATTTCCTACCCCTCCTGTGGCAAGTACTGTTACCCTCGAAAGAATCGTTATAACTGTAGAATTAACAAGATTTGCAACATAAGCTCCATAACACTCAATTCCGGAACTCTCACTGGTTATTTTTTCCCCAAGATGATGCTGAGTCAATATCTCAATTGCAAAATGGTTTTCAAGAACTTCGATATTGGGATCAGATCTAACTTTTGCCACAAGCGCACTCTGTATAGCTTCACCCGTGTGATCCTTTTTGTGTAAAATCCTGTGCTCCGAGTGACCACCCTCTTTTGAAAGATTATAAGTTCCATCACTATTTTTATCAAATTCAACACCATACTCCACCAGATCTTTAATCCTTTCAGGAGCCTCTTTGACTACCATTCTAACAACCTCTTCATCGCAAAACCCATCTCCTGCAATCAGTGTATCACGAACATGCTTTTCAAAATCATCATTTTTGCTCATTACGGCAGCAATACCTCCCTGCGCATATTTTGTATTTGCATCATCTATCCTGGATTTGGTTACAATGACCACCTTACCATACCGGGAAGCTTTAATGGCAAACACCAGCCCTGCAATGCCAGATCCAATCACAAGAAAATCAGTCCTCCTCTTCATCTCATGTTATTTAATTTAAGCTGTAAAGATATAAAGAGATTTTATTAAATATATTTAAGAATGGATTACTAAATAATCCTCAAGACTTTTTTTTATAAGAACGAGCAGATTTGAAAAACTAAGATTTTAAATTAAATTTGCCTCCCTGTTAAACAATTACAATCAAAAATATGGCTTTTGAAGATACTTTTAAGAAACTTGTTTCACACTGTAAAGAGTATGGTTATGTATTTCCCTCAAGCGAAATATATGACGGTTTGAGTGCTGTTTACGATTACGGACAATATGGTGCTGAACTGAAATATAACATCAGGAAGTATTGGTGGGACAGTATGGTTTTACTTAACCGTAACATTGTTGGCATTGATGCTGCAATTTTTATGCATCCTACGGTCTGGAAAGCTTCCGGACATGTGGATGCATTCAACGATCCTCTGATAGATAACAGGGATTCAAAGAAGAGATACAGGGCTGATGTGCTGATAGAGGAGCATATGGAAAAAATTGAAGAAAAAATTTCAAGGGAGATTCAAAAGGCACAGGTAAAATTTGGAGAAGCATTTGATGAGGCAAAGTTCAGAAGTACAAACAATCGTGTACTTGAACTTCAGGCAAAACTTGATGAGATTCATTTAAGATATTCGCGTGCCATGAAAGGTAATGATCTTGAAGAGCTTCGTCGTATAATAATTGACAATGATATTGTATGCCCGATTTCAGGCACAAGGAACTGGACAGATGTAAGGCAGTTTAACCTGATGTTCTCCACCGAGATGGGTTCAACAGCTGATGGTGCTAACCGGATCTATCTTAGACCGGAAACGGCACAGGGTATCTTTGTCAATTTTCTGAATGTCCAGAAAAGCGGAAGGATGAAGATTCCTTTTGGTATTGCACAGGTTGGTAAGGCGTTCCGGAATGAAATAGTGGCACGGCAGTTTCTTTTTAGAATGCGTGAGTTTGAACAGATGGAGATGCAGTTTTTTGTTACACCTGGTTCAGAACTTGAATGGTATAATTACTGGAAAGAGAAGAGGATGAAATGGCATCTTGCGCTCGGTTTCGGCCCGGAAAATTATCGTTTTCACGATCACGAGAAGCTTGCTCATTATGCCAACGCTGCCTGTGATATCGAATTCAAATTCCCCATCGGCTTCAAGGAAGTGGAAGGAATACATTCTCGGACCGATTTCGACCTGAAATCACATCAGCAATTTAGTGGTAAAAAAATTCAGTATTTCGATCCTGAAACGAATAAATCTTTCATTCCCTATGTAATTGAAACATCAATAGGGCTCGACAGAATGTTTCTTCAGGTTATTTCTGCTGCCTATTGTGAAGAGGAGCTCACAAAAGAGGATGGATCAAAAGACATGCGTGTTGTTCTCAGGCTGCCTTCCGCCCTTGCTCCTGTGAAGCTCGCAGTTCTGCCCCTTATCAGAAAGGACGGGCTTCCTGAAATAGCTGAAAAAATTGCCGATGATCTGAAGTTTGATTTCAATTGCCAGTACGACGACAAGGATTCAATAGGACGGCGTTACAGAAGGCAGGATGCAATAGGTACTCCATATTGTATCACTGTTGATCATCAAACGCTCAATGACCAGACTGTTACTATCCGTTACCGAGATTCCATGCTGCAGGAAAGGGTACCTGTGTCAGGGCTTAGAGATATCATCTCTGAAAAAGTAAGCCTTAAGACTCTGCTAAAAGAACTATAGAAATGGATAAGGTTCTTATTATTACTTATTACTGGCCTCCTGGCGCAGGTGCAGGTGTACAACGATGGTTGAAGATTACAAAATATCTGCCTCAATTCGGATGGGAACCAATCATTCTTACTGTCGATCCTGAATATTCCCAGTATCCTGCAACAGATGAAACATTGTTAAATGACATCCATTCTTCTGTCAGGGTAATTAAAACAAAAGCAAAAAACTATTTTAAATTAGTTTCGAGAGATAGAACCCGAATTCCTTCGGCAGGTTTTGCAAATGAAGAGAATAAAGGGATTTGGACATATTTTATGAGGTTTGCAAGAGGCAACTTCTTTATACCCGACCCTCGTAGAGGCTGGAACAGTTATGCCTTTAGAGAAGCCTGCAATATAATCGAGAAAGAAAAAATCAAAAGAGTCATAACAACCAGCCCGCCTCACTCTTCTCAACTGATCGGACTCAAACTGAAAAAGAAGTATCCGCATATCAAATGGATTTCCGATATTCGTGATCCCTGGACAGATATTTATTACTATAAGGAACTCCTTCATACACCTCCTGCATTGATGCTCGACAGGCACTATGAAAAATGCGTACTCAAAAAGGCTGATATAATAATTACTGTTGGCGACAGATTGGGGATTATGCTTGCCGGAAAAGTTAAAGGAATTGAGAAGAAAACATATGTAATTCCGAATGGATATGATGAGGAGGATTTTATTGGCCGACAGCAAAATCAACCTGAAAAAATCACAATAACATATACGGGATCAATCTCGAGTGCATATCCTGTAGAAGGTTTTGCAAAAGCAGTAAAGGGAATGATTGATGCCGGCACTGACATTCACCTGAGATTCGTAGGACCTGTTGCAGCAAAAGAAAAAAAGATTATTCTCTCATATGTTCCGGATAATTTCACGGAGTTCCTGCAGTATGTAAATCATGACCAAGCTCTTAGATTTATGTTGACTTCATCAATTCTGCTGCTGATAATTCCTGATCATTATGGTAACAGAGCAATTCTTACAGGTAAACTTTTCGAGTATATGGCTGCAGAAAAACCTGTTTTATGTCTTGGTCCTGCTGATGGTGATGCTGCCATGATACTTGAAATGACCGGCACAGGAGCTACAGCAAATTATTATGATACAGAAACAATAACTGAAATAATTACCAGCTACATAAAAACCGGAATAACGCCTTTGAGGGAGAAGATACAACTCTTTTCAAGAAGAAACCTGGCAAAAAAAGTTTCTGAGATAATAAAGTAATACCGGTATTCTGGTTAATAGTGGTCTTTTTGTAAATTTGCTTCGGGTCAAATATTCAGATCTTTGGGAATAGTATTCAAACAATCGGTAAAGGGAACAATCTTTGTTTATGCTGGACTTGTACTCGGTTTTATAACAACGGGTATTCTCTTTCCCAGAATATATTCTCCAGAACAGATAGGACTTATTAAAATAATCCTGGCATATTCATCTCTTGTAGCCACCCTTGGAACACTCGGTATTAATGGAGCTACAATAAGACTATTTCCCTGGTTCAGAAACCCGGAGAAAAAACATAATGGATTTCTTGCTCTTATCCTGATTACAGGATTTGCGGGATTTGCCCTTACGGCTATCCTGCTTCTTTTATTAAAACCTGTACTCTTTGGTATGAGTGTCCAGAAATCTATACTTGTTGCCAGATATTTTGACCTTTTGTTTTTTATGATTTTCTTCCAGATATATTTCTCAATACTTGATAGCTATTATAACGCTTTATATAACAGTGTACACGGTACATACCTTAAAGAAGTATTTCAACGAATTCTGGTAATAATTCTTATAGGATTATTTTATTTTGACCTTATAAACTTTCACCAGTTTTTGATTCTTTATGTCGTGGCTTTCTGCCTGCCTACCTTATATATTACTCTCACTTTAATCAGGGAAAAACAATTCAGTTTGAGGCCAGATTTCGGGTTTATTGACAGGCAAATGGCATTATCCATTATTTCTGTTTCACTTTTCAGTATACTTAACGGATTCTCATTGCTGGTAATCCAGAACATCGATGTGATTATGATTAACAGCATGATAAGTCTCGATTCAGCCGGTATTTATACGATCTGTTTTTTCTTTGGAGTGGTAGTAAGCATGCCCGCAAGATCATTGTACAGAATTGCCAACATCGTAGCTGCGGATGCATGGAAAAACAGCGATATGAAAACCATTGACGACCTCTACCGGAAGAGCTGTATCACAATGTTTATTTTTGCCATGTATATTTTTCTTGGTATGTGGGTAAATATTGACAGCATCTTCAGGATAATCGGACCTGATTATATTTTAGGCAAATGGGTCATATTTTTTATTGCTCTCGGAAGTCTTCTCGATATGGCAACTGGAGCAAACAGTTCAATTTTAGGTACATCACCTTATTACAGGGTGCAGACATGGATGTTAATCCTTCTCGTAATACTGATCATTGTAGCTAATCTTATTTTAATTCCGTTATTTGGTATAACCGGAGCCGCTATCGGCAGTGCCGGTGCTATAACTCTCCTCAACCTTATGAGGTACTATTTTCTTTACGTTAAATATAGATTTCAACCTTATGACATTAAGTTTTTATACGTTATTATTATTGGAGCAATTTCATATGTGGTATCTGCAATAATTCCCGATATGCAAAACTTTCTGGTAGATATTGCTGTTCGGAGTAGTGTGCTGACATTACTTTTCTTCTTGCCGGTTTATTTCCTGAAAATTTCGGAAGATATCACTTCAAAAGCAAATGATGTACTGAGATGGCTGAAAATAATCAATTGAACGATCAATGAAAATGGAAGTATGCAAGGCAAATATGCTGATGCTTACCGATGGTAACATCGACCAGGCCAGTGCCAGGATCAGGGCAATTTCATATATTCCTTATTTTGAAAGTGAAGGATTCAGCGTGTGCCACATCCCAAGAGTCACGCGGAGACCCAATTCTTCATTTGAAAAATATTTTACCTTCCCTTTAATTAAAAGATACTTCTGGCTTAAAAGGAGTGTTGCACTGCTTCTGGGTAATTGGGATATTGTTTTCATACAGCGACTACTTATCAGTGAATGGATAATTAAAAAAATAAAAAAGAAAGCTTTAATTATTTTCGATTTTGACGATGCAATCTACCTCCCTGAGAAACTACATAACAGAGGAAGGAAGACAGGAATAATAATAAGCTATGCCGATGCTGTTATTGTAAGCACAGATTTTCTCAATGATTTTGTAAGACAGCAAGGTAAAAATGCTTCTGTTATCCCCTCACCTGTAGAGACAGATAGGATTTATCCATTACCCGGGAAACAGTATAACAAAATACCTGTTATAGGCTGGATTGGCTCTTACTGGACAACAGGTTACCTTAAGATTGTTGAAACAGCACTTCAAAAGCTCGCAAGGGAAAATTCATTTATTTTTCTGACAATTGGTTCTGATCCAAAATATAAAATTGAAGGAATAAATCATATAATTAAATCCTGGTCGCTTGAGGATGAATGTTTATTGATTAACGAAATGGATATTGGCATTATGCCACTTCCCGACGATGAATTCACAAGAGCAAAGGGAGGTTATAAACTTTATCAATACATGGCAGCAGGCATACCCTGTGTTGCCAGTCCCGTGGGAATTAATAGTTCGGTTATACACAACGGCGAAAACGGATTTCTTGCATCTACAGAAGAAGAATGGATTAAAGCCCTTCAATCACTACTAATTAATAGTGATCTCAGAGAAAAACTTGGTAAAAAAGGCAGGGAAGATGCCAGGAAATATTATGATAGGAAAGTTTGTTTCGGAAAATTGATTAGAATAATCAAAGAAGAAATATGTCTTCAAAAGAACTAACCAATATTAAAACCTGGCCTGCAGGTAATATTAAATGCAAAATTTGCGGTAACAAAAAAGAGAATGTGTTATTTTCTGCAAAAGAGAGACAATTTGGCACACTGGAAGAATTCACTTATCTGATTTGTTCTGCATGTCAGTGTATTCAGATACTTACTATACCGGAAGAGATCGGAAAATATTATCCTTCTGAATATTATTCTTTTGATAACCCGGTTTTTCCTACAAAACTAACAACACTACGGGCTTTTCTGAAGAAAAGTCTTGCCAAACATTATATGGGTTATTTCAGTGTTCCCGGATTAATTCTTTCTCTGTTTTTTGATCATCCTTTCCCTTGGATAAGAAAAAAGGAAATAGATTTTAATTCACGTATCCTGGATATAGGTTCCGGTTCAGGCCGCAAACTCCTTTCTCTTTACCGTAGCGGTTTCAGAAATCTAATCGGAATTGATCCTTACATTGAAAAGGACATTGTTTATCCTGAAGGCATCATTATCAGAAAAATGGAATTATCAGAAGTACAAGGGGAATTCGACTTTATAATGCTCCATCATTCATTCGAACATATGTCCGATCCTCTGAATGCTCTTTACCATGTGCACAGACTTTTGACCCGGGAAGGGTGTGTGCTTATTCGTATACCTGTTGCTGACTCCCTTGCCTGGAACAAATATCGTGATTACTGGAGAGGACTTGATGCACCACGCCATTTTTTTATCCATACAAAATCAAGTATGACTATACTTGCAGAAAAGGCAGGATTCTATATAGACGAAATCTTATATGATTCAACACGGCTTCAGTTTACAGACAGTGAAAAATATATCAGGGGGCTGACAATAAATGATTCTGATAATATCTTTCCAAAAAAGGAATTGAAAGTATTTGACAGAGAAGCTGAAAAACTTAACCGGTTAAAACAGGGGGATACTGCTTGCTTCTACCTGAAGAAAAAATCTTAAAGGGTAGTATGAAGAAAATAATAATTTTTACCGACAAATATCCGTATGGCAGAGCAGAAACTTTTCTGGAGGCTGAAATGAAATATTTCTGCGATTCATTTGAGCAAATAATTATTTTCCCATTTCAGAAAGATGATTGCGAAACAATCAGAATAACGCCCGGAAATGTTATTGTTAGAGAGCCTCTCTTTAGAAATATTAAAAGGAAAAGAATCGAACTGCTTTATAAGGGTATTTTTAACACTTCTAAAATTAAAATATTCTTGCAAGAAGGTTTCAGGTCACAGGTATGGAAATCACCTTCAAAATTCAGAATCTGGCTTACTCATTTCCTGATGATCAGGGCAATTATGTCATTTATCAGGAAGAGGGAACTCATCAGGTTATTTAATGAGACTGATCTGTTGTTTTTTAACTGGGGATTACGTTGGAGTCAAATATTACCCTTTCTTCCAGAAGATATTAAACCGAAAATTGTTGTTCGCTTTCATGGTTCAGACCTTTATGAAAACCTGAATTCCGATTACATTCCGTGGAGAAAGGAACAAATAAAAAGAATTTCTTCCCTGATCGCTGTGTCTGAAGCAGGGAAGAATTATATTTCAATAAAATATGGAGTTCCACAACATAAAATCTTTCTTGCAAGAATAGGTACATCTGATTATGGATTGAACCCGTTCTCAAAAACTGATACTATCAGAATAGTATCCTGCTCAAATATTGTTCCTGTTAAAAGGGTCGATCTTATAGTTAAGATTTTGAAATACCTGAAAATAAAAACGGAATGGATTCATTTCGGTAGTGGCCCTTTGAGAAAAAAGGTTGTTGCTCTTACTAAGGAGGTGCCAGGGCATATAACCTGTCAAATACGCGGAGAAGTTAACCGGGGTGAACTAATGGAGTTTTACCGAAATATATCGGTAGACCTTTTTATAAATGTCAGTTGTTCGGAGGGAGTTCCTGTGTCAGTTATGGAAGCGCTTTCTTTCGGAATTCCGGTAATTGCAACTAATGCGGGAGGAACCCCTGAAATTGTTTCGGAAAAAAACGGAATTGTGATTCCGATTGAGTTCAACCCTGAAACTGTTGCTGAAAATATTGAAAGACTTATTAATTCAGATAATTATTCGAATTTACGGAAAGGTGCAAGAAAAACATGGGAAGAAAAATGCCGCGAAGAAAAATTATATCCCTATTTCATTGAATATCTGAAAAATTTATAACCAGCTACTTTAAAATTAATATCATTTATAATATTCTTTTCCGATTATTGAATACTTTTGTCTGGTAACCCTGAAATAATAAACTCAAAAATTGTTCAATGCAGTTAAAAATATTTTTTAAGAAAGCGTTGCCACATATTATAGCTCTGGCACTATTTACAATTATCGCACTTATTTATTTTTACCCTGTGCTTGAGGGGAAGGTTCTTTATACCAACGACGGAACAGTAGCTTACAATTCTGCGAGTGAAATCAGGAATTTCAGGGAAAAATATGGAGAGGAACCACTCTGGACAAACGCCATGTTTGGCGGGATGCCGGCTTTTCTCATTTCTGTAAAATATTACGGAAATCTTCTGATCCATATTGATCATCTTCTTAAGATAATGAAACTTCCTCTTGCTCCTCTCTTTCTGACAATGGCAGGATTCTATCTTATGCTTCTTCTTTTTAAGGTTGATTACCGACTAGCAATTGCAGGCGCAATTGCTTATGGTCTTTCTTCTTATTTTATTATTATTATTGGTGCAGGACATAATACAAAAGCATTTGCAATTGCATACATGGCTCCGGTAATCGGGAGTGTCTGGTACAGTTACAGGAAAAACATAATCAAGGGATCACTTCTTCTTGCTTTTTTTCTTTCTTTACAACTCCTTTCAAACCATCCTCAGATAGTTTATTACACATTCTTTAGTGTTCTGATATTGATACTGACTGAACTTGTATTTTCATTAAAAACCGACACTCTGATGCCGTTTATTAAAAAGTCATTGATCCTGATCATTCCCGTTTTACTTGCGGCAGGGATGAATTTTTCATCTCTTTACACGACATATGAATACGGCAAATATTCCATCAGAGGGAAATCTGACCTGATCACACACGGTTCGAAACCAGCAAAAGGACTTAATAAAGAATATGCTACACAATGGAGTTACGGCATTGACGAGACATTTACCCTGCTTATTCCTGAATTCAAAGGTGGAGCTAATCGCCCATTTGACGAAAAATCCGAAACCGTAAAAATGTTGAAACTTAATAAGGCATCGCAATATGTCAGTAGTTTTCACAGATACTGGGGTACACAGCCTTGGACTGATGGTCCGGTTTATGTTGGGGCTATCGTGGTGTTTCTTTTCGTGATGGGCCTTGTACTGGTAAAAGGGCCAGTAAAATGGTGGCTGGCAATTGCAACACTGACCTCTGTGATGCTTGCCTGGGGGAAAAATTTTATGCCTTTGACTGACCTCTTTTTCAATTACTTCCCGGGGTATAACAAATTCAGGGCTGTGACAATGATACTTGTAATAGCGGAATTCTGTATGCCGTTGCTCGCCATAATAGCGTTAAGAGATATTTTTGAAGAGAAGGTTACCCGGAAAGAGATAATAAAAGCTGTGAAGATCGGGGCAGGCATAACAGGTGGAATAGCTCTTCTTTTTCTATTGATTCCGGGCATTGCAGGTTCATTCATTTCCCCCTCCGAACAGGGAGGACAGCTACCTTTATGGCTGACAGGGGCACTAAAGAAAGACCGCATCCAGCTTCTCAGAACAGATGCATTCAGAACACTGATTTTCATTATTTTATCTGCAGCCGTTATCATTGCTTTTGTTAATAAAAAAATTAAAAAAGAATATTCTGTTGCAGTAATTACTGTTTTGTTCATATTCGACATGTTCCCTGTAAATAAAAGGTATTTGAACAACAGCAGATTTGTTGCCCGCTCATCAGTTCAAAAAATGGCTCTGCCTTCTCAGGCAGATTTATCAATAATGAAAGACACCACAGTGTTCAGAGTTCTCAATTTAACAGTATCACCTTTCAATGATGCTTCCACTTCAAGGTTTCACAAGTCGATAGGAGGGTATCATGGAGCCAAATTGAAGAGATACAATGAATTGATAGACTCTGTATTGTACCCTGAAATATTGAGATTTACAAATTTGATGCAACAATCAAATCCTTATCCCTTTATTGATTCAGCAATGATGAAACTTAACGGGATCAATATGTTGAATACGAAATATATTATTGTAAATCCCGATATGCCTCCACTATCAAATCCTTATGCAAGAGGCAATGCATGGTTTGCTGAGAAAATAATATTTGTACAGAATGCGAACGAGGAGCTCTCTGCAACCGGAAAGTCTGATATAATCAAAAATGCAGTGATTGATGACAGGTTCAGGGAATTTATCTCATCAAGCCTGTCGGAGATAACAGAAGGAGATACCATTTATATGAAATCTTACAAACCCAATGAACTAGTTTACTTCAGTATTACCTCTGGTGACCGGCTCGCAGTGTTTTCCGAAATATATTATCCTGCTGGTTGGAAGGCATATATTGACGGCAATGAAGTACCTATTATAAAGGCAAATTATGTACTTAGAGCTCTGGTAATACCTGCCGGTAATCATGAAATAAAATTTATTTTCAGGCCTTCATCATATTATACGGGAGAAAAAATTTCGCTAGCAAGTTCAGTCGTATTTATTCTCCTAATAGCAGGCTTTCTTGTTTATTCAGTCTGGAAGAAATCTTCCTGAAAATGCGGATTCATTACAATAAATGTCCGGTTTGCGGCAGTAACGATATTGCTTTGTATACTGATTGCAAGGATTTTCAGGTTTCGGGTGAGGTTTTTTCTATTTTCCGGTGTAGTGTTTGTCTTACTGAATTTACGCAGGATGCTCCTGATGAAAATGAAGTAGCAAAATATTATGTATCTGAAACCTATCTTCCTCATTCTGATAAGGCCAAAAACTTTATTGCAAGAGTTTATTATGCTGTAAGGCAGTTAATGCTCAGGAGGAAGCACAGGCTCGTGAAAAGAATTACGGGAAAGAGACGGGGCAGAATACTGGATTATGGTTGCGGAATGGGACATTTCGCATCTGTCATGAAAAAGAAGGGCTGGGAGATTGCTGGCATTGAAATTAATGAAGAGGCAAGAAATTATGCAGCAAAGTATTCTGGAATTGAGGTATTTACACCTGAGAGTGCTGGTTTGTTTACTAAAGGCTCTTTTGACTGCATTACTTTCTGGCATGTACTCGAGCATATTTACCGGTTAAGAGAAACACTTGTCAAAATAAAAAAGCTTTTGAGTCCCGACGGTATTGCAATTATCGCTCTGCCAAACAATATGTCGTTCGACTCACTGAATTACCGAAATTACTGGGCTGCATACGATGTTCCGAGGCATTTATGGCATTTTAATCCTGTATCATTCAGTTACATTGCAGCACTGACAGGGTTTGAGATTAAAGGAATAAAAAGGTTGCCTTTTGACGTTTTTTATATTTCTGTTCTCAGTGAAAAGAACAAGGGTTCAGTGCTGGGTTTCTTAAGAGGAATGTTTAAAGGAACAATTTTTTATCTTTTGTCCCTCTTTGACCTTACCCGCAGCAGTTCATTGATTTATATTCTTAAACCCTTACATTAATATTTTTTATCTGGCATTTAAATCTGTAAAATTATCTTATTGCCAGATGGTTCGTATTTCGATCAGATCCTCGTACTTGTCTAATTAATGTATATTGACGATGTATTTTTTACTCTCAGCTCTCCCCATTTCTGTTTTATTTCTGCAATAATTGACTTTATTTCATCAACATCTGTTGATGTGAGAAGGTTAAGTCGTGTTTCCTTGAAATGTGGAATTCCCTTAAAGTAGTTTGACAGGTGACGTCGCATTTCAAAAATTGCACGCATGCCTTCTTTATATTTAAGGGAGAGTTCGAGATGGGTTATTGCAATATCTGCTTTTTCAGCAACAGAGGGCTCTGGGAGAAGTTCTTCAGTATCGAGGAAATGCCTGATTTCTCTGAAGATCCATGGCCGTCCGATTGCACTTCTGCCAATCATAATTCCGTCAACCCCGTATTTATCAAATGCCTCTTTTGCACTTTCCGGGCTATTTATATCACCGTTTCCGATAACGGGTATTTTAATTCGAGGATTATTTTTCACTTCTCCAATTAGGGTCCAATCGGCTTTCCCTTTATAAAGTTGTGATCTTGTTCTACCATGAATGGTAATTGCACTGATACCAGCATCCTGAAGCCGTTCAGCTACTTCCAGTATGTTTTTGTTGCTTTCATCCCAGCCAAGTCTGGTTTTAACTGTTACAGGCAAATTAACTGCTTTAACTATTTCTGAAGTCATCTCAATCATCAGGGGGAGATTCCTGAGCATGCCGGCTCCAGCTCCCCTATTGGCAATCTTTTTAACCGGACATCCAAAGTTCAGGTCAATTAGTTCAGGTTGAGATTGTTCAGCTATAACGGCTGCTTTGATCATTACATCAACAATATGACCATAAAGCTGAATACCGATCGGCCGTTCCTCTTCAAGTAAGACGAGTTTTCTGACAGATTTGTCACCATTGCGAATCAGTCCATCGGAAGAAACAAATTCAGTGTACATGAAATCGGCACCGAACATCTTGCATAGAAGTCTGAAAGAAGTATCGGTAATGTCCTCCATTGGAGCAAGAAACAACGGTTTTTCTCTCAGGGTTAAACTGCCGATTTTCAAAGCAAAGAAATATTAAAACCTTAATTGTTAATTTTGTTGCAAAATTAATAAAATGCAATTCATCTCCTTTAAATGGATTACCGGAGATAAATCACCTGTGTCTGTGCTTCTTGTTTTTTTATTTTTAATATTTGTAACCGGCACGTTGATTTTTTATATTTTTCTTCTTTCAGGTTCAATTATTTTTGATATTTCTGTTTCAGAAATGCTTCTTCCTTTTGGTGAGAGGCAGATCGACAATATCTGGGAGATAAGATATCTGCAGGTGTCTCAACAATTGTCGTTTTTTTTATTGCCAGCCCTTTTAATGATTTTATTGTACAGAAAAAGCGGACTGAATTTTAGATTGATTGACGGCCGGGTTGGTATAAAGGAGTTTTTTCTGGTTTTTATTCTGGCTATATTCACAATGAATCTAACAATATGGACAGGTTTATTGAATTCAAAGATTGAATTGCCTCAGGTTCTTTCGGGTGTTGAAGAGTGGATAAAGGAGAAGGAAGAGGAAGCAGCTGGAATAACAGGTCTGCTTCTGAAGAATGAGAGAAATATGGATTATCTGATTACGATTTTTGTTCTTGCTGTTATACCCGCAGTATGTGAAGAGTTAATTTTCAGAGGAGTATTTCAGCAGATTGTCGGAATGTTTTTTCGGTCAAAGCATTTGCCGGTATGGATAACCGCAATAATATTCAGTGTCATTCATCTTCAGTTTTACGGTTTTCTGCCGAGAATTATACTGGGGCTGATTTTCGGATACCTGTTTTTATGGTCAGGTAATATATTAATTCCGATAGCTGCTCATTTTTTGAATAATTTTCTTGCATCCACGCTCCATATTGTCAATGGATTGTTCCGCTATGATAAAGGATCTATCGAGGAACAGGATGTAAGTTTTTCTGCTTTTCCGCTTCTGTCTGTTATTGTTGTTGCAATAATATTATATATTTTCTGGAGAGATTATAAGAAGAAAAGAATAATCGGTATATAATAATAGAAAAAGTAAAATTGGATTATCAGTGTGGTGGATTATCTATATGGTGGCTACCGATTCACCTTTCCGGAGATAATAAACTAATCCATATTCTCTGCATTTATCTAATTTTAAGTCGGCAGGCAGGTTTGAGAAGCTTTTTTCAACATCATTCCAGATGTTCAATATAATTTCATTGGCTTCTTTACGCAAGGAGTTATTTTTTTCTACAAGTTCCGATGCTTTTTCACGCAGTTTACGGCATGCACTCAGTGCTTCAAGAAGCTGTTCATACCTAACTTTGACCACTGCTATTGTAGGATTGGTAATAGGTGAACCTCCCCTTTTTATTCTCTGTGCTTCACCTTCAATAATTCTTTTGCCCCAGCTGATAATTTCATTTTCGGTATTGAGTGGAGGTACACCTGCCTCATTGATTGGCAAACCGTAGTAAGCCCTTATTTCACGTGGAAGCTCGCCTCTGTAAATGGCCATATTCATTACTCTAATAAAATGGGAGATATAAATTCGGGCTTTTCTTACAATGTCATCATAGTTTTTTACTTTTTGTGCCTGTGCAGATAAAAATTGTTTCTGCTGTCGGATGCTGTTTTCAAATTCCGGAAGAAATTTCTGCAATCTGGGTAATATTTTCGGAGAAAAAGCAAGTTTGTGCGGTGGGGTTTCATTTCCAATATTAAGGGCTGTCTTTAGAGCCCTTATTCTCGCACTGTCTGTGTTGGGCAACCTGCGATATGGCATTTGATTACTTGTTGAAAAGTTGTTAATAACTCTTGCGAATATAATAATAAATTGTTAATAACAAAATCTATTCGCATTAATTGGACAAAAAACATTATTTAATTTGGTTCATCAGTTCATGATTATTACTTTAGCCTTTT
This sequence comes from Rikenella microfusus, assembly GCA_020722575.1. Taxonomy (GTDB): domain Bacteria; phylum Bacteroidota; class Bacteroidia; order Bacteroidales; family VadinHA17; genus LD21. The sequence goes on along the minus strand of DYKN01000033.1, from coordinate 6,394 downwards.
ATAAAATAATTCTAAAAAAGAAATTTCATGTTTAATGCAGAGGTATACAAAGAAAGAAGGACAAGGCTTAAAAAACTGGTTAATTATGGCGTGGCATTGTTTATTGGCAATGTTGAATCGCCCATGAATTACCCCGCCAATCCTTATCATTTCAGACAGGACAGTGATTTTCTTTATTTTTTTGGGATTGATTTACCTAACTTATATGGTTTAATTGATTTCGAAACCGGCGAAGAATGGATCTTCGGAGATGATTTTGATCTGGGTGATATTATTTGGATGGGGCCGCAGCCTACTATAAGCGACCTTGCAAATAATTGCGGGATTACTTCTACAGCACCTGTGGCAAGACTGGAAAATTTAATTAATGATTTACTTAACAAAAAAAGAAAAATTCATTTTCTTCCTCCTTACCGTGGTGAAACCATGATCAGACTCAGGTCACTTCTTAAAGAAAATCCGGTTGCGATGCAAACCAGTGCTTCTGAAGAACTCATAAGGGCAGTGGTGTCATTGCGGTCGATTAAAGAACCTGTTGAGATAGATGAGATTGAAAAAGCAGTTAACATTGCCCGTGAAATGCATATTACTGCTATGAAAATGTGCAAACCGGGGATAAGGGAACAGGAAATTTTTGGTGTTATTGAAGGCATTGCCTGGGCAAAAGGATCAGGGCCATCTTTTCCCATTATCCTCAGTATTAACGGGCAGACTCTTCACAATCATGCTCATAACAATATTTTGCATGAAGGCCGTATGATGATTACAGATGCTGGAGCTGAAACGGTAATGCATTACGCATCAGATATAACCCGTACTACTCCTGTCGGGGGAAAATTTAACAACCGCCAGAAAGATATATATCAGGTTGTTTTAAAAGCCAACATGGAAGCAATAAATGCTGCACAACCAGGAAAATCATTCAGGGAAATTCATTTTAATGCCTGCAAAGTTATTGCGGGAGGTTTGAAGGATCTTGGTCTGATGAAAGGCGATATTGAAGAAGCAGTAACAGCCGGCGCTCATGCTCTTTTTATGCCACACGGACTGGGTCATATGCTCGGACTTGATGTGCACGACATGGAAGGACTGGGTGAAAATTTCGTGGGATATAGCGAAAAAGTTAAACGCAGTGAACAGTTTGGAACAGCTTTTCTAAGGTTTGCTCTTGAATGTAAACCCGGACATGTCTTTACTATTGAACCAGGTTGCTATTTCATCCCTCAACTTATAGACCGGTGGAAGTCTGAAGGAAAATTTCAGGAATTCATTAACTACAGCAAGGTCGAAACTTACAAGGATTTCGGAGGGATAAGAATTGAAGACAACATTCTTATAACAGAAAAAAGTCACAGACTCCTTGGCAATCCAATTCCAAAGACGGTAAAAGAAATTGAAGAGGTCTGTTCTTAACTTTTTACTGTAACTTTACCTTTTTACTGTTTTGTCATTTGACGTACAGCTCTACCAGGAAAGACTATAATACTTTCGTGTCCTTCATTATCAACTGATTGAACTGCAAAGAAGTAATTGTCTTTTGAATAGGGGAATGTAACTTCTGTGGAGGTGACAAAAATCTTTTTTTCCCATAGTGGCATATATGTTTCTCTTATCAGCACATAGTATCCGGCTGGCTTTTTACCTTTTATAGGTTCTTCCCACCGCAGTGTTGTAGTATTGGTTAGTCCGGCTGTGACTATTCCGCAATTTCGCGGTTCGTAAGGTGCCAGTGCAAGATTTGCTATTGTTGCAAGGTTTATACCCGTATTCTTTTTTACGTATTCATAATCAACATATTCAGGAAGGTCCCCCTGTTGTATACCATTGACAATTGCAGGAACCTTATGTGTTCTGTCGTAATTCTCATTGAATTCACATATTCTTACGGCCGGAAATCCCTGCTGACTGAAGGGGGTATGATCACCGCCACGTCCGAAACGGTCGTTCCTGAAAATGAGAGTAACAGAGATCTGATCGACATATCTTTCGCCCACTTCCTTTATATACCGGGCAAGCTGTCTGGCCCTTCCATCATTTTCTCCTGAGGTATATCGTCTCAGGGCAGCCATCTGTTCAGTTTCATAAGCCGGAACACCCTCACTGAATACTCTTACTCGCATATTATCATTCAGTAGCGTTTCACTTGACCCACTGTTTCCAATCATATCATTATTCAGCATGGCAATGATATTCCAGTTTTCAGCTCTTGCCTTTTCAGCCATATGCCTTGCCCCAAAAAGTCCATGTTCCTCTCCCGATAGTGCCATGAACATTATTGTAGCATTGAATCTGTGTGGTGCCATTATCCTTAACATTTCAAGAAGTGCAGCTATCCCCGAACCATCATCATTTGCACCAGGGGCGAAACTTGTGAAATCATCGTCAGATTCAGCACGGGAATCAAGATGTGCACTCACAACAATAATTCTGTCATCTGTCGTATCAACACCTTTAAGAGTGGCAATTACATTTTTTAGTGTAATCTCTTTGGGAATTCTTTGTCCGTTACCGCCAGCCCTGTATTCCTCAAATTCTACTTTTAACCTTCCGTCTGCCCATGGAATACTTTTCTCCATCTCTGATTTTATCCAGTTCCATGCTGCTCCTATCCCGCGGTCAGGTAAATTCTGCTCACTCATGTTGTGACGGGTATGAAAACCAACAAGCTTCCGTACATGCGACTCAAGGTTTTCCCGCGAAATCTCATCAACCATTTTTTTAATTACAGGGTCGCGGTTGACTATTATCTGGGAGCTAATTGTTAATGAGGACATGGATAGCAGGAAAATAATGATATGCTTTCTCATGAACAGATCTATTAAAATGCTTTGTAATATTCGCGATTAAGCCTTGCAATACTGGTAAGTTTTATCTTCTTGGGGCATTCAGCTTCGCAGGCACCAGTATTAGAGCAGTTTCCAAAACCAAGCTCATCCATTTTTTCCACCATGGCTCTAACTCTTTCTTTTGCTTCAATACGGCCCTGTGGAAGGAGAGCAAATTGTGAAATTTTTGCTGATACAAAAAGCATTGCTGATGCATTTTTACAGGCGGCAACGCATGCTCCGCATCCTATACATATTGCAGTATCAAATGCTTCATCGGCTTTGTCTTTGCTTACCAGAATAGAGTTGGCTTCAGGAGCTGATCCAGTATTTACTGAAATAAATCCGCCAGCAATCTGTATCTTATCAAGGGCACTTCGATCAACAATAAGGTCTTTTATTACGGGGAAAGGCTTTGCCCTCCATGGTTCTACCCATATAGTATCACCGTCGTGAAAATACCTCATTGATAGATGGCAGGTTGTTATTCCCGGGACGGGCCCATGAGGATGACCGTTAATATACATCCCGCATGAGCCGCAAATGCCTTCACGGCAATCGTGGTCAAAAGCGACAGGGTCGCCACCATCTTCAATCAGTTCTTTGTTGAGGGCATCGAGCATTTCCAGAAACGACATCTCTTGAGAGACGTTATCCATAACATAGGTTTCAAACCTCCCTTTTGATAAAGAGTTCTTCTGCCGCCATATTTTAAGTGTGAGTTTCATGTATTGAGTTCTTTTTTAAGTAATAGGGCTAATCTATAAAAATCTGAATTTTGTTTTTTGCTCAGTGCTTGGAGGAAGAACATAAGTTATTTTACTTTGTACCCTGTGCTATTTGTAGCTCCTCTTCGTCATTTCAATCGCTTCGAACTTTAATTCTTCCTTGTGTAAAATATGTGGTTTACCTTCACCGGCATATTCCCATGCTGCCACATAGGCATATTCAGCATCATTACGTTCGGGTTCCCCGTCGGGTGTCTGGTACTCTTCCCTGAAATGAGCTCCACAGGATTCTTTCCTGTTTAACGCATCGGTCACAAGTAGCTGTGCAAGCTCAAGAAAATCGGCTACACGTCCTGCCTTTTCGAGCTCTTGATTAAGTTCGTACATTGAGCCTGCAACTTTAAGGTCATTCCAGAATTCATTTTTCAGTTCTTCAATCAAGGTCATAGCCTTTTTCAGACCAGCCTCATTGCGTACCATCCCCACATAGTTCCACATAATTTTGCCGAGTTTTTTGTGGAATGTTGCAGGTGTCTGGTGCCCGTTGATTGAGAGTAACTTCTTCAATCTGTCGGTAGAGCTTTTTTCGGCTTCCTCAAATTCAGGTCTGTCTGTAGGGATACGGGGTGTTTTTATTTCACCTGCAAGATAATTGCTTATAGTATTAGGCAGAATAAAATAGCCATCACCGGCTGCCTGCATAAGTGAACTTGCGCCGAGCCGGTTTGCACCATGATCTGAAAAATTGCATTCACCTATTGCATAAAGACCCGGTATAGTTGTCATCAACTCGTAGTCAACCCATAGTCCACCCATGGTATAATGACCTGCAGGATATATCATCATAGGTTTTTCATAAGGATCTTCCCCCGTAATTGTTCTGTACAGTTCGAAGAGATTGCCGTATTTATCCTCGATAGCTTTTTTCCCCTGTTTCATGATTGCATCTCTGAAATCGAGATAGACAGCCAGTCCTGTTTTACCTACACCATAGCCAGCATCACACCGTTCCTTAATCGCTCGTGAACCCACATCACGTGGGACGAGATTGCCATAAGTAGGATATCTTCTTTCAAGAAAATAGTCTCTCTCTTCTTCCGGTATATCATTCGGGTTTCTTTGATCACCCTTGTTTTTTGGCACCCACAATCTTCCGTCGTTACGCAGTGATTCCGACATCAGTGTCAGTTTCGACTGGTATTCGTTCAGTTGCGGAACGCAGGTTGGATGAATCTGTATGAATGCAGGGTTTGCAAAGAAGGCGCCTCTTTTATGAGCTCTCCAGGCAGCTGAAGGGTTTGAATTGACGGCGAGAGTTGACAGATAATATATTGTTCCGTAGCCTCCAGTTGCCAGAACCACTGCATGTGCCGAATGCCTTTCTATCTCTCCTGTTATCAGGTTGCGGGTAATTATTCCGCGAGCTTTTCCGTCAATAACAACCAGGTCGAGCATCTCCCTGCGCGGAAACATTTTAACTTTTCCAAGTTTGATCTGTCTGTTAAGTGATGAGTAAGAACCAAGGAGACATTGCTGGCCAGTCTGTCCTTTTGCATAGAATGTTCGTGATACCTGTACCCCTCCGAACGATCGTGTATCAAGGGTGCCTCCGTAATCGCGGGCAAATGGAACACCCAGCGCTGTAAAATGGTCAATCACCTGATTGCTTACTTCTGCTATACGATAAACATTGGCTTCACGTGCACGGAAATCTCCGCCCTTTATCATGTCGTAAAAGAGCCTGTAAATACTGTCACCATCGTTTCGATAGTTTTTTGTAGCGTTTATGCCTCCCTGCGCTGCCACAGAGTGTGCCCTCCGCGGTGAATCCTGATAACAGAAAACCTTTACGTTGTAACCCAGCTCACCAAGAGCAGATGCAGCTGAAGCGCCCGAAAGCCCGGTACCGACAACAATGATATCCAGCTTTTTCCTGTTGGCAGGACTAACTAACCTGATACTGTTTTTAAACCTGGTCCATTTTTCCTCAAGAGGCCCATCGGGAATTTTTGAATCAAGAATCTTCATGTATTTGATTTATTACTGTGTTTTTATCTGAATTGCCATAATATTATTGCTATTGCTGCAAATCCTGAAGGTATCGCAATGGCATAAACCCATGCTATAACTTTTATTACCGGTGTCCAGATCCTGTGGTTGAGCCCCAGCGTCTGGAATGCTGAAGAAAATGCATGATGAAGATGAAAACCGAGAAGCACGAAACAAAAAAGATAGATATAGTTGTAGGAAGGAATTTTGAAAAGATTGTGAGCAACAGAATAGAAATCTTCAGGATTACCTTCCACTAATCCAAGCCTGATAAAATAGAAATTGAAAAAATGAAGTATCAGGAATGTGAGTACCGCAGCACCGGTCCATATCATGAACTTTGAGAAAGACGTTGTTGGCGATTTCTCACCGCTGGCATATCTTACCGGCCTTGCCATCCAGTTCTCAATCTGTAGCCAGATACCACAAGAAACATGAATAATAATGACTAAGAATAATATAACTTCGAACACTTTTATGACAGGGAAAGATGCCATAAAATGGGCTGCCTTATTAAAAGAATCAGGATCACTCTTAAGAAGCATCAGGTTAATTGAAAGGTGAAGAGGCAGAAACAGAATCAGAAAAAGCCCTGCAATTGCCATGACAAATTTTCTGGTAATTGATGAAAATAAAACTCTATACATTGATCTACTGAAATTTGTTTGATAGAAAACGAAAACAACGATATAAATTTAAAACTAATATTTAAATTGTTATGCTATTAATAAACATAAAAAAAAAATACTGTATTAACATTGTTCTTAAATTTCCAATTGATTAACTTTGAAA
>DYKN01000082.1:2768-6082 GCA_020722575.1 Rikenella microfusus | reverse complement strand
CAAATCCAGTTACATCAAAGTGTAGCACATCTTCAATAGGATGTCAAAGAGACCTTGTAAAATCTGCCGGAACGCACCATGCACACACAGGCGTGTATGGAGTTCTTTCAAAATTCAGGGTTTTTTTAACCACCTCTAATTTTGTCATAATCAATATCCTCCCCATTTCATTCCCAGATTTTTAAATACTTCGACCCATGCTTCACGCTGATTTTCTTCGACGATTTCCGGCCCAAATCCAAGCTTAAAATAAGTTTTTATTGCTGCCAACCTGAAGGTTTGCGTAATCAAAAAAGCATCTTTGAAACCGTGTTTTTTCATATAATGAAGTGCTTGAAGAGTTATCAAATAACCCAATTTTCTGCCCCTATGTTCCGACAGAACCCCGACCCAGTGAACCTTCCCGGTTATTTTTTCATCAGGTTTTTCAACCCATGCAGTTGCTGTACCAACAAGTTTGTTCTCAATTTCAACAAAAAATATTCTGTCCGGACGGAATGCAGGATTTTGTTTAAATTCGGCGTTAAATTTTTCTATATCAAAATTTGCCTTACAGGTCTTATTTATAATATCGCACCAATTATTCTCATCTCCGTCCCTGAAAGTTCTTATTTTATAACCTTCCGGCATTATAATTTCCGGTAGATTCTCTAAATTTTTCCGTCTCATCCTTAGACTAATTTTTGTTTCCATAATCTGCTTGATTTTCCTTCATATTGGTTTATATTGTCTTGCATCCTATTCCCGCAAGGTGTGCAACTCGCATTATTTCTTCCCTGTGGTCACCATAAGCCATAGCGAGATGGTGCGAACCGCCTTCCTGCGAATATGAATTGAGGAAATCCTTCAGGTTCAGGTCAGGCTTGAAAATGAAATGGGGTGTTTCTAACTTTAAGGGCGGTCTGTCTTTTACCAAACCGGTCGTAGTAATCAATTTTATTGAACCATCAGATGCAGAAGTAAGATTCAGAAGTGTAATTTTCCCGGGTTTTGCAGTAAACCCGAGTGACACAGAAGGATTTTTCGGACTAAGCCATCCGGGTCTTGGGAAAAATCGCACCGGATACTTAGGATTTGCCATCTTCCAGTTACCCTCGGCAAAATGCGAGAACAGAATTTCACCTCGGACGAAATCCATTGAAAACATCTCCGTGAAATTGACCTCACCGGCAATCTCTTTCATAAGAACGCAAGCGGTCGCACTCGTTACGTCGCCCTCGCCACCAAAACCAATTCCATCTGCAAGTAGTTTGGATACTGCAAGAAATGGAAGAGCGCTAAATCTCGAATCCACAGATATTGCAGGGTAATGTATTGCAACTCCGGAGAGCTGCCTGTTACTTATTACTTTTCTAAGTGCAAGTTCAATCTTCACTGATTCTTCCAGCACTTTGTTTTCAATTTTATCATAACCTTTAAATCTTTTTTTGTCGAGATTGAGTTCTGACGAAATCTGATTTGACCTTACACTATTCATTGAAGAGGAAAGTTCGTCGACAGATATTCTATAAATTTTTGTGCCAGCATACTTTGTAAGTATGCTTTCGTCCACGCAGAAATCACCCATCCCCGGAAAAACATATCCCAGCAAGCCAACCCTCGAATGCTTCATCTTATTTACTACACCTGCAGATTTTATCCATCCCGCTATTTCATCGATTGTCACTTTATCTTTCCAGTGTCCTGTAACTACAATAAATTTCCTGCCCCGGCGGTTCAGCACGTTCGATAAGTCCTGCACGCCGTGCATTCCGTGATTTTCAAGCAACTCCTTGTCCGAATAACTTAATAATATTCTGTCAATTTTCTGCGTGTTCCACAACAAGAGGGGCAAATTTGTTTGGACAAGTGACTCAACTGAAATTAAACTGGGAGCATACGAAAAGTGAACGATAATAACCAGAGATACTTTTTCTTTTTCAAATTTTTTTATAGCCTCTTCTATTTTTTGCTTTTTATTCACTATCCCGCTATAAACTACCCGCGCATATTGCTTTAAGATCGCAGATATCTGTGCCGCAAATTTCTCCTGCGTTTTTCTTAAATCGGGATTTGTTTTATCATAAAGGTCAAGCATCAAACCAAGTAATCCAACCTTGATACTTTTCATTTAACACCCCTCAACGTTTTCGGTTAATTTTTTATATTTTTTGAGTGCCTCTGCATAAACACGAGTTTGATGCCTGCCCGCCAAAGCATTGGTGGTGGGAATCGAACCTCTACTCGATGGTTTATGAATCTTGTATTTTGTTTTCCAATCCACAAAATCTTTATCGCCCGACGCAGCAAGCATTCCTGCACCCCTGCAGGCAGATTCAGTCTCCTGCGGAATTTTAATCTTGAGACCGGTAATATGTGAAATTATTTCCACCCACTCCTTATTTTTTGCTGCACCTCCAACCATTGTAATTGAAACAGGTTTTATCCCAAGATCTTCAAGGATTTTTATCCTTCTTGCTATTTCAAAACCCAAACCTTCCATCACTGACTTGAGTAAGAACGATTTGTTATGATGGAGTCCTAAGCCATAAAAAATACTTTCGCCACTGTCAAGTGGAATAAAAAATAAACCATCTGACCCATCCGGAACATTCTTTATTAACGAAATTACTTCTTTATAATCCTTAACATCAAGAATCTGCGTTGCCCAATCAAAAAATGCTCCTGCTTTTGCAATTGCAGTCAGCATACCATATCTTTTTTCTATCACAAGAGGTCCTGGAGTAAAAATTACTGCCGAATTTAAAAACGGGCTTGTGCCATACACCTACGAGTGCCCATGCTGCTCCACAGGAAAGCATAATGTCGCCCGGACTGGTAGCGCCTGACCCGAGTACTGCACAATACTGGTCATGACCTCCGCAAATTACTTTTAAACCTTGCGGCAGTCCGATTGACTTTGCAATTTCATTTTTTATTTTGCCAACGATTTTTCCCGAAGATAGGTAATATCTCCGGCAATTGACTCCCTTCTATTCCTGCCTTTTTCAGCAGGCCATCGCTCCACCTCCATTTTCTTACATCGTAAAGCATAGTTATAACTGCACTTGAGCTCAATAACTGAACGACCTGTTAATTTTCTATAAATAAGAAAATCCACAAATTCATACCTGCCTGTCCGTTTTAAAGTTTCGGGTTCATTTTTCTTCAACCACAGGAGCTGCAATAGCGGCAAACACCCTATAGAAGAAGTACAACCGGTAATAGCAAAAAGCTTACGGTCTGATTGGGGACTGTCCACTTGAAAAATGGGACGCATATCCATCCATGTAATTCCCGGACTGACATATTTATTCTCTTTATCCAGGAAGAAA
>DYKN01000082.1:0-2668 GCA_020722575.1 Rikenella microfusus | reverse complement strand
TTATACGCCTTTTTAAGCGCCTCTTCCTGTTTTTCTCTTTCCATTCTTCGTTTTTCTTCTAATTCCTGATAGACAGAATCCGGAATTTTGATGTCACCCAGCACTGATGGAAACGGTTGCCCCGGGATATGCCTGTCCTTGGGGTCAGGAGACCAGTGGTCATTTTCATATTTTTTTCTTTCAGATTCCTTTCTGAAGTCCGGAACTTCAATTGGAATATTGTTATTCAGTATAGAACGAAAACCAAGAATTCCCAGTAATGTCATATCCATTGCTTTGTAAACATCTATTGGTGATTCTTTCTTATTAACAATAGCATCCACAAATTCCCAGGCAATAAAGAAATCACCGCCACCATGACCATATTTCACCGCTTCATTTTTATATTTTCTGAACTCTGGAACATAACTTTTTTCAACTCCCTTTTCTCCTATTTTCTCCTTAGTAAAAAGGTTGAGTGTATTTGTATTTTTCCAGCGATTATTTTCCATAGTCCCCTTTAAACCATAGATGCGATACCAAATTGACACATTTGACACATGAGGAAGGTTTGACCATGGTATTACTTTTGTAATTGCTCCATTATCCATTTTACAAATCAAAACCGCACCATCATCTCCTCTTCTACCTACCTCCCTTCCAAGTCTATTAGGTATAACAAAGCCGCTTACCTGAACAGGCCTGGTTCCCGTAATCATAATTACAGGTCCAATAGAATGAGTACAATAATATGTAGAAGGTAACCAATTTCTCCAATGGTCAGGGCCATTTGTAAGGGTATGCATATATTCTCTGATATCGTGAACATACTCACACTCCCCATATATATACTTCCCTATCATTCCCTGCTCATAAATCCAGCGCATCTCCTGAACGTATGGGAAATAACAGTAATTTTCAGCAAACATATAGAGTTTTCCTGTCTTCTCAACAGTCCTGCATAATTCCACTCCCTCAGCAAGTGTTTTACAGGCAATTACTTCAGATAGTACATGCTTTCCTGCTTTTAGTGCTTTTACTACATGTGGAGCGTGCTCTGTACCATAACCTGCACTTACAACTGCATCCATCTCATGTTCTAAAAATTTCTCATAATCAGTATAGACTGCAACGTCTTTCTTCTTCTCCTTGAAATTGCGGATGCGAAATTCGTCAAAATCGCAAACCGCAACAACTTTTGAATTTGGATTTACATCAAAAAGATTTATATAACTACCACCTCTTCCCAAACCAAGAACGCCAATTCTTAACTTACCATCTCTCTTATCCATTTTCTCTCCTTTCTAACTTTACTTGAACCTGACTATTTCAGTGGTAAATTTACTGGCATATGTTTTTGTGATGATTCGTACCAACCAATGCAAACCTCAAAAGCAGTATAAATATCATCAATGTTTAATTCAGGCTCCTTGCCCGAGCCACAGGCTTTGATAAAAGATTCTATTTCTGCCCAATCCATCTGAAATGGATTTCTGTAAAAACATGAAATATTACCATTTGTATTCCAGAGGACTCCGTCATAAACTCCCTGCTGGGTGCGAATCATACCTTTTGTACCACAAATTTCTATTTCTTTACCTGGAGCTCCTGGGTATGAAATTGCAAAATATATATCCATTGAACCGAGTGCCCCATTTTCAAAAACAACTATTCCCTTTCCACTGTCCATCCATGGAAGGTCCTTGGTATTCAAATTCGCATATTCAGCATAAACTCTTACAGGTTTTATACCAACAAATTTACAAAGTAAAACTGAGTTATAAAACCCAAGTGAAATCTCCGGCCCAAGTTTATATTCTTTCTGAAACTCTGGCATAACGAGAAGCCCCTTACTCTTACCACCATGATTATGATATACCCTCACAGAAAGAACATCTCCTACTTCACCATTCTTGACTCTGTTATATGCTTCCCAGATTGAACCTTCAAATAAACCAGGACTTGCTGTGCTGACATTAACATTTGATTGCTTTACTACTTTTAGAATTTTCCTTGCACCTTCCAGATCAGGAGCCATATTTTTAGCAATAAATGTATGGATCCCTTTTTTAATGCACATTATTGCATCATCGGGGCGCCTGTGAAGAAGTGAGCAGACAAAAACTATGTCTAATTTTTCTTTTTCAAGCATCTCCTCTGCATTTTCGTACATCCTAATCCCAAAACAGTTTTTGAATTCCTCCCTTGTTAATCCCGTAACTTGCTTTCCCCATTCCTCATTATAATTTTCATGCGATGCACTAACAAAATCAACGCCATCAATTCTACGCAAGCCCCGTGCATATGTAAGTGAATAATAAGAACTTATTCCGATCATCCCGACTTTCATTTTGTCCTCCCTTTTATGAAGTTGTTTTTCCATTCCGAGATTCTTGAATACCTCCACCCATTCTTCTTACCCATACACAACTCGGAAGAACCTAATATAATCAAGGTCGCTCCACCGGCTAATTGGGTCGTCAGGAACTTCAGGAGGCGGTTCTTTACCGGCACTCTCAACCCTTATAATTCATAAACTCCAACCTTTCTCCTAAAACTCTCTTTTTCTATGTTTTTTTATCACCCACTGGTTCAAATTTATTCAACATTTAATTACAATAGCAAAATTAAATCAAATTTTTCTTGCCGTAAGTCAAACCACCCTATTTTTAGGAAATTTGGACAGGTC
>DYKN01000081.1 GCA_020722575.1 Rikenella microfusus | reverse complement strand
TTAGATGATAGAATTACTTTGCTTGTGGGTGGTACCGAGGTCTATAGATATTACATTTTCTCTTTTTATTATTCTTCGTTAAATTTTCAAGGAATTTTTTAAATTAATTTTTGTTGGGGAATTTCTGCATATTTTGTATAAGCCATTTTAAGTATTCTGGATTTTCACATCACCCTTCTGAAAATGGTATCAGTACTCTGTAATACCAGGCATCAGGATAAATGCCGGTGAAATTTATTTCTCCTGGCGCTATTTCTTTATAATCGACTTTTCCAATTTCTTTTTTATCTTTGTCAAGGGCTGTTATCTTTACAACTTTTGCAGGTTTGCCTAAAATTTTACTCAATCTAAGAGTAATGTTGAATTTATAACCATGGGGAATTGGAAGAATGGTTAAACCATTTTTCTCCTTGTTAATTCTTATTGTACCATCAGTGATAAGTGTTCCAAAATCCACGAGAGTTCCTGCGGGATTTCTGCGAATTGCGAGTTCTTCTTTCTTTTCCTTTTCAATAGAAACCTTCAAATTTTTGATTTCACCATACTTCTGTTCAACTATGATTTTTCCAATAATGTATCTGCCCACTCTGTCATTTTTTCCTTCCATGTCAGCACGTCTGCCTGAACCAGGAGGAGCATCATAAAGCCCTATTCTAATATCATAAAAATCGAGGTCAAATTCCTGTGGAATCTCAATTGTATATGGCCCATCTTGAATAACTTCACCAGCAGTCCATTTGCTGGATGGCTTTGGAAGAGCGTGGTCATTCTGATATAAAATTCTTCCACTCTCATCTGTAAAATGAACAAAGCAGGTATAATTTATGTCTGCCGGCTCTCCTGCAATCCACTTATATTTTATCTGGAATTTTCTTTCGCCCAGATATTTGAACTCTGCAAGTTGTGGTTCAATTTTGAGTTTTTTCATTTTATAAACTTCATTAGTCCTGGGGTCAGCAAAAATCCACTCGGGAGTTTCTGAATAGTCCCCGATTATTCCGTTGAATTTTGCTGTTGTTGAAATTGCTCCTGCTCCTTTTCCTAAGAATCCAAATGATGGAAGTATATAGCCCTCAATATTCCAGCCATCTTCTTCATTGTTTACCCATAGTTCTAAGCCACTTGTGTATTTCACATAAATTTTTCTCGGAGCATCTGTACGGCAAACCACATTTGAATTCACCCATTTGTCACCTACCAGATACAATAATTTTTCAGGAAGTGCAGGACAATATCTCGCCATCAATGGTTGAGTAAGATAATATTCTCTCAAGGCCTGGGTAAGATTTTTGTGGAAAATAGTGTCAATAAATCCTGCATGGCCATATGCAATTTCCTGACTGCGATATTTATCAATATCTGCTTCAGTCCACGCTCTACTTACCTGTCCACTGCGTTCAAACCATCGAGAATAATATCCCATTCCATGGTTAACCATCAAAGGATGGACTTTTAATAAATCAAAGTCAATAAGCATTGGACAATATTGTCCTCCTGCAATCTGTGCTTCGCATCCATCAACTCTTCCTGCCCAGAAAGCATGATTGCGACCCTCTCCGAACAACGGACCTCCATGGGTTTCTCTTTCAAAATTATAAAGCCATGTAAGTTTATCAAAAACATATTTGAAACTCGCTGCTCCTTCTTCCTCTGCATCGTAATCAAGTTGCCATGGTGGACCTGTTGGCTGGACATCTAAATATGCAGCAGTGGTTTGATATCTCTTATTAATCTCTGGACTTTCCTGTCTTGCATATTTTTCAATCCAGGTTGGTTTGAGTCTGAAGGATTGAATTTTTGTTCTTGGATGATAGTAGGCATTGATTCTATTCCTGTTTTGGTCTATGGCAACCGCAGATTCTGTATATTCAGGATAATCCGGGTAATAGTCAATATAATTTTCATGCAGGGAGAAAACATAACCGAGTTCTTTTGCTTTTGCACAAAGGATTTTCATTCCTTCATCTCCACCCATCCTCGGATTTGCAGGAACATGTGCAGGTAATTTTTCATCATAGCCATATCTCTGCCAGACATGATAGATAATTGCTAATTTATCAACACCGTAATCCTTCAAAACTTGGAGATATTTTGCACTATCAGTATACTGGTCTGCAGTCCACCAGTCTAACACAACCCTATCACTAAGGACATTCATAAAAGGAGTTTTTGGATTTGGAAGATTCGGAAGAACTTCCAAAAGGTCATCAGATACAACGAGATAAAGACTCTCTTGCAATGGATTTCTTGTGCCATCAGTTTTTGGAGAATAGTATGCACAGGGTCCTTCGGGTCCCATCTGGGAACAACCTGTTTTTGTCCAGTTAAAATAAGAAGAAAGGAAAGAATTATGGAAATCAAAAACTTTAATCCAGTTCATATATGGAATGTTAATCTCTTTGGCAGGAACACCAGCCAGAGGACCCATAAATGTATTAAATAGTGCCTGCGGGGACGAGACATCTATGATTAAACTTTTCCCCCGGATTGAAACACTGTATGCAAGTTTTATATTTTCACCCTCACAGGTTACTTCACAAGTATATGATAACTTATCATTTTCTAATTTTGCATTAAGTACTTTTGAATCAAGCATTCCTGATGCATAACTTTTAGTTCCAATAATAATCCAAGGTCCGTTATAACTCGGGTCGCATCTGTGAAGAAGAACTCCATTCACAAGGATGGTGATATTTAAAGATGGTCCTGGAATATATTCATAAGAAACTGTTCCATCTTCACCTTTATATTCAAAAATATATTTTTTCCCTTCCTGCCGAACAGAATTTGTATATTTCACAGCATCAACTGAAGGAATAATTGTTGGTTTAGAAGGCTGTGCAAGTGCAAGAAGACTTTTTCGCTCTCTTGCTCTCATAGCAAATGCCTTTAAAGAAACACTGCTTGTAAAAATTTGATTTTGATATTTTGATGAATTCTCAATAGAATATTCTCCTTCTGATTTAAAGGAAGAAAGTTTAACAGGAATTTGTTTCTGGTTTGATTCCACTTTTGAAGAATATGTTTTTTTATCAATGACATTTCCTGCTCTGTCCTTTAAAATTATTTCTCCAGTCAATTCGTCTCCGGGTTTAACAGTATAAATTCCTATTGTGGCTAAAGGTACTTCACTAGGCAAATAGATTTCCTTGTCTATGCCTGCCCAGCAAAAGGAATTTTCACAGAAAGTAAGTCTTCCAAATGTCTGGGGATTAAACCAGTAATCCTTAGAATTTGGAGGAGCTGGCTTCCAGAGCATCTCATGGATGCGCTTTCCTATCTTATCTGAATCCCCAATTACAATTTGAAAACCGAGTGTCTGTCCTGATTGCGGGATCATTCCAATTGAGGAAAATGGAATTTTAATTTCCATTATCCATCCTTTATCAAATAATTTGGAAGAAATCTCAACTGCTTTGTAATTGAAATCCTTGTGTTCATAGCCATCATATGAGCATAACTTTATTATTGGTTTTTCTCTGGGAAGGATGACAAATAGATAATCATCTTTTCCGGGCATAATGTCTTTTGACTCTTTGCTGAAATAGATTCTTAAATAATCGCTCTGGTAGAAATCTCTGCTTGTTGTATCCTGAAATAAAAGAACATCATCACTTCTTACCTCTGCTAAATAGAAGTTATCCTTATCCCAGCAAAGAAAAAAAGTTGAGCCGAAATCAAGACTCCCTTTCCATTCCTCATCTTCAATTGTCAACTGTTTTTTCTCGCTGATGGCAATTGGCACATCCATTATTTCCTGAGGCCAGTCGTCTAAATTTCCATCAATTTTAATTGGCTTTAAAATTTTAAAAATTGGGGCATTGCCGAGTGGAAAAATATTAGCTCCTGGTGCAAATGGCTTTAATATTTCCTGCTTCATACATTTCAATTTTTCAAATCTTATCTCCTTGACTTTGCCGGGCTTACCACTAATTATAAGCTTGCCAATTACTGTACGGTTAGTCCCATCATTTGGACCAGCAATATCTCTGAATCTACCTCTCTCATTATATAAACCCAGAGAGATATAATAAACTCCTGGACCACAATTACTTGGAACACTCATCCTGAATGGTCCGTCTATAAATGAACTTTTCTCCTTCCACCCCATTGTTGGAGATAGAGGCCTGTGGTCACCCTGAAATGCAATGTCTCCCCTCTCCTTATCTCCATATTCTGCATTTACAAAATGAATAAAAATTGTGTAATCCTCTTCTATTTTTTTACTCACCAGCCACTCATAAGTGATGCTGAACTCGTTTTTGCCAAGGTATTTAAATTCTTTTACTCTCGGTTTTACAATACCTTCCATTATTTCAAATTCTGGCTCTTCTTCAACAACCTCTTCTCCCTTTTTTGCCTCAACTTTTTTAGGTTTCTTGGGTTCTGCAGCTACTGCAACTATCTGGCCTGGTTTTGATAGATCAATTTCAAATTCACCGAATGCAGGACAACCAGCAGCATCTCCTTTCCATCCGGGATGGGCAAAGTAACCTTGTTTGTTAACTCCTCCGCAAACTCTTCCAGATGCATCAAAAGTTGCGCCTGAATTATAACTATCAATAGGAGTTATATCTGATTCCTCCTGAATGTAACCTGTGCGAGATAGAGGTTCCTTCTGTTGAGCAATGGTATTCATCTCAAACCCGATCACTCCAAAAATACAAATTCCGACCCCTGCAATCAAACACCTCATACTTCCTCCTTTCTGCTCTGTAAACACTCTCCGTTCAGGGCAACAATGTTATGAAACCGCTTTCACAAATTTAATTAGCTGATTTAAAAACTATTCCTCAATAATTTTAACTGCTTTTCAACCCACCAACTTTGTTTCAACCCATCATTTTTGTCTTGTGCTCGCCTCTTGGGTATCTTGTAATTATTTAGCCCCCAGATGAAATTTTAGGAAGAAAAAAATTACAGAATTATTATTTCCTTACTGATAAACATTATAATTTAACAATTTCTTAGTGCTATTTTGGGAAACCAAAATAACAGATTATCATATTGCACTATTTATATATTCTCTTCGCCTACTCTCTGAACCCATTGCCTGGTCCATTCAACAGCTTCGAATTTCAGATCACAGATTGCGCTGCTAAGGAAAATTATCCCTTCAATCTCTCCTGCTTTCAGCCATTTCAAACCGAGTTCGCACTGCTTCTCCATAAGATCGACCGGCATAAGTTTTTTGTTACAGAAATCATACATATAACATCCCAAGACTTTGCGGCTCCGGGGGCATATCTGTTTAAACTTTTTAAAATTCTTCTCGAGGTTCTCGAGTTCCTCAGAAGCCCAGGTCCAGAAAGTAACTACGTCAATCTGCTCCAGGTGAGACTTTATCGATTCATTCAGTTCGTGGGTGTAAAGCGTAACCCATAAACTCAGTTTTCGTCCGCCTGCAACCAGTTTATCCTTGATTCCAGAAAGAACTCCGGGAGTAAAAGTTGCGGCACGCTTAGCGAAAAAAATCATCCATTATCACACCGCAGATATTAGGAAATTGTATGGCAAGCCGTGGAATTAGAACGACGTCGCTGTCCTTTGAATTTATGTCGTCATTGCAGGAGCCATCACCCACTATTGACCATACGACTTTCTTAAAAGGAGTGAATGAAATTGCATATTTTTCGTACATCGATGGTTGGGGTTTATTCCTGGATTTCACAAAAAGAATATTTTGAAACCCCATGTATAATGCCGCTTCCACAGGAGTAATCCGTGAATCTTTTATCAATCTGCCGAATATGCCGTCGTTGCAGATGCCCGCTTCATGTGTCCACAGCCAAAATTTATCTTTTACTTTTAGCATGCGCACCTCCCCCTAACTTCCCCAGCTTAATCCTTCTTCCAGCATAACCAGATAACTTTAATAACTTCCTTCTGTTGCTGAGATTGGGAATATCCATTCCTTTTTCTCTTCTATAGACGGTGACTGCGGTTACACCGCCAAGAAACCTCCCGAGTTCATTTTGTATAAACCTTATATATTTCTAGTAGAGCATACTTTTTTCATTTTGCCAAGTCCCCGCATTAAATCTGGTGGAAATTAGGATATTGATTAAGAGGGCTATTTCTGTAGGCAAAGAATATCTTGATGGAAACAAAACTAGAGAAGAATTAATTGA
>DYKN01000080.1 GCA_020722575.1 Rikenella microfusus | reverse complement strand
AAAATAGTTAAAAGGTTATCAGAGCACTAAGCAGAAAAAAAAGTGATAAAAGCAATCAGGTCAGTACCACATCTCGACCTGGTTCTTATTTATCTCAGGCTAACAGATATTGAGGGCTTTGAGTTTACAAAAATTATCAGGAAGATTAAACCGGGACTTTCATTTGTCGCACAAAAAGTCTGCTTGTTCTGTAAAAATACAGAAAAGACAATGGAAAGCGAATTCTGGATAATAATTTCCAAAACCTTTAATATTAAAGAACTGCTCGATTACGTTGAAAAAGCGTCATTAAAGGCATAGAAAAAACCTTACAGTAAGAGTGATTAATTACAAAATTGTACAGGAATCAATTCCATATTTCCCGTATCAAGAGCCGAAAGATATCCGTAACCTGCCTCCCGCCCATAGACACAACCTGTATCTATTGGTATCACCTGAGCTCTTGTCCTCACCATCTCCTGTGTATATTCAAGCATCTTTGGTCTGTGTCCGTGAATAATGGTTTTTCCCTTAAAAACCGGATTTTCATATACCGGTCTCGATTCCCAGATCATCGTTTCCAGATCGGAAAACGGATCCTCAATTCTGTCGTTGAATCCGCCATGAACAAAATAGAAATCCCCCACTCTTTCGTAAAACTTCAGGCTTCTGAAAAACTGGAGATATTTCCACCCTATATTTCTGACATCATTGATACCAAAACTTTCAAGCGTTGTCTGGCCTTCATTGTAAAACCACAACGGGAGCATTCCCGGGTCATCATAAGATCCTAAAAGCATTTGTTCATGATTTCCTGTAAGAGGTGTTACATTATAACCCGATTCAATCAATCTTATTATATAATCAACAACTTCTCTGATTTTAGGCCCCCGGTCGATATAATCCCCTAACAAAATAAGCCTGTCCTCCCGCTTAAGGCTTAATTTTCCTTCAACAAGTTCCCTGAAAGTATTATAACATCCGTGTATATCACCTATTGCCAGTAACCTGCCCATCAACTTAAAAGTCCGTAATATATAACCTTATTAAATATATCTTATTTGCTCAATCAAATATATTATTTCAATAAAAAAATTCCAATTATCAATTTAAAAGCTTTCCATTAATAAATCTCAATGATTTTGTTCGATTAAAATTTGCTGGCTTGATTTCTTTATTAAATTTGAATGACATTATTAGAATAAACCGATAAAAAATTTTAAAGGGTTTTTAATCTGTTCTGAATGAAAAAAACTCATTATCTGATAATAGTTACTGCAGTAATGATCTCTTGTAAAACGCAGGAGATCTATATTAATGTGGTTGAGCCTGCGCCGGTAACCCTGCCACCGGAAGCAAGGAAAGCAGGGATTGCCGACAGAAGTGAAGCTGCTAAGGGAGCAAAAGCACTGGATGTGCTTGACAAAGTCCTTACACTTGAAGGAGCGGAACTTGACAGGGCCGGAGCTGAAGCGTCATTAACTGGACTTACTGAAAAACTTTCGGAGAATAAGCGCTTCGAAAAAGTACAAACAATTGGAGAGAAGTTTCCTTCTGTATCAATATCAGGAACCTTTCCTCCACCACTCGACTGGCAGGTGGTGGAACGTATTTGCAAAGAAAATGACATTGACCTTCTTTTCTCACTTGAAGCTTTTGATACCGACACCAGAATCGATTACCAGATAATAAAAGGAGGAGGTCAAAGAACTTTTCTCGGCGCACTGGCAGGCATTGAGCACCAAGCTGATATGCAGACACTCGTTAAAACCGCATGGAGAATATATTACCCTGCCGGGCATATTATTGTGGATGAATTTCCCCTGATTCATAGTATCAAATTCTCGGCAGCCGGACTGACACCTGTTATTGCTGCAGCAGCACTCATCGACCGTAAGGAGGCCGTAAAAAGAACAGGCCTCAGAGCTGGTCAGATGTATGCAGAAAGAATTCTTCCCTACGAAATAACTGTTGAACGGGATTATTATGTAAGGGGCACCGATAATTTCAGAATTGCAATGCGCAAAGCACTCTCCGACAACTGGGACGAGGCAGGGGAATTATGGAAAATTGAAACCGGCAATTCAAAACCTGTAATTGCCGCACGTGCATGCTATAACATGGCTATTATCGCTGAAATAAAGGGAAGCCTTCCTACTGCCCTTGAATGGGCAAAAAAGGCTTATGAAGATTATAATCTCAGAAGAGCACTCAGGTACATCAGAATAATTGAACACAGAATGAGAAAAGAGGAGATTGTTAATTTCCAGGAACAGAAATGAACAACTAATTGCATTCCAATTATGTCGTAATATGTTAATTCAAAATAATATTAACCATGAACACAAGGAAAACTTTAATGAAATCGCGCAGAGAATTTCTGACAAGAACTACGATGGCAACAGCCGGTATTGCTCTCGGGGGAAGTGCACTTACTGCAGCAGGCTATTCCCGCATTTCAGGTGCTAATGAAAAGATCAGGATGGGATTTATCGGGCTCGGGAACCGTGGTTCTCAACTTCTCAGGCTCTTTATGTCGAATCCCGATGTCGAGATAGCAGCTTTCTGCGATGTTTATGAGCCATACATGCTTCGTGACAGAAGCAGAGTCGATCCCCGTTATATCAAAGAACTTGGTGGTCAGATACCTGCACTCGGCGAACAATTCCCGAATGAGGTAAAGAAATATGCCGATTACAGAAAACTTCTTGATGATAAAAACATCGATGCTGTCTGCATTGCCACACCCGACCACTGGCATGCTCTTCAAACAATTCATGCCATCCAGGCAGGTAAGGATGTCTATGTTGAAAAACCTCTTACCATAACAATTAAAGAGGGAAGAATGATGGTGGAGGCATGGAAAAATAGCAAACAGGTTGTTGCGGTGGGCCTTAACAGAAGAGGAAATGTTGTTTATCAGAAGCTGGCTGCAGATGTACAGGCAGGCAAAATCGGAAAGGTGAGTGTAGCAAGAGCTTTCAGGATAAACAACATGTATCCCGATGGCATTGGCAGGTATAAACCTGAGAATCCTCCAAAAGACCTTAACTGGGATATGTGGCTGGGTCCAAGGTCATACAGGCCATATCAATACAACATAGCTCCTTATAAGTTCAGGTGGTGGAGCGATTATTCAAGTCAGATGGGTAACTGGGGTGTCCATTATATGGATGTTATCAGATGGATGATGGGAGAAACAGCCCCCGTTGCAATATCAGCTCACGGAAGCAGAAAACTTATTAACGACGATAGTGATATTCCCGACACCATGGAAGTAACTTTCGAATTTGCCTCGGGAGCCATAATTGTTTTCTGTATTTATGAAGCCAGCAGTGGGGGACTGTTCCAGTTTGGTGAAGTTGAGCTGAGGGGAACGAAAGGAACCCTCTATGCCAGTGAAAGCGGCTACCGCATTACCGGAGCACGACCCGGGCAGTTTCAGGGATGGACAAAACAGATTGAAGATGAAACATTAGATGCAAAAAATATACCTTTGCCCGATGGAAGCAGCGGCAACAGTACTGCAGCACTTGTACGCAATTTCCTCGACTGCATCAAATCACGTCAGATGCCACTTTGCCCGCTTGAGGAAGGCCACCGCTCCACAAGCTTCGCACATCTCGCCAATATTGCACTTAAAGTGAAAGCCCGACTCGAATGGGACCCTGTAAAGGAAATATTTACAAACAACGAGGAAGCAAACAAATATCTTCATTACGAATACCGCAAACCCTATAAACTATAAAATTTCAGAAACATGAAACATTCTGGTAACAGAATCACCCGGCGTGGTTTTATAACCTCTGTAGCCGCAGCTGGTGCTGCAATACCGTTTTCAAAATTTAATGCAATCAATCAGGCACAACAACCATCTGTGTCAGGAAGATTCATTCATATCTTCTCAAAGCCTCTGCAGTGGCTCGATTATGACTCACTTGCAGAACTCCTGGCTGAAGCCGGCGCTGAAGGTATAGACCTGACAGTTAGACCTGGAGGCCACGTTCTACCTGAAAACGTTAAACGAGACCTGCCCCTTGCAGTTAAAGCCGCACAAAAAAGAGGCCTCAGAACCGATATGATCGTTACTGCTATAACAGGAGCCGATGAACAATATGCAGAAGATATAATCGCAACAGCATCAGATCTCGGCATAAAATTCTACCGACTCGGATACCTCAACTACGACGAGAAATCAGGTGTATGGGGTACTCTTCAAAAGTATAAACCCTTAATGAAAAAACTGGAAGAGCGAAACCGAAAATACAATATTCACGGTGCTTATCAGAATCATTACGGCACACGTGTGGGCGGACCAGTATGGGACCTTTACGAACTTTTGAAAGACCTCGATCCGCAATATATCGGCTGTCAGTACGACGTCAGACATGCCGTGGCCGAAGGAGGTAGTTCATGGGTGAACGGACTGAAACTTATTGCGCCCTATGTTAAATGTACCGATATAAAAGATTTTAAATGGTCACAGAACGCTAAAGGAAGATGGGCACCCGAAAGCGTGCCAGTAGGAACCGGAATGGTAAACTTCGACGAATATTTCAAAATAGTCAGAAACTTTAACATTGACGGGCCTATATCCATACATCTGGAATATCCTCCGTTTGAAAGATCAAATATTCAGATGTCAGATACTGAAAAACGAAAACTCTTCATAACTGAAATGAGGAAAGATATTGATGCTGTAAAAACCATGTTGAACAAATACCAGTTACGATCGTAAATTAAACCAGTATTTCAATGAATAGAAGAAAATTTGTTTTAAACACATCCCTGGCTGTTGCAGGAATCGGTGCGATGGGCGCTGCAGGGTTGCATTCATGCAGACGAAGCGGCCAGAAAAAACTTATTGAAGTAGCTTCAACCGCATCAGCTTTTGAAAGAGAACCTCTTATACGGCCTTTCGGGTTTAAAGGAGGATATATGACGGAGATATGGCAGACGGTTGCCATGATTGAAAGCAGCTCAGGTATAAGAAAAACAGGATTATGCTCGCAAAGCGTGTTATGGAGCGATGCCGGTGTTTTCGCCTCACACCCCGAGGATGAAGGAAATGCCCTGATGTACGACATCACTCAGTATGCCCTTAAAATAATAAAGGGAAGAAAATTCTCCACACCGATCGACCTGCTTGAATCAATAGTTGATGAGGTTCACGAATACGGGAAAAAGGTAACCGGGAAAAGCGACCTGAGAAAAACCTTTATTCTCAATGCCCTCGTTGGTGTCGATAATGCTGCATGGCTTGTTTATGCCGCCGAAAATGGCATTAAAACTTTCGATGAGATGATACCTGAAGAATACAGAGCAGGTCTGCCCGAACACCACAGCAAAATAGCGAGTATCCCCCTTATGGCTTATGCCATCCCGGTGGAGGAAATAAAATCTGCTGTTGACCAGGGATACTTCTTTATGAAAATTAAAATAGGACAACCGGGAACGCAGGAAGAGATGCTTCAGAAGGATATTGAGAGAATAACGGCAATCCATAAAGCCATTGGCGATGCGCGCACACCATATACTTCCAGCGGAAAACTTCCGTACTATTTCGATGCCAACGGACGTTACGAAAAAAAGGAAACACTCCTCCGCCTGCTCGACCATACGAAAAAGATCGGAGCTTTCGACCAGATAGCAATTATCGAAGAACCTTTCCCCGAAGAAGAAATGATAGATATCTCCGACATACCGGTAAGAATTGCCGCTGATGAAAGCGCACATACCGATACCGATGCCCTGAAAAGAATTGAAATGGGATACAAAGCTATTGCCGTAAAAGCAATTGCAAAAACATTAAGTATGACTTTGAAAATCATCAAAGTGGCTCACGAAAATAATGTGCCATGCTTCTGTGCCGACCTTACGGTAAACCCCATCCTTGTTGAATGGAACAAGAATGTCGCCGCAAGGCTGGGTGCTTTCCCCGGACTCGGACTGGGCTTGCTGGAAACTAACGGACACCAGAACTATAAAAACTGGGAAATAATGCGTAAGTACCACCCCTACCCCGATGCCAGATGGGCAAATACACACAACGGTATCTTTGAACTCGACGAAGATTTTTACCTCAAAAGCGGAGGTATTTTTGAACAAACTGCCCATTTCATTGATATGTTCTCATAAAAATAGCATGACTTTAAACACGTACAATGATAATTATAAGGAAAACAATTGTACACATAGTAAATTTTCTTCCATTATACTTAATCTTGTAATTTCGAACTTAATTCCTTTTGTAAATTCGAATTATAACGAAGATTTTAGAA
>DYKN01000079.1 GCA_020722575.1 Rikenella microfusus | reverse complement strand
TCCATGCATTCCGCCACCTTTATATATGGATGATTTAGATGAAAAAAGCCAGGAAAGAGAGTTTTATTAAAATTTTTATTTTTGATTATTATAAATCAAATCATTCATTATTATGACAAAAAGAATCCTGCCTTTAATTATTCTGCTCGCCGTTGCTTCATGCAAAAACGAAAAGAGCGATATCATCTGGTCGGATGAATTCAATTATAGCGGTCTTCCGGATTCCTCAAAATGGGGATATGAGGTAGGTTACATCAGGAACAGGGAGTTGCAGTATTACACTCACAAAAGGCTTGAAAATGCAATTGTAAAGGATGGTAAACTGATGCTTATCGGCAGGAAAGAACCATGGAAGGGTTTCGAATATACATCTGCAAGCATTAATACAGAGGGTAAACATTATTTTCAGTACGGACTGATTGAAGCACGCATGAAACTACCTGTCGGACAGGGTAAATGGCCGGCATTCTGGATGATGGGAAAAAACAGGCCAGAGGTGGGATGGCCTGAATGCGGCGAAATTGATATTATGGAACATATCAACAGCACCCTTATACTTCATGGAACTGCACACTGGGAAAGTGCCGACAGAAATCATATTAGTTCAGGAAGTAAGATACCCTGTGATGTCAGGGATTATCACGTGTATGCTATTAACTGGACTCCGGATTCTCTTGTGTGGCTTGTTGATGGACAGAGGTATTATGGCATGAGTATCAAGGACAGTGTTAACAGCACACATGAGTTTCATCAACCGTTCTATATCCTTTTGAATTTTGCCATCGGGGGCTCATGGCCGGGTAATCCCGATTCGACATCTGTTTTTCCCGATACAGTTTTTGTTGACTGGGTAAGGGTGCA
Organism: Rikenella microfusus; assembly: GCA_020722575.1. Lineage (GTDB taxonomy): Bacteria > Bacteroidota > Bacteroidia > Bacteroidales > VadinHA17 > LD21. Next base: position 5,413 of record DYKN01000079.1, on the reverse strand, counting down.
TAGATATCGGGGTGAATAACCAATTTATGTTTCCGTTGGGCTCAATTCCGCGTTGCGGAATTCCGCGTGTTGCACACGCTCAAACTCCATGTTGAGCCCCGTTTAACACCTCTTCAACTCCTTCAGAGTTGCAGCGCTGTGGGTGGCTTTGTACCACTGGCTCCGCCCACGGTTATTCACACCTTGCTCCTGTGGAGCAGAGTTCTTTAATAATACTTGTTACTTTTTTGTTCCCGCAGAGCGGGATTTCCGCTTTGCTCCAACTTAAACCTAAGAAAATTCAAGGCTGCAGAACATTTTGACTATTATTCAAATAATCTATTTTTCTCTCACTTTCTTTTGTGCGCCAAAAGAAAGTGACAAAGAAAAGGCGCCGAAAACGACAACCTGGGCCTTTGGCTGCTCTGCGCGTCGGCCCAGGTTCGCACCGTTTTCGGTTCGCCCACGCGCATCACTAAATCAAAGTTGTACCAAGCTTTCATGATTTTTTATACCCTCAGAAATTTCGGGAATAAAAAAACCTTTTAAAATGATATTAACCATAAATAGAATGCCACCAAATCTTTTTTGGAAAAAGATTTGAAATTTTTGAGACTGAGCAGCGATGGGCCGTTCAAGCAACACTGTCTGATCCCGATTTATCGGGAGAGTTGTGTTGCGCGGACAGTCTCAAAAATGAAAATCCCAAAAAAGATTTGAGGCTGCCATTTCTTTGGTTCTTTCTTTGGGCAAGCAAAGAAAGAACAAAAACAATTTTGTAGGAGCAAAAGAAAGTAACATTATTTATTGGTAGAAAAAATCTAAACTACGGCTGAGCGAATACGCGCAGAACCGAAACTGGTTGTGAGGTGACTGAACGAAGAACCAATCTTCAGGTCGTAGCTACGCAGCTAACATATTAGCAATACCCTTTTAAGCTACAAACAGTACGCCGCTATGCGGCTTTAATTGACCGGTGCCTTCCGGATTCCCGACAGTTATATCACTCCGATTTCATTTTTTAAGCTCCATAGGAGCGATCTGTTTGTAGCATTAATACCAACCCCTCCCCATTTTTGAGCTCCGTAGAAGCGACCTGTTTGTCCTTTTTCCCAAGATGTCCTGAGGCCGTTCCTGGCCTTCAGCCCCTGGTATATCCTGCCCGGCTAAAGTAGCTGTTCTAATACAGTATTTGCCGCAAAGCGGCTAAATATGAATAACCGTGGGTGAAACCCACGGACAGTATACCCCTCTAACCCTTTCAGCCCTGAAGGGGCTGAATATCGCTGTTAAACCATGATTTATCAGCACAATACTCAGGAGGATTCCTCGCTGCGCTCGGAACCTCTCTCACCTTAGTTCTGACTCTTAATACGTTAAAATCGTTGAGCCCTGAAAAAACTCAAAATAATAATAACGCCTGAACGAAGACATTCAGACAAACATTCAAACAATAAAACTACTGCCCTATTGTCTGGGTTTTACTGTCGCTTTCCACTTCAACCTTATGACCAAGTTTCTTTACATTCCTGCCCTTATTGAATTTATACAAATACTGAAATTGAAACCAGCCGGCAAAATCTATACCTGTTTTATTAGTCGAATTATAAGAAGGTGTAGTTGTCTCAATGGTTTGATAATCAATACATTTTGAAAATGGCAGTAACCAGAACAATCCTACCGCGTGATCTTTTATCTGCCATTGCCCACCAAATCCATATAATGGAAGAGTACTGGTGATTGATTGTGCATTTATATTTTTCCCGTTATACTGCAGATAAGCAAATGCTGTGAACTTCTTCTTTTTATCTAGATTTGCATAAGCCGTACCTGTAATTGTGTATGAAAAATAATCTCTCGCAGGAATTGTGAAGCTACCTTCGGTATAGTCCATGTAATGACCGTTATAAATCCTTGCATTTATATTCACGTACCATAACACTGCGTTCAATCCTCCCCCGTATTCATAACCGTTAAGCAGATTGAACGGTTTTGAAATAGTTGTAAGAGAGCCATTTATTGGGGACCGGATAATATTGTATTTATTGCCAACTCTGTCAGAAAAATATTCATAATATATCAACGGTGATAAGTAGTTGTTGCCAATATTCCATGTATATGTAAGTTGAAGTCTATCGCGGTAGTCAGGCCGCAAGTCAGGATTTCCCTGCGAAATATCGTATGATTGTCCGACTTTCCAGTAAGGATTCATACTGTAAATACCCGGACGGTTAATCCGGCGATTATATGTAAGTTTAATATTATGAGATGCCGAAAATTTATATTGAATATTGGCTGAAGGTAATAGACACGAATAATCAGGTTTTGATACCGAGTCGGCCTCTATGTGACTGTTTTCAATTCTAAGTGAGGTCTGGAAACCGAATTTCTGGAGATTTATTGCAAATCCTGCATAAGCTGAATTTCTGAATTCCGTATACGCAAACAGGTTACTTTCCGGTTGGTTATCAATCTTAAAATCATAATCCATCTTCTGGTAATAGAAATGGTATCCGGCTTCCAGTTTTGCATTCATTCCCAGCGGATAAACATAATCAAGCTTTGTCGAAAAATATTTCCTGTTATTCAAATCGTCTTCCAATCTTGAATAGGTATCAAGTATTATATCACTTCCGTAAGGATAACGGGTATTTGAGAATGAGTTACCTGAAACAGATTTGAATGTGTAATAAACAGCTTCTGCAGTAAATTCCTCAACAGGTTTTTTGAATGTCTTTTTATAGAACAATGTAAATGCTGTTTCATCGCTTTCCAGTTTATTGGATGTTGTTGACAAAACTGTATTCACAGGGTTGATACTTTTAAAAAGTGTTGTGGTATTTGGGAAATAAACATCCTGGCTCACCGGTTTATAACTTATGTTAAAACTGATATTGTTTTTGTCGTTAAGGTAATAATCCATTCCTGCAATAACTGAGCCAAGTGATACTTTTATTTTACCGTCGCCACTGGTATAAGTTGACGAGTCAATGGCTGTAAAACGATTCTCAACACGTGGACTGATATTAAGTCCCTGAGAAATATAAGAACCGGTAGAATATAAAGTGATTTTACCGAATGAATAATCAATGCTTCCCTGTGTTAAATTCGTAATTTTATGAAATGGTTTAAAGGCTTCAACAATGTTTCCGTTTATACCGTAGCGTGCTTCTTTTTTCAGAATAATATTAATTACACCGTCAATATTACCCTCATATCTCCCTCCCGGATTGCTGATAATTTCAATGCTCTGGATATCGGAAGGAAGAAGCCTTGCAAGGTATTCTCTTTCACGCTGGCGTCCATCAACCTGGATAATAAAGTTGCTGCTTCCGTTTAAGGTTATATTATTCTGGAAATCTACATTGACCTGAGGTATTCTTTTCAGCAGGTCATAACCGTTAGTTACTGATTTGCCTACTGCTTCAGGTATTGAATAAACAGTCCGATCAACCATTTCCTTTCCCCTGAGCCGCTCCCCAACAACCGTAATTTCATTCAGATTTGCAGTTATTTCCTCAAGGTAGATTGTATCAACCAAAATTTCTTTCTCTCCTTCTGCCACAAAAATTTGTTTTCCTGCCGATTTGTATCCTACAAAACTTGCGCGTACAAAATAACTGCCTGATTTAATATTATCCAGCGAATATCCCCCGTCAGTCAGAGTGATAACGCCTGTTATGATTGCTGAATCAGGAAGGTTTAAGAGAGCAACCGTAGCAAACTGTACCGGAGTCTTATCTTTCCCGTAACAGACATAACCTTTTATTGTCTGAGCCTGAGAAACAAAAGCTATCAAAAGCAATGGAATTGTCAGACCTATTACTAATTTTTTCATTATAAAGCTGAAAAACTAATTGATAATTGTTAATACTGATTCGCTATTGATATCCATTGGCATATCCATGTTGAATCCTGGTGCAGAAACGTTCATTTTTCCTGATATCCGGGATTTAGATCTATTTTCTACCGGTAATCCGGAAGTGATATTTATCAATAAATTTGATTTAGCCAATCCTGTAAGATCATTATATAAAACAGTAGCTCCGCCCGATTTTATTGGCGGGGCATTCTCCGGCACCTTGATTTCAGATTCAATAGTTATTGCGGCATTATTTCCTTTAATCCCGTCAAGGCGGTATGTGGAGGCCACTGTCAATAATATTCCTCCGGAATTTATCTGATCAAAAATTTTCCATGTATCACCTGTTCTTATTTGATTCCCGGGGAGGTGCCATGTAAAATTTTTAATCATCGTTTTAAGGTTATTTTCACTTACGATATTTGTGATCTGTGTTTTTAAGGCAGATGCAGTCGGTTCCACAATGGTAATTGAAGAAGTATCTTTCAAGATCATATCAGAAAGCAATTTTGCATTCATTATCTCAACAGGCTGGCCTGAATAATCCATTTTAACAAAAATAGCATTTCTGCTCAGTCTGTTCATTATACACGACATGACATTAGCTGCCTCTGATGATTTTATATCACCTTCAACAGCAGAACTAATATTTTCAATTTTCCCCATTGTGTTGTTTTTTGTGGTAAGAGTGTCAAAATGTACCTCTGTTACCATAAACTCAGGTGTGGCATCAAGCATTTTTATGGAAAATGTTTGTAACACTTCCGTTTCCACGGTTTGTTGATTGTCGTTAATTGTTTGAATTGTTGTTTGCCGGGAAACAGATCTGAAACGGTATATTTTGTTTTTTTCGAGATTAAGTTTCAGGCTTACACTCTGTTGTGCAATAACAGGAAAAACAAAAAACAGAAAAATAACTGGCAATAAAAACTTTCTCATATATTTAGGTATTTTAATTAATCAAAAATACAAGTTCTTTTGTATTAAAAGTTAAATAAAGACATAAGAACTTTTATATTGTTGCATTTTAATAAAGTTTTTCTGATAAAGATAAGCGAAACCTCCAACCAAACGTAAAGGAGTGTTGCAAAAGTTTAATGTATTTTGTTTTAGCTAAACTTCACAAGACTTTAATTAAAAGTAAAGAATTGTATTTCGCTTTATGAAGTACCTGGTGTTATGCTGAATGAGGACGCACAGAGTCAAACCTGATTATGTTGGGTTTAACTAAAATGTTCATCTGCTATGCGGGTTTAATTTTCTGCTTTATACTCTCCTGGAAATTCATACTTCGCCTGAAAATATTCCCTTTATTACATTACCCCCTTTGTTTTTCCCCCAAGGGGGAAATTGAAGCATTCAGTTTCATCTAAATATTTTGCTTATTTATGTGTTCTTTAATTTCTTCCAATACCTTTTCTGTGTCGTTTATCATTTCTTTATTTTTAAATTGCAATACATTTAACCCTGTACGCCTCAGAAATTCATACTTCTACTGAAAATATTCCCTTTATTACATTACCCCCTTTGTTTTTCCCCCAAGGGGGAAATGTCAACAATAATCCGTGTTTT
>DYKN01000207.1 GCA_020722575.1 Rikenella microfusus | reverse complement strand
CCGGCATGAATATCGGCATGTTCCGTAAAACCACATACAGAACATTTGAATACTTGTCCGCTACGATTACTGCTATCAATATGGCCACAACGACAGGCTTGACTGGAGAAAGCCGGAGGGAAATCATGAATCCGCATACCGAGTTTATGCGCCTGTTGTCGCATCCATGTTTTTATCGTGCCAAATCTCAATAGTCTTAATAATTTATGCATTCTATGCGATAAGCCACCGCCTAAAGTCAAGGTCAAGCTCTCCAGGACAATATCGGTTATGCCTTGGCTACGCAAATTCTTTAATAAGATTTGAATCTGGTTTCTGAGGGTAGATTCACGATGACGCACGATCTTTTTCAGCTTTAAATGATCCTGGGTATCGAGGTTCTGATAACCCTTTTCCTCTAAGGCTTTTAGCTTCTTTTCATGTTTCTGGAGCCAATCCGCTTCGATTTTCTGAAGAATCCCGTTGCTGGTCGCAAACAGATTCGTCTTGACATTCAGGTCTAAACCTACCGCTTTATCCGGGGCGGATAATACGTCGGTTCTCTCATAAACCAAGCTGATATCTATCTCTCCATGTCGATTCAGAGTGACCCAATGTTCTTTTCTGAGATCATAGGCTTTATTATGATAACTTTTATTCACTTTCAGAGGTAAAAACAGATTCCATTGTGGCGTTTTAAACCGGTACCAATCCTTGAGCTTTCCGTTGGAATGATCTTTAAACCAGTGAGAATGCCAAATGGGTTTTTTACTGTTTTTATTGAATTGAGCGGCTTTGATATAACTTCCGGTTTTATACATGACAGGATGTAGCTGTTTATTGACGTTCTCTTGGTGGATAGCCAACAATCGAACAAGCCGCTTTTCTGTGAATTTTTTGCTATAATATTCCCATGCAGCTTGATATTTGGCCGGGATATCCTGTGCGCTTTTTACCGGATAAAACCGTAGTCCGTTCAGAAATGTGGCAAGGTTTCCATAGGCATAACGATTTTTCCACTTCAAAATGTTTTTGACGG
>DYKN01000032.1 GCA_020722575.1 Rikenella microfusus | reverse complement strand
AGATACTGTACCAGAAGGTCAATGGGCAGCACCACCTCTAACTTTTAAGCTGCCTGATAACAGCGGTTATGGTTCAATTACGGAAGCAAATCTGACAGGTTATTCAGGCATGGCACTTCAATCGACCGGCAACAAGGGTTTCAGATTAAAGATCGGCCATGCACATCCTGTCTCCTATCCATACGAATTAAGATATTCAAAGGAAGATATTGAGAGAGTTTCCAGACCTGCTGTAATAAATGGGACAATTGTCACACCCTGGCGCGTTGTCCTTGCTGGAAAGGATCTCAATTCCCTAATTAATTCAGATGTTATCTCGAATCTCTGTCCCCCTCCCGACAAAAGATTATTTCCTGAAGGATTATTCACCTCATGGATCAGACCCGGCAGGGCTGTCTGGCGATACCTCGATGGCGGAGGCGACAATTCACTGCGGAATATGATGCAGTTTTCAAAACTGGCAGCAGAATTGGGATTTGAATATAATATTCTTGAGAATTTCTGGAGCCGCTGGCCAGATGACTCAATCCGTACTCTTGTAGATTATTCAGGTAAGCTGGGAGTAGATATAATTGTCTGGAAACATTCAAAAGAGCTACGGAATTCTGAGGAAAGAAAAGAATTTCTTGACAGAGTTGCTGCGCTTGGTATTGCAGGACTGAAAATTGACTTTTTTGACCATGAGGCAAAAGAAGTAATTGATCTTTATGAAGCGCTTTTTAAAGAGTGTGCTGCACGAAAACTTGTACTTGTTCTACATGGAGCAAATAAACCCACCGGATTGCAAAGAACGTATCCGAATGTACTTATTTATGAAGCTGTAAGAGGAATGGAGGCAAGCAGGCTTACTAACCGTGCCAGCCATGAGACTGTTCTTCCTTTCACACGAATGCTCGCCGGAGGAGCTGATTATTCTGTTTATCATTTTGGTGAAAGACGCAGAAATACTACATGGACGCATCAAATTGCTACAGCTGCAATCTTCTCTGCTCCACTTATTACCTATGCCGCAAACCCATTCAATATTCTATCAAACCCCGGTGTAGAAATGATTAAAAGTATCCCTTCTATATGGGACGAAACAATCGTACTACCTCCATCAGAAATAGGTGAACTGGCATTATTTGCCAGAAGAAAGGGTAACACATGGTTCATTGCAGCCATAAATGGTATACAACCAAAAAGCCTGAAGATACCCCTGTCTTTCCTCGGAAATGGTATTTATACTACTCTGATTCTTAAAGATGATCCTCAAAACCCGGCTTCAGTCACAATTGAAAAGGGTAAAACGGGCAAGGAAAACTTCTTAAACATAGACCTCTGTGCAGGCGGTGGATATATGTGCAGACTCTCTCCTGAATAACAAAAATATTTATTAGAAACAATATCGACTTACCAAGGATGTTTCCCCCAACCTGCCAGGCAAAAAAAGGTTGAGCCATTGATAAACTATGAAAAAACAATAATGGCAGCCATTCAGGAAAATTATTCTAATTATCAAAAACCTATCTTCTAAGAATAGAAAAATCAATTGCTTATATACCATAAAAATAAAATTGTAAATAAAAATTTAATTTTTTCTTTGATTTTTAAAATAAATATGTAACTTTGTCAATCAAATTTTGAAAAAAATGGTTAAGAGTTTATTACTTATTATTTCTGTAATCATCCTGCTTCTGTGTCGAAGATGACCCGGAAATAGTAAGTAATATTTAATGATATACAAAGCTTTCCGGGTCATGTAGATCCGGAAATTTTTTTTAAAACAAGTATAACATGAAAATAAATCTCAGGAGTTCTGTCACAACCAGTGGACGCACGATGGCAGGGGCAAGAAGCCTCTGGAGAGCCAACGGAATGAAAGAGGAACATTTCGGCAAACCTGTATTTGCAATTGTTAATTCTTTCACACAATTTGTACCGGGACATGTGCATTTGCACAATGTCGGCCAGATGATAAAAGAGCGAATTGAGAACCGGGGTTTTTTTGCAGCTGAGTTCAATACCATTGCAATTGACGATGGCATTGCAATGGGTCACAACGGAATGCTTTATTCCCTTCCGTCAAGAGAGCTCATTGCCGACAGTATTGAATATATGATGAATGCTCATATGGCTGATGCAATGATATGTATCACCAATTGCGACAAAATCATTCCCGGAATGTTAATGGCTGCAATGAGGCTTAATGTTCCTTTTGTAATAGTGTCGGGCGGACCAATGGAAGCTGGTATCTACAGCGATGCCTATATTGATCTGGTTGATGCTATGGTTGCAGCAGCCAACGATAAGATAAGTGATACAGAACTAATCGAGATTGAAAAATCAGCATGTCCTACTTGTGGTTCATGTTCAGGTATGTTTACAGCAAATTCGATGAACTGCCTTTCGGAAGCAATTGGACTTGCATTGCCCGGCAATGGCACCCTACTGGCAACCCACAAAAACAGAAAAATTCTTTTCGAAAGAGCTGCCGACACAATTGTGGATATTACTCTTAAGTATTATTATGAAGGTAATGAATCGGTATTGCCGCGATCCATTGCAACACGTAAAGCATTTCTTAATGCAATGGCTCTCGATATATCTATGGGAGGATCAACAAACACCGTCCTTCACCTTTTAGCCATAGCTAATGAAGCGGGGGTAGATTTTTCACTCAATGATATTGACGCTCTCTCACGCAAAGTTCCAAACATCTGTAAAGTAGCGCCCAGTTCTAATTATCACCTTCAGGATGTCAACCGTGCTGGTGGAATTCTTTCGATTATGGGAGAACTTGAGCGTCACGGGCTTGTTGATGGAACAGCAGGCAGAATTGATTACAAATGCCTCAGTGAAGCAATAGCCGACTGGGATCTTATGAGTGGAAAAACGATCCCACTTGCTCTCGATTTCTGGAAGAGCGCCCCCTCTATGGAGAAGAGGCAGGGTGAAGGATACTTCAGCTCTTCAACTTACAAAGAACTCGACACGAACAGGGTTAATGGCTGTATAAGAGATTTCGACCATGCTTACAGCAAAGATGGAGGACTGGCAATTCTTTACGGAAATATTGCAAAGGGAGGTTGTGTGGTGAAGACAGCCGGTGTTGACCCTTCACTCCTTACCTTCAAAGGACCGGCAAAAATATTTGATTCACAGGAGGATGCTGTAACTGGTATTCTTGGTGGTGAAATAAAAAAAGGTGATGTTGTGGTAATCCGTTTTGAAGGCCCAGCTGGAGGACCCGGAATGCAGGAAATGCTATATCCTACTTCTTATCTGAAATCAAAAGGCCTTCACACCAAATGTGCCCTTATCACCGACGGACGCTTTTCGGGAGGAACAGCTGGCCTGTCAGTGGGGCATATATCACCTGAAGCAGCAGCCAGAGGTGAAATAGCACTCCTTCGTGAAGGAGATATTATTGAAATAAACATCCCTGAACGCTCTATAAATGTAATGCTCGATGATAATGAATTGCAAAAAAGACGTAAAGAAGAAGAACACAAAGGTGAAAAAGCATGGAAACCTCGCCAGAGGGAAAGAAAAATCACACCTGCACTAAAAGCTTATGCTGCACATGTATCCTCGGCCGATAAAGGCGCTGTAAGAATTATTTAATATATCAATTATTTATAACAATCAGAATATGTTTGATTTACAAAAAACAGATGAAACGATGGATGACGAAACCAGTACCTTGAAGGAAGTGATTCATGAAGAGATTACCGGGGCTGAAGCATTGCTGCGTGCCCTTATTGAAGAAGGTGTTGATACTATTTTCGGTTATCCGGGAGGTGCTATAATGCCGGTATATGACAAACTTCTGAATTACAATCAAAATCTAAGGCACATACTTACTCGCCATGAGCAGGGGGCTGCTCATGCCGCACAGGCATACGCAATGGTAACCGGTAAACCCGGGGTGTGCTTTGCCACCTCAGGCCCGGGGGCAACAAACCTCATTACAGGTATCGCAAATGCGTTTCTCGATTCAGTACCTGTCATCTTTATCACAGCCCAGGTTGCTTCCAACCTTATTGGAACCGATGCCTTCCAGGAAACGGATATTATCGGCATATCAATGCCGGTTGTAAAATGGAATTGCCAGATCAAAAGAGCGGAAGATATCCCTGAAATGATTGCAAAAGCTTTTTACATAGCAACAACAGGAAGACCCGGTACTGTTCTGATTGACATCACAAAGGATGCTCAGACAGGCAAGTTTCCATTTAAGTACAAGAAATGCCGTTTCATTAGAAGTTATAATCCCTATAAGCCTCTGAAAAAAAGTGAAATTGAATCGGCTGCAATACTTATTAATCATGCCGAGAAACCTCTTATTCTTGCTGGCCACGGTATTATTATTTCAAATGCAGAGAAAGAGCTTCTTGAATTTGCCGAAAAAACAGGAATTCCTGTAGCAGTAACTCTTCTCGGAATTTCCTGCTTTCCTACAAATCACAGGCTCTATGCAGGTATGCTCGGAATGCACGGCAATCTTGGCCCCAACAAACTTACAAATGAAGCCGACGTAATAATCGCTATCGGAATGAGATTCGATGACCGTGTAACAGGAAACCTTAAAAAATATGCCAGCGAAGCAAAAATAATACATATCGAAATTGACCAGGCTGAAATTAACAAAAACGTTCCTGTTGATATTGAAATTAATAACGATGCCCGCGAAGCACTCAGATACCTGATACCTCTTGTTAATAAGAACTCACATGAAAGATGGATCAGGGAATTCAGACTGAACGACAAAATTGAATTTGATACCGTTATTAAGCCTGAAATATTTCCTGAGCAAGGACCCATTAAGATGGGTGAAGCAGTAAATGTTATATCGGAACTTACTGGCGGTGAAGCTATTGTAGTTACCGACGTAGGGCAGAACCAGATATCGGCTGCTCGATATTACAGATTTTCCCGGCCAAATTCACTTGTTACATCCGGCGGTATGGGTACCATGGGATTCGGACTGCCAGCTTCAATAGGCGCCAAAATCGGAAGTCCAAACGTTCCCGTTATTGCATTCATAGGCGACGGTGGTTTTCAAATGACCATTCAGGAACTTGGAACCATTTTGCATCACAATATTCCTGTTAAAATCGTTCTCTTTAATAATTTCTTCCTTGGCATGGTACGCCAATGGCAGGATATGTTCTTTTCAAAAAGGTATGCTTCAACCGAGCTTGTAAACCCCGATTTCATTAAAATCGCATCCGCATACAATATTCCAGGTGAAAAAGTTACAGAAAGAAATGAATTGAAGGATGCCGTAAAAAGAATGTTATATACCGAGGGACCATATCTTTTAGAAATTCATGTAGAAAAAGAGGGCACCGTTCTTCCCATGGTCGAGCCGGGTGCCTCTGTATCAGAAGTTAAAATTAAAAAGTAAACCATGATAAAGAAAGAATTCACCTTATCAATCTTTACCGAAGACCATATAGGGATTCTGAACCAGATCACCATTATTCTTACCAGAAGGCAGATCAACATCGAAAGTGTCACAGCCTCTGAATCTGCTGTAAAGGGAGTACAACTCATAACCCTTGCCATCAAAACTACAGACGAAATGGTTAGAAAGATTGCTCGTCAGATTGAAAAGATCATAGACGTAATAAAAGTTTTTGTTCATACATCTGATGAAATCATTTACCAGGAGCTTGCCCTGATTAAGGTTTCCACTAAAAATCTTCTCTCAGGCAATATTATTGATCATCTGGTGAGATCCCATAATGCCAGGTTTATTGAAATCACGCCTGAATATATTGTTATAGAGAAAACCGGCCATAAAAGTGAGATAGTGCGTTTGCTCCAGGAGCTCGAACCTTTCGGAGTACTACAATACGTAAGGTCGGGTAGAGTGGCTGTTACCAAACAGGTCAAGGAGTTCCATGCCTACCTGAAAGAGCTTAATGAAGCCCAGAGAGAAAAAGAAAAGGAAGAATTTGAAATAATTACCAAAATATAAAAACCTTTAAAATATCTTAATTATGGCAAAAATTGATTTTGGCGGAGTAATTGAGGAAGTCGTTACCAGGGAAGAGTTTCCTCTTTCGAAAGCCCGCGAAGTATTAAAAGATGAAATTATCGCAGTTATTGGTTATGGCGTTCAGGGGCCGGCTCAGGCTCTCAATATGAAGGATAACGGCCTTAAAGTGATTATCGGACAGGCACCAGAATTTAAGAATGACTGGGATAAAGCTGTTGCCGATGGATTTGTACCTGGTGAAACTTTATTTCCTGTTGAAGAAGCTGCAAAAAAAGGAACAATAATACAGTATCTGGTTTCCGATGCAGCCCAGAGGATACTCTGGCCGGTTATTAAGAAATGTCTCAAAGAGGGTGATGCACTCTATTTCTCTCACGGCTTCTCGATAACCTACAAGGAACAAACAGGTGTTGTTCCACCTCCATATGTAGATGTATTACTTTGTGCTCCAAAAGGTTCAGGAACAAGTGTACGCCGGAATTTTCTTGCCGGTACCGGCATTAATTCAAGCTATTCTGTTTTCCAGGACTATACTGGCAGGGCGACCGACCGTGTTCTGGCTCTCGGTATTGCAATAGGCTCAGGTTATCTTTTCCCAACAACTTTCGAAAAGGAAGTTTACAGTGATCTTACAGGTGAACGTGGTGTTCTGATGGGCGCCCTGGCAGGAATAATGGATGCTCAGTACCAGGTTCTCAGGGAAAATGGCCATTCTCCCTCTGAGGCTTTTAACGAAACAGTTGAGGAACTTACTCAGAGTCTTATCAGGTTGGTTGATGAGAAAGGAATGGATTGGATGTATGCCAACTGTAGTGCCACTGCCCAGCGCGGCGCTCTCGACTGGCGACCACGATTCAGAGATGCTGTTCTCCCCGTTTTCAAAGAATTGTATGAACGTGTTAAGACCGGCAAAGAAACAGAAAGAGTTATACAGGCTCTGAGCAATCCGAATTATAAAGAGATGCTCGACGCAGAATTAAGGGAAATGGGTAACTCCGAAATATGGAAAGCCGGAGCCGCTGTTAGAAAATTAAGACCAGGAAATAAATAATCACAGACAAGATGGAAGAAAAAGTAATTGTATTTGATACAACACTCCGTGACGGCGAACAGGTACCGGGATGTCAACTCAATACTGTTGAAAAAATTCAGGTTGCCCAGGCACTCGACGAACTTGGAGTTGATGTTATTGAAGCTGGCTTCCCGATTTCAAGCCCTGGAGATTTCAATTCGGTGATGGAAATCTCAAAGGTTGTAACCCGACCTGTAATCTGTGCACTAACACGAGCAGTAAAAAAAGATATTGAAGTGGCATCAGAAGCACTTCAATACGCAAAACGCAAAAGAATACACACCGGTATTGGCGTGTCTCCATACCATATTGAATATAAAATAAAGACAACGCCAGAAGAAATAATAAGACGTGCCTGCGACGCAGTAAAGTATGCCCGCAAATTCGTTGACGACGTTGAGTTTTATGCTGAAGATGCCGGAAGAGCCGATAACGAATATCTTGCAAAAGTAATCGAGGCCGTCATAGATGCAGGGGCTACAGTTGTTAACATACCCGATACAACTGGTTATTGCCTGCCTGAAGAATACGGTGAGAAAATAAGATTTTTGCGTAATAACGTCCCGAATATCGATAAAGCTATCATTTCAACACATTGCCATAACGATCTCGGTATGGCAACAGCAAATACCATTATGGGTGTAATAAACGGGGCAAGGCAGGTGGAAGTAACCATCAACGGAGTGGGTGAAAGAGCCGGAAACACCTCTCTTGAAGAGGTTGTAATGACACTTAAATGCCATCATAAACACCTGAATACAGTAACAGACATAAATACCCAGCTCATCTACAAAACAAGTCGGCTGGTATCATCACTCATGAATATGCCTGTACAGCCAAATAAAGCTATTGTCGGCAGAAATGCCTTTGCCCATTCTTCGGGTATACACCAGGACGGTGTGCTGAAAAAAAGAGAAAACTATGAGATTATAAACCCGATTGAAGTAGGTGTTAGGGAATCATCAATAATTCTTACAGCACGTAGCGGCAGAGCTGCACTTAACCATAAGCTGCAACAACTCGGTTACAAATTCGAAAAAGAAGAACTCGACGATATTTATTTCCGTTTTCTCAAGCTGGCAGATAAGAAGAAAGTCATCAACGATGAAGACATTAAAATTCTTACCGGTGAAGTATTTCAGGGAGAGAAGCCGCTCAAACTTGAAGTTCTGCAGGTAATATGTGGTAAAACTGCTGTGCCGGTTGCCACGGTCGGACTCAAGATAAACGGTGAAATACACACCTCAACAGCTACTGGTAATGGACCTATTGATGCAGCTTTCACTGCAGTAAGGCAACTTATTCATGAGACCATTCATCTTGAAGAATTTCTGATTCAGGCAATTACAAGAGGAAGCGACGATATCGGCAAGGTACATATTCAGATTGAACACGAGGGAAAAATTTATTATGGCTTCTCGGCTAACACCGATATCGTTACTGCTTCGGTAGAAGCTTTTGTTGACGCAATAGCAAAAATCAAATAACACTTTGTGGAAAAAAAGACACTTTTCGACAAGATCTGGGATGCACATGTTGTGCATAGAATTGAAGGCGGGCCTGACGTTCTGTTTATTGATATGCATTATATTCACGAGGTCACGAGTCCTCAGGCTTTTACAGGCCTCAGGAAAAGAGGCATTGGGATGTTTCGCCCTGATAGAACTCTTGCAACAGCTGACCACAACATTCCTACAAAAGACCAGCACCTGCCAATCAGGGATGAGATATCTCGAAATCAGGTAAACCAGCTCGAGAAAAACTGCAGAGAATTCGGTATCAGGCATTTCGGTATGCAGCATCCTAATAACGGTATCGTGCACATAATAGGACCGGAACTTGGCTTTACCAGGCCAGGAATGACAATTGTATGCGGCGATAGCCATACTTCAACTCATGGGGCTTTCGGTACAATAGCTTTCGGCATTGGCACCTCAGAAGTAGAAATGGTTCTTGCAACACAATGCCTCCTTCAGACAAAACCACGGAAAATGAGAATTACCGTTAATGGTAATATAAGAAAGGGTGTTACTGCCAAAGATATAATTCTTTATATTATTTCGAAATTAACATCTGGTGGGGCAACAGGGTTTTTTGTGGAATATGACGGCGAAGCAATAAAAAACCTTACCATGGAAGGGAGAATGACTCTCTGTAACATGAGTATCGAGATGGGCGCCAGAGGCGGCCTCGTAGCACCCGATGAAAAAACTGTGGCATATCTTGAAACTATCGAGAAATCAGGTATAAAAAGCATCTCACCCGCAGAAAGAAGCTTATGGAAAGAGCTAAAAACAGACCCGGGTGCCCGGTTCGACAGAGAAGAAGTATTTAATGCCTCCGAGATAAGGCCAATGATTACATTCGGCACCAACCCGGGAATGGCTATTCCAGTCAACGGAACAATACCTCCCCCACCCGAAGACGAAAATTCATCCTCATATTTCAAAGCTCTTAACTATATGGGCTTCACTCCAGGAGAAAAATTAGAAGGTCATAAAATTGACTACGTTTTTCTGGGAAGCTGCACCAACGGCCGTATCGAAGATTTCAGAGCCTTTGCTTCAGTTATAAAGGGAAGAAAAAAACATCCGGAGGTAACTGCTCTGATTGTGCCTGGATCCAAAAGAGTGGAGAAGCAGATAATAGATGAAGGTCTTGACAGAATATTCGTCGAGGCCGGGTTTGAGATCCGTCAACCAGGTTGTTCTTCATGCCTTGCAATGAATGAAGACAAGATTCCGGCTGGAAAGTATGCCGTTTCAACCTCAAACAGGAATTTTGAAGGAAGACAGGGACCGGGATCCAGGACCATTCTAGCAAGCCCCCTTACCGCTGCAGCGTGTGCCGTAACAGGAAAAATAACCAGCCCTGAAGAATTTTTGTAAAATATTAAAATATAATAACCATGCCAGGTGTAAAATTCACCATACTCGATTCAAAGTGCGTACCATTACCGGTTGAAAACATTGATACCGACCAGATAATACCTGCCAGATACCTTACTACAACATCACGAGAGGGCCTGGGGAAAAACCTGTTTTACGACTGGAGGTACGATAAAAATGGAGAACCTGTTAAAGATTTTGTTCTTAACAATAACTTATATTCAGGGTCAATACTCGTTGCCGGTAAAAACTTCGGTTGTGGATCAAGCAGGGAGCATGCCGTGTGGGCTCTTTACGATTACGGTTTCAGAGCTGTAATATCAAGCTTTTTTGCCGACATTTTCAAAAATAATGCTCTTAATAATGGCCTTCTTCCTGTTGTTGTACCGCAGGATTTCCTTGAAAACCTTTTTATGCTTCTTAAAAGGGATCCTGAAATGAGAGTAAGAATTGACCTTGAGCATCAGCTTCTTGAAATACCCAGGACTGGAAAGGCAGTCAGATTTGATATAAATCAATGGAAAAAAGAGTGCCTTCTTAAGGGAATGGATAATATTGATTATTTACTGGGACTTAAAAACGTTATTGAAGAATTTGAAAAAAATCACCCATTATGAAGACAATCGAAGTAATGGATACGACCCTTCGCGATGGGGAGCAGATGCAGGGTGTTTCCTATTCACCTGTTGAAAAACTTCATATTGCATCGCTTTTGCTTAAAGAAGTTGGGGTTGACCGTATTGAGATAGCGTCGGCCCGTGTCTCAAAAGGCGAATTTGAAGCAGCCTGCAGAATTGCCGAATGGGCAACAAAAAACAACATGCTCAAAAGAGTGGAAGTACTTGGCTTTATTGACGGAGATATTTCACTTGAATGGATAAACAAAGCAGGTCTGAAAGTAATAAACCTGCTTTGCAAAGGGTCGCTCCGTCATCTGGAAAAACAGTTAAGAAAGAGCCCTGAACAGCATGTTGAAGAAATTAAATATATCATCAGGCGGGCAGGTGAAATGGGCATCGATGTTAATCTGTACTTTGAAGACTGGTCGAACGGAATGATCAATTCTCCCGATTATGTGCATTATATGATCGGTTCTCTCAAAGATGAAAATGTCAAACGGTTTATGCTTCCTGATACCCTGGGCATACTCAATCCCGACCAGACATTTGAATTCTGTTCAACCATGGTAAGTAGATACCCCACACTCCATTTCGATTTCCATCCGCATAATGATTACGATTTGGCAGCTGCAAACGTATTCTCAGCTCTGAAAGCAGGTATTAAAGGAATTCATACCACTGTCAACGGACTGGGTGAAAGAGCGGGTAATGTACCACTATCAAGCGTTGTAGCAATAATTCACGACCACCTTTCGATGCGAACAAATGTTAATGAAACAGAGATGGCAAAGATCAGTCAGGTTGTGGAATCATACAGCGGAATTAGGATTGCAGTGAACCAGCCTGTTATAGGAGAAAATGTCTTTACACAGACTTCTGGCATTCATGCTGATGGCGACAGTAAAGCAAATCTATATTTCAACAACCTGTTGCCTGAAAGGTTCGGTAGAAAAAGAAAATATGCACTCGGAAAACTTTCAGGTAAAGCAACTATCAGGAAGAACCTTGAGGAATTTGGTTTGAACCTTTCCCAGGAATCCATAGAACGTGTAACTCAAAGAGTCATTGAACTGGGCGATAAGAAAGAGAGTGTTACAACCGAAGATCTCCCATTTATCATTTCCGATGTTCTGGGAGCTGAAAAGATACCTTACCGGGTTTTTATTAAAAATTATTCCCTCGCTCTTTCCTATGGTATGCGACCGATTGCAAGCATACTTGTTGAAGTTGAGGGACAGGTGTACGAGGAGACCTCCTCAGGAGATGGACAATATGATGCCTTTATGAAGGCTCTGCGAAAGATTTATAAACGTCTGGGCAAAGAACTTCCTGTATTAAACGATTATAAAGTTTCAATACCTCCGGGAGGTAAGACAGATGCCCTTGTTGAAACAATAATAATATGGAATTACAAAGGTTGGGAATTCCGGACAAAAGGGCTTGATGCAGACCAGATAGAATCAGCAATTAAAGCAACAGAACGAATGTTAAATATTATCGAAAATCAGAATTCTGGCCAGAAACTTGAAACATTCACTTCTCCGGCCAATAACACTCTAAAATAATTTTAAATTTTAAGAATTTACCAGTTTTATGAACAGAAATTACAACATTGCAGTTATTCCCGGCGACGGAACAGGCCCTGAAGTGGTAAAGGAAAGTATTAAAGTACTTAAGGCAGCAGCAGGGCGGCACAACTTCGGCATTAATTTTTATGAATATGATTTTGGAGGGGAACGTTACATGCGTACAGGCGAAACACTCCCTGAAGGAGCAATTGATGAACTCAAAAAGTTTGACGCCATCCTGCTAGGCGCAATAGGACATCCTGATGTCAAACCTGGCATTCTTGAAAAAGGAATTCTTCTCCGGCTGAGATTTGAACTCGACCAGTACATAAATCTGCGACCGGTAAAACTTTACCCCGGAGTAAAAACCCCACTGAAAGATAAAGGGCCGGAACACATTGATTACGTTGTTATAAGAGAAAATACGGGAGATGTTTACACTGGTTCAGGAGGCGTTACTATGAAAGGCACTCCTCACGAAGTTGCTATCCAGAACATGATTTATAACAGGATGCAGGTCGACCGTTGTCTTAAATATGCTTTTGAATATACGCGGAAAAGAAACCGTAAAAAAACCCTGGCACTGTGCGGTAAAACAAATGTCCTGACCTATGTTTTCGATCTCTGGGAAAGAGCATTTCATGAAATGGGAAACACACTGTATCCCGATATCAAAAGAGAATATTATCATGTTGATGCAACATGTATGTGGATGGTCAAAAATCCAGAATGGTTTGACGTAATTGTTACAACCAACATGTTTGGTGACATCATCACCGATCTGGGTGCAATAACTCAGGGAGGTATGGGTATTGCAGCAGGCGGTAACATCAACCCTGAAGGTGTTTCAATGTTTGAGCCAATAGGCGGATCGGCTCCAAAATATACAGGAAAAAATGTAATTAATCCCCTTGCTGCAATAGCCTCAGGAGCAATGATGCTCGAACATCTCGGTGAAGAAAATGCAGCAAATGCAATCGAAAACGCTATTATTTATGTAACCACAAATAAAATAAAGGATCTGTCAGCCGGAAAAATGGGATATTCTACTACAGAGGTCGGTGACATGGTGGCAGAAAAAGTTTAATAATCCTTTATTTATTCATTAATCAGTCAAAAAGAGACCGACAATAAATAAAATTAATATATTTTGTTTTTTAAATTTAAAAATTATATCTTTGCCACATAAAAAATTAAAATGAACAACATTTTTACACATCAGCATCATCATATAAGCTCTCCTCAGGCGAGTAAGTGATGCTGTTGTTGTGATAAAAGATATCTTTGACCCGTCTGAGGAAACTCAGACGGGTTTTTTTATTTTAATGTAAAATTTTCTATTGATGAATGAACTTAAAATAGCTGTCCAAAAGTCGGGCAGGCTCAACGAAAGCTCGAAAAAACTGCTTGAAGAGTGCGGATTAAAGTTTTCAAACGGTACCGGTGTGTTGAAATCTACTGCAACAAATTTTCCGGTCGAAATATTGTTCCTTCGCGACGATGACATACCTCAGTATGTTGAACAGGGGGTTGCAGATGCTGGAATAGTTGGCGAAAACATCGTCGCCGAGAAAAAAAGGGATATCAGGATTGTTGAAAAGCTTGGATTTGCAAAATGTCACCTGAGTCTTGCAATACCAAAAGAAGACGAATACCATGGACTGGAATATTTCAACGGGAAGAAAATTGCAACAAGCTACCCGGAAATTCTTTCGGATTATTTAAGGAAAAACAACATCATCGCCGAAATTGAAGAGATTAGCGGAAGTGTTGAAATTGCACCAGGCATTGGGCTTGCCGATGCTGTTTGCGACATTGTAAGCTCAGGAAGTACTCTGATGACAAACGGGTTGAAAGAAGTTGTTACCATTCTTAAAAGTCAGGCCGTACTGGTTGCCAGTAAGAACCTTCCACAAAAAAAAGTTGAGATACTCGAAAGGCTTCTTTTCAGAATCAGAGCAGTCAAAAATGCCGGCGAACACAAATATATCCTGCTTAATGCACCAGAATCGGCAGTACCTAAAATTGCAGAGATATTGCCCGGAATGAAAAGTCCAACCATCCTGCCACTGGTTGAGAAAGGATGGGTGAGCCTCCATTCGGTTGTAAGAGAGGATGATTTCTGGGAAAGAATTAATATGTTGCGAGAGGCAGGAGCCGAAGGGATTCTTGTTATACCAATCGAAAAAATGATTAAATAATGAAAAAATTCTTCATGCCATCGGCAGATACATGGGAATCGCTCTGTAATAGACCATTATCTGATGACAGAGAAATATTTGAGACTGTTCAGCAGATTATCGATAATGTCTACCTCAGGGGCGATGAAGCTCTTTTTCAGTATTCCTTGAAATTCGACGGCATAAGGCCTGCATCGCTTAAAGTATCGGAGGATGAACTTGAACAATCTGAAGAATCAGTCTCCCCTGCTCTGAAGAAGGCAATTGGCAGAGCAAAAAGAAATATTGAAAAGTTTCATGCTTCATTGCTCCAGAATGATATTTCAGTTGTTACATCAACCGGAGTGAGATGCTGGAAGAAGAGTGTGCCTATTGAAAAAGTTGGACTTTACATTCCTGGCGGAAGTGCACCTCTCTTTTCCACAGTGCTGATGCTGGGCATACCCGCCAGGCTGGCAGGCTGCAGGGAAATAATAATCTGTACTCCTCCCGGAAAGGACAGCAGAATAAATCCGATTATCCTCTATACTGCGAAATTGTTGAATATCAAAAATATATATAAGGCAGGCGGCGCTCAGGCCATTGCGGCAATGGCATTCGGTACGCAAACTATTCCAAAAGTAAATAAGATTTTCGGCCCCGGTAACCGATACGTTACCAGAGCTAAAGAAATTGTTCAACAACATGGAGTTGCCATTGATATGCCAGCCGGTCCGAGTGAAGTACTTGTTATTGCTGATGAAACTGCAAAGCCTGATTATATCGCGGCTGATCTTCTCTCCCAGGCTGAACATGGACCTGATAGTCAGACAGTACTGGTTACAACATCTGAAACAACCATAGATGAAGCTGAAATTGAGATAAAAAAACAGATCAGAAACCTTTCAAGAGAGAAAACAGCCCGGCAATCACTTGAAAACAGTATGGCCATCCTCCTTCCTTCAATTGATGACTGTATTGCATTCAGCAATATTTATGCCCCCGAACACCTTATTATCAACTGCCGCAATAGTAACGAAGTGGCAGAAAAAGTTACTTCTGCAGGTTCCGTATTCATAGGACCCTACAGCTGTGAAAGCCTTGGTGATTATGCTTCAGGACCAAACCATACATTGCCAACTAACGGATTTGCACATAGTTATAGCGGACTTTCAGTTGAGAGCTTTATGAAAAATATCTTCTTTCAGGAAGTTAACCACGATGGCCTGCTAACTATAGGGCCCGATGTAATTGAAATGGCAGAAGCAGAACAGCTGACTGCTCACAGTAATGCAGTTAAAATTAGATTATAAAAATAAAAAATGATCGATATAAGCAAACTTGTAAGAGAAAATATCAGGAATCTGCAACCCTATTCATCAGCTCGTGATGAATACAGCGGAAAACCTGGCGTATTTCTCGATGCCAATGAAAACCCATACGGAACTCTCAACCGTTATCCCGACCCATATCAACAGAAACTGAAAAAAGAATTGTCACGACACAAAGATATTACAAGCGAGTATCTTTTTATCGGTAACGGCAGCGACGAAATTATTGATCTTACATTAAGAATTTTCGGTAACCCCGGGAATGACAAGGTAATGATCTTCCCGCCTACCTACGGGATGTACGAGGTTTCAGCATCAATAAACGAACTGAAGATAATTAAAGTACCCCTGAACGACAACTTCCAGATTGATATCAATAATGCTGAAAAATATTTCGGCGATGAAAACCTCAAGGTAATATTCATCTGTTCTCCCAACAATCCCACCGGCAACAGCATGCATCCTGAAAGCATCGAATATATTATCAGAAACTTCAAAGGGATAGTCCTGCTCGATGAGGCTTACTCCGACTTCAGCGAAAAACCATCCTTCCTGAAAAAAACTGAAAAATATCCAAATCTTATTGTTATGCAGACCTTCAGCAAAGCACTGGGGCTTGCAGCTGCAAGAATTGGAATAGCAATTACAAATCCTGAAATAATAAGTTACTATAACAAAGTAAAACCTCCTTATAATGTAAGTACAATAAATCAAAAAGCGGCCCTTGAAAAACTCTCGCAAGGGATAGATTACAGGAAGCAGGTACATGAAATTATCAGCGAACGGGAAAGAGTGGCCGAAGAGATAAAAAAATTACCCATAACCATAAAAGTTTTCCCGTCTGATGCCAACTTCCTGCTGGTTAAGGTTACTGATGCAAATTACATATACAATAAACTGGTTAACAATGATATAATTGTAAGAAACAGATCTTCACTTGTTGAAAACTGCCTCAGGATTACAATTGGCACTCATTATGAAAACGACCTCCTCCTTGAGACTCTTAAAAACATTTTAATGTGATTATGATGCGCACCCCGGGAAACATAAATATTTTTACCTCAAACCATTTGCAGGTTATAATAAAACCGGGAAGGTTAATGATGCCGGGGAAATTTCTTTTGGCATATTTTTCACATTCCTCGAGAAATGCAGGAAAAGTATTTTCAGAAATGATTTTATATTTTAACCAAATAAATTAAGTGTGAAAAAGACATTATTTATTGACAGAGACGGAACGATTCTTAAAGAGCCTCCTGATGAACAGGTTGACTCACTTGAAAAACTTGAATTCATACCCGGAGTAATTACTGCCCTGTCGCAGATTGTTGCCAGCACTGATTATGAACTGGTTATGGTAACCAATCAGGATGGGCTGGGAACCGACCTTTTTCCTGAAGATACTTTCTGGCCTGCTCATAATAAAATGTTGAATATTCTCAATGGTGAAGGAATTGAGTTTGCAGAAATTTTTATTGACAGGAGTCTCCCTGAAGAGAAAGCATCGACAAGAAAACCCGGCACAGCATTGCTGACCAGATATCTGTCACAGGGAATTGATCTGCAGTCATCATGGGTTATAGGTGATCGACTTACTGATGTTGAATTAGCACAAAACCTGGGTTGCGGAGCTATTCTTTTCGGAGGGAAGACATCACCCAATGCTTCGCTGTGTACATCCTCATGGAATGAAATTTACAGGTTCCTTACAGGCCTTAACCGTACCGCGGTTGAAGAGTATCGAACATCCGAGACAAATATCAAGGCTGAAGTAAACCTTGACGGATCCGGAAATGGTTCAATAAATACCGGAATAGGTTTCTTCGACCATATGCTCTTACAAATAGCACGTCACGGAAATATTGATATAATTATTTCTGCAGAAGGTGATCTGAATGTTGATGAACATCATACCATTGAAGATTGTGCAATAACATTTGGAAGAGCTTTAAAAAAAGCCCTCGGGTTTAGAAAAGGAATAGGCAGATATGGCTTTACAGTACCCATGGATGACTCACTTGCATCAGTAGCAATTGACCTTGGCGGCAGGCCGTGGCTTGTATGGGATGCAGAATTTCAAAGAGAAAAGATTGGCAACATGCCGGCAGAAATGTTTTTCCACTTCTTTAAAACACTTGCAGATAATATTGGGTGCAATATCCATATCAAAGCAGAAGGAAATAATGAGCATCACAAAGCAGAAGCAATATTCAAAGCTTTTGGAAAAGCTCTCGGAATGGCTGTTAAAAAGACTGGAATCAGTACTGTACCAAGTACCAAAGGATCAATATGATAGCAATACTAAAATACAATGAAGGCAACATCAGGTCGGTTCAGAATGCTCTCGACCGTGCCGGTTATCCTTCGGTAATAACCGACGATGAAAAAGTAATAAGGTCAGCCGACAAGGTTATTATTCCGGGCGTCGGCCATGCCCGACCTGCAATTGAATATCTGAAATACAAAGGACTCGACAGGGTAATTATTTCTCTGCGGCAGCCAGTGCTTGGTATATGCCTGGGCCTACAGCTTTTGTGCAGGTATACAGAAGAGGATGATACACAGTGCCTTGGTGTATTCGATACCATGGTAAAAAAATTTCCTTCCCTTGACCTCGTCCCTCATATCGGATGGAATAATTTTAAAAGCATATCAGGACAACTTTTCAAAGGGCTTAAAGTAACTGACAACATGTATTATGTTCACAGCTACTACGCTGAAACGGGAAGTTTTACTTCAGCCGTTTGTGAATACATACTTCCTTTCAGCGCGGCAATGCAGAAAGATAATTTTTTCGCAACGCAGTTTCATCCTGAAAAATCATCTTCCGAAGGAGAACTGGTTTTAAAAAATTTCCTTGAGTTATGAGGGTGATACCGGCCATTGATATTATAGGAGGCAAATGTGTCAGGCTTTCCCGGGGAGATTTTTCAACGGTGAAAGAGTACCGTGGCGATCCGGTGGATACTGCAAAGATGTTTGAGGATGCTGGATTGAAATATCTGCATCTTGTCGACCTTGACGGCGCCCGTGAAGGCAGAGTAATAAATTACAGGATCCTTGAAAAAATTGCTGCTTCAACAACTCTAAAGGTTGATTTTGGCGGTGGAATAAGAAGTGAAGATGATTTAAGAGCTGTTTTTGAACACGGAGCATTCCAGGTAAACTGTGGTAGTATTGCGGTGACCAGGAGGGAAGAATTTCTTCAGTGGCTTTCCACATATAGCCCGGAAAGAATTATTCTGAGTGCCGATACAAAAGACAGAAAAGTGGCCATTCACGGCTGGCAATCGGTAGATGAAAGAGATATAGTGCCATTTATAAACGAATTTTACATGAAAGGTGTAAAATATGTAACCTGTACCGATACCGGGAGGGACGGCATGATGGAAGGTCCTGCAACAGAGCTTTACAGGGAAATATTATCAAAATGTAAAATAAATCTCATAGCCAGTGGAGGTATCAGATCATCCGACGATCTTTATAAGTTATCGGAAGCAGGATGTGAAGGTGCCATCGTTGGTAAGGCAATTTACGAAGGATATATTAAAATAAAGGAACTAACGAAGATATGCTAAAGAAAAGAATTATACCATGCCTTGATGTTAAAGATGGCAGGACAGTAAAAGGAGTTAATTTTGTCAATCTAAGAGATGCCGGTGATGCTGTAGAACTCGCACGGCGTTATGCAGCCGAAGGAGCCGATGAACTGGTATTTCTCGATATAACAGCTACTATCGAAAAGCGAAAAACACTTGTTTCGCTTGTTGAGAAGGTAGCCAGAGCCATTAACATCCCTTTTACTGTGGGGGGAGGAATAAAATCGATGGATGATGTTGAAGCCATTATTGATGCAGGGGCTGATAAAATAAGTATTAACACTGCAGCTGTGAACAATCCGCAACTCATCACAGAAATTGCATCCCGCTTCGGGAGTCAGTTTGTTGTTGTGGCCATTGACACAGGCCCTGTTAACGGCGAATGGAAAGTCTTCATTAACGGGGGTCGTACTCCAACATCAATTAGCACAACTGATTGGGCAATAAGGGCTGAAAAGCATGGAGCAGGCGAGATACTGCTTACATCAATGAGCAGCGACGGAACACGCAAAGGGTTCTCAACCGGAATAACCAGAAAAGTTGTTGAGAATATAAATATTCCTGTAATTGCTTCAGGTGGTGCCGGATCGATGGAAGATTTCAGGGAGCTCTTCCTTACAACCGGATGCAGTGCCGCACTGGCCGCAAGTATTTTCCATTACAACGATATATCAATTGGAGAACTAAAAAGATATCTTTCACAATTTAATATTCCAATAAGACTATGAATAAAATTGATTTCAGCAAAATGTCAGGTCTTGTGCCTGCAGTTATCCAGGACAAAACTACCCTTCAGGTATTGATGGTAGGGTTCATGGACGAAGAGGCCTTAAACCATACTATAAATGAAGGACGCGTAAGCTTCTACAGTCGTACAAGAAAAAAACAATGGACAAAAGGCGAAACCTCAGGCAACTTTCTTTATACAGAAGAGATAATTACCGACTGCGATAATGATGCATTGCTTATTAAGGTCAAACCTGCAGGGCCCGTATGTCATTTAGGTACCACTTCTTGCTTCGGAAATGCTCCTGCCAAAGGTTTTATGTACCGACTCGAAGAAATAATAAACCAGCGAATTTATGAGAACACTGAAAATTCGTACACTAACAAACTTTACAAAGAAGGAATAAATAAAATAGCACAGAAAACAGGTGAGGAAGCCGTAGAACTTGTAATTGAAGCTATGAAAGAAAATACGCCGGAATCATTCCTCAACGAAGCTGCTGACCTGATGTACCACTTTCTGCTGCTTCTGAGAGCAAAAGGGCATAAACTGGAAGATGTAGAAGATGTCCTTTTGAAAAGACATGAAAGTAAATAATTTTTTAAAAAATTTATTTGTTTTTTAATAAAAACGTTATCTTTGTAAACTGATTTTAAGAAAATGAACACCATGCATAAATATTTTTTCTTTTCCTTCTTCTATTTCTTCTATTTTTCGAAAAAGTAGGATGAGGGATTTTTGTGCGTGGTAAAAAATATCAGGAAATATAGCGGCAAGGGTCCCTCTAGCAGGGGCCCTTGCCGGTTTTATATAATAAAAGTGTGACTGAAAAATGAGTGGATACAGAATATCAATACAGGGAGAAGCGGGCAGCTTTCATGAAGTAGCTGCAAAACAATACTTTGCAGGAAATAGCATTGAAATAATACCCTGTGCTACTTTTGACCAGACGTTAGCAGAGGTTAAGAAGGGAAAAGCTGATTTTGGTGTCATGGCTATTGAAAATGCCAGGGCCGGAAGCATTCTGTACAACTATACAATTATCAGGGAGTCGGGATTGAAAATACTTGGAGAGCACAATCTCAGGGTAAGGCAAAACCTGATGGCGTTGCCAGGTCAGAATTTTGAGGACATAAAAGAGATATGGTCACATCCTATTGCTTTTTCTCAATGTATGAGTTTTCTTGATAGACATCCTGGCATAAAGCTTATAGAAACAGAAGATACTGCCGGAAGTGCCCGCATCATAAGCGAAAGGAAACTTAAAGGTATAGCAGCTATTGCTTCCTCAAGGGCAGCTGAGATGTATGGTTTGAAAATAATTGCTCCGAACATTGAAACTTACCACGAGAACTATACGCGTTTTCTTGTTATAGGAAGCCGCAGTAAAGGGCACCGTACAGGTAATAAGGCATCAATATGCTTCTCGGTAGGACATAAACCTGGAAGTCTGGCAGGAGTACTGACAAAACTTGCCGAATTGAATATTAATCTCACAAAGATACAATCGGTACCTCGCCTCAATGGCAAGGGATGGGAATACCTGTTCTATCTCGATCTGGAACTCCCGGATGATTCAATGGTAGAAGCAATACCAGGCGTTCTTGGAGATGATACACGCGACCTGGAAATACTTGGCATTTACATGAAAAACAATACTATTTATGATAGTTGAACCTGCACAACGGACACATGGAGTAAGTGAATACTATTTTTCGGCAAAGCTAAGGCAAATTGCCATGATGAGGAGCTCAGGAATTGATGTTATCAACCTTGGCATTGGAAGCCCCGATTTACCGCCCCCGGAAGAAGCCGTAAATAAGCTTGCTGCCGAAGCAGAAAAACCTGATGTGCACGGATACCAGAGCTATAACGGAATCCCTGAACTGCGAAAAGCTATGGCCGGCTGGTACATGAAATATTTCGGAGTAAAACTTGACCCTGATAACGAGATACTGCCTTTGATTGGAAGCAAGGAGGGCATAATGCATATCAGCATGGCATTCATTAATCCGGGGGATGAGGTTCTTGTACCTGACCCAGGATATCCGTCGTATTCATCTGTCACAAAACTGATCGGAGGCAAAATTAAAACATATGACCTCATTGAAAAAAACAACTGGATGCCTGATCTTAAACTACTCGAAGAAAGTGACCTCTCACGGGTAAAACTGATGTGGGTCAATTATCCGAATATGCCTACAGGTATCCCAGGCTCCATAGTTCTTTTCGAAAAATTGGTCACATTTGCTTATAAGCATCATATTCTGGTTTGCAACGATAACCCTTATAGTTTTATACTTAACAGAGATTATGTCAGCATATTGACTGCCGACTCAAAAAGAGAATCTGTAATTGAACTTAACTCGTTGAGCAAATCACACAATATGGCCGGATGGCGAATCGGAATGGTAGCCGGCCACCGTGATTACATAAACAATATTTTAAAAGTGAAAAGCAACATGGATTCCGGCATGTTTAAACCTCTTCAGCTTGCTGCTGCCGAAGCACTCGGAAAAGATGAAGCATGGTATGAAAAACTTAACAAAATCTACCGGCAAAGAAGAAAAATTGCGGAGGAAATTATGCAAATCCTTAAATGTGATTATGACGATAAACAGACGGGGCTTTTCCTCTGGGGTAGAATAAACAACAATTTTACTTCAGGGGAAGAGTTGTCGGAATATCTCCTAGACAATGCTCATGTATTCATAACTCCAGGCTTTATATTCGGGAAAAACGGGGAAAAGTATATAAGAATTTCCCTTTGCAGTAATGAGGAGGTACTTGAAAAAGCAAGAAAAAGAATCAGTAACGTGATAAAAAACTGAGTAACAGATATATATTTAAAATCATTATTGATTGATTATGACAATTAGCGTAGTAGGTATAGGTTTGATAGGCGGATCACTGGCAATTGACCTGAAAAAAAGAGGATTTGCAGATAAAGTGATAGGCGTTGATATAAGCATTCAGCATCAAAATATTGCAAAGCTGTGCGGTATCGTGGATGAAATTGAATCACTTGAGGATGCGGTTGATTCTAGTGATCTCATTCTTCTTTGTACACCGGTTGATACAAATTGTGAATTGCTTCCACGTATTCTCGACAGGATTGCAGGTACTGATAAAGTTGTGACCGATATGGGATCGACCAAAGCATCAATTGCAAGAGCTTCAGCCGGTCATCCTGGACGAGGGAGGTTTGTGCCTGCTCATCCAATGGCTGGTACGGAATATTCAGGCCCTCTGGCTGCACACAGTAAACTGTTCGATTATAAACGTGCCATAATATGTGACCCGGAGCTGAGTGACCCCGATGCACTCGAAACAGTAAAACAAATGCTTGATGTTTTAAATATGAGCATAGTTTATATGGATTCAATCAGTCACGACATTCATGTAGCCTATGTCTCGCATATTTCTCATATAACATCATTTTCCCTGGCACTATGTGTACTCGATAAGGAAAAAGAAACCCAGAACATACTTACACTTGCAGCTGGTGGTTTTGAGAGCACCGTCAGACTTGCCAAGAGCAGTGGAGATACATGGGCTCCGATATTTGTTGAGAATGCCGAATATATACTTGAGGTAATGGATACATATATTGACAAAATGAACCGCTTCAGGCAGATGATAGTTAAGAAAGATATTGAAGGCCTGAAGAGGCTTATGGATGAAGCTAATAAGATACAGAAAATTTTAAATTAAAAGAATTATGGTTTTAAAGATGGAACTGACACCGTTTGAGAACTGGCTTGACCAAAATGAACGGCCTTTCATCATTTCAGGTCCCTGCAGTGCTGAAAGTGAGGATCAGGTAATGGAAACAGCCAGGCAACTGGCACGGTTAAAAAAAGTCAGAGTATTCCGGGCAGGTGTATGGAAGCCGCGAACACGTCCGGGTACTTTTGAGGGAGTAGGTACACCAGGATTGCAATGGTTGCGCAGGGTTAAGGCTGAGACGGGTCTGATGACTGCTACGGAGGTAGCAAATGAAAAGCACGTATACGAGGCACTTAAATATGGTGTTGACGTCCTGTGGATTGGTGCCCGAACCTCTGTCAACCCTTTTGCAGTACAGGAAATTGCCGATGCCCTCTCAGGCGTGGATATTATCGTATTCGTCAAAAATCCAGTAAATCCTGATATTGATCTGTGGACAGGCGCCATAGAAAGAATTGCCAGGGCAGGCATCAAAAAACTTGGTGCAATACACCGGGGGTTCTCAGCCTTCGAGAAAACGGTTTATCGGAATCAACCGAACTGGCAGATACCCATTGAGCTGCGAAGAAGAATACCGGGTCTGCCCATACTCTGCGATCCCAGTCATATAAGCGGAGCAAGGAAATACATTTTCGAAATTTCTCAGAAAGCAATGGACCTGAATTTCGACGGATTGGCAATAGAATCCCATATCAATCCCAACAAGGCGCTAAGTGACTCCGCTCAGCAGGTTACCCCTGAAGCTCTGGAGGAAATACTTAACCGGCTCGTTCTCCGTAAACCCAACCCTGCCGACCCTCGCCTCATTGATGAACTGGGTGAACTTCGACAGCAAATAGATATCTTCGATGATCATCTAATCGAACTTCTCGAACGACGAATGCAAATATGTGACAAAATAGGATTGCTCAAGAAAAGGAACAATATAACAGTACTGCAAAGCGTCCGCTGGGATGAAATAATAAGCAAAGCTATTGTTAAAGGACAGGAAAAGGGATTGAGCAATGAACTTATTGACTCAGTTTTTAAAGCAATACACCAGGAATCTATTAACCGCCAGATAAGAATAATAAATAATGGGCTCGATGTTGATAAAAAATAATTTTAAACAATTATATGAAATTTAAAAATAAATAATAGCTTTGTAACGATGAAACAGAAAATTTTAAAGGTCTGGTGCTGGTGCAGTGATTTCAGTTTCGCTGTGAACAGTGCCGTTATGTAATTTACCAAGTTTTTTCATGGCTCAGGCACGCTATTCACAGCGTGCCTTTTTTATTTAAAAATTTATTACTAACCTAAAAATAAATGAATATGAAAAAGTCAGTAAAAATCACACTAAGCGAGAAAGAAATGCCAAGGCAATGGTATAATATTCTGGCTGATATGCCCAACAAGCCATTGCCTCCTTTACATCCAGCTACACGTCAGCCTTTGAATCCTGAAGATCTTGCGGCAGTTTTTCCGATGGCACTTATAAAGCAGGAGGTTTCAACCGAAAGGTACATAGATATTCCTGATGAAGTGCTAGACCTGTATAAGATGTATCGCCCTTCACCTCTTTACAGGGCTATTAATTTAGAGAAGAAGCTTGGCACAAAAAGCAAAATCTATTACAAATATGAAGGTGGCAATTATTCAGGGTCACATAAAGCCAATACAGCCATTGCCCAGGCATATTATAACAAAAAAGAAGGAATACGAAGAATCACAACTGAGACCGGAGCAGGTCAATGGGGAAGTGCAATGAGCTTTGCCTGTAATCATTTTGGCCTCGAGCTACTTGTATTCATGGTCAGGGTAAGTTTCAACCAGAAACCCGGCAGAAAGATTCTCATGAATTCATATAATGCGAAAGTTATTCCATCACCAAGTACTATGACTGAAGCGGGCAGAAAAGTTCTTGAAAATGATCCTGATTCACCCGGCAGCCTTGGAATAGCAATTTCTGAAGCAATGGAGATCGCCCTTCAGGACCCGTACACAAAGTATTCACTGGGAAGCGTGCTTAATCATGTGATACTGCATCAAACTATTATCGGGCAGGAAGCTTTGCTGCAGATGGAAAAAGCCGGAGAATATCCTGATGTGGTTATTGGATGCTTCGGAGGCGGATCGAACTTCTCGGGTATTGCATTTCCTTTCCTGAGAGAACGTCTGCTTAACGGTAAGAATGTCCGTCTGCTGACTGTTGAGCCTGCTTCATGTCCTAAACTGACAAAGGGGAAATTTATGTACGATTTTGGGGATTCGGCTGGTATGACACCTCTGCTGCCCATGTACACACTTGGTCATAATTTTATTCCCGAAAAAATTCATGCAGGCGGGTTGAGATACCATGGAGCCGGTGTACTGGTGAGTCAGCTTCTGAAAGACGGCTTTATAGAAGCAAAAGCAAAACTGCAGAGAGAATGTTTCGAAGCTGGTGTGCTTTTTGCCAGTACAGAAGGTATCCTTCCGGCTCCTGAATCAAACTATGCTATTGCTGCTGCACTCGACGAAGCTAGAAAAGCCGACCTCGAAGGACAACCAAAAGTAATTCTTTTCAACCTTAGCGGACACGGACATATGGACATCTCAGCTTACGAAAAATACTTCGAAGGTAACCTGCCCGATCATGAACTTACACAGTCGGAAGTAGAAGAAGCCATAGCAAAAATTGACCTTCCAATGGCTTAAGATTCTATTAATTATTATTCTGCATTTTTAAAATCCACCGTTGTGATAGTCTGAAAGATTTAAAAAAGCAGAAAAGAATAAAGAATAGGATGCAAAAAACTTATTGTCAATATTTTGCATCCTCTGATCTTATTCTTAATCAGCGTTTACCAGTAATTCAGGACGGGATAATGTTCACTACTCAGAAATCAGAATAATCAACAGGATGGAGTAAAAACACATTTACCTTCGATACTGTATTCTTATATTCTTCCAGAGCCGATATTGTTTTCCATTCAGGATGGTTGCGAAATTCGTTCCAGTGATCATCCCTTGATTTCTGATCGGCAAACGAAGTCATATACATGAGGTTCGGTTTTGTGCTTCCAGCAAGAACCTGACCAAAAAATACGGCATTGAATCTCAGCTTTTCAAAAAGTTTCATCTCTCCGCCATCGTTGAACATTTCAATCTTCTTCAGGGCTTTTGCTTCGGTAGCACTTTCGTAGCTTCGAAGTTCATAGATTCTTGCCGAATGTGGGGTCTTAAACTGTGGAGGTCTGAAAACAGGCATCTCCTTGAAAGCATAAAGATAAATGCTTTCGTACCTTTTAAAGGGAGGATTATCGAACGGCGCATTCAGAAAATCTTTACCGTCATTGTTGTATTTCTGGTCGGTTTCAAGCATTTCCTGAAGGCGAACCATTTGCTCAGCTGTTTTATATGGTATAAAGACGTATATTCTTTTTCCATATGCCGTGTCGGATTCCACCGGCTTGAAGACTCCGACTTTCTCTATACCTGAACGATGAAGAGCTGGAAGAAAAGACTCCTTGAGAAACCTGTCGGTTCTCTCCTCCTGAGTTCTATCGGTAATATGGTAAATTCTTATTTCATAATACTCCCTGATAACCGGAATAGGCCCTGAAGCCAATGCTGCGAAACTACAGAGCGCAGCAGCCAGAAAAGAAAGTGAGCGCTTAATCATTTTTTTGAAATATTAATTCGCTTATTTTCTGTTTTTACTCTTTCCCTTTGGGTTATCCTTTGAATCCTTAGTGATTATCTTCTTTACCACAAAAGTCACAAAGGGTTGCACGAAGGGTTAAATTATCAATATGATTTAGAAAAATCATTGAAGATAGCCTCAGCCTCTTCAGGTGTCAATTCTGCACCCGACTGGATGTAGAATCTATGCATCAGCTTCATCGACTGACCCGAAGCAAGTTTGTAAACCACCTGTTCCTGTTTCGGGTCGTAAGATTTTTGACCGAGATTATTGACCGAAAAGAGTCCGTATCCTCTTGCATGAGAATAAGCCGGGAATCCCGGATTTTTTGGATGGTCAAATATTGCAAAGGATATAGGCACGTTATCCTTTGTTCCAGAAAGAATAACCCATTTGTTCCGTGTTCCCCACACTGCATCGCCTTTGTTGCCGTTGCTCGATACATACATTCCGGTAACGCCTGTGTTGTCGGTAGCTTTTACAGTTGTAGGGTTACCTTTATCATCAGTAAAAATTAATGCTTCTTTTGTCGGCATTTCAAATGCACGGTCTACCCGGATCGCAAACATTCCTTCCTTGTTATCGGTAATGGTAACCGGCCCATTGGTAGCAGTGAGAGTTGCAATATGGTCAACCATCCAGCCTGTTTTCGAAACTCTGAAGATGTATTGTGTGTTCTCGGTGAGGACAGTGTTGTTTTTATTGTCTTTCCATTCCGATACAACTTCAAGAAGGCCTGTTTTACCGCTTTTTGCTTTTACAATTTTCTGAACCACAATATGTCCATATCGATCCTTGCGGTTTGCCGGGATGGCTGAAGAGTTATTCCAGAAATCGAGTCCATTAACGTTACCATGGTTAAACCAGAGACCTAAGTGGTGAGGATGGTCAACCCGTTCTCCTTTTCTGGGTTCAAGCGGATAGCCGCGGGTAACAACCGATCCGTTAGGTGCATGCACCGGGAAAAGAAAAGGTTTTTCGAGTTCAGCCGGATAACGGTATGATGTAAAAAATTTATCTCCAACGAAAACATCAACTTTTCGTTTGCCTTCATCATGCATCAGCTTAATTTTCTGAGAATAGGTTCCAATACTGGAAAATATCAGAAAAATTGTTAATAAATATTTCATAATATGTTAATTTATAGCATTTTAATTATCAATATTGAAAGATTTTACCCCCAGCCATGACCTCTTGATTTTTCTCGTCGAAAGTAACTTTTTCGCCGGTTCTGATGGCTGCATTAACCATTATACATGCTATTGAATGATTATAGCCAGCTACGACATCAGCGTTGGGTTTTTTGCGGTCGCGTACGCATTCCATCCAGTTGCGCATATGTGCGGTAGTCATCGGATCGCCACCTGTATTGGCAGCTGTCTCGACTTTGAAAGATGGCAGGTCGAATGGTTCAAGGAGATTAGGCTTCATGTTCATAGCCCTGGCATACCGTTCCTGTAGTCCACCCTCAGAAGTGACCTTGTTGGTGTCGAGATTCAGCATTCCACCATTTGAGAAATAAAGTTCTTTTGTACCACCTGCCGAGTTAGTGAACCTTGAGGAGTAAGTTACCAGAAAGCCGAGGTCAGGATCGGTATCTGAGCCGTAATCCATCACAGCAGTCATGGTATCGAAGTTAGTTCGGCCATCTTTCCATAGATATATACCCCCGTTAGCGGCAACGCTTCTGGGATGGGACAGTCCGGTAAACCAGTGGACCGTATCAATCTGATGAGCCATCCACTGGCCGGGGATGCCTGATGAATAAGGCCAGAAAAGACGGAATTCGAGATGTTTTCTTGCATCAAAAGGTTCGAATGGTCTGTTCATAATGAAGCGTTTCCAATCGGTGTCCTGTTCTTTGAGAAGGGGCACAACATCAGGCCTTCTCCAGCGTCCGGGCTGATTGACGTTCCATGTCATCTCTACTGCAACGATCCTGCCAAATTTACCTGAACGAATATATTCATTTGCTGCAATGTAGTTTGGTGCGCTTCGGCGTTGTGAACCTATCTGGACAATTTTGCCGGTTTCCTGAACGGCCTTGAGCGCTATTCTAGCATCGGCCATAGTTTCGGCAAAAGGTTTTTCGACATACACATCGCGGCCTGCCCTCACAGCTTCAGCACAATGTAGAGCATGCTGGAAATCGGCTGTACTGATAATTACAGCATCTGTATCCTTCGCACTATAAAGCTCTTCATTGTTCCTGTATAGTTTTAAAGTCATTCCTTTTGACCGAAAAAATTCATCGGCCTGTTCCCGTCGAAGTCTCCAGATATCGGAGAGTGCGGTGAACTCAAAATTGAGTTCTTTTGCCAGAGCCATAAAAGCCGGATAAAGCGACCCACGAAAACGGTCAGAATATCCGACAATACCTACGCGCACCCTATCGTTTGCCCCAAGGATGCGCGAATAACTTCTGGCACTGAAAGCAATGGCTGCGGAACCAAGTGCTGCTTTCTTCATAAAATCTCTTCTGCTGGTCATAGTTAATTAATTTGTAAAGTTTATTTTTATCAATTTCTGAGGTAAAATTAATCAAATATATAAAATATCGTTAACGTTAACAATATTTTTTATATCTGGATTATAAATTAATTATCAAATATTCGGACTTTAATTAACTTTTTTCCAGTACTTTTATCACATGGCAAAAATATTCAAGAAGAAATCGTAAATCGTAACCTGTACTGTCCTGAAATAGCCTATCAAAAAATCTGTCAACTTCTATGCAAATAAAAAAATTTTCATATTTTTATATTTATTTACCACAAAATTTTCTTGAATGAAATGAGAAAAAAAATTACTTCTTTTCTGGTATTATTATTGATAATACCCGCAGTATATGCACAGATAGGCAATGAAATCAAGGCTTACATCGACAGTACTGAAATAATAGTCAATAATGGCCGCAAGATGCTTGAGGCCAAAATCATTGAAAATGATTACCAGAAGGCCAGAGAAATATATAAATACCTGACTGACCTCACTTCAGGCAAGAATTATTCAGCTTTTAGTTACACGGAGAATCTATTTTTGAATATTATTTTAAACGATTGGGAAAAACTTACTGAGTTCATGTTTTTTTATCCTGACAAAAAAGATACAAGGGTTTACCAGAATGCTTACAATATCGGAGTATCACTCATGAAAAAACTTCAAGAACTCGATAATTTTCTTTTTCAGGAGTGTAACAACTCCGATCTTGATGAGGAAAGTAAAAGGGTTTCTACAATTTTACTTCATGCTATTCTTAAGGGCTCAGATAACAGTGAATACAATGAAATGCTGAATAATTTTCGCAGGGATTACAGGGAAACCAGGTATGAAGTTTTTATTAAAGATTTTCTTCCCGCAGGAAAAATAAAAGCCTCATGGTCAGCATCATTAGGATCGGGAGGGGTTTTTGCAACAGGCAGTCTGAAAGAAAATTTTTTCTCTTCAATGTCTGCTTATATGGGTATGGATTTAAAAATCAAAAATATCTATTCCTCATTTTTTTTAAAAGCAGCATGGCCGGCACTTAAAGAGCCTTTTACAGTGATAACCCCAACTGATATATTTGATTTCAGGGTAGATGAAAAATTCAGTTATCTGGATGTAGGAGCAAGAGCTGGATATATTGTTGCAAGAAGTGAGCGATTTCACTTAGCACCTTTTATTTCTGCCTCTGGATGCACGTTAAAAAGCAATCGTTTTGATAACACCTATGATGAAAAAAGGGAATATAAAATTTTCAATGCTTTTTCATTAAATGTGGGACTGCACACTGAAATCAAAATCGCAACATTTAAACCGAGATATCAAAATATTTATGGGGCTAATTTAAGTTATACAAGTTTTAAAATTGAAGGCGGATATAATTACTTAACAAAATTCAGTGATAATTCATTCAAAGGAAATATAATATGGCTAACAGCTGCACTGGTTCTTGGTTTTGGAGATTTTTAAAAAATAATGTAAAAGTTTATTATTCTAAATATCAAACAGAAAAAATTATCTGGGAGTTACAAGCATTATTGATATGTTCGATTAATGGGGAAGAATTAACTATGGATATGTGATTTTGTAATATTCCATGAGTAAATATCTTATTTACCGTGTTGATTATCCCGATCCGGAGTTAAAGGGAAAGCAAAGGAGACGCCTTAATATAATAATTATTATTGGTGTCGCTATATTACCGGCTTTATATTTAATTGTTTACGAAACTTTCAATATCAGTTTTCTGATCCTGTATCCTGCCTTTTTAATTGTATCTTTAACAGTATCTTTTATTATTCAGCACAGGTTAAATAAAGAGAATAAGAAGATTATTCCGATAGGTGAGATTGAATTTACCAGAACTGGGATTACCAAACAAATTGGGGACATAATCAGTAAATATAAATACGATGAAGTTGAGAGTATTGAGCTTAAAAAGCACATTCCTGTTATAAAGATGAACGAGGGAAAAGAAGGTTATTTCACTTACATTCTGACCATTTCGTTTATTGATTCAAGAAAGGAAAAAATGATACTTTCAAGCAATTCTGCCGGGAAATTTAAAAGCCTCGATCTTTCAGAAACGGTTAGAACACTTGGTAAAATCACGCCGGTTAAAACGATAATAAAATAAGCCAGATGATGGCTTAAAAAACTGAACAAAAATTTTAATAGTAATTAATTTTTGTTTAATAAAACCAGATCAATTTGAAGTAATTCTAGTTAATTTATTGTGAACCTTTATAGTTGATTTTTTTACTGGCCCATTCGATAAAGTATTTCATGTTTGGCAAATCTGTATGGCCTCCGTCGTGCTGGCGCCATGCAAGCTCGCCATCAAGCATACCTGTGTTATAAGGCGGCATTTCTTCGGTTTTATAATCATTTGAGACTCCAAGGTCCTTTGCTCCAAGAAGTTTAAAAACAGCTCCTGCTGCAATGGTGGCCATGTAACTTCCTTTCTGATCGAGCCATTTTGCATCACCTTTTTCAGGTATTCCATAACTGATAAAGGTAAGTCTGGGCGCACACATAGCAATAAGGCTATGTGAATCGACAGGCAGATCATCGATATTTCCGCGTCCAAAAACAGACTCTTCAGCTCCGTACTTCATATAATTCCCTGCCATCCAGTGATATTCGCCCGGTCCTGTAAGATTTTCAACAGCTTCACCAAAAAATCTCCGATGGAGTGTTGCACCTCCTTTGCCTGAAGAACCCACAAGTGCCATCGCAAACCTTTCTTCGAAAGCAAGTGTAACAAGAGCTGCTTTACCATATCGTGATACTCCTTCTATACCGACATGTTTTGCATCGACTGCCGGATCAGTCTCAAGATAATCCAGTCCCCGTGCAGCGCCCCATGCCCATGCCCTAAGAGCACCCCAATCATCTGGCTTGCGTGGTTGTCCCTTGTTTACCAGACCTATTATTCCTCTTGTTAGGCCGGCACCATTATCGGCTTGAATTGACGAAGGGTCGATAATTGCATATCCCCAGCCGGCAGCTAATAATTGCTGTGTTGCGGGAGGGTCGGTTCTAGCCTGGCTGCCTGTTGCCCCAAAAGGAGAAGTAGTGGTTGAACGTGTAAGAGGTGTATATGCAAGGTATTTTTCAAGTATAGCCTTTACCTCCGGGGATTTTTCTGACATCATTTCCCTTAATACTTTATTAATAATTTCAAGTTCATCCTGATCTGGCTGGGCCGGAGCCGGCAAGCTTGGTCTTCCGAACATCATAAGTACAGGTACAGGTTTTTTTGCATTCGCCGGTGTAACAAGAACCATTGAAATTTTAACTTCAATCAATGGATACTCTGAATTATCGACATGACCTGTCAGCTTTTTGGCAATAACCGGTATGAACCCAACCATTTCCCTTTCGGAAATGTCTATATTCCATTTGACGGGAGGAATATTTTCTGGCAGTCGCCCGTATACTTCCCTTTCCATATGTTCAACTATTTCAGGCCGACGCAGTTTCCACCACATCTCAGGTGTTGTTACTTTCTTGCCATTATCCAAAGTTAACAAATCGGGCAGGTCCGGATAAGGATTTGCAAGTGACTCATCATAGTTGGCATGATTGGGTGCTGATTCATTTCCGCTTGGTCCAGGACGAACACTTTTTATTCCAAGTTGATCCATCATATTTCGGTGATCCTGTTCAGTTGTAAACTGAACTGGTGAAGAATATTGCTGTGATAAAACTTCAGGAATCAGAAAAAAAGCTGAGCGCAAAGTAATGCTGAAACCAGAATTGTTATCTTCTTCATTTTTTATAAAATTAAAATCAACAGTGCTTAGATACAGTATGAGTTCAATTTATAATTCAAAGATATCAATAAATAAAAATACTTCTCCTGTTTATAAAAATAGATTATATAAAAATTAACACATTATACAACCGTATAAATCTATAATAGAAGAGATGAAAACCAGGGAAACTGGTAGTTAAAACCGATTCAGCTCAAAAAAACTTTAATACTGAAAGTTTTCAAGAAATAATTCTCAAAATTATGTTTATTCAAATAATGTTTTTTACTTTTAGAACAATTTAAAATCTGACGTAATGAAAAAAATATTTCTTCTTTTTATGATGACAATGTTTTTTGTCACGCTTTTTCCGCAGGAAGAAGTCGTCTTCAATTTTAGCCGTAAAAAAGCTATTTTTAATTCAGCCAACAGGATTACAATCATGGTAAATGGAACGGAAGTTACCCGGCTCCGTAATGGGGGTAATTTTACTTATAAAACATCTCTCGATGTTACTCAGCCTGTTTCAGTAATTGCTAAGAGTGGGCTGGGTAAGCGGGAGATTATCTTTACCGTTAGCTCCGGTAATGAATGCAACTTTGAAACAGGTTTTCCGGGCGGGATGCTTGATTTGACTCTTGTTTCCGGCGGAAAGATTTTACCTGGCACAGGTGTAAAAGCTGGCGCAAAAGTAAATCCTAAGGATCTCTCAGTTTCTTATACAATGGATAAAACACTTGCTTCTGACACAATACGACTGCAATGGCTCGAAAAAGGCGGAAGCATTATGAACATGTCCTATATAGGTGGTTTGACTTTCCTGAGCCTTAACAACCCGGATATATCTATGACAGGTTTCGGCGGACAGTTTGCAGTAACAAGTACTTTTCTTAAGCTTAAAATTCC
>DYKN01000008.1:86394-107477 GCA_020722575.1 Rikenella microfusus | reverse complement strand
TAGGCATTCTCAGCACTCAGTATGCCCGGCGATACCGTTAATGCTAAAACCCTGACATCAGGTGATGCAAGCATCAGGCATATTGATCTCATATCATCAATTCCTCCATCGGTATCAATGATCACATAATGTGAAGGTTTCCAGGGATGTGACTGAACCTGGAGCTGAAAAATTACTGCAACTAATAATAAAATAATTCTTTTCATTATTTTTCCGGTAATACAATTCAATGCAAATGTAATACTCTATTTCTTCACATTTATCATATTAAATAATTTTAATTTCTCAACTCAATTTTTTCTGAAGAAAGATTTTTTATATTCAACCCTTGTTAATTACGGAATGGAATGAAAAAGATTTTAAAATTATTTGTTCCGGGCATGGTTGCCGGGCTTTTGATATACTGGGGATTTGAAAAGGCTATTGTTCTGACTTCGTCCAATAATTTTTGCATGTCGTGTCATGTACATCCTGAGGCTGACAATTCGTGGAAGAGGTCGGTACATTATGAGACGCGTTCGGGTTTCAGGGTTGGTTGTGCCGAGTGTCATCTGCCGCCCAAAGGGCAGGGGTATTTAAGAGAGAAGGTAAAGACCGGTCTGAGGGACTTATGGAGTTACTGGACTAAAGATTCTGCATCGTTTGACTGGGTTGAACGTCGCAGGCTTGAGAATGCAAGGAGTTATACCTATGAGAGCAGTTGTCTGCGCTGTCATGAGAATCTTTTTCCACTCACATTGAGCAAAGAAGGAGCTGATGCGCATTTGTATTATAAGCAAACAAAAAAAACACCAGATCTTCATTGCATAAACTGTCATCTTAATGCCGGTCATTATATAGAAGGGTATACTCATGGAAGTAATACGACATTTGGAAAAGTTTCATCAGCGCCAAAAGAATTATTCACAGAGCCGGAAAAAGTTACAGAATTTAAGTCATTTACTGAAAAGATACCGGGCACATCGGTATCATTCAGAATGATAGCAATACCGGGAGGCAGGTTTAAGATGGGTAGTCCGGAAGATGAACCTTTCAGACGTTCCGATGAGGGGCCTGTACGGGAAGTACAGATAAGTCCATTCTTTATGGGTGAGATAGAAGTGACCTGGGATGAATATCTTGCTTTTTATGCCCAGACTGCTGCTGAAGGAAGAAGTACTGATACAGAAGGTATAAGAGCACGAGGTGCTATGGAAGTTGATGCCATCTCGGGCCCCACACCACCATACGGACAGCCCGATCAAGGATGGGGAATGGGTCAGCGTCCTGTAATCTCACTTACATATCATGCAGCAGAGACATATTGCAGGTGGCTATCAAAAGTAACCGGTAAGAATTACCGTTTACCAACTGAAGCCGAATGGGAATATGCATGCCGGGGAGGCACATCAACACCTTATTATTTTCCCGGAGATCCGAACAAATTTCAGAAAACAGGTTGGAAGGCTAAGTTGTCTAAGAATGACACTGCTGTTATAAATTCATATGTTATTTACAGGGAAAACAGCAGTTTGAAAACCCATTTGCCTGAAAGGGTGAAGCCTAATCCTTTCGGGCTGAAAAATATGCTGGGTAACGTTGCAGAATTCTGTTCCGACTGGTATGCGCCGGATATACTTTCGCAATATCCTGAAGGATTACTGATTGATCCAAAAGGTCCTGAAGCAGGTACTGAGCATGTAATAAGGGGAGGTTCCTATCTCGACGAGGCAGGCAAAACAAGATGCGCAGGACGTGATTATACAAGAACAGAAGAGTGGCTTAAGACTGACCCTCAGATGCCTAAAAGTATATGGTGGTATTCTGATTGTTTCTATGTTGGGTTCAGAATTGTTTGCGAGTATAATGAAAACCCGGGAAAGAATGAACAAAAAATTGATGTCTCAGATTATTATTGAAGGAAATTGTATTTAAAAAAATTTTATTTAATTTCGTAAACGTTCACAAAAATACAAAGATTAATTCTGGTATAGGGGTAAGGGTTTTAATAACAGGCATTTAGTTGATTTGTCCCATATTGGTAAAGAATGAAAATATTATTGAAGATAATTAAGCGTAAAAATACAATTATTAGAATATTTTCAAGTTTAATAATATCAGTTTTAATTCCTATTAACTAATTTATTACTAACTAATTAACGATGTAACGTTCTGAAAAAAACGAACAGTTTTATTTGGCCTACAAGGCCAGGTGAACATTTTCATGGGTTGCAAAGGCTTATGAAAATGGTTGTTCTTTTTCTGCTGGTTGGTATGGTTTTTCAGCCGGTCTATTCCAGTACGAAGAATAATGACCAGCAGCAGATAAGGATAACAGGAACGGTTACTGATGCAGAGACCGGCAATCCGATGCCTGGTGTAAACATTCAGGTAAAAGGTACTACGGTTGGAGCAATAACCGATGAAGACGGAAAATATGTCATTAATGTGACAGACAGGAATTCGATCCTGATTTTTTCGTTTATAGGTTATGATACTAAGGAGGTGCCGCTTGCTGGTCGAGTTCTCTTAGATGTAACCATGTCTCCTACAGTGACAGACCTTGATGAGGTTGTTGTTGTAGGTTATTCTACGCAGAAAAAGGCGAATGTTATTGGATCTGTAACATCCTTACCCGGTGCTACAATTTAGTCTATACCTTCGCCTACGGTTACTCAGGCTCTTTCGGGCCGTTTGCCAGGATCAATCATCATTCAGCAAAATGATGAACCGGGTCAGAACACTACCCGTATTCTGGTTCGTGGACGAAGCACACTGGGAGGATCCAGGGCAAGCCTTTCATCACAGACAGCTCCACTTGTTATCATTGATGG
This sequence comes from Rikenella microfusus, assembly GCA_020722575.1. Taxonomy (GTDB): domain Bacteria; phylum Bacteroidota; class Bacteroidia; order Bacteroidales; family VadinHA17; genus LD21. The sequence continues at coordinate 104,664 of DYKN01000008.1, read as the reverse complement.
TGTACCTGGTCGTTCAATGACAGAGATTGACCCGAACGACATAGAGACACTGTCAGTGCTGAAAGATGCCTCAGCAGCAATTTACGGTGCTCAGGCTGCAAACGGCGTCATACTGATCACTACAAAGAAAGGGGGTGAAGGAGCTCCAAGACTCAATTACCAGTTCTATCAGGGTTTCATGACGCCAACTCTTGTTCCAAAAGTATGTAATGCTGCAGAATATGCTACAATGCTTTCAGAATATCAGGTTGCTACCGGAAAGACCAGAACTTATACTGATGAGGATATTGAACTCTTCAGATCCGGAGCCGATCCGTGGGAACACCCAAATACTGACTGGTACAGAGAACTGATTAAAGACTGGACCGGTACAACACGCCACAACATATCAATTGACGGCGGTTTCAGAGGTGCTGCATACTATCTTTCTGCCGGGTACAAGGCGGATGATGCTTTTTACAAGGAATCATCAACCAAATATACCCAGTATAACATTCGTGCAAAACTGGATTTGCCCATAACAAGCTGGCTGAAGGTGGGTACTGAACTTGCAGGTTTCCAGATTAACAGGTTATACCCATATAAGAGCGCAGGTTCTATTGTAGGACAGTCTACACGCCTTGTTCCAACTACATGGGCTTATTGGCCGAACGGCCTTCCCGGTCCGGATATTGAATATGGCGATAACCCGGTTGTTACTTCAACATTTGCAGGAGGTAAGGATGACCAGAAAACTTACAGAGTGCTCACAACTTTCAGCGGAACAATTACAGTACCTTTCATTAAAGGTCTTACACTGAATGGGAATTATAGCTACGACCTGACAAACTTTTACAGGAAAAGGTTTTTCAAACCATGGGTGCTTTACTATCCCAACTGGACTGAAGCTACAAGAGACCCGGTTACGGGTTTTGTGATTGATATGCCAGTTATTCCAACTCTTAGGGGCTTATCATACCCGCAAAACCATGAGGATTATTCCAGGACAATAAATGAGACTATACTTCTTAATGCAAGTTATAGCCGGAAATTTGGAGATCATACAATAAATCTTTATGCTGGCTTTGAACAATATACAAGTGATTACAACAACTTATACGGTTACCGCACATATTATATCTCCGATCTTATTCAGACAATGGATGCTGGTGCTGACCAGGACAAAAACACTTCAGGTGGAAGGTCAATTTATGCCCGTAAATCGTATATAGGCCGTGCCAGCTATGATTTCCGTGGAAAATACCTCGCCGAGGTTGTGTTCAGAGCCGATGGTTCACTGAAATATCCTCCTGACAATCGCTGGGGCTATTTCCCGGGATTCCTGCTTGGCTGGAGAGCATCAGAAGAGGGCTTCTGGAAAGATAATATCTCCTTCATAAACTACTTCAAGCTTAAAGCATCATACGGTAGCATGGGTATGGACCCGGGTAGTGCCTTCCAGTATATGAACACCTTCGGCCTCTCATCAGGAATGTCGTTCGGAACAAGTGCGGCAATTGAAACGGCAGTCGGACCTCCTACAGTGGCTAATCCGAACATAACATGGGAAAAACAGACTACCAAAAACATCGGGTTTGAATCCAAACTATTCAGAGATCTATTCCATCTGAATTTCGAGTATTTCTACAATATCAGAAAGGATATTCTTACTCCCAGAAGTGCTTCAGTTCCTGATTTTACAGGCCTTTCACTGCCTCAGGAAAATATTGGCCGTGTTGACAATCAGGGATTTGAAATTGAGGCTGGTGTTCATAAAAATGTTACTTCTGATCTCAGAATAGATTTTGGAGGGAACTTCAGTTACAACCATAACGAAGTTGTTTTCATGGATGAGCCCAAGAGGTCAGTTCCATGGCAGCAGGTAACAGGGCATCCTTATAATGCATGGTTGATGTACAGAGCAATAGGCATTTTTGAGGATGATACTTACACGGTGAACGGAGTGGCAAATTATCCTCACATGACGGGTGCTAAACCAGGTGATGTAATTTTTGAAGATGTAGGAGGTATTGACGCAGAAGGAAATCCGACCGGACCTGATGGCAAAATAGATGGAAATGACAGGGTGTTGATAGATGAGGTTGATATTCCAGAAACTTTTTACGGAATTAATCTTGATGCAACCTGGAAGAATTTCAAGCTTACTGTACTTATACAGGGGCAGGGTAAATTCTACAAGTTCAACCACTACGACGAAAGAAGGGGCGAAGCTGGCAACTATTTCAAATGGACCTACGACAATAGATGGACTCCAACAAATACCAAGACTAACATTGCCAGAGCGTTCAACCGTAACGACTTCTACTGGGCACATGCAGTAAATATGAATACTTACTGGCTCGATAATACAGCCTACTGTAGACTTAAGAACGTTGTTCTCACATACAATATTCCTCCAACCATATTTAAGGGAATAGGAATAACAAAAGCCAGTGTCTATTTTTCGGGTACAAATCTTGCATTGCTTTATACAGCAACAAGAAAATTTGACCCCGAGGTTAGTGGTCAGGGAGTTTATCCTCTCATGAAGACATTTGCTTTCGGTGCAAATATTACTTTCTAATATATTTAATATGATAAAATTTACAGCTATGAAAAAAGTAATCAGTTATATAATCCCGATAGCATTGTTGATGTTTCTGGTTACCTCTTGCGAGGATGTTCTTGATCAGGCTCCGGTCAGTACATTCAACGAACAGGTTGTGTTTACAGATATCAATATTGTAAAATCTTATATAGGAAAATGCTACGACAGAATGGGAGGTAATACCAACTACGGTATACTCGGTGCCCGCGAAGACCTTCTATCTTCTGCAACCGATCAGACACTATGTATTCACCGTCCGTCGAACTATGTAAATCTGAAAGGAGCTCTGAGCCCTGACCGACTGGGATTTTTCTCCCATACAGGTTATGGAGGATTCATGTACTGGAACAACCTTTACGCAAATATCCAGAACCTCAACTATATTCTGGATAATATTGATGGAGTTCCCACCAAAACTACAACTGAAGATGCACTTAAAACGAGGCTTAAAGGTGAAGCTTATTTCATAAGGGCTTATATGTATGGCCGCCTTCTGATGAATTACGGAGGTGCAATTATTAGAACAACTGCCTTTAAGCTTGGAGAGGATTTTCTTTCAATAACAAGATCGACCCTACAGCAGACACTTGACCAGGTTCTTTCAGATTGTGATCAGGCAATTTCACTTTTACCTGCTTCGATGGAGCAGGGCCGTGCCACACGTGCAGCCGCAGCAGCTCTAAAGTCAAGAGTACTTCTCTTCTGTGCCAGCCCGCTTGTTAACGGTGGATATGAACCCACGAATCCGCTTGTTTCATTTACCACCGGTACACAGGCCCAGCGCTGGGCTGCTGCAAGGGACGCCGCAAAAGCTATAATGGATGGCACATACGGAACATTCAAGCTTGCCGGTACAACCGAGGATCCTCCATCACCACTCACAGAAGCTGATATAAAAACCTATGCCGATAACTATTTCAATATCTTTAATCAGAAAGGAAAATGGAACGACGAAACCATCTGGGGAATACAGTTCCCACTTACCGGTGGCAACGTTAACAGGGCAAACATCTGGTATGGACCCAACGGATATCATAACTGGGGTAATAATAACCCAACCGAGCCAGCAGTCAGAGAATATGAGATGGCTGACGGAACACCGTTTGTTTGGGATATCGGGCAGGGTGAATATTTACGTCAGGCAACTGCTGCTGAACTTGAAGCAAATCCGTACCTGAACCCATACTACGGCCGAGAACCGCGTTTTTATGGTACAATCCTTTATCATGGGGCACCATGGCAGCAGCGTCCTGCTGACGCAGCAGGCTTTGATCCTTATAATATTGTTCAGACCGGCCATTTCTATAACATGGACGGAACTGTCAAAGCATACGGTATTGATACCCGACAGGGTCTTATTGAAAGCTGGAACGGAACCAAAAACGGTTATTACCTGAAGAAATTTATGGATCCTGCTACAGTTGGCCAGTACTATTTCAATACAAATACATGGGTCGAGTTCCGGTATGCCGAGATTCTGCTGAACTATGCTGAAGCATGTATTGAACTTGGCGGAGCAGATATGCCGCTGGGTATCGATGCACTTAACATGGTGCGCAATCGCGCAGGATTACCCGACCGCGATCGTAATACAACCGATCAGGATCTAGCCAGACAGTGGGTAAGACATGAGAGATATATAGAGTTCTTCGCCGAAGGTCATCAATATTACGACATGCGCCGCTGGATGACTGCCCCTCAGGTGATCAAAAATGTTTCACCTATGAAAATAAAACAGTTTGTTAATGGCGATATGGAGTGGTTCTATGATACTTCTAAGGCTGAAGATGAAAGATACTGGGCAAATGATGCATTCTACTGGTTGCCGATTACACGCACCGAAATTAATAAGGCGCCTCAAATTCAGCAAAATCCGGGTTATCAATAGAATTAATGCCGGGTATTAACACAGAAAAATTATTAAGGCCGGCAACATTGCCGGCCTTTTTTTGTGTCTTCCTGTCGATTAGATTTTTTTAAAAGGACTCAAATAGTGTTGATTAAAGTTGTAGTACCTATTTATAAAACAAATAATACCAGAAGGTATTCCCAAAATTTTTTCTCAGTAACGGTTCAGCCTTGGACAGGTCGGACCCTGAAAACTGAAAAGTCTGCAGAAACTGTAAATACTGTCGTTCAATCTCACTGCTAATTTTTATTCCTCCCTGATCAGGAAGTTGTATCTTAAGAAATGTCCTCATTGCTACAGCCGCTTCCTGTATGTGCCGGGGAACCTTTGTGAATCCATACTTCCCTGTATTATCCCATTCCTCCGCAACACCATTTAAATCTCTCTGCAGGAGATACCATGCAATTTTATATTGCCAGGCATTCCTGTTTGAAAAAGTCGAGTCAGTGGCAGCAACCCTTAAAACATTTATAGCTGGATCATCGGTCAGGGTAAAGAAATCAACTTTTGGTCTTATTCTCCTCTTTTGCCCGAGTTCGGGATGTTTCAATACTGCTTCATCATTATTAAGAAGCCTTTCAAATTCGATAGCACTCTTCCTGTAAAATATCGTCTTCTTTAGCAGGTTTATAAATATTTCAGCATTTTTATAATTACCGTTAATGATTTCACACTTGATCATCATCCTCAACCCTTCGGGAGTATATCCTCTTAAGACCATATATTCAAAAGCCCATCTGTAGGCTTCGTTAATCATTCCAGTTGTGTAATAGAAATTGCCACCATGACGCATTAATTCACCGCCGCTTTCAGCTTCCCATTTAATGAAAAGTGTGCTTCCGTCAGGACTCTGCGGAAAGCTGAAAAGCATGTCATTCAACCTGCCTGTCTCACACAGGGCAATGTTATTCAGGTATAAAGTAATAATATTTTTAGTGGGATTCTTAAGATTAAATTTTATAAGCTCTTCGTATTGCCTGTCGTAGAATAATTTTTCAGCTCTGAAATAATCGTTGGATTTTCTATCATATCTGTAATAAGCTGTAACTGCAAGCAGAATAATAAGAATAACCATTTCAGCGATAATCACCCATCTATTTAGCAGGTCTCTTCTTCCAATTCTGAATAAAGAATAAAGTACCGTAACAGTAGATACATTTATTTTCGTGTAAAGGGGTAAAAAACAGATCAGGGCTAATAAAATTGTAAATATTATATTATCAGCAATATTACCTGCAGGAGCTAATGGATAAATTAGGAGTGTCAGGTACGGCTGAAAAAACAGCAATTCACCTGAAGTTATTAAAGTTAAGGTAGCTACAATAAAAATTGTCAAAAAGGCTGCAAAATTTTTCCTTATGTCTAAAGATATCAGCCAGATTACGTAAATTCCATATAATATCAAGGAGAATCCGCCATTTAAAAAGTACCACAGGGGAAGTAATATAGCCGGTAAATATTTCCTCTTATATTTGATAAATACCAATGCCAGCAAAAGCTGAAGCAAAATGCCAAGATTGTTATACAGCATGTACCGGTAATTTGTCTGCAACCAGAACATTAATATCCCTGTGAAGAATGGTACAAATAGAGTTTCTTTTCCTTTAATCAGTTTTATGATTTCTGAAAGGCTTAAAATGGTTAATAAAATCACTGCCGAAGCAATAAACGCACCTGCATATTGAATATAATAGAATGAAGAAATTAAACCGGCCAGGTATTTCAGCAGAGAACCTGGTTGATTCAGGTGGTCGTAAAGATAATCAGCAGAAAATACAAAAAGGGAATTTTTTTCCTGATATATGAAGATATGATTTGCGTAGAGTAAGAAATAAAGGAAAATAATAAAGAAGAAACTCCAGTAAAGTAATTTTGGGAGAAGCAGGTCCAATCTGTTGATTTTGTTTTGCATTGTCAGTTTTTATGATAACTAATCTTTCAATTTCCTGCCCAATTAACATTTTTTGCTTTAAATCTGGAATATTTTCTGACTTTTCCGGGAGTCAATATTATTCTGGTTTGTGATAACTCAGGCAAATTGTAGCTTTTGGGGTTAAAATAATCTCTGGCCGGATTTTTTTGAGGTAGGGCAAAAGGTTTGGCTGTCTCTCCATTGTTATTGAAATATGCAATGTATGGCTTTGTAACAGAACCGTTATCGCGTCTGGTTGCAAATACCAGCTACTTACCATTTGATGACCAGGAATGGTAACTTTCTGTTGCAAAATCGGAATTAAGATTGAGACGTTTTGCTATACCAGTTTCTGCATCTATTGAGTAAAGATCGGCTTCTTGGTGCCATATGGGGAAACAACCATAATTGCTCACAGTAACAATAATATATTTTCCGTCAGGAGAAATTCTCGGGAATGCTATACTTTTCCCGACTTCCGATGCTTTGAATAGAGGCTCTTCTTTGCCGAAAGCTTTTGTTTCTGGATTGAATGAAACTTTCCAGAGGTCATATTTAATATCTGTGTAATTATAGCTTTCTCCTATTTGCGGTGCACGGCAGAAATAGAGAGTCTTACCATCTGGCGACCATTCAGGATAAGTGTCCATTGATTCAGATGCCTTTTCAAGTGGAACAGGCATTATCTCATCCTTATCTCTGTCGTAAACTACAAGAGACGATTCAAGATCACTTACTTCGATTTTCTTATTGTAAGAAATATGAAACCTTTGAACTATTTTATTTGAGGAAAAAGCAACATACCTTCCTGAAGGATGCCAGCGTGGGTAAACGGCTCCGTTTTTCATATCGGGAGTTTTAAGATTGTATTTTACCAGTTTACCATTTGTAAGAAAATATGTACCACCGAGTGATCCCCTCATATGAAAAAGAAAATCATCAGTATTTCCGTTGTTGAAGGAGTGGCAGTTAATGCAGTTTGCTTCCACAACAGAGTTTTTAATCAGTGTTCTGACTCTAAATGATGAAAGTTCCCGCTGGCAGATGGAAATAACATTCCATCTCTCAAAACCCGGATAAATAACTCTGTAGGTAAGATAAGGGTCAATTGGTTCAGGTGCGATTTTGTTGGTGATAGTTTCAAATTTTTTTCTTTCACCTGTTTTTTTTACTGATGTTATTTCAATTGCCAGATCTTTCCCTTCACTTTTTTCCATCAGCTTTTTCCATTTTTTTTCAGGAATTTTTATTACGTCTTTACGGCAGTGAATTGATAACGGCTTTTTGCCTTCTACTATGAATTTTACTTCAAATCTTGAGCCTTCTTCTCTTATAATAAAATTAAGAGGTGCTATATTTGAAGGGATAACTATTCCAGTATAATCAGGTTCAATGGTTGGAAGTTGTTCATTTATTATAATATTGGTTCTATTATTGCCGGAACAGCCTGAGAGGAGGAATAGAAGAAACAGGCTTGATATTTTTATGGGATTTATCATTTTAAGTATTTTAACATACTTTACTTACTGATTTTGATTTCAAAAATAAGAAAAAAGGATCAGAAGGATAATTGTTAAATTTTACTAACAATCTGGTAAAGTTGTTTAATTATTTATATTTTTACTCATTAAAGAATTTTTAATAAAACAGTTTATTTTAAAGTTAAATACAAATTAAACCCAACCAGCATGAAAAAATCAAGTATTTCAAGAAGGAATTTTCTTGGCAAAGCTGCAGTAGTGGGTGCTGCAGGGGCAGTGGTACCTTCAATTCTTACCAGTTGCACACAACAGACAAAAGCATGGAAAGTTGTTCCGGAAGCTGCATGGTTAGATGCGGCGCCAGATGGGCCTGTGCTTAAGGCAGGGCTGATTGGCTGCGGAGGCCGCGGCAGAGGAGCTGCAATCAATTTCCTTAATGCGGGTCCTAATCTCCAGATTACAGCTCTAGGTGATACTTTTAAGGATCGGCTTGAAGAAACCAGAGCAGCAATACTCAAACAGAAAGGTCAGGAAGTCCCTGAAGAAAACTGTTTTGTGGGTTTTGATGCTTTTCAGAAGGTTATTGATTCAGGAGTTGATATTGTAATTCTGGCAACTCCTCCATTTTTCCGTCCGGAACACCTTGAAGCGGCAGTTGCTGCAAGAAAACATATTTTTGCCGAGAAACCTGTATGTGTCGACCCCACCGGTGCACGCTCGGTGATGGCAACAGCACTGAAGGCTAAAGAACTGGGCCTTACAATCGTCACAGGTACACAGCGCCGCCATCAGCGTAACTATGTACACAATTACCAGCAGGTTCAAGCAGGAATCATCGGACAGCTTGTTGGTGGTAACGTTTACTGGAACGGCGGAAAACTCTGGCATCGCGATAACCAGCCAACATGGACTGAGATGGAGTGGATGATACGTGACTGGGTTAACTGGACGTGGCTTTCAGGTGATCATATCGTGGAACAGCATGTTCATAACCTCGATGTGATGAACTGGTTTATGGGGGCTCACCCTGTTGCAGCCAGAGGTATTGGAGCAAGACACAGAAGAGTAACTGGAGATCAATGGGATAACTTCAGCGTCGACTTTGTGTTCGAAAACGGTGTTCATATTCACAGTATGTGTCGGCAAATAAACGGATGCTGGAACTCTGTTTCAGAACGCCTTCAGGGAACAAAAGGCTCAACAAACTGTATAGATTCAATATTCGATCTCGATAATAATAAGATCTGGGAATACCAGTATCCTCTTGGCGAAGATGGACAACCAAACAAAAGGGGACTGAAAGACCCATATGTACAGGAACATATCGATTTGGTTACCGCTATCCGTACCAACAAACCTTTTAACGAGCTTGAAAACACAGCTATCTCAACAATGACAGCCATTATGGGTCGGATATCAGCATATACCGGGAAGGAGGTAACATGGGATGAAGTAATGAATTCAGATATGAAGCTTGGTCCTAAAGTGTTCGTTTTCGGTCCGGTTGATATACCTAAAGAGGTACCTGTTCCGGGCGAAGCTTATAACCCTGAAGCTGAAAGAAGAAGAGCTGAAGAAAGAGCTGCAAGAGCCAAACAGAGCCAGACATGAATTTTTTAAAGATTAATTGCTTTAATCCATGGAAAATACAAGAAGGCAATTTATAAAAAAAGCAACCTCTGCAGGGGCAGCCATTATGGCTGCTCCAGCAGTTATCGGTGCACCAGCTGTCATGAAACAGAAAAAAATGCCCGATGCTGTTATCCCTTTTAAGCTTAAATATGCACCCTCTCTCGGCATGTTTCGCCGTAACGCCGGAGAAGACCCGGTGGATAATATTAAATTCTGCCACGACCAGGGCTTCAGAGCAATTTTTGACAATAACTTTATGAGACGAACACCCGAAGTCCAGGAAAAAATTATGAATGAATTGAGACGCCTCGGAATGGACTTCGGGCCATATGTTCTTATGGCTGATTCAGGTAAACAGGATTTTGTGCTTAATTCTCCGGAGATCCGTGAAGCACTGATAAACAAGATGAAGGAAGCTGTGGAACTGGCAAAAAGAACCGGCGCAAAAATGGCCCTGGTAGTTCCCGGTCGGTATGATATGAAACTTCATATGGATTACCAGACGGCAAATGTGATCGATAATCTCAGGTATTGCTGTGATGTTGTGGAACCAGAAGGCATCACACTTGTACTTGAACCACTTAACCCTTATATTAATCATCCGGGGCTGTTTCTCAAAGGTATTCCACAGGCATACGCAATCTGCCGGGCAGTAAACAGACCCTCATGCAAAATAGTTGACGATTTGTACCATCAACAGATAACCGAAGGCAATCTTATTCCAAACATAGATATGGCATGGAGTGAGATTGCGGCTTTCCACCTCGGCGATTCACCGGGCAGAAATGAACCTACAACAGGTGAAATAAATTATAAAAATATCTTCAAACATCTGTACGATAAAAAATACGATGGAGTTCTCTGCATGGAACATGGCGCAAGCCAGAGAGGCACACCAGAGGGTGAACTGAGAATTATTCAAGCTTATCGCGAATGCGATAGCTTCGAAATATAAGATAATAGCTACTGCTTATAATGGTGAGAAAGAACCATTAATACCAGGGAGTAACTCCTGGTAAGGTAAATGTCATAAATGAGCGCAAAATTAGAAACGTACATTTTTGCGCTCTTAATTTTTATCTTTGCTTGATCTACAGTTTAAAGAGATTCTATAAAAAAATGAAATTCAATATACTGATCCTGATTTTTTTTCTCACATCAACTTTATTTCTAACCTCAGGCTGCAAAAAAAGAGAACTGCTTTACGCTGGCAGATTCACAAAAGGTGAGGAGAAAGGTTTATACGTTTTCAAGTTCAATCCGGAGAATGGTTCCTTGAAGCTTAAATCACAGGAGGATGTGGGCCCAAGTCCGTCATTCTTTTGCTTCGGAAAGGATAGTAGCCTGTTTTATACCATTAATGAGGTGATGGAGTTTAAAGGAAGTTTTGGTGGAGGCCTTACAACCCTTAGAATAAATGCTGAGACAGGGCAGGTGCTGGAAAAACTTAATGAAATGCTTATTCCATATGCAGGCCCCTGTTATATTTCACTTTCATCCGATGACAAACATTTACTTATTGCAAATTATCCAAATGGTTCGGTTGTCGTTGTGCAACTTGGTACTGACGGTATTCCCAAAGCCATTACCGATACAATTCTTTATGTAAAAGAGGAACCTGACCGTTCACATGCGCATATGATTAAACCTGATCCTGCAGGAAAATTAATATATGTAGCCGACCTTGGGCTCGACAGAATTGTTTCATATACTCTCGATACGCTGAACGGTAAACTTATTGGGAGAGAGGAAGGCATAACTGACCTGCCCCAGGGTTCAGGTCCCAGACATTTTGTTTTTAACAGAGATGGTTCGGTATTGTATGTTATAAATGAACTTAGTTCAACAATAACTGTTTTTAGTGTTGACAGGGACTCGGGCCTGCTCAGCCCTGTTCAGACGGTAAAAACAATTTCGGAAGATTTTATTGAAAATAATTATTGTGCTGAAATAGCTCTTGGGAAGGATGAACGCTTTCTGTACGGTTCGAACCGGGGAGAAAATACAATAGTTGTTTTCAGAATACTTAATAATGGAGAACTGGAACTGGCAGGCAGGGTACCATGTGGTGGAGACTGGCCCAGGCATTTTATTATCCATCCAGGTGGAAAATATCTGCTTGTCGGGAATCAGAAATCGGGAAATATTTCAGTATTCAAGATAAACCATGATACAGGACTTCTTGAAGGCCCGGTTACAAACGTTGAAATGCCTGATGTGGCATTTTTACATTTTTGAGAAATTTCCCACTTTTGTGAACTAAATATATTTTAATGAATATCAAAACACTATTAAGAATAGCTGGAACAGGATTTATTATTCTTTCTCTATGTGCTGTAACATTATGTTACTCAGATGCTGGCAAAAGCCGGAAACCTCATAGCAGCTATGTTCTTCTGGTCTCACTCGATGCTTTCAGGTGGGATTATGATAGTATCTATGACACGCCAAACTTAAGAAAAATTGCATCTGAAGGTGTGATGGCAGAGAGGCTGGTTTCAGTGTTTCCAACAAATACTTTTCCAAACCACTATTCAATAGCAACAGGCCTTTATCCCGATCATCACGGCATTGTTAACAATACGTTTTTTGCTCATGACCTGAAATTGTTATACCGTATAGGAGACAGAGATGCAGTTGAGAATCCAGATTTTTATTTTGGTGAACCTCTCTGGGTTACAGCACAAAAGCAGGGTGCTCTGGGTGCATCATTTTTCTGGGTTGGATCGGAGGCTCCTATTTCAGGAATGCATCCTTATTACTGGAAAAAATATGATGGAAATATAAGTTTTGAAGCAAGAATTGATACTGTTGTCAAATGGCTAGGCTATCCACCCGATAAAAGGCCGGAACTGGTAACCCTCTATTTTGATGAACCCGATGCCACAGGTCATGATTTCGGACCAGTATCGCCAGAAACAGGTGAAATAGTTAATCTGCTTGATTCCCTGATCGGAGTATTGAGGAACAAACTGGCTCAATTGCCACATGCCAGAAGAATAAATTTAATTGTTCTTTCTGACCACGGAATGGCGGAAGTATCATCCGACAGGTATATCAATATCAGGGATATTGTGCCTGCCAGGATGATAAAAAATACTTACGGGGGTAACCCTGTTGTTTTTATTGAACCTGCTGCAGGAAAGAAAGACAGCATTCTTCTTCTCTTAAATAAAAAGGAAGGAGTTAAGGCATGGACAAAAGAATCACTTCCGGAAAGGTGGCATTATGGGAAAAGTCAGCGTATAAATGACATTGTTGTTGTGGCCGACAGTTCATGGTATCTTTCTACAAGACCGCTTGTTGGAAAATTCAAAGGGGGAGCTCACGGTTACGATAACCGTAACCCTGATATGTACGGAATTTTTTACGCAACCGGGCCAGCTTTTAAAAAAGGATTTTCAGTAAAAGAACTTGATAATATCGATATTTATAATCTGATCTGTCGCATTCTGTCACTCAAACCAGCCCAGAATGATGGAAATGCTTCACATATCGAGCCCCTATTGAAATAAACCTGCAAAAACCTGTTATTATAAGGAACAAAACCGATAAAATTTTATTAACAATCGTGTTCTGCCCTTATAACTGACTTTGTATCAAATCCATAACCTGCGGCCTTTTCAAGAAGCATCCTGATAATATCTTCACCGGGATTTTTATCTCGTGCAAGTATCCATAAGTATTTGCGTGATGGATTACCCACCAGAACATACCTGTAATCCCTGTCAAGTTCAATAATCCAGTAGTCACCGCTAAAAGGCCAGAAAAACTGAACTTTCAGTTTGGCTGGTGAATTACTATCGGGTATAAAGGCAACTCCTCTAATACTACTCACCTTCGATGGATCATTGATCCTGTGACCGCGATTAAGAACTGTAATCTTACCATCATCCCTGAGAGTATAGGTGGCAGTAATACATTTCAAACCTTTTTCAAAACGATTAGGCAAACGAGCAATCTCAAACCAGGTGCCTGAATATTTCTTAAGATCAACTTCCTTAACTACCGGAAGAGGCTCCTGTGAAAAAGCTTTCGAAAACAAAGTCATGAAAATCATAATAATAAATACAATTTTATTCATTTTATTTCTTGTTTTAAATAACATCTATAAATAACATCCATAAATAACAAATATATAATGACTATGTTTGATTTAGATAATATTTTATCTATAACAGGTCAGGATCATTAATAGAATTTGATTATCAACAAGGTGTATAGCTTGAGATAATTATACAACATTCTGATTTTCACACTTTCTAAGTCAGTATTTATAAAATTTATAATCCGGGTAATAAAAAAGATATTAACAGGTTACCGATGAAAGGTTTTTAATTTACATTTTTTTGTAAGTTTATTTCATCTAACTATTTGTTATGACACGTTCAGAACAGTTACAGAAGCTGCAACAGGAAATTTCAGATAAATATGATATAATTGTTATTGGTGGTGGTGCAACCGGACTTGGAATTACTTTTGATGCAATAAATAGGGGATATAAAACTCTTCTTCTTGAGAAAATTGACTTTGCTTCCGGAACTTCATCGAGAAGTACAAAACTTGTGCATGGGGGTGTCAGATATCTCGCACAAATGGATATAATGTTGGTTGTAGAGGCCCTAAGAGAGCGAGGATTAATGCTTAAAAATGCCCCTCACCTGATAGGAAATCAGGAATTTGTAATACCTGTTTATTCATGGTTTGATGTTGTTTTTTATACAGTCGGTCTGAAGTTTTACGATCTTCTTTCAGGTCGACTCAGTCTGGGTAGATCATATTTTATTGGTCGGGGAAAAGTTATTAAACGCATCCCGAATATTAAACCCGAAGGCCTTAAAGGTGGTATAGTATATCATGACGGGCAGTTTGATGATTCAAGAATGGCTGTTGATCTGGCAAAAGCTTGTGTAAAACATGGAGGAACGGTGCTCAATTATTTTGAGGTGAGAGGATTTCTTAAGGATGAGTTGGGTAAAGTAATCGGAGTAAAGGCAACCGACAGAATCTCAGGCAGGAATTATGAGATCAGGTCATCAGTTGTAATAAATGCCACAGGTGTTTTTTCCGATGAGATTTTACGGATTGATAACCCTGCAGCGCAAAAAATAATAAAGCCAAGCCAGGGTGTTCATCTGGTATTAAATGGTTCTTTTCTTCAGGGTGATTCAGCACTCATGATTCCAAAAACCGAAGATGGCCGGGTACTTTTTGCAATTCCATGGTATGGCTATACAGTAACTGGCACAACCGATACACCACTTGAAAAAATATCTTATGAACCGGTAGCCCTTAAGGAGGAAATTGATTTTATTCTCAGGACGGCAGGACAATATATGGTTAAAGCACCTCAGAGGAAAGATATATTATCGGTTTTTGCAGGTTTAAGGCCGCTGGCTGCGGATCCTTCCAATCCCCACTCAACAAAGGAAATATCACGAAGGCATAAAATAATCCTTTCCCCTTCCTTTCTTATATCCGTCACAGGAGGCAAATGGACAACTTATCGCTGCATGGCAGAGGAAACAATCAACCAGGCAATTAAAGTCGGATTGCTTAAGAGAAGGAATTGTGTGACAAAGTCTCTTAAGATTGATGATGTTCCTATTAATATTTCGGATGAAAGGCTTAAAATTTATGGCAGCAGTGCCACTGAAATTGAACGGATGATAAACGAAAATCCTGACACGGCTGTCAGAATCTCAAAAGAACTTCCATATACCAGGGCTGAAATTATATGGATATGTCGTAATGAGATGCCTGTTATGCTTGAAGACATACTTGCTCGCCGGACGAGAGCATTGATTTTTAATGCCAGAGCATCGTCGGAATGTGCACCTGAAGTAGCCGGAATAATGGCTGAAGAACTGGGCCATGACGGTAGATGGATAGAAGAACAGGTTGAATCATTCAGAAAACTTGTAATGAAATACTTACCTGAATAAGACTTATAAATAACCAGCATGAAAAAATATATTCTTGCACTCGATCAGGGAACAACAAGTTCAAGGGCAATTATTTTTGGGCAGGAAGGATTGCCGGTAGCATCTGCTCAGAAAGAATTCACTCAGATATACCCTCAACCCGGATGGGTAGAACATGATCCGCTGGAGATATGGTCATCACAATCGGATGTAGCGATTGAAGCCATGTTTAAAGCCGGTATAAAACCCTCAGACTTTGTGGGCATTGGGATAACAAACCAGCGTGA
This sequence comes from Rikenella microfusus, assembly GCA_020722575.1. Taxonomy (GTDB): domain Bacteria; phylum Bacteroidota; class Bacteroidia; order Bacteroidales; family VadinHA17; genus LD21. Next base: position 88,932 of record DYKN01000008.1, on the reverse strand, counting down.
AACTACGGTAGTTTGGAATCGGACAACGGGAAAGCCGCTCTGTAATGCAATCGTATGGCAGGACAGGCGGACAGCAGAATATTGCGACAGGCTGAAGGCAGAAGGCTATGCGGAATTGATAAGCGAAAAAACGGGACTTGTTATTGATGCTTATTTTTCAGCCACGAAACTTAAATGGATTCTTGATAATGTAATTGGAGCCCGGAAACTTGCCTCTGAAGACAAACTTGCTTTCGGAAATGTTGATTCATGGCTGATATGGAACCTGACGGGAGGAAGACTTCATATTACCGATGTTTCAAATGCCTCTAGAACAATGCTCTTTAATATCAATACACTTGAATGGGATAGAGATCTTCTTAAGATTTTTGATATTCCGGAAAATATTTTGCCTGAAGTAAGAGCATCGTCTGAGATATATGGAGAGGCAGTAAATCCTTTTGGAGAGCCGGTAATTATTGCCGGGATAGCAGGTGATCAGCAGGCAGCTCTTTTCGGTCAGATGTGCAAAGATCCGGGGATGGTTAAAAACACTTACGGTACAGGATGCTTCTTGATGATGAACATCGGAGACAAACCCGCAAGGTCGAAAAATAAACTCCTTACTACTATTGCATGGAAAGCAGGAGAACGGACAGAATATGCACTTGAAGGGAGCATTTTTATTGCTGGTGCTGTCGTACAGTGGCTTCGTGATGGCCTTGGAATTATCAGGAACTCTTCTGAAATAGAAAAACTTGCAGGCAGCGTCAGAGGGAGCGAGGGTGTCTATTTTGTTCCAGCATTTGCCGGACTTGGAGCACCTCACTGGGAACAACATGCCAGAGGAATGATCACAGGTATTACAAGAGGCACAACATCAGCACATATAGCAAGAGCAGCCCTCGAAAGCATTGCTTTTCAGACTATGGAAGTGCTTAAAGCAATGGAAAAAGATTCGGGAATAAAGATCAGTGAATTAAGAGCTGATGGTGGAGCTACCGTAAATAACCTTCTTATGCAGTTTCAATCTGATATTCTTCAAACCAGGGTTGTAAGACCTGTGATAACCGAGACAACTGCACTTGGCGCAGCATACCTCGCAGGACTGGCAACAAACTTCTGGGAATATGATGACCTTAAAAAACAATGGCAAATCGACAGGATCTTTGAACCACAGATTGAAAAAGCTTCGGCAGACAGAATGATTGAAGGATGGAATCGTGCCGTGAAGAGTGTAAAATATCAGGCGGGCTTATCCTGAAAAAAACAACACTCAGATTTTTACACCGGGGAAATAGGTTGTGAATAGTTAATAAACAACCAACCAGAAGCTATCCGGTACCAATTAAAAAACTTAGGGAAAGAAATATTTATAATTGAATTATTTACAAATAAGATAATTGTTTTTAAGTATTAAAATTTTTTCTTTATGAACCAGTTTTTTGCAGAATTTTTTGGCACCGCCATGATTATCGTCTTTGGAAGCGGTGTAGTTTCAAATGTGCTTCTTGAAAAAACAAAAGGGAACAATAGTGGCTGGGTTGTAATATGTTTCGGATGGGCAGTGGGTGTGTTTACAGGTGTTCTTGTAGCTGCTGGGACAAGCGGTGCACACCTTAATCCTGCTATAACTCTTTCTCTTGTTATTGCTAAGAAGTTTTCAGCTTCGATGATGCCCCTTTATGTAAGTGCACAGCTTCTGGGAGCCATGTTTGGGGCAATGCTTGCATGGCTGGCTTACAAGAAACATTTTGATGCAACTGGCGACGCAAATGCAAAGCTTGCAGTATTCTGTACAGGCCCTAACATAAGGAGTTACGGATACAATCTTATTACAGAGATTGTGGGCACATATGTACTTGCCCTTGCAGTGCTTTATATGGCACAACCTGAGGTTGGTCTGGGAGCGTTGAACGCCCTTCCTGTAGCAATCGTTGTACTTGGAATAGGTCTTTCACTCGGCGGTCCAACGGGATATGCCATCAATCCTGCACGCGATCTGGGGCCCCGAATCATGCATTTTTTGCTTCCTATACCCGGTAAACGCGACAGCGACTGGCGATATTCATGGGTGCCGGTTGTTGGTCCACTCATAGGAGCATCGCTTGCAGCTGTAATGTATATGATCTTTGAAAATTGAATTTTTTTTCCCTTCTACATCCATTTTCACTCCCACTCTCACTCTTTTCATTCACAATCAGAGGTTCAAAATTTCGCCCTTTCAGGGCTGCAGGAGAGAGTAATATCTTTATTCCCCGGCTTTGCCGGGGTCTATCATATCGAGCCCTTACAGGGCATAATTATATTTTTATTGTTCTTAGAGCTCTGCGCTCTGCACCCTTTGCAATTTACATACTCTCTCGCTCTCGCTCTCGCTCTCGCTCTCACTCTCACACTCACTCTCACTCTCGCTCTCACTCTCACTCTCATTCTCGCTCTCACTCTCACTCTCACTCTCATTCTCGCTCTCACTCTCACTCTCATTCTCGCTCTCACTCCCGCTCTCACTCTGCTTTTCCTCCCTCAGTCCCGCAAGCGGGTATCGGTCTGAAAAAA
>DYKN01000008.1:0-86294 GCA_020722575.1 Rikenella microfusus | reverse complement strand
TTTCCTTTCTCCTTTACTCTCACTCTGCTTTTCCTCCCTCAGTCCCGCAAGCGGGTATCGGTCTGAAAAAAGGATTACGCCCCCGCCATCAGGTGTCGCCGTTATGTTGCTCTTTTCGTTATTCAACTTTAGAATATCTTTTCTACTTTCGCCTTTCGCCTTTTTCCTTTCTCCTTTACTCTCACTCTGTTTTTCCTCCCTCAGCCCCGCAAGCGGGCTTCGGTCTGAAAACAAAAATCCCCTACTGCTTCGCGGTAAGGGATTTTTCGTTGTAGCGGGGGAAGGATTCGAACCTTCGGCCTTTGGGTTATGAGCCCAACGAGCTACCACTGCTCCACCCCGCACTATTTTCAAAAAATCATTTTATTAATAAAAAATTACAGGTGCCTATGTCTAATTATCCCTTATAATCTATCCCACTGATCCGATTAATTTCCCGGATTAACTTAAAAAAGGGATTTATTTTTAAATTTTGTGGGTACAAAATTATAAAAAATCACGATAAATAACAAAAATCAAATTGAATTAAAAAACAATTTTTATGTTTGAAGTGTTATATTTTTGAATCAAAATTATTGTTTATATGCCGCGAGTATTTAAAGCTATTGATATTGAAAAGGAAGAGAAGGAGATTAAGAGGGATTATCTCGACCGCCATATGCCTCATATTATATGCGATGATGAGGTAAGAAAAGGAGAAAAATTCAAGGTGAAAGTTCGTATGGGAGAAGAATATGTTCATCCCGATGATCCCGACCATTTTATAAGTGTTATACAACTCTGGAATAGGGAAACATTGCTTGCGGAGACAAGATATACAGCTGGTGCTTATGGTAATAAGCCTTCTCACTTTGAAGTTGACTTTTATATTGTGGCACCTGCCGTAAATATGAATCTTTCAGCGATGGCGGTGTGTACAAAACATGGTTTATGGCAGAGTGAAGAAAAGCAGGTCAGAGTTGTATAAGATATTAATCTTGTGGCGCTGGTATTATTCAGTAAAATTATCCAATTAGATTGTTCTATATTAGCCAATACAACTTGTGACGCTGGTTTAATTCAGGTAAAATTGTCTTATTAGTTGTGCTTTTATTATCTTTGTAGGCCTTATTCAGGATTTTAAGATGGCAAAGGACGAAAAGAAGAAAAAAAACTGGCGCGACAAGTACCGCTTTACTATTTATAACGATACTACTTTTGAGGAAGTATGGAAAATAAGATTTACACGTTATAATGCATTCCTTCTGGTTTCATTTATAGTTCTCTTTATAATTGGAGCTACAATATCGCTGGTTTCATTCACAAACCTTCGCGAGTTTATCCCGGGTTATCCTGATGTTGAAATGCGCCGGAAAATAATTATGAGCGCCATCAGGCTTGATTCACTTGAGCGAGAACTTGAGTTAAGGGACAAATATTTTGCTAACATTAACGCAATCATTTCTGGAAGGCAACCTGAGGAAATCGTTTCATCCCCTGACACTTCGAAAAAGTACACAGGCATTGAATTTTCTTCAATCCCTGAAGTTGAGGAGTTGAAATCAGAGGTGGAACAGGCTGAACGGTTTAGCCTTACATTTCCACGTCTGACAGAAACTACCGGCCTGGCAGGACTTCATTTTTTCCCTCCTGTAAGAGGTATTATAACTGCGCATTTTGACCCACGGTCAAAACACTATGGCACTGACATTGTTACCAAACCCAATTCACCTGTAATGGCAGCTCTTGACGGGACAGTCATTTTTACCGGGTGGACTATGGAGACAGGTTTTGTAATCCAGATCCAGCATATAAACAACCTGGTGACCATTTATAAGCATAATGCAACTCTTCTTAAAACAAATGGTGATTTTGTAAGGGCTGGTGAAGCTATTTCAATTGTGGGCAGTTCCGGTGAAATGTATACTTCCGGCCCACATTTGCATTTTGAAATTTGGTATAAGGGTACTCCCCTTGATCCTGAAAAACATGTACTATTCTGATATAAACTCATACACTTCAGATGAGTAAAATCAAAAATATTGCATTACTCGGTTCAACAGGCTCAATAGGAACGCAGACCCTGGAGATAGTCTCAAAATATCCTGACAGATTCAAAGTAATTGTTCTTTCTGCAGGCAGTAATGCAGAGCTGCTTATAAGTCAGGCACGTATTTTTAAACCCGATTATGCATCTATTGCTGATCTAACAAAATATTCCCTGGTTAAAAAGAATCTTACCGGAACCGGGATAAAAGTTTTAGCTGGTAATGAGGAACTTGAACATGTTATAACTGAGGAAAAAATAGACCTGGTGGTTGCGGCAATGGTTGGTTATGCTGGAATGAAACCGGTAATGACTGCTGTGAGAGCCGGGAAAAATATTGCACTTGCCAACAAGGAAACCCTTGTTGTGGCAGGGGAACTGATAATGAAAGTTGCCGGTGAATCGGGCAGTAAAATTATTCCTGTTGATTCTGAACATTCTGCTATTTTTCAATGTCTTGCAGGAGAGAACATAAATGCTGTTGACAAGATAGTACTGACTGCATCAGGAGGACCTTTTCGGGGATATTCCTATGAACAATTAATGAAAGTTACCCCGGCTGAGGCTCTGAAACACCCGAGATGGGATATGGGAAACAAAATTACTGTTGATTCTGCATCCCTGATGAATAAAGGACTGGAAGTTATTGAGGCAAAATGGCTTTTTAATCTTCCTCCTGAAAAAATTGAAGTGATAATTCATCCTCAGTCAATTATTCATTCACTGGTATATTTTTACGACGGTTCTGTGAAAGCACAGATGGGAGTCCCTGATATGAAGATACCTATACTTTACGCATTGAGCTATCCTGAACGCCTGAAGTCAGAACTAAAGCGACTTAACCTGTACGAATACAACAATCTTACATTTGAAAAACCTGATCAGAAAATATTCCGAAATTTACCCCTTGCTTTTGATGCCTTACGTGCCGGCGGAAATATGCCATGTATTCTAAATGCTGCAAATGAAATAGCAGTCAGAAGTTTCCTTGAAGGTAAAACAGGTTTCCTTCAAATGTCCGATATCGTAGAACATGCAATGAATAAAACGCCTTATATTAAAGATGTTACGCTCGAAACCCTTGAAGCATCAGACTTTGAAAGCAGGCAGAGAGCCAAAGATTATTTAAATAAAATGAGTTTACATATATGACTGTGGTGATTAAAATAATTCAGTTCGTTTTAAGTCTTTCGATTCTTGTAATTATACATGAACTTGGCCATTTCATTTTCGCAAAAATTTTCAAAACGAGGGTTGAAAAATTTTATCTTTTTTTCAATCCATGGTTTTCAATTTTCAAGTTAAGGAAGGGGGAAACAGAATATGGTATTGGATGGCTTCCTCTGGGGGGTTATGTAAAAATTTCAGGAATGATCGATGAATCGCTCGACAGTGAACAGATGAAACAGCCTCCACAGCCATGGGAGTTCAGATCGAAGCCCTCATGGCAGCGCTTACTTATTATGACCGGAGGGGTACTGTTTAACTTCCTGCTCGCATTCTTTATTTATGTATCCATTCTCTGGGTCTGGGGCGAAACCTACCTGCCTACTTCAAATGTCAAATACGGAATCGTAACAGATAGTACAGGATATTCTATTGGATTGCGAAACGGCGACAAAATACTTTCGGTGGATAATCAGTATATTGATAACTTCTATCAGATACCAAAGGAAATCATACTTAACAACAGAAGCACAATACAGGTTGAAAGGAATGGAGAGGTGATAAACATTAATATACTCGGGGAATATATCAGAGATGCCATTAAAGGCAAAGGATCTATTGATGCACGAGTTCCATTCCGACCATTCATTGTAAGCGGCTTCGGAAAAACATCTCCTGCAAAAGAGGCTGGAGTTATGCCAGGCGATGAGATTACAGGTGCTGATAGCATTGAATTTAAATTCTTCGACGAGTTTCAGGGATATCTCATGAAAAACAGGGGAAAAATCATCACCCTGAATATTACTCGTGATAATAAAAACCTTAATATTCCTGTTATGCCAAATGAATCGGGCAGGCTGGAGGTAATGAGGACCTTCGAGAACATTTTTGAATATAAAACTATAAAATACAGCTTTTTCAAATCTATTCCCGCAGGATTCAAACTTGGAGTCAGAACTATCAGCGATTATCTGAAGCAGTTCCGCCTGATTTTTTCAAAAGAGGTTAAGGGATATGAATCACTCGGCGGATTCATTACTATTGGCAAAATCTTCCCGGGAATATGGAACTGGCAGGCTTTCTGGAACCTTACTGCATTTCTTTCAATTATCCTTGCTATAATGAATATTCTGCCAATTCCAGCCCTTGATGGCGGACATGTTATATTTCTGACATACGAGGTGATTACAGGAAGAAAACCGAGCGACAAGTTTCTTGAATACGCTCAGATTGCCGGAATGATAATCCTGTTCTCCCTGCTCATTTATGCTAACGGGAATGACATAATTAAACTTATAAGAAAATAATTAATCACTTGTTTGTTTGTTTTCAAAAAAGTAATTGTATTTTTGTAATGGATTAAAAAATTAAAGATATGGGAAAGATTGGACCTCTTGAGATAGTTTTAATCTTGCTGATTGTTGTGCTTCTGTTTGGTGGCCGTAAGATCCCTGAACTTATGAAAGGTCTGGGCCAGGGGCTTAAGGAATTCAAGAAAGCTTCAAAATACGACCCCGAGGAAGAAAAGAAAGAAACGGTTAACAAGGAATAATTAATATTTATTTATATTTTACAGGACACCTGCAAAAAGGATGCTCCGAAGTTTAATATATACATATATATAAGAATGCCCGGAAGGTGTTTCTTATTTTTTATTTATTTCATACAAATATTATTCATAAGGTTCATATTTCTGGTTTCTTCTGTAAGGTATAAATCCTGCTTCCCTTATGATAGCCATTATTTCTTCAGCATTATATCGCCATGTTGTTCCGGCAGAACTTACTACATTCTCTTCTATCATTACCGAACCCAGATCATTTGCACCAGCATGAAGCGACATCATTGCAACATCTTTGCCAACAGTCAGCAACGAAGCCTGAATATTCGGAATATTGTTTAGTACAATTCTGCTGATAGCTATTAATTTGATATATTCAAATCCGTTCAAATTGTTTTTAATGCCTTTTTCTTTGTAAAGTCTAGTATTTTCTTCCATAAATGGCCAGGGGACAAAGGTTATAAAACCATAGCTGTTTTCAGGTTTTTCCGACTGTACTTCACGTAAGCTAATGAGATGAATAATTCTCTCTTCTATTGTTTCAACATGGCCTGCCATCATGGTTGCAGATGTAGGAAGGTTGATCTTATGAGCCTCCCTCATTACATCGAGCCATTCAGTTGTTGTTGCCTTGGCAGGTGAAACCATCTTTCGCACTCTGTCGGAAAGAATTTCAGCCCCGGCTCCCGGAAGTGAATCAAGGCCTGCATTTATTAATTCTTTAAGAACTTCAGAATATGAAAGGCCCTCTCTCTTCGCGAGGTAAACAATCTCCGGAGGGCCGAGAGCATGTAACTTTAAAGAAGGATATGCTCTTTTAAGTGAGATGAAAAGATCTTTGTAAAAGCGCAGTCCCAGTTCCGGGTTCATCCCACCCTGTAATAGTAGCTGATCGCCACCGAGCCTTAACAATTCCTCAATCTTTTCGCGATATTGATCTTCGTTGGTAATAAATGAATCAGGATCTCCTTTGCGCTTGCAAAAATTGCAAAAAAGACATTGCGAAAAACATATATTCGTTATATTAACATTACGATCAATTATGTAACCAACCTTGTTGTCGGGATGTAACTTTTTTCTGATGGTACCTGCAGTAAAAACAAGTAAAGAAAGGGGTGCCTCCTTATATAATTTAATAGCTTCCTGCTGTGAAATAGCTTCACCCGTCAGAGACTTCTCACATATCATTTCAAGATTGCCCATCATATTACTATTTATAATCCCTGACACCTTATTTTTCAGGTTCCGACATCTTTATTGCAAAGGTAAAAATTCCAGCGTCAGGCAGTAAATTTTTTTGATTAACTTTACAACCTCCTTTAGAAGCATTTCATATGAAAATTCAGATAAAAACGGTTAACGAGATATCGCCCAGTCAATCAGTTGTTTGCATTGTTGGGAAGGATGAAATACCTCCATTTATCTCACTCACAAAAATTGAAAAAGGATATGTACTTCGAAAGCTCAGGGAAAAAGTTGACTATGTACACGTTAATTCTTATGATAGAAGCACATATTTCGTTCTGGCTAACGGAAAACTTCCTGCTTTCAGAATGCTAGAAGAGCTGAGAAAGAATGCCGCAACAATGAAGAAGCTTATTAAATCGAACAGTCATAAAGAACTTGTCATCGCTTCAGATGGAATGTATAACGGAGCAGTTGAGGCTTTTACTGAAGGACTTATTTTAAGTATTTATTCTTTTGATAAGTACAGGACTAAAGAGAAAGACGATGAGAAGGGAGCATTTCCAGGGAAGGTGCTGTTGTACGGGATAAATGAAAAAAGCAAAGTTGAGTGGCTAAATATTCTTTGTGAAGCGGTTTACAAAGCAAGGGATCTAATTAATGAACCTCCTGCTTATCTTAATGCATCTGTTCTTGCAAGGGAGATCAGGAAAATGGGAGATGCAGCAGGTTTTTCCGTTGAGGTGCTTAACAAAGGCAAGATTGAATCATTGAAGATGGGAGGTATTCTTGCTGTAAATCGGGGTAGTATTGATCCTCCTGTTTTTTGTATTCTTGAATGGAATCCACATGAGAAAGTTAATGAAAAACCGATTGTTCTTATTGGGAAAGGAATTATTTACGATACCGGCGGACTGAATATAAAGGTTAATGATTATATGTCGCAGATGAAAGCCGACATGGCTGGTGCTGCCGCTGTTGCAGGAGTTTTGTATGTCCTGGCAAAATGCAGAATCCCGCTGCATGTCATAGGTCTTGTGCCGGCAACCGATAACAGACCTGGTGGTAATGCATATGTTCAGGGCGACGTAATAACAATGTTCAACAAAAGCACTGTTGAGGTGGTGAATACTGATGCAGAAGGCAGGTTGATTCTGGCTGATGCAATAAGTTATGCAGGCAAATACAAACCTGGTTTGATCATAAGCATAGCTACTCTTACAGGTTCAGCTGCAATGACCTTCAGTAATAAAGCAATTGCACTGATGGGTAATGCAGAAGAAAAATTTTTTACAAAACTGGAAGAGGCAGGAAATGAGGTTTATGAAAGGGTAGCGAGATTACCTTTCTGGGATGATTACAGAGAATTACTCAAATCGGATATTGCTGACATAAAAAATTCAGGAGGCCGGGAAGCAGGAGCCATAACTGCTGGTAAGTTCCTCGAAACTTTTACCGAATTCCCTTTTCTACATCTTGATATTGCCGGTACAGGAATACTTAAGAAAGACGATTATTACAGGACCAAGGAAGGACCAGGTTCAGGACTCAGGCTTCTTGCTGTTTTCCTGAAAAAACTTGTTGAAGAAAATATTATAAAATGAAAGAAGAATGGAAGAGCGACTGATTATTGCAGGAATAACACATGGTGATATTAACGGTATTGGGTATGAGGTCATAATTAAATCATTGCTGGATAGTGCAGTTTTCGAATTATTTATTCCGATTGTTTACGGTTCGCCCAAGGTGGCTGCATATCACCGGAAAGCGCTGAATATTCAAAATTTCAGTTTTAACCTTATCAGGAACCCGGGTGAGGCTCATAATAAAAGGGCAAATATTATCAACTGTCTTGGCGATGATGTAAGGGTGGAACTTGGGAAGCCGACTGCACACAGCGGTGAATCAGCTTTTATTGCACTTGAAAGAGCAGTCGAAGACTTGAAAACCGGTAAAATTGACGTGCTGGTTACAGCACCTATCGACAAAAGCTCAATCCATTCAGAGCATTTTAAATTTCCGGGCCATACAGAATATCTGAAAGCAAAATTTAAAGTGGATGATGTGCTAATGTTCATGATAAGCGAAAATATGAAAGTTGGGCTTGTTACTGAACATTTACCGCTGTCAAAGGTCGCCGAAGTGCTCAATACTGAGCTTATTCTGAAGAAGCTCAGGATTATGGAAAAGTCACTTCTGGTTGATTTTGCCATTCGTAAACCAGTAATAGCTGTCCTCGGGCTTAATCCACATGCGGGCGATAATAATCTGCTGGGAAGTGAAGAAGCCGAAATAATCGCACCCGCTATTCAGCAAGCACGGGATGAAGGAATAATGGCTTTCGGACCTTTTTCGGCCGATGGATTCTTCGGCGCAGGATTATTCCGAAAATTCGATGCCGTTCTGGCAATGTATCACGATCAGGGCCTTGCTCCGTTTAAGGCACTCTCATTTGATACCGGAGTCAATTTTACAGCAGGTCTGCCTGTTGTAAGAACATCTCCGGCACACGGTACAGCATTTAATATTGCCGGGAAAAATGAAGCATCTGAAAGCTCATTCCGTCACGCCATTTACCTTGCATGCGATATTTTCAGAAGGAGAAAAATGTATGAAGAAATTTCAAAAAACCCTTTGAAACATTATGAAGTTGAAATACATAATGAACATATTGATGAGTTGCCACCTGAATTGCCTGAAATGAATAACCCGGAAACACTTCTATGATAAATTACATCAAGGGAATAATTACCGAAATATCGCCTGCACATGTAATTGTTGAAACAGCAGGAATAGGGTATTTTGTATCAATTTCTCTCAATACTTTTACAAAATTTGAAAAAAAATCGGAGATCACCGTCCTTATTCATGAAGTTATACGTGAAGATACTCATCAACTTTTCGGCTTTGCAGATGAAGCAGAACGTACAATGTTCAGATATCTGATTTCAGTATCAGGCATAGGAGCAAATACTGCCAGGATGATGCTCTCATCCATGACACCTGCCGACATTGAAAAAGCAATCGTTGAATCTGATGTTAATATACTTAAGAGTATTAAGGGTATTGGTCTTAAGACGGCTCAAAGAATAATTGTTGACTTGAAGGATAAAGTGGGCAAACCGGCATCAGTAGCGGAAATATTCACAACGGAAGACAATACAAGACGGGAAGAAGCGTTATCTGCTTTAGTGATGTTAGGTTTTAACAGAAGCGCTGTGATAAAGGTACTCGACCGTCTGATCAGAGAAGATAGAAATCAGAGTGTTGAGGAACTTGTCAAAAAAGCGCTGAAAATCTTGTAAATAAAAGTTTGAAGCCGGAAGTTTCATATTATAGCCTTAAAATAATTTTAGGTATTGCATTATCTGTTGCTGCATTCTTTTTACTGCAACCCGTTATGGCACAGAACCCGCAGCAACAGGATACGGCAAGAAAGTCAATACTTAAAATAAATGATATTTCAGGTATTCCATGGGAATCGCCTTCGAGGTCTCCTCTTTTTCTCGATCTCCCCAAAAACATATCATCAACAGTAGTTTATGACCCCGACCGAAATGAATATATTATTTACCAGAAAGTGGGACCTTTTAATTACCGCACTCCTGTAAGAATGAGCCATGAAGAATTTCGTAAATATGAATTTGATAGGAGAATGAGAGAATACTGGCAGATGAGGCTTTCGGGAGATGAAACAGGCTATCGTTCATCACTTATACCACAGATTGAAATAGGTGGTGAAACATTTGATAAAATATTTGGTAGTAATGTTATAAATATAGTTCCTCAAGGTTCGGCTGAACTTATCTTCGGTATCAACATATCACGCACGCAGAACCCGGCTCTTTCGGAAAAATTAAGAAGTATCCCGACATTTGACTTCAAGGAGAAGATTCAAATGAATGTAACAGGAACTATCGGGGACAAACTCCAGCTAGGCATAAACTACAATACTGAGGCTATGTTTGAGTTTGAAAACCGGACAAAACTTCAATATGCCGGCAAAGAAGACGAAATCATTAAGAAAATTGAAGCAGGTGATGTGACTCTTCCCCTTACAGGAACCCTGATTACCGGTAGTCACAGTCTTTTCGGGCTAAAAACTGAAATGCAATTTGGGAAACTCACAGTAACTACAGTTCTCTCACAACAAAAGGGAGAATCATCAGTACTTGAGGTAAAAGGAGGTGCCCAGCTCAGCACTTTCGACATTTCAGCTGATGAGTATGAAGCAAACAGACATTTTTTCCTCTCTCAGTTTTTCAGAGATATTTTTGATGAAGCACTTAAAAACTTACCGGTTATCAGTTCAGGAATAAACATTGAAAGGATTGAGGTATGGATAACCAATAAGACAAACAGATTTGAAGAAGGAAGCAATCGTAACATTGTTGCTTTTATGGATCTGGCAGAAAATTCTGCACATATTTTTAATAAAATACCTGCCTTCGGTGCCAACCCTGGATCACCCCCCTGGCCGGATAATTCAACAAATAACCTTTATAATGAACTCATAACTAATTATCCTGATATAAGGGAATCAGACAAAGTGACGGATGCTCTCAGCGGGCTCTATCCTGATTTTCAGATAGGAAGAGATTTTGAGAAGATAGAAAATGCCAGGAAACTGAGTGAAAGGGAATATACCCTTAATCGGCAGCTTGGCTTCATTTCTCTAAACACAGCTCTTAATACCGACGAAGTACTTGCCGTTGCTTTTGAATATACATATAATGGAAAAGTCTATAAGGTAGGAGAGTTTTCGACCGACGGTGTGGTCGCCCCCAGGACACTTGTTCTGAAACTTATTAAAGGTACTACTCTTAGCCCCAAACTCCCTACATGGAAACTCATGATGAAAAATATATATTCTCTGGGAGCAGGAAGAGTCGAAAGAAAGAACTTTGAATTGCATGTTTTATATCAGGATGATAAAACTGGAAACTCGATCAACTATATTCCCGAAGGTAACCTGTCAAATAAAATTCTTCTCCAGTTGCTTGGTCTTGATAAACTGAACTCGCAACTCGACAGAGAACCTGATGGAGTGTTTGATTTTATTGAAGATGCAACCATAATGTCTACCAGAGGAAGGATAATGTTTCCGGTAAATGAACCATTCGGGAGTTATTTGAGGAAACAATTCAGCGATCCTAAAATAGCTGATAAATACGTATTTCAGGAGTTGTACGATTCAACGCAAACGGTAGCCAAACAAATAGCGGAAAAGAATAAATTCAGAATTACAGGTCAATACTCATCCGCTTCAGGCTCGGAGATACAGTTAAATGCTGCCAGCATACCACAGGGAGCTGTAAAGGTTACTGCCGGGGGCGTCGTACTCAGTGAAAACGTCGACTTTGTTGTGGATTACAACCTTGGAACGGTGAAGATTATTAATCAGGCATTGATTGATTCTGAAACACCCATCCAGGTGTCACTTGAGAGTAATCAATTCTTTGGTTTTCAGACTAAAACTCTTGTGGGCACACATCTTGATTACAGGATAAATAATAATTTTAATATCGGAGGTACAATACTTCACCTTAATGAAAGACCTTATACACAAAAGGTTAATTTTGGAGAAGAACCGATATCAAATACTATCTGGGGGCTGAATACATCATATAAGTCAGAATCACAACTGCTTACCAATATTATTGATAAACTCCCTTTTTTAAATACGAGGGCTCCTTCAACAATTTCTTTTTTTGGGGAATTTGCCCATCTCATTCCAGGTCATTCAAAAGCGATTTCAAGTGCAGGAAATTCATATATAGATGATTTTGAGGCCAGTGAGATCCCACTTGACCTTAAATCATTCAATGCATGGAGCCTTGCCAGTATACCACAGGGGCAGGACAATCTTTTCCCTGAAGCCAGGCTCAACAATCACCTTGCCTCCGGATTTAACAGGGCCAAACTATCATGGTACGTGATTGATCCGCTTTTCCTTCGCAATGGTTCTTCAACGCCGCAGCATTTGAAAGAAAACCCCGATGAACAATCGAGCCATTTTGTTAGAGAGGTTTTTGAAACTGAGATATTCCCTTATAAAGAAAGTCCGAGTGGCGTGCCTACAACAATAGGGGTTCTTAATGTGGCTTTTTATCCAGATGAAAGGGGACCCTATAACTTTGATACTGCTCCCTCTGCATATTCGGCAGGTCTAAACAGCAACGGTACCCTGAAGAACCCCACTTCAAGATGGGGAGGAATGATGAGAGAGATTCTTACAAGCGATTTTGAAATGGCAAATATTCAGTATATAAAATTCTGGTTGATGGATCCGTTTGTGGAAAATCCTGAACACAAAGGAGGCGATCTTTATTTTAACCTTGGAAATGTTTCGGAAGATATTCTTAAAGACTCGAGAAAAAGTTTTGAGAACGGTCTGCCGGGATCACCTGAAGTAAAAAATGTCGATACCACTGCATGGGGTCGTGTACCTACCATTCAGGCCGTGGTTCATGCCTTCGACAACGATCCTCAATCAAGACAATATCAAGATGTGGGATTCGACGGGCTTAAAGATGATGATGAAAGATCATTTCATGAATCATACCTTCAGGCACTTCAGTCAATTCTTTCACAGGAAGCTTATGAAGCTTATCTTAAAGACCCATCTGGAGATAACTTCCATTATTACAGGGGCTCAGACTATGACAGGCTCCGACTCGGCATACTCGAACGATATAAAAACTATAATGGCCCTGAAGGAAATTCTCCAACAGCAGAAATGTCACTGGAAAATTACCCTACAACCGGTACAACACTTCCCGATATGGAAGATATCAACAGAGACAATACACTGAGTGAAACCGAAAGCTATTATCAGTACAGGGTAAGCCTCCGACCGGAAGACATGATGGTGGGGAAAAACTTTATCGTAGATGAGATTGAGTATAACGCAACACTTGCAAACGGTGAGAAATCAAAAGTTAAATGGTATCAGTTCAAAATACCTGTTACCGATTATGAAAGAGTAGTCGGGGCTATAAGGGATTTTAAATCTATAAGGTTTATGAGAATGTTCCTCAGGAATTTTGAGGAACCTGTTATTATGAGGTTAGCAAAACTTGATCTGGTCAGGGCAGAATGGCGTAAATACAATATATCCTTTAAGGAAGGCAGCGAAAGGATAACAGTCCCTGAACAGGAAGATGGTTCGTTTGAGATAAGTTCAGTAAGCATAGAGGAAAATAGTGGCAAAATGCCTGTCAATTATGTACTTCCGCCCGGATTTACAAGGATTATTGATCCCTCCAATCCCCAGCTCCGGCAGCTTAATGAGCAATCAATGGTACTCAGGGTTCACAACCTTGAGGATGGTGATGCAAGGGCTGCTTTCAAAACAGTAAATCTGGATATCAGGCAGTATCGTCAACTCAGGATGGAGGTTCATGCAGAAGCACTGATAGGAGAACCTCTGATTGATGATGAACTAACCGCATTTATAAGAGTGGGCTCAGATTATAAAAATAACTTTTATGAGTTTGAAATACCTCTTAAGGTTACTCCACCGGGTCGTTATAACAACAGTAATGAGAATCATCGTGCAATTGTCTGGCCTGAAGATAACAGGTTTATAATTAATCTATCTATATTACAGGAGGCTAAACTGGCAAGAAACAGAGAATTGCAGAAGCCAGGTTCGACATTGAGCATTTCAGATGTCTTTGTATATATATCTGGTAACAACAGGATATCTGTTTCGGGTAATCCTAATCTGAGTAATGTGAAGGTAATAATGGTTGGTGTAAGAAATCCATCCAGGACAAGAAATCCTGTTAATGATGACGGTCAGCCTAAATCGGGGGAGATATGGGTTAATGAATTACGGCTGAGTGATTTTGTTGAAAACAGCGGCTGGGCCGCCAATGCACATCTGCAGGCACGTCTGGCCGACTTCGGAGTGGTTGATATGGTAGGACAAACAAGCACTCCAGGCTGGGGAAGTATTGATAAAAAGGTTAATGAAAGAAGCAAGGAACAGGTTGTTAAATACGATATCTCCTCAACCCTTGAAATGGGAAAATTCTTTCCCGAGAAAGCAAATGTACGACTCCCTGTTTATGTGGGATATTCAGAAATGATCGTGAAACCCCAGTTTAACCCTCTCGACCCTGATATGCCATTCAAAAAATCATTGGTAGAAGCACGAAACAGGGCAGAACGAGATTCAATTAAAACAATATCACAGGACTATGCCAGGCGTAAAACATTGACCATAAGCAATGCAGGAGTGAACATAAGAGGTAAAAAGCCACACCCGTGGGACCCAGCAAACCTAACTGTTAACTACACATTTAACGAAGTTTATCGTTCAAACATCAAAACAGAACTTGACCTCGAAAAAACAATAAGAGGCGGAATAAATTATAATTTCCAAAGCCAGCCCACAAATATTGCTCCTTTCAGGAACATCAAACCACTTAATGCATCCATATTCCGAATTATAAAGGATTTTAATCTGTACCTGTTCCCCCAAAGCATTTCGTTCCGCACCGATCTGAGCAGATATTATAATGAAGTAATTACCAGAAATATTAATAATCCATATTTGAAAGTTACGCCATCTTATCGGAAGGATTTTGAATGGAGCCGGATATATGATATTAAATATGACATAACCCGCCAGCTGAAATTCGATTTTACTGCAACAAGCATCGCAAGAATCGATGAACCTCCCGGAGGTGTTGATAGAAAAAGGTATGCAAATCAATATGAAACATGGAAAGATTCAGTACTTACAAATCTCAAAAATCTTGGACGTACAGTCAATTATAACCATTTTCTGAACATTAATTATAATTTGCCGGTTAACAAACTACCGCTGCTTGGCTGGGTAAATGCTAACATGAGGTATAGCGCCGACTATACATGGCTTGCAGGCCCTCTTTTCCCTGATTCATTAAACATTAACCTTGGAAATACAATCAAGAATCGTAATGATTTCACCTTTACAGCCAGCGGAGCATTAACAACCCTGTATAATAAGGTGAAGTTTTTCCGGACTGTTGAAAACAATACACGACCTGATGCCAGGATTCGTATGAAACCAGAATTCAATACCGTGAACTTTACAAGAGAAAGAGTTAACTTCAGACAGGGCACCTCACGCACAATAACTCATAATCTTAAAACGAGAGATGTTACAGTTAAGGTCTATGATGCTTCCGGCAAGGAAGTGACGGGCAAATTTGTGGTGGTAAACGAGAACAGGATTACATTTACTGCTTCCAGAAATGCAGATAATGCCAGAGTTGTTATTGAGGGTAAAGTGATAAAGAAGCGTAACCCTGCTATTGTTGCAGGCGAATATCTGATGAGGGCACTGCTGGGAATACGAAATATATCATTGACCTTTACCAATAACCAGGGGCAGATACTGCCGGGTTATATGCCAGGAACAAACTTCCTTGGAATGGAAAGGCACAATGATGTTTTTGCCCCGGGATGGCCTTTCATTCTTGGTTATGGCGATTTGAAATTCTTTGACAGAGCAGTTGAAAACGGTTGGCTGTCGAAAGATACATTATTAAATACCCCCGCTACGTTTACAAACGGACAGACTATTTCAGCTCGAAGCCTTATTGAACTGTTCCCGGGCCTTCGTATTGATCTTACTGCCGATAGGAGATATAATGAAGCAATCTCGGCATATTATATGGCCGATAAAAATGGTAATTTTCCCGACAGCACAAGAAATAAAATTATTTCAGGTAATTTTACTATATCAATAATTTCATGGGGAACAGCTTTTGAGAAGATTTCAAAGAAAAACGATTATATATCTCCTGCATATGAGGCATTCAGGTATTATACTGAAATCGTTTCCCGAAGAAGATCAGAAGAACGGAGGAAACTGGACCCGGGATATAACCCTGATGTGGACCCCGTTACTGGAGACCCACTTGGAGGACCATATAAAAACGGATATGGACAAACCTCAAGAGAGGTACTTATTCCTGCATTCCTTGCTGCTTATACAAGAAGTGACCCTGAAAAAGTAACACTCGAAACTTTTCCTTCAGCGTTACGGATGATGCCCAACTGGAGAATAAATTTCGATGGACTCTCAAGATTTAGCTTTATACAATCAGTTTTCACTTCAGTCAACCTGTCGCACCAATATAGAAGTACTTATTCAATAAGCTCGTTCACCACCAACCTTAAATATTCTCCTGGACCTGATGGTATCAGCCGTGTAAGAGATCTTCAGAATAACTATATCTCAAAATATGAAATAAATGTTGTAACAATCAATGAACAGTTCAGTCCACTTTTGAATATCGACATGAACTGGAAAAACAGCCTTTCCACAAGAATTGAATGGAGGAAGTCAAGAACAGTTTCTCTTAATCTAACAAGCAATCAGATTGCCGATTCAAGAAGTAATGAAATTGTCGTGGGAGCAGGTTACAGGTTTGATAATGTTCAGATAATACTGAAAACCGGAGGAGGTCAAAAAGCTCTCAAAAGTGACCTGAATGTTAGATTTAACCTTTCGATACGAGATAATAAAACAATTGCCCGTAAATTGATTGAAAATGTAAATCAACCAGTAGTTGGATCGAAAGTAATAACCATAGGTTCAAGCGCTGACTATGTTCTGAGCGATAGATTTAACCTGCAGATCTTCGCCGATCATACTGTTAACAACCCGTTCGTTGCCAGTACTTTTCCAACTTCAAACACAAACTTCGGATTCAGCCTCCGCTTTACCCTGGTCCAGTAAAGTCAAAAAACATCTACCCTGAAACCTTTAATCAGCAAATAATTCGTGAATTGAATTTTTTACTTTAAAGAAGATTAATCCATTGGTACATAATAATAAACTTACATAAATGATTTTTTGCAGCTTTCATTATATAAAATTTATTTATTTTTGGTAGAGTGATAAATTGAAAATTTAATTAATTCATAAGTTATGAACATTCCTGAGAATCTTAAATACACCAAAGACCATGAATGGCTTAAGGTGGAAGGAGAGTACGGTTATGTTGGCATTACCGATTTTGCCCAGAATGAGCTTGGCGATATAGTATTTATTGAGATTGAGACCATAGGAGAAACGCTCAAGAAGGGAGAATCATTTGGTACTATTGAGGCAGTGAAAACAGTATCAGACATTTTTATGCCTGTAGGCGGTGAGATACTTGAAATGAATAGTGACATTGAGTCATCACCCGAACTGGTCAATAAAGATCCTTATGGGAAAGGATGGATGATTCGTATCAGGATAACAGACCCTTCGGAAATTGACGAATTGCTTGGTCCGGATGCTTACAGGGATCTTGTAGGTGCCTGACCGGAAAAATCTGTAATGAGAGAAATTCTCAGGAAAAATCTGCCGGGAGTCCTGACTCTTATCTTTCTGGGAATATATCTTTTTTTCCCCTGTGGGTTTTCAACTACTGATGCATGGCACTATGCGGCCTGTATAAAATATAATACTGGCCTTTTCCACCCTTTTCACCTGTTGTACAACGTTACCGGGTGGCTTTTTTGCTTTTTGCCGCTGAAAGCTGGTGTTGATACACTTGCCAGTCTGAAGACTA
The DNA here is from genome assembly GCA_020722575.1 of Rikenella microfusus. Classification (GTDB taxonomy): domain Bacteria; phylum Bacteroidota; class Bacteroidia; order Bacteroidales; family VadinHA17; genus LD21. The sequence continues at coordinate 68,791 of DYKN01000008.1, read as the reverse complement.
TGAACGCAATTTTTGCAGCTCTCTCTGTTTATGTGGTGGTTCGGATTATCAGACTTACAGGGAAGAAGGAATCAGTAGCACTCCTTACTGCAGCACTGTGTGGAACATCATTTTCGGTAATGAGATATGCAACGGAAAACGAGACGTATATAATTCCACTGTTTTTCGGACTCGTTTCACTTTTATATCTGTACCGATACTTAATCTCCGGAAAACGTTCATATGAAATGATTTCGGTTTTTATGGCTTCACTTGCAGTGCTGTTCCACTTTAGCTATATATTCTGGTGGGCATGTATAATTATATCTGCTGCAATTAATGGAAAATGGAAAATTTTACTGATATCCCTTACAATTTCATTTATTATTCCGGTTTCCTATTTTATTGTCCTTCTGGAAACAGGGATTCAACCTGATTCTGAATTCCTGACCGAATTAGCAGATATTGAGCCATTAAAAAAACTTTTTGGAGTTTCACTTACTGGCATTTTTCTTTCTGTCGTAAATCTGCTGAGAAGCTTTATACAGGTTCATGGTTATTTGTTCAATATGCTGAAAGAGAATATTCTCTGGATGATTCCCGGAATAATTTCGATTTGTCTATTCCTTGTTTCTTTTATTCAAGTAAAAAATATCAGGATAAATAACAGATTTTCACAGTTTGCTGCCATAAATGCAATAATTGCTGGATTAATGTTCCTTTTTGCGGTTTTTTCAAAAGGGAATGCTGAATTCATGGTAATGATACCCGTATTGCTTATTATATCCACGGGGGTTATTTGCAATGGTGTCGAAAAGTCATTTTCTTTTCTTCTGGCCGGGCTCCTGATATGGAACCTGTTTTATGGCATTATTCCTCTTAACAGGCAGGTTGGTATCACTGAAGAATATCTTTGTGAAAAAATTCTACATGAGGATAACGCGGTTGTTATTGCAAGGGATGACCAACTTATAGTGGGAATGATTTTTTATAAGACAGGAGAGCCCGGGTGGGGGAATATTTTAAAATCTCCGGCAGTTATTCAACTGAAAGGTGGTGATCTGGAATCACTTTTAAAAATAATTGATAATTCTCTATCGGAGGGGAGGAAGATTTATACTGATTGTTTGAGTATTATGCCTTTATCCAGGTCAGTATTGCTTGAGGGTGAATTAAACCGTCAATTTTTCGATAGATATGAAATTAAAGAAGAAATGAAACATCATGATATTTTCTGTACAAAGCGAGTACACAGTATTATCGGGGACAGGTAAAATGTTATAGTGTCTTCTTTACTTCAACTTCCTGATAAGCTTCAATTACATCTCCAGCTTTTATATCATTGAAGTTTTGGATATTGAGTCCGCATTCCTGACCGGCGACAACTTCCTTAACATCATCTTTAAAACGTTTAAGGGAGCCAAGCTCGCCTGTATATATTACAATACCATCACGAATAACGCGCACTTTTGAACTCCTTGTGATTTTTCCTTCACGTACAATACATCCTGCGACAGTTCCTACTTTACTTATTTTGAAGACTTCTTTAATTTCAAGAGTGGCTATAACCTCTTCCTTTACTTCGGGCATAAGCATGCCTTCGATAGCAGCTTTTAGTTCTTCAATAGCATCGTAAATGATAGAATAGAGCCGGACATCAATCTGTTCCTTTTCGGCTAATTTACGTGCGTTCATCGAAGGTCGTACCTGAAACCCAATAATAACTGCATTTGAAGCAGCGGCAAGCAGGATGTCGGATTCAGATATTTGACCTACAGCCTTATGGATTATGTTAACCTGAACCTGTTCGTTTGATAGTTTGATCAGTGAATCGCTCAAAGCTTCGACTGAGCCGTCCATGTCGCCTTTTATAATAAGGTTTAGTTCCTGGAAGTTACCGATGGCAATTCTGCGACCTATTTCATCAAGGGTAATATGTTTCTGGGTGCGCAGTTCCTGTTCTCTCTGAAGCTGGGCTCTCCTGGTGGCTATTTCTTTTGCTTCACGTTCGCTTTTCATTACGTCGAACTTATCACCAGCCTGAGGAGCACCATTAAGGCCTGTTAAAAGTACCGGTGTTGAAGGGCCTGCTTCCAGAACCCTGTTTCCTCGTTCATTGAATAGGGCTTTTACGCGTCCGTAATAGGCTCCTGCAAGTACAATATCTCCAATTCGCAATGTTCCTGTTTTCACAAGTACAGTTGCTATATAGCCTTTCCCCCTGTCGAGAGATGATTCAATAACCGTTCCATGAGCCTCTTTATCAGGGTTAGCCTTAAGGTCGAGGAGATCGGCTTCGAGTAGAACTTTTTCGAGAAGAAGGTCAACATTTAGCCCTGTTTTTGCAGAAATTTCCTGAGATTGATATTTTCCGCCCCACTCCTCGACAATGTAGTTCATGTTTGCCAGTTCTTCTCTGATTCTGTCTGGGTTGGATGTTGGCTTGTCAATCTTGTTAATTGCAAAAATAATCGGTACACCTGCAGCTGCAGCGTGATTTATAGCTTCTACCGTCTGAGGCATTACTCCATCGTCGGCGGCAATCACAATGATTGCAATATCCGTAATCTGGGCTCCACGTGCGCGCATGGCAGTAAATGCTTCATGCCCGGGAGTATCCAGAAAAGTTATCTGCCTTCCATTATTCAGAGTGACGCTGTAAGCTCCGATATGCTGTGTGATGCCTCCTGCTTCTCCTGCAATAACGTTTGTATTCCTTATATAATCGAGAAGTTTTGTCTTGCCATGGTCAACATGCCCCATAACTGTTACAATAGGAGGCCTTGATTTAAGATCTTCAGGCCTGTCTTCTTCTTCTGAAACACCTTCAAGTAATTCGGCACTAATAAACTGAACCTTGTAACCAAATTCATCTGCAACAATAGCCATTGTTTCAGCGTCAAGCCTCTGATTAATTGAAACGAAAAGACCAAGGTTCATACAAGTGGAAATAACATCTGTAACCGGAACATTCATCATTGCTGCCAGTTCATTTGCTGAGACAAATTCAGTGACTTTAAGCGTCTTCTTCTCGAGCTCTTGAAGCTCAGACATTTCTTTTTGTTTTGCACTTATTGCCTCACGTTTCTCTCTCCTGTATTTAACCCCCTTTGATTTGGTTTTTGCAGTTAACCTGGCAAGTGTCTCCTTGATCTGTTTTTGAACCTCCTCCTCATCAACTTCAGCTCTTACATGCCGTTTCTTAACAGGCATTCTTACCTTTTCTCTCTTTTCAGAAACACCCCGTTTAACAACAGGAATGACCTCCTTATCCTTTGAAATTCTTTTTCTCTTTTTCCTCCTGTGGCGGAACTCTTCATCGATTTCAACCTTTACGGGTTTTTTCTTTTCTTCAACTGGAAGATCAATTTTGCCAATAACTGTTGGTCCGGTGATTCTTAAATCGGGCGGTAATTTGAAAGTGCTATGAGGTTCTTCCTCGATAGTTGCAGGTTCAGGTTCGATCTTTACAGTTTCATCTGATTGTAGTTTTTCTTCTGAAACAATCGATTCTGTTTCAACAGGCTCTTCCTTTACCTGTTCTTCAACAATTACTTCTGTTGAACCGGTTGAAATATCTTCATCAGAAACTGTTGTAGTAATTGAAGGTTTTACATCAGCCTGTACGCCGGAAAGTTCCTCTTCAGGTATGTCAACCGGAACTTCTTTTTTCTCAGGCTTTTCTTTTTCCGGCTGAACTTCGATAATAGAGGTTTTTTTCTCTTCTTTAACCTCAGTTATTTCTTTTTTCTCCCTGACTTTCTCTTCGGTTATTTCAACCTTCGGCCCAGCAGGCTTATCCAGTTCTATCTTTCCAAGAATCTTAATTGAAGGTTTTATTTTTTCCGGAAGTATTTCCTTGATTTTTCCGGTAAGCGGATCTTTAATCAATATTTCACTTTCGGTTTCAGGCTCTTCAACTTCAGGTTTTGAACCAATATCTTCAATAGAAACAGATTCTTTTTTCCGTGAAAGGTTCTTCAGCAACAATTTTTCAGATTCTTTCTTGGCGGTAATATCCGTACTGTATTCTTTCACAAGAAGGGCATAAGCTTCAGGGGGTAGTTTTGTATTTGGATTAGGGTCAAGATTAAAACCCTTCTTATGAAGGAACTCCACAATGGTGGAAATCCCGACATTGAATTCACGGGCTGCTTTACTTAATCTTGTTACCTTTACTTCGTCACTCATAAATTACCTCCTGAGATTAATAGCTCCATTTCGAAGCTTCCAATATATGGCTTATTCTATTCAAATTCAGCCTTTAAAATATTTATAACTTCTTTAATAGTTTCTTCTTCAAGATCTGTTCTTTTAACGAGATCGCTCACGGAAAGGCTAAGAACGCTTTTTGCGGTATCGCATCCTATTGCTTTCAGTTCGTCAATGATCCATTCATCAATTTCATCTGCAAATTCATCAAGATTAACGTCTTCCTCATCCTCACCACCTGGTTCACGGTAAACGTCTATTTCATATCCTGTAAGCTGACTGGCAAGCTTAATATTCAGCCCGCCTTTCCCAATTGCCAGTGAGACTTCACTGGGTTTAAGGTATATTTCGGTTCTTTTTTCTGCCTCATTAATCTTAATGGAAGAAATTTTTGCCGGGCTAAGTGCTCTTTGTATATAAAGCTGGGTATTGGTGGTGTAATTTATCACATCAATGTTTTCATTCCGGAGTTCCCTTACGATTCCATGAATTCTTGAGCCTTTCATACCCACGCATGCACCTACCGGGTCAACTCTTTCGTCATATGATTCAACTGCAACTTTTGCCCTTTCTCCAGGTACCCTTACAATCTTCTTAATAGTAATCAAACCGTCAAAAATTTCAGGTACTTCGAGTTCGAAAAGCCTTTCAAGAAACACAGGCGAAGTTCGGCTCAATATAATGTAAGGTGTGTTGTTTTTCATTTCAACCTTGATCACAACAGCTCTTATGGTGTCACCTTTACGGAAGTGGTCGGTGGGAATCTGTTCACTTTTCGGAAGGATAAGTTCGTTGCCATCATCATCAAGTACAAGAATCTCACGTTTCCATACTTGATAAACTTCACCAGTCACTATCTCGCCAATCCTATCCTTATACTTGGCATAGATATTGTTTTTTTCGAGGTCGAGAATACGTGCAGTAAGATTCTGCCGTATGGAAAGAATAGCTCTGCGCCCGAAATCCTGAAACCTGACCTCATCCGAAACCTCTTCCCCTATTTCATAATCTTCGTCAATTTTTTTGGCTTCCGAAAGAGGAATCTGGGTGTTTGAATCGGTAAAATCTTCATCGGCAACAACTACTCTGTTCCTCCAGATCTCAAAATCCCCTTTGTCAATATTTACAATAATATCGAAATTATCGGCTGAGCCGTATCTTTTCGCAAGAATGCTTCTGAAGACATCCTCAAGAACACTCATCATCGTTGGTCTGTCAATGTTCTTGAGTTCCTTGAATTCCAGAAAAGTGTCAGTCAAATTAAGGTTTTCCATCTCTCAGTAATTCATTTTATTTGAAAATCAATATTTCTTTAACTGACTTTATATCGTCAAAGTTAAAATATAAATCGTTTGATTCTGTAACTCCGGCTGCCGATTTAACTTTTTTTACTGAGGTTTGACTGATGCCGAAGCCTGAATCTTTAACATCTTTCAGAACTCCCCTGAATTTCTCTCCCGATTTTCTTAGTACTTCAACAACATTACCGATGTTTTTTATGTACTGTTCCTTTACTTTGAAAGGTTTCCCTATACCAGGGGAAGAGACTTCAAGTTCATAATCCTCAATGTCGCGACTCAGATTTTGTTCAATATATCTGCTGAGATCGGCGCATTGCTCAAGTTTAATGCCCTTAAGGGTATCAGCATAAACAGTAATTTTATTTTCCCGTGATACCTTCACTTCAACCAGGAAAATATCAGTACCACTGATAAATTCATTAACCAGATTTTCTATTTTTGTACTGTCAATCATTGCTGAAACCGATAATAAAACAGGATAATAAAACAGGGGGCTTCTGCCCCCCGGTTCATAATCACCGCTACCCGGGTGCAAAGATAATAAATAATTTTAAATTCACAAAATATAATGATTTTGATTGATTTAAATCTTAAAGGATAGCAGATGAAAGTGAAACCTGATATTAATGAAATGTTTTAAATATGATTGATGAAGGCATTTATAGCGATGATGAAAAGTTAATGCTTTCTGCCTGCAGGCTATGTCCGAGAGAATGTGGTGTTAACAGATTTGAAACGGCAGGCGGATTTTGTGGAACAGATGCAGGTCTTAATATTGCCTCGATATGTATTCACAGGGGAGAAGAGCCACCGATAAGCGGTACAACGGGAATATGTAACATTTTTTTTGCTGGCTGCAACATGCGTTGCATCTATTGTCAGAATAATGCTATCAGCCGACCTGAATATGTTAGCCGATATTCTGACCTCGATCTTTCTACCTCTCTTGATATTGTGGAAAAAATTCTTTCCAGAGGAATAAAAGCGGTTGGTTTTGTATCGCCTTCACATATGATACCGCAGATGAAAGCTATCATCAGAGGATTGAATAACAGAGGTCTGGATCCTATTATAGTTTATAATACAAACAGTTACGATAAAGTTGAGACGCTCAGGGATATTGCCGATATGGTTGATGTGTATCTTCCTGATTATAAATATGTCTCAGAGAGTGTTTCCGTATCGTTATCCCGGGCTCCCGGGTATCCGGAGATTGCTCTTAAAGCGCTGAAGGAGATGTATTTTCAAAAAGGTTCAGTATTGCTAACAGATGATGAAGGCGTAGCATATAGCGGACTATTGATAAGGCATCTTATTTTACCCGGACAAACAACAGAGAGTATTAAAGTTCTACGTTTGATTGCAGAAGAGCTTTCTCTAGGGGTGCATATTTCACTGATGTCACAATACTATCCGAACAGTGAGGTAAGAAATCATGAAATGCTCTACCGACCACTTGAAAGAGAAGAATATGATAAAGTGGTTGGTGAGATGGAAAGATTAGGTTTTCGCAATGGCTGGTTGCAGGATCCGGAGAGTTTTAATAATTACCTCCCTGATTTTAACCGGGAAAACCCTTTTGAATACTGATGTTATGCCGGTTAATTCAGATTTTAATAAATATTCTGTTTTTATACAGCCAGTAACAGATATACCAGAGAATAAACCAGGCCACAATACTTGTTATAATAGCTGTGGCCATTTCACCAGTCCAGGAAAAGAAAAGATTACTGAACGGATTAACAATACGGTTGCTTATTATTCGTGTAAATCCAAGTTCAAAAAAGAGATATATAAAAATGCAGTTAATACCGACAATAATAAAGAATTTTGCTCCTTTTCTGAGGAGTTGTTTAACGTCTATCAGCCAGTAGCTGAAGCAGAGGGCAAGAATGCTCCATCCGCCGCTTGCAAATACAAATGAAACAGTAGCAATTTTCTTGATTATAGGTGTTATGTTAAGAAGGTCGAGTGAATAACCGATAGCAAGAGCAATTATACCGGCAATGGTGAGTATTTTCATTTTTTCGGCATGTGTTTTCTCACTCATCAGTAGCTTTCCGCAAAGTGCTCCCCATACGGTGTGAGCAGTTGTCGATACAAAGTTAAGTGTTGCCCATTCACTGGCTTTCTCAACACCTTCAATCTTGTTGTTGAACCATGCTCCCAGATTTTCATAATTAACCCATGGATGGTTGAATCCTTCAACCGGGAAGAAACGATATGCAAGGTCAATTAAAAGGAGTATTATAAGGGTGAATGAGATTTGAAATTTGTAACTCTTATTCAGTATCAAAAATGCCACAAGGTATGTAACTGAGAGCTGGGCAAGCACATTCTGAAACCTGAATACGAGTTTGCCAGCTTCGGTGAAATAGAGTGCCCATCCAAGAAAAAGCAATAGCAGGGAACGTTTAATTGAATGAAGTGTTATTTCCCTGTATGTTTGCCCTTTCTTTAATCTGTTAGCGACGGCAAATGGAATAGCCACACCCACGATAAACATGAAAAAAGGTTGTATTAGATCCCAGAAATGCAAACCGTGCCATTCGTGATGGTGGAACTGCGTTCCAATAAAATGAAGTACAGGGTTGTCTAATTTCACAATATGTGCATACAGGTGGGTTGATTCACCTGCAAGAAGAAACATTGTCAAACCCCTGAAAAAGTCAATTGAGGCTACCCTACCCGGTGGAGCGGTGGCTGTTGAATTTGATACGGCTTTCATTACTGTAATTTTTAAGGTTAGTATTTAAAATCAGGTTTACTATTCCAAATTTGCAATATTTTTTAAAAAGAAAATTTAAATTTCAGAAAAAGATTATTCTTTCTGACTAATTTAACTGACAATAATTGGGAATAGGTTTGTTTTAAAAGATGTTTTACTAAAATGTGCTTTATTGCGGATGGTTACATAAACTTTTCCCTTTTCTGGAGATTGTAAAGGCCGGCCAGAAGGCATAATATTGTGCCTGTTATCAGCACTATCCTGTTTTTAATAAATATGAGTCTCCATGCAGTTTCGTTTATATCGCGGGGCATATCGTAAGGATTAAGCATAATGTTCCAGTAACTTTTCGAGAGGTTTTCAGAAAGAATCATCAAGAATAGACCAATAACGATCATTACCACAGCTGTACCATTACCATTTCTAATAATTGTTGATAGCATAAAAGCCATTGTGCCAAGGAATATTACCGGTAACATTACCCGAAAGGTCATCTGAAGGATTCTGAATTTCATTATCAGAAGTGAGGAGAGCGATGTATAGACAATCATTATGAGAAAAGCAACTGCAAAAATGATAGCCAAACGAACCAGCCATACTTTAAACCTGTAGTCGGGAATGCCGAAAAGTATTTCAATCGTACGCTGATCCTGGTCGTTTTGAATGCCAAATACAGCAGGATAAAATACCAGTAGGATACCTGAAAAAATAAAAGTGCCAAAAAGGTCTTTAATATGAGGGTTATCGTTTGTGAGAGCATAAATGACAGAAATTCCAAGGTAGAATCCTGCGGAACCGATAAGGAACCAGAAAAATTTATTCGCAAAAATGATTTTAAGATTAAAAAAGATCATTTTTTGCAAAAGGTCAAAGTATTTGTAAAGAGTTCCTTTTTTCATTGCAGTTTATTGGAGTTTAAAATAACTTTTTCATTATTATCATTTTTATTCTTCAATAGCCAGAGATATGCATCTTCAAGATTTGGAGTGACACTAACGGCTGAATTTAGGGGTTTATTTTCGGATATACATCTTAATCTGATCATTTGTCCTTCTGCCATATGGTGCACAACCATGTGGTTTTTAACAAAGTCATTGAATTCTGATGCAGGTATTGTTAGTTGCCATACATGACCTTCTGCTGCTTCAGCCATTTCCATTGGTTTGCCCAGGTAGAGCAATGAGCCTTTGTTCAATACTGCAACCTGGTGGCATGAACTTGATATATCTTCAATAATATGGGTTGAAAAAATAACCACTCTTTCTTTACTGAGTTCCACAAGAAGGTTACGGAAACGGATTCGTTCTCTTGGATCAAGACCTGCCGTTGGTTCATCTACAACCAGTATTCTTGGCAGATGCAACAGAATTTGTGCAATGCCAATGCGTTGTTTCATTCCGCCGGAGTAGGAGCTTATTTTGTCATACCTTCTCTCTGTCATGTGAACGGCATCAAGTGCATATGTAACCCTTTCTTCCCTGATAACAGGATCGGTAATGTTTTTCAGTATGGCCTGATAATGCAGGTATTCATGGGCTGTCATATTTTCATATGTGCCAAATTCCTGAGGAAGGTAACCAATAAGACCCTGCAGTTCTTCTCTTTTCTTTTGTGTATCAAGCCCATTGATCCATACTTTGCCATAGCTCTGTTCGAGAATACCACAAATAATGCGCATCAAAGTTGTCTTACCTGCTCCGTTTGGTCCAAGCAAGCCAAACATTCCACTTGCAATTTCAAGACTTACACAGTTAAGTGCCTTGAATGGTTTTTTGCGCCTGCCGATTAATGGCACCATTGATACTATTTTATAGAAAGTCTTTCGTATATTGCGGAAGCGCCCTTCAAGCCTGTATATGTTAATATTTTCCCTCGTTAACTTCTGACCGGTGACATAAATTATAAGGCCGGAGTACCATATAAAACCGAGTATCAAAATAGTTGCAATATTATGCCATTGAAACTGGAAGAAGATCAGATTCAGGAGCGGTAAAAACCACATTATAATGAAGTCAGAGGCTACAATTATTTTTTTAATCCATGCGATATTATTCTTAAGGCTGAGGTTTTTTAAAAACTGTCGAAAGGATGACCATAATCCAAACAGGAAGAACCATGTCAGTAATGAAAAGAAAAATACCCAGAAGCCTGCAGAGAGATAAAAGTATGTAAAATATATCATGAAGCCGAATATAGGCAATTGCCACACCATATTATCCATGTCTTTAATTGATCGGATCTCTTTTTCAAGGCCAAGTCGCTGGCGTATTTTTTTGCCTGCTTTCCATTCCCTGCTCCACCTGCTTTCCCTGTCGTAGATTTTTACAAGGCTCTGGACACGAATTTTCACCGGTTCACCGGCAGGAATTAGGGTTTCTCTTGCTTTCCGCAGGCTGTTCAGTACGAACCATGTTACGGCAGGCACAACAATAACAGCAAGAATTATAGTTATAAGTTTCCATATGAATGTGTTGATAAATGTAAATATAAGGTAAAGAAGCAAGCCTAAGAGGATGAGCTGAACTATTTGAATTTTCAGGTTAAGAGATTTTATCCATTCCAGTGCATTTTCCAGTCCGGAGTAAAAAGTCGGGATAAAAACAAGTGTAAGAAGTGTACTCAGTGATAATCCACCGATAACTGTTATTGCGAATGATGCTCCTATAACCGATACATATTCTGCCTTACCCATTGCAAGAGGCACCAGAGCGAGAATTGTTGTAAGGGCGGTTATCATAATGGGTCGTATTCTTGCAATCCCTGCCATCATCAGTGCTCTCGACCTGCGATATCCTCTTTTTCGGAGGATATTTGTATAATCTATAAGAATTATTCCATTGTTTACGACAATTCCGAGCAGTATAAGAAATCCTGTGAGGGTGTTAGCATTTAGCAATGAATTACCTGTGAGGATAAGTGCTATGAGGCTTCCAAGTGCTGCAAGCGGGATACTAAACAGCATTACAAAAGGGACGGTGAGGGATTCGAATACTGCAGCAAGGATCATATAAATAAGAATAAATGCGATGCCAATGAGCTTATAGAATTCTTTTAATTCATCTTCCTCGTGGACAACTTCTACTGCAATACCGGTAGGTATGTTCAATTCTGAGACAAGTGATTCTATTTCTTCCCTTGCTCCTTCAAGAAGTTCCTTTGAATTTCTGATATCTTCAGTAAAGCTGTATGTAACCGTAATACGTTTTTCCTGGTTCTCTCTATGTATGTTTCCGGGGCCTGATGTGAGCACGATACCTGCCAGTTCCTGCATCTCCATTGTTGTTCCTGCGTTACTGGTTACTTCCAGCCTTTTCAAGTCTTCAATAGTCTTATCGGTATTTTCTTTTTCGATTCCTGATTCATCAACATACTTCAGGATAATATCATAGGAGTCGGAGCCCTGTCTAAATGTAATCCCGGAGGAGTATTCTTTCCCAAAGGTACCCAATGCCTGAGCCAGGTTGTTCAGGGTGAAATTGTTGCGGTTAATGAAATCCATGTCAAACCATAGCTGAGTCTCCGGCCTGTTGTCCTGAACATTCACACTCGAACTATTGATAGTGGAAAGTTCATCGAGGTAAGATTTAATATCATCGGCCAGGCTTTTCATCAGGAAAAAATTCTGCCCCTTGATAATAATGCTTTCACTCTGTGTGCCAACTCCCAGAAGGTTCAGAAAGCCAGCACCAGGGTTAATGGATGTGCCACTGCCTCCGGAACTGAAACCTCCACGGGCTGAGACTTCATCCATAGAAATTTCTGCCGGTGAAATGTTTTTTACTTTTTCATTGATGTCATTTTTAATTTCAGGCAAAGTTCTGCTGGTTTTTTTCTTCCAGTCATCGGGCAGAGTGATGGTCACTGTTGCTTGCTCCTCCTCAATCCTGCTTATTATGTCTTTTTTCTCAGGAATTGAAACAAGCCTTGATTCAATCTCGGATACAACAGCATCGGTTTTTTCAAGTGTCGAACCAGTGGGCATCCTGACACTCAGACGAAAAGTGGGTGTTTCAACTTCTTTCGAAGAACTAATGCTCAGGGTGAGGCTAATTAACAGAGAGGCAAAAAATAAAACGAGAGTCCCGATAATTATTGTCACAGGATTCCTCATACATGTTTTCAGGATAAGATGATAAATCTGTACAAGCCTGTTGTGTATGGAAAGTTTTTTAAATATTGAAGTTTTAACACTTCCCTGTATGTTGAGAAGGTAATACGTGGCCATTGGTATCAGCATAAGAGCTGCAAAAAGAGATATCGACAGGGTAGAAATTATTGAAACCCCTATATTTTTTCCGATAATTTTTATCAGAAAATTGGAAGAAAAGATAAATGGCAGAAATACTGTAAGTGTCGTAAGTGTTGCAGCAAATATGGCTTTTCTGACTTCGGTAGTTCCTGTTTTGACAGCATTTTCCGGAAGAAATCCCTGTCCTGACAACCGGTAAATATTTTCGAGTACTACAACCGAATTGTCAACCAGCATGCCTATTGCAAGAGCCATTCCAACAAGGGAAAGACTATTAAGAGTGATTCCGGCTCCATAGAAAAAGTTAAATGCAGTATAAACCGATACCGGAATGGATAAGGCTATTACCATAACAAGCCTTAGATTTCTCAGAAAGAACCAGAGAACCAGTATAGCAAGCAGTCCGCCTGTTATCGCAAGATTAATTATCTGGTTAATATTTCTTTCCAGAACTTCGGTGGTATTGCTTTGTATTACGATTTCCACACCAAGAGAAGAAAGCTTCTTATTGAGTTTCTGGACAAGATCTTTTGCCCTGTGAGAAAGATCAATGGCATTTGTCTGATTGTCGCTGACAAGCGTAACGGTTACTGCATCAAGCCCATTGACTCTGCTATAAGATGTCTGCTCTTTAACACCAAAAAATATTTCGGCAATATCTTTCAGAAAAACCGGCCCTTCTTTATTGATTATTATATCTCCTATTTGCGAAATCTCAGTATACTCAGAAACAACATTCACGAAATAGATTGAAGAGCCATCCACAACTCTTCCCACAAAAGTCTTATCACGGGAATTGTTACTTAACAGGTTTCTCACCTGATTCATTGTTATTCCATGGGCATTACATGCCTTTTCATTTAGCCTTATTTCTATTGAATATTCCTGCCCTCCGAATACTTCCACTCCGGCAATGCCGTCAAGATTCTCAAATTCGGGTTTGATATCACGATCGGTAATATTTCGTATTCTGTCGATGCCTCCTTCGCCTCTGACCTGAAGTTCCATAAATTGGCCGGTAATCTGCTGTAGATCAATTTTAACCACCGTAATTGAAAATTCTTCAGGAATTGAATTGCGGACGATATTAATTTTTTCCTGGAGTTTGAGGTTAAGATATTTCAGATTAGCTTTCTGATTAAAATAAATAATAATTGTGCCAGATCTGGAAGTTATGTTTGATTCAATTTTCTCAACTCCTTCAAGTGTTCCAATCTCCCCTTCAATGGGTACGACGGCCTGTGCCTCAATATATGCCGGATCCATTTCAAGTGGAGTTGAGATGCTGACAAACATTGTTGGCAATTCAGCATTAGGGAACATCTCGACAGGTAATTGCCTGTAAGAAAAATACCCGAGCATTGTTAGCCCCATAAAGAGCATGCTGATCAGAACCTTTCTCCTGATAATAAAATCCATATTTTTTAGCTTTTAGCTATTTGCAATGGCTCTTTATCACTTTTAAGTCGCTCAGTTGCAACATCCACAACCCAGTAAGCACATGGTATTACCACAAGGGTCAGTACTGTGGAGGTGATGAGCCCACCAATTACAGCCAGAGCCATCGGGGATCGAAGGGAAGCACTTTCACCTATCCCTATTGTCAGTGGTAATAGTGCCATAATTGTTGTCAGGCTTGTCATAATTATGGGTCTTATTCTCTGTGTGCCTCCAGTTATAATGGAGTCTTTTCTGTTCATTCCTGAAGCTTTTAGCTGGTTTATTCTGTCAACCAGTATAATAGCATTGTTTACGGCGATACCACCGAGCATTATTATGCCTATATATGCCATCATATTCAGAGGTTTGCCAAGCAGAAAGAAAAGGAGTATCGTACCCACACCTGCTAAAGGAATAGTCAACATAATAATGAAGGGTTGTATAAGTGACTCGAACTGTGCAGCCAGAACCATATATACAAGTACCAGAGCAAGAATAAGTGCAAAGGTAAGGCTCGACATCGACTCTTTTCGTTTAATCTCTTCTCCGGTAAACTGAAGCGTATAACCCGCGGGTAAAGGAATTGAGTGTAATTCATCAGAAGCTTTTTTCACTATCTGATCAAAGGGTTCATCCCCTTTGACCATGGCATATATATATCCTGTACGATTCTGATTACGGCGTGTGATTTCTTTGGGACTGGTAACAATTTCAATTTTTGCCAGTTCACTCAGGGGAATTTTTGAATTTCCTCCAATAATCATCAGGTCCCTGAGTTGATTTAATGATATTTTCTCAAGTTTGATTGTAATATCTTTCATTTCGCCATCTTTTTCGAAATTGCCTGCAGAGGCTCCCAGAAGATAGCTTCTTACCTGATTTGCAACATTTTCTGATGTTAAATTGTAATAACTGGTTTTTAATCTGTCAATTGAAACATCAACTTCGGGTGTCCCTTCATCTAATGATGTAGTGAGATTATAAAGGCCCTCGATACCTGAAAGAATATCTTTTGCCTGATTAATTATTTTTTCAATTTCGGAGAAATCATCGCCTGCAATCTCAAGTGCAAAAGGTGATTCTGTTGTACCAAGAGAAGACTGCAGAGCTGTTTCTTCTCTTGAAAAGGTAATTTCGATTCCTGGAATATTTTTAAGCACTTCTTCAATTAAGCTTGTTGCCTGTTCTGCTTCAGCGGCATACTCATCTTTGAGAATGACTTTGAGTGTAGCAGTATTCTCCCCCTCGTTGACTTCAGTGTTGCTAAAGTATGATGTATTTGTTACTCCTGCCTGAGAATATATCATTAATAATTTATCACCGAGTATGTTCCTGACGATGTTTTCCGCCCCAGTTACAGTCTGGTAGGTTCTGTCGAGACTGGTACCTTCAGGGAGCTTAAGATTGACAATAAATCCTGATGCTTCAGACTTTGGCATGAACTCACTTCCAAGGTAAGGTATGAGCATTGCTGTGGCTCCTGTTATAAGGAATGCTAAAACCAGAACACTCCATCGTTTTGCTGTAATTTTATCAAGTAACGTCCTGTACCATAAGAATTTCATAGGTGCTGTTATCAGACCTTTATCTTTTTCTTTGAAGACTGCTGTAACAAGCATGGGGATTACAAGAAGGGCTACAAGCAAAGAAGACAGAAGGGCAAATGCTACCGTAAGAGCCTGGTCTTTAAATAATTCACTGGCTGCACCGTGAATATAAACTATTGGTAGAAAAACAACAATAGTTGTTATAGTCGATGCTGTAATTGCTCCTCCTACCTGACCGGTTCCGTAAATAGCCGCATCTTTTAGCGACATTCCTTCTTCCCTGTTCCTTGTTATATTTTCAATTACAACAATGGCATTGTCAACAAGCATTCCAGCACCAAGAGCAAGCCCTCCAAGAGTCATAATGTTTATTGTCAGATGATTGAAATACATCAGGTTGAATGTGGCAATTATTGAAACAGGTATGGCAATGCTAATAACCAGGGTTGAACCTATACGCCGCAAGAACACAAAGATTACAATCACTGCCAGTAAGATACCCAGAAGAGCTGTGTTTTGAACTTCAGAAATAGCATTTCTGATATAAGAACCCTGATCCTGAATGTATATAAATTCATATCCGGGTAAAGCTTTTGAAAGGTTTGCGAATGCATCTTTAAGCTTATTTACGGCATCAACAGTATTGAATTTAGGTTCCTTATATACCGATAGCCCAATACATTTTTCTCCATTGATGGTAACAATATTTTCAGGTTCCTTGTTGGATAAATAAATTTTTGCCACATCACGCAGATAAACAGGTACCCTTGAAGAAACGGTATAAGCAGAAGCAGCAGTGGATGATGCCTGTTTAAAACCGACAATTATATTTTCAATATCCGGGAGATCTTTCAGAACACTTACCCCTTTTACCACATATCTGGTTCCCATTTCCACTATTGATCCGCCTGAGACATTTCGGTTATAATTGTTTATCTGATTTGCAATAGCATCAGAAGTAATACCGTAAGATTCAAGAATATATTTGTTTGTTTCAATTACAACCTCGCTCTCTTCCACTCCTGAGAGCCTTACATCGGCAATGCCGTCAATTCTAACCAGTTCATTTCTGATATAGTTTTCGGCAACCTTTCGCAGTTCGTCGAGGTTTGTTATTTTTTCATTTTTAAGTGCCACAACCATCACGGGTGAAGCATTGGGATCGAAACGTGACATTACAAAGTCTTCGAGGTCAGAGCTCTGTACAAAAGCATTTAGTTCCTTCTGAAGATCAAGAAAGGCTTCATCCATGTCCTTCTTCCAGTCATATTCCACTGTAATTGTTGCCTTGCCGACCATTGTTGAAGAAGAAACCTGAATGACCCCATTCTGTCTCATTGCAAGTGATTCGACCCTGTCGATATAGTTTTTCTCAATTTCTTCAGGTGGTTTTTCACCTGCCTTTATTTCTATGTATATTCTGGGATTATTTAGATCGGGGAATAGATCTGTTCCAAGCCTTCCGAATGAAATAAATCCAAGGAGAACGATACCCAGAACAAGCATCAAAACTGTAACAGGATATTTTACTGCAAAACCGGCAATTCTGTTCATGGCGGTTATCTGACAATTTTAACTTTCGATCTGTTACTCAGAGTCTCAAAGCCGCTAATGACAAGCCTTTCATTTTTCGATAGTCCCCTTCTTACTTCTGCTTCGGTCATATTTTCCAGGCCTGTTTCAATAATTCTTTCGACTGCAAGACCTCTGTCAACAACAAAAACGGTTTTTCCGCGCTGACGGGAAAGAATAATATTTTTCGGGATAACAATTACTGAATCCTTCCGGTTAATTACGATATCAGCTTTGACGAACATTCCCGGCCTGAACTTAAGATCGGGATTGTTCACCGTAATAACTCCCTGGAATGTTCTGGTATCAGGATTTACTGCCGGTGAAAGCTGGGAGATAATTCCCGGTATAGTATCATCGGGCAAAGTATAATTGGTTAATTTAGCAGGTTGCCCTGTTTTAATAGCTCCCATGTATTTCTCAGGAAGCTGAACATTCATGTACATTGTCTGATAATCCATTATTTTTGCTATTGTAGAGCCAGTCTCAACCTGTGTGCCCTGTGTATAATATGGCAGTTCAACAATTACACCGTCAATCGGGGAAACAATCCTTGTTTTTTCGAGTTGAAGACGGGCATTCTCCAGGGTTGTCTTTGCATTCTCATAGTTGATCCCTGCTGTTTTGAGATCCTTTAGTGTAACACCACCTTTTTCATAGAGTGATTCCTGCTTTCTGAGTTCACTTTCTGCCAGTTCAAGGTTAAGTTCAGCGGTTTCGAGTTTTATTGAAAGAACAAATTCTTTGTCTTCAAGCCTTGCAATAAGCGATCCTGCCTTGACTCTGTCACCTAATTGCCATAAACGGCCCGTCTGAGGATTCTTTTCAAGATAATAGGAAGCAGTGATTTTTGATTTAAGGGCTATTTCTCCCGTAGGATAAACAATACCCGTAGTACTCACATATTCTTCAATCGACTTCAGTTTTATATCTTCAACAGTTACTGGTATTTCAACGTCGGCCGATAAACTTTGCTCACGATTCGTGCAAGCTGAAAAGAACATAATAATAATTGATACTGTTATAAAACAAATTTTTTTCATATTATAATAGTTTATTTTTCAATTGAAATTACTGGTGAAACCGGTTGCTTTTTCTCAAAATCGTATAAAGTCTGTATTTTTAAATTAAGGAGTTCAAGCTTGTATGATATCAGGGCATTTGTGTAGGAGAGTTTTCTTTCAGAGAGCTGGTTCTGTACAATGTTCAGATCCATTGCGGTAAGGTCTCCGTTCTTGTATTTTTCAAGATTAAGTTCATAAGTAAGCTGGGCGTTGACTACAGATTTTCTTGCTATCTCAATCTGATTCTGTAAATTGGTAAGATTTCTACATATCTTTCTTATTTCCAGTATAATATTGTTTTCTTCCTCTTCCATAGAAATTTTTGCACTTTCAATTGAAGCTTCCGTTGCTTTAATCCTTGATTTCTTTTCACCCCAATCCCACAGTGGTATTGACAATGAAAATGAAACCGACTCGTTATCAGTGGGGTTTGAATAAACATTTTCGAATTTCTCGTTATCTCCGAAAAGGCCAACTGAAAGTCCGAGGCTGCCTTTAAATTCATTCAGTGCTTTTGTCTGAATAAGCTCAAATTGTGAGTTCTCAATAGAAATTTCTCGTTGTCTTAATTCCATCCGGTTCTTCAGCCCATGATCAATGGCAAATGCGATGTCAATTGGTATGGTGTCTACTGATATATCGGGAAGGACTATAAAGTCGTCGTACAGGCTCATGCCAATCAACACTTTAAAATCATCCTTTGCGTTTTCGAATAAGACCTGGCGATTTTCCCAATCTGACCTTGTTGTCGCCAGGTTCAGCTCGGCCTGAAAGAGCTCCTCCTGTGCTGAAAGACCGGCCTCTACTTTATTTTTTGATATTTCATAGCTTTCCTTCATATTTTCGTATGCCTGCTTTGCTATCTCAAGGCTCTGTTGCTGCTGGTAAACAGCATAATATGCCTGAGCGACCTGACGTTCAAGCGATAAAAGCTGAAGGGCGTAATTAAGCTGGGCACTTTCAAGAGCCAGTTGAAGCTGTTTCAGCTGAAGTTTTGTACGGTTATAAGTAAATAGAGGTTGGTCAAGATTAATGGAAAGATTATTACTGAAGCCTTTTGTGGTAGTATTTGTATATTCACTGTATGAGTCTTTATATCCAAATCTGTTTACAAGCGACAGCCTGGCATCAGAAAATAGTATGGGCTGAGAAACTGTAAACGTACTGAAGCTTTCGGTTGAACGGCGGGTATTCCACTTCGAAATGAGATCGTTGAATTCCCTGCTCTGGGTATACTCAATCGGGTTTAACGTCAGTGCAAAGTTTGATTTGAGGGCAGCATTCTGGGCATTAAGATTCTCCTGGCTTCTTATCAGGCTAAGCCTCGTCCTTTTCAGGGATGGACTGTTTGATTCAGCTATGTCCATCGCCTCTTTTAGAGTAAGGCCCTTTTGTGAGAATGTAAAAGAAGTGGAGATCAGGTATTGTAATAAAAAACACGTAAAATAAAGAGTAAAATTTTTGAGTTTCATATATTTAAAAAATTATTGTTCTTTAATAACCCATTTTACAGCATCTGCGATAACAGCTCTTCCATCTGATTTATTTGTCATTTCAACTTTGACAGTATCGGGTGAAAGGTAGTACGTGCCGAGTTTGTTCCAGCCAGGTTCGGCTGATTCATAATCCAGTGATATTTCTTCTATTCCATCGTCGTGATAAATTCTGAAATTGAAGGTACGGTAAGGATTATTGGTTGCAGTTCTACGGGATTGTCCTTGTGGGGGGGTAGCAGAAGGTGCACCAGCAGGTGGAGTTGTAACCGCACTACCTGGACCAACCATAGCAGACCTTCCCCCTCTAACCATAATCCTGTCTCCAGCCTTGCCGATATAGGCATAAACATCATAATAGCCTGGTTCTGTGATTACTCCTTTCCATAATACGTATCTTTCCCCTGCTCCTGCACGGGTATAGACAGCTGATCGTATATATTTACCATAAAATGTATTTTGAACGACAGGCTGCCAGTATTCGGGTGCCATGAAAAGGTTTATTGCCCGGTAAATCTGCTGGTCGTTGACATTGATTCGGAGTAATTTCTTAAGTTTACTGCTGGTGGTTATCGTGCTGTAGAAAAATCCGGGATCTTCGTTATCAACTATTATCTCATTAGCTTCTTTTGTCACAGGCATTTCATCAAGTATTTCTTCTCCCTCAAAGTATTTCTCTCTTACCGAAGACTTTTTAATTTCCTGAATGGTATAGATAATTTCTCCCGGGATATTTTTAGAGAAGAGCGTGTTTATCATCATTGCCCGCGGCTGGTTTTCGAGTATTAAGCTTATCTTTTTTGCCTCGCCCGGTCCTAAGTAAACAATTTTTGATATATCTGAACTCTCAAGTCCTCGACCTTGCATCGCAATCTGCATTATTCTTCCGCCCCCACCTGCCGCAGATCCTGGCCCTCTTTGAAATGCCATCTGAAACATTCCCTGCATGCCACCCCTTGCACCCGGCCCACCTGTCCTGAAGGCTACATTGAATAAACCTCCAGCTGCTTCAGGATTGCCCGCAATAAATGTGACCTGATACCTCGAACGCTGATCAACAACAATCTGCCTTACTTCAGGCTCTAAAAATATAAAACCAGGTTGACCCTTGCCGTTAAACCATTCCTCAAGGTAAGGATAAAGTTCAAAGCCGAATCTCTCTTTGAGATCAGCATTAAATTTTAAGAGATTTACCCTTTTGTAACTATTCTGAGCTATGTAATTTTTAAACCAATCAGTGAATTCGTTGAGACCGGCTTTAAATCGAATAAGGTTAAACAGGTAATCACCTTTCAGAGTAAGTACAACTCTCAGGGTGTCTCCTGTGGGATTCTTTTCGAGGAGCTCCCTGAAACTCATTTCTTTTAAAATAAGATTTGCCATGTCATTTTCCGACAGGTTCCCTGTCATAACCCCTCCGGCCGGGGACCCCACAGGCATGTTTACCTTCTGAAGATGCGACTCAAAGACCGCATTTATAACTGGATATTCGTCAGAATAAAAATTGTTTTTATGGAAATAAAAACTTGGACCCAACAAGTACCTTGTAGGCTCATTGACAGGAATGCCGTTCACAATTCTGAAATTTCTGCCGCTTATAAAAGTGCTTCTGATGAAGTTATTGAATATCCGTACTTTAATTTCTCTGTCGGTAATTATTTGATTGTTACGGGTCATCTGCTTCTTCTGCCGTACAAACCTCTTTTCAAATCCTGCCTGTTGTATCGTTGCAAGTTTCTCCGGAATAAGAACCATTGAAGGCTGTACTTCTGCTCTTGTCTGAGTATTCCTCCTCGGGAAGGAGAAAAAATGCAACGGTACTTCGGTAACAGTAAAGGTTTTAAAAGGATAAGCAGTGCTGAAACCCGATTCAAGATCCCTCATAAAGCCTGAAATAAGCTGGGGCAGAGTATCCTTTAACTCTTCAAATACTTTTTTATAATAATCATTACCAGGATAATGCCATGAAATAAATTCTACTGAATCAACCTTAATTCTGTCGGAAGTATAGTTTCCCATTGCAACTGTCAGGCCAGTAAGTGGAAACCCTGAAAAAAACTCAGTGTAACTCTCACCTTCAAAGGGAATTCCCTCTGAGACAACGTTAAGGTTCATTTCGCTTCTTGCTCTGAGCCTGAAAATGGTAAAATCAATTTTAATCCTTGCCGGATTTGAAGGATAGTAATTTAGCCCTGTTACGGGATACCAGTGTGATTCAGGTGTCAGAAGGACATAATTCTCGGATAAAAACACCTGTCGTTTTCTGACATTTAGCATGGCAATCCGGTATCTGTAATCCTTAATGTTGTCTTCGTAGTCAGGATAGCAAAAAGGTTCCAGTACTTTCCCTGAATATTCAATTTTAATACTGTCATAATTTGATGGGCCAAGCTCATTTTCAGGAGAAACAATAAGAATATGCCCGTCGGTTTTAAATGGAAGTTCTTTATTTGTTGATAGAACCTTCGAAACCTTCAAACCTGGATTAAGTGAGAACAGGTATTCTTTTAAAGGAAAATCATTATCGTTAACGAATTTAAGATCTGCAACTGCTGTTAAATATTTTCCTCTGTGCAAAAGTTCGATGTCAGCTTTAACGGTTGAAGGGAAAGCTTTATTCTCATAGTGGCGGTTTGTCTCAATAATGTTTGCTTTAAGATTTCTGGCATAAAGGTGTGATTTAAGTGTGTTATAAAAAGTAACACCAGTACCTGCTGCCGAAGCCAGCAATATTATGGTTGCAATCTGCCGTTGGGTTGGCGATTGAGGCAGACGTTTGAATATCAAAGCAGTAGCCATAACCATGGCACATCCGGCAAAGAAATAGATAAGTCTCTGATTAATAATTAAATACTGGTTTTCGAATCCTGTTATTCCTGATTTGTAAAGAGGTAAACCGAAAGCCATATAGTCGAAAACCGAACCACTTTTATGCCAGAGATAAAAGAAATCGAGTGCAGCCACACCGAGTAATACAAAAAATGTTATAGCCTGGTTCCTGATTATAAGCATCATGATAAATGCAAGTCCCAGGCTGAATAGTAAAGTGGGAATAGAAATAAGAAGAAGGAATTCGATATATGAAATAATATCAACCTTCATTGCCGGTGAAATGATGTTGACTGTTAGTCCGATCAGCAGAATAACACAGTTGAGGGAAAGAAAAAGTCTTAATATTCCTGCTGTTTTACCGGTTACATATTCGAGGTTTGACATTGAACGGGTATAAAGCACTTCGATGGTATCAAGTTTCTTATCACGTTTGAGAAAGTCTGAAGCAAGAAATATTACAACTATTGCCTGTCCCAGGTTCAGGATATAAAGATTCAGAAGCGGAACGGAGGAGGGAACAGCAACAAGGTCCCACGGTTCATCACCAACAGGAGAAAATATACCAATATTCAGTAAAGTAAGGATAAAAAGTGCGCCAATTGAAAAGAGCCGGAAGAACCAGGTTCTTCTGAGTATTTTTGCTTCATACCTTGCAACTGTTATTACATTATGCATGAAGGCCATATACTTTTATTTAGATATTAATGTCAGCATGGATTTTATGTTCCATATAATACACGTAAGCATGTTCAATATTAGGTTCTATTTCAACCGCATTACGGTCAGGCAGTGTATCAGCGACAAATTGGATTTCCCAGCCTGTTTCAACAGGTAATGTTGAGATGATATTGTATTCTTCCTTTGCTTTTTCGTACTCGAAAGTAGAAAGGCATAATTTAAATACATGGCCTTTTGCTTCAGCCACGAGTTCCTCAGGCCGGCCTGAAAAAACCACTTCTCCTTTGTTAAGCAATGCCATTTTCTGGCATGTTGAGGAGATATCGCCCACAATATGTGTTGACAGAATAATCGTTACATCCTCTTTTTGACTCAGGGTGGAAAGAATATTTCTGAATCTTATTCTTTCATCGGGGTCAAGGCCTGTTGTTGGTTCATCAACAATAATAAGGCGAGGATTTCCTATAAGAGCTTGTGCAATACCAAGCCTACGTTTCATTCCACCCGATAAACGATTAGCAAATCTGTCGCGTGCTTCAAGCAATCCTACCTGATCGAGCATTCTGTCAACTTCTTTCAAACGTTCTTTCCTGTTTTTTATACCTGCCAGAGAGGCTGAATAATCGAGAAACTCCCATGTTCGAAGAGAAGTGAAAAACCTGAAATCCTGCGGGAGATACCCGAGTATGCTCCGTACTTCTTTCCTGTACCTCTGAATATCCTTTCCTTCAATAAGAACTATACCAGATGTAGGCTTCATAAGCGTAACAAGAATTCTCATCAGACTGGATTTTCCTGCTCCGTTAGGACCAAGAAGCCCAAACATACCAGACTCAATTTCCAGATTAATATCCTTCAAAGCATGAGTGCCATTTGGATATATCATATTCAGATTGCGGATTTCAATTTTCATCTTGACATGAAATTTCTAAAAGCTGTCTTCTCAATATATTAGATTATTAAAAGACGTAAAATATTTCAAATGTTGCAAAAAAGTTTAAAACTCGCACATCACAAACAAATGGTTTTTCGGAAAAGCATTATCAATTTGAATTACATTAATAAAGATATTTCTATTTTTGTGTTTTTAAATATTTTGTCCGGGTGATATACGCAACAAATAAAAGAAAAATTATTAACGACCCTGTTTACGGATTCATAAATATTCCCGGTGATTTTATTTTTGATCTTATTCAGCATCCCTGGATACAGCGTTTAAGAAATATAAGGCAATTGGGGCTTACAAGTTACGTTTATCCCGGGGCCACTCACAGCAGGTTTCAGCATTGTCTGGGTGCTCTTCATCTAATGGATATAGCATTGCAGACTCTAAAAAGCAAGGGTGTTGAAATATCCGGCGAAGAAGAACAGGCAGCACTTTCAGCCATACTGCTTCATGATACAGGGCACGGGCCCTTCTCACATGCTCTTGAAGAGTCAATTATTAAAGACATTACCCATGAAGAGATGTCACTGCTTCTTATGAACAAACTTAATCATGAATATAATGAAAAACTCTCTCTTGCATTAGAAATATTTACAGGCAAATATCACCGCAGGTTTTTTCATGATCTGATTGCAGGGCAGGTAGATATGGATAGACTTGATTACCTGCGGCGCGATAGTTTCTTTACCGGCGTGATTGAAGGAGCAGTGGGCTCCGACAGAATTATCAGGATGCTGAATGTCGCAGATGATCAACTGGCTATTGATGAAAAGGGGATCTATTCCCTTGAAAAACTCCTGATAGCACGAAGGCTTATGTACTGGCAGGTTTATATGCATAAAACAGTAATTTCTTCTGAAAACCTGATGGTTAAAATGCTTAGAAGAGCAAAGGAGCTTGCTTTGAACGGAGAGGAACTTTATGCAACACCAGCTTTGAGTTTTTTCCTTTATAATAATTTAGGAAGGTCAGATATTGAAGGTAAAGGTATTTTTACTCCCGGTTTAATTGCTTCAAATTTTATACGACTTGACGACAATGATATTTTTATTTCTGCCAAATACTGGTGTGACCATTCCGATAAAACATTGTCTGATCTTGCAGGAAGACTACTTCGTCGCAACCTTTTTGCAATTGAACTTCAAAACGAACCTTTTACTGAAGATAAAATTGAGAAGCTTAAATACAGGGCAGAAAAATTGCTTGATATCGAACATGAAAGAGTTGATTATTATGTTTTTTCAGGCCAGGTATCAAATCTGGCTTATGCCCCCGACAGTGAAACTGAACTTAAGATTTTGCTAAAATCGGGCAAAACTGCAATAATAAATCAGATATCTGACATGTTTGATCACAGATTCCTGTCGGAACGTGTTGTCAAATATTTTCTTTGTTATCCAAAAGAATGCAGGTAATAAAATTAAAATTATATGGAATTTACAGCAGCACAGATCGCACAGTTTCTAAACGGAGAAATTGAAGGTAATCCTGATGTAAAAGTCAGAACCGTTGCAAAAATCGAGGAAGGACATGAAGGAGCTCTGTCATTCCTCGCCAATCCCAAATATGAACATTATATTTATACAACAAAATCTTCTATTGTACTTGTAAATAAAGATTTTGTAGTTTCGGGACATGTTCCTGCAACTCTGGTAAGGGTGGAAAACGCCTACGAAGCATTTGCTACACTTCTTGAAATGGTATCGCGGTTCTCTCGACCCCAAAGAAAGGGAATTCATCCTACAGCAGTAATTGAACCGGATGCTGTTATCGGTGAAAATGTTTATATCGGAGCATTAACATACATAGGAAACGGTGCAATTATTGGCGAAGGATGTCAGCTCTATCCACAGGTCTATGTAGGTGATAAGACCAGATTAGGCAAAGATTGTATCCTTTATCCCGGTGTTAAAATCTATCACGAATGTGTTCTTGGCAACTCCTGTATAATACATTCCGGGGCAGTTATCGGAAGTGACGGTTTCGGATTTGCTCCCCAGGCGGATAATGAATATAAAAAAATTCCACAAATAGGAAATGTGGTAATTGAGGATAATGTTGAGATAGGTTCAAATGTTTCAATTGACAGGGCTACAATGGGTTCGACATTTATCAGGAGAGGGGTGAAAATTGACAACCTTGTTCAGATAGGTCATAATGTTGAGATTGGAGAAAACACTGTAATGGCTGGACAGACAGGAATTGCAGGAAGTACAAAGATTGGGAAAAACTGTATGCTGGGTGGGCAGGTAGGTATCACAGGCCATATAAAAATTGCCGATGGAGTTAAAGCAGGTGCACAGTCAGGAATAATAAGCGATATAAAGGAACAAAATATTACAGTTCTTGGATCACCGGCCTTTGAGCATAAACAATACCTGAGATCATATTTGTATTTTAAAAAATTAGCCGACCTCAATGCTACAGTTGATTTGCTAAAGAAAGAAATCGAAAATCTCAGAAAAGGGTAAACAATTCATTATTCGATTGGTGTTTAAGTCAATTTATCGTTATTAAATAGGTTGTTCGAAAAATTTTTTCTTTTTTTGCATTGGTTTTAAAAGGAAAAAGCATGTCAGAAAAACAAAGGACAATAGCGAAGGATATAACCCTGACAGGTAAAGGATTGCATACGGGAATAAATGTTAATATTACATTTAAGCCCGCGCCGGCAAATCACGGATATAAATTCTGTAGGGTAGACCTGCCAGGTAAACCAGTTATTGATGCTATAGCCGATTATGTTACAGAAGCTTCACGTGGAACTACCCTGTCACACAACGGAGCTACTGTTTCAACCATAGAACATGTTCTTGCCGCATTAAGTGGTATGCAGGTTGATAATGTACTTATCGAGCTCGACGGGCCTGAGGCTCCTATAATGGGAGGAGGTTCGGAACATTTCGTAAAAGCTATTAAAGAGGCCGGAATTGTTGAACTCAATGAAGAAAGAAACTATTTCACAGTAAAACAGAAAATTACTTACTCCGATGAGGAACACGGAATTGATCTGATTATTTATCCCGACGATCATTTCAGCATTCATGTTCTTATTGATTATAATTCGAAAATACTTGGAAATCAGTATGCCATTCTTGACTCTTTAAAACATTTTGAAAAGGAAATAAGTGGATGCAGAACTTTTGTTTTTTTTCATGAACTTGAACCTCTTTACAAGGCCGGACTTATTAAAGGAGGAGACCTTGACAACGCAATAGTGATTCTTGAAAAAGATGTGCCACAGGAAGAGATAGACCGTATTGCAAAACTTTTTAACCGTCCGGGGATAAACAGCCACACTGCCGGGATACTTAATAATACGGCGCTGAAATTTCCAAACGAGCCGGCCCGCCATAAATTGCTCGATCTTATCGGAGACCTGGCCCTTATAGGCCAGCCCATCAAAGGAAAAGTGGTTGCCACAAAACCGGGCCATTATGCTAATACAAGGCTTGCAAAACTTGTCAGGCAGGAAATTAAAAAAACACAATCGAAAAAAGATATTCCGGTTTATGATCCAAATGTACCGCCGGTATATGATCATGAACAAATTAAAAAAATCCTTCCTCACCGGTATCCCTTCCTACTGGTTGATAAAATAATATATGTTGATGAAAGCAAGGTAATCGGCATTAAAAATGTTACGGGTGACGAATATTTCTTTCAGGGTCATTTCCCTGGTGAACCACTGATGCCCGGTGTTCTAATGGTTGAGGCTATGGCACAGACTGGCGGAATTCTTGTACTGAACGAAGTAGATGACCCCACAAAATATTCCACATATTTTCTTAAGATTGATAAGCTTAAATTCAAACACAAGGTAGTACCCGGTGATACTTTGATAATAAAGATGGAACTCACCGAACCTATCCGCAGAGGTATTGTATCAATGTATGGCCAGGCTTTTGTTGGGAATAACCTTGTGATTGAAGGTGAAATGATTGCACAGATAATAAGAAATAAATAATGTTAAAATGATTTCAAGTTTAGCATTTGTCCATCCTGATGCAAAGCTTGGGGAAAATGTGGTTGTTGAACCGTTTGCATATATTGCCGGAAATGTTATTATCGGAGATGGAACATGGATTGGCCCTCATGGAATAGTTCTTGATGGGGCCCGTATAGGTCGCAATTGCAGAATATTCCCGGGTGCTGTTATATCAGGTATCCCCCAGGATCTTAAATTTCGGGGTGAAGAAACAACCGCAGAAATTGGAGATAATACTACAGTAAGAGAAGGCGTTACAATTAATCGTGGAACAGCAGCCGTTGGTAAAACTGTTGTTGGCGATAACTGTCTTATTATGGCTTATGTTCATATTGGCCACGATTGTCAGATTGGAAATAACTGCATTCTTGGGAACACGGCCGGACTGGCAGGTGAGGTGAGAGTTGACGACTGGGCAATTATCAGCGGCGGAACACTTGTTCACCAGTTCTCACGTATCGGCGGACATGTAATCATTGGCGGCGGTGGAAAAGTAAGAATCGACGTACCTCCATTCATAAAAGCCGATAGAGAACCCCTTTGTTATATGGGAATTAATGTGGTGGGACTGACCCGCAGAGGATTCTCTAAAGAAAGAATCGATGAAATACATAATATTTACAGGGCTATTTATCAGCAAAAAATGAATACTTCAAAAGCCCTTGAATATGTTGAAAAAAATTTCCCTCCATCATCCGACAGAGATTATATCATCGAATTCTTTAGAACATCCGAACGTGGTGTAATCAGAGGCCCCAGATTATTGGCCGATAAGCAGGAAGAGTAAGATTATCCATCTCTTCTGTTACCTGTTTTATTATTCAAGAATTATTTTCTGGTTTTTCGGATACCTCACCGAATAGGTCAGTATAATCTCTTTTGTCTCACCTGGTTTTAGCTCAAACTCCCATGTAACTTCTCCAGTTTCACTGTTAAGCTTCCCACCTGTCAGTTCAACTGCCTCAACTGTAATCTGACTGTTCGATGAAACCGGTATCTGATCGATCACGTTAATCTTAATTTGCGACTGCTTGTTATTTCGCAGGGTAATAAGGAACGAATAAGTTTCGGTTTTATTTGCTCCGATTATACGCTTCAGAGTAAAATCTTTCCTCTTCTCTCTCTTTACAATTATTCCTGGATCGGTACCAAGAGATATCGAGAGAGTATCGCTCATCTGGCTCACATCCAGACGAGACCTGCCAACATATGTATTCTCAAAATAAAGATTGGCTTCACCCGAAAGAAGACTCTGTTTTGCCCAGTCGGTTATGTTACCTGTGAGGTATGCATGATTCGATAGTTTAGGTACCGTAACATATTTATATTCGGCAGGGGTGGAGATCCGCTGAATTTCTATGGTCTGCGTTTTACCGTCCGATGGTATAGTATAAAGCGTTGCAACATCAAATGTTACGCTCATTTCACCAACTCTTTTTTCCACGGATACTGATGCAGCTTCTGCTTCTTTCTTCAGGAAAGTATTTTTGTCGGCCATCACAATATTTTCCATCATAACCGGAGCTTCAGCTTTTGGTGAAGCTCCTCTTATCTGAATCGACTTGGTTGTAATTGGTGTGTAAAAATCAATGAACCAGGGATTTAAAACAGGCACATTACCAGCAACCCAGGGGGTGGCAGTAGAAAAACTAAGTTTTACGTTCTTCCATTCGACTCCTGTATTCTGAAAAACATTTGCCTTATAATATATTGCTACTGGTTTATTAATATCATCAACCCTGATATCGTATGATGGATGCCAGCCTGCCTGAGATACCGTGTATTCAAATGTCAACCTGCCTGTAACAGGCCTGGCTGCATCTACAGTTACTGATATTTCACCTGAAGGGAGCTGGTTCTTATTTATTTTGTCAGAAATCTGTTGCTGAAGCGCCGAAATCTGCTTTTCGTAATCCTTTATAAGCCTGTTCTTCTTCAACCTGGTTATGTTTATCTGGTCGATATTTGAAGTATAAAGGTCCATAAGTGTTTTGAACTGTTCAATTGAAAAGGTCGACTCTTTAACCATAACGGCTTTGTTAGCCTGAAGGAAAGAAAGCTTTTCATCGAGTGTTGTTATAGCAGCTTTCTCATCCTCTATTTTTAACTGAAGTGCTTCAATCTGGTTTCGGATGTTTTTTACTTCCGGCATATCTTCAAGGTTATTCAGGTAATTATTCCGCAGATTTACCGAAAGAATGGTAAAATCACCTGTTCCCTTAACCTGGATGCTCTGCGCATCGATATATGGAGAAAGTCCTGTAAGTTTCAAAATAGTATTTCCTGCAGGGATATCAACCTGAGCTTCACTTGTAAGCCTTGCCCTGTCGGGATAAACAGTAACATGACTAAGATTGGCCTTTATTCCTTTTTCATTCTGTGCATATGCAAAAATAATGCATGAACTGATAAATACAGAAAATAAAATCATTCTTTTCATAGTTGAAAATTATTAAAAACATAATAAGTTACAGACTCATTATGTCAATTTCTGTGCCATAAAAAGATACGTCTCAAAAGTGGCTTTAATGTAAGTTTTGTAAATGAATGAAAACATTAAATAGTATATCACTAATTCCTCTGTCAGGGGATGTAGGGGTGTTATAAATAAGTAAGCTTTTGAGACAGCACCTCAGTTCAGTAAATTATATAATGACCAACTAGCGCTCCATTAAAATAATGAAGCCATACTGAACACATCTTGCCGCCAGCCTCCGCACGGCCAAAATGAATTTCAAAACCTTTGTTATCAAGATTTGTCTGGTCTATAAGAACCTCAGTAATTCCAGGATCTACCTGACCTGCACCGCTATCAACACCTGTTTCCTGGCTTGACGAAATCCACCAGAAATTGCATAAATAATCCTTACTGGCGTTTGTAATTGTGATATTACCTTCATGTTTTGACCATTCTAGAAGGAAATTATTGTCTTCAACGGCTATTATCAGGCCATCCTCAACAAGAAATATCCGACCCATCGACATACCATTAACAGTACCATTCAGGTCGCCTGTAACAGGAGCAACGATTGAAGAGGCAGTGAGGGTACCCGAGATATCGGCATCACCACCTACATTGAATGTTTTATTAAGTGTTTGTGTGTTTATACCGAATTTTCTATCAGCAAAATCTCCATAAACAAGTGGAGGGTTAACTGATGAGTTGGCAATATAGAGTTTGTTACTGCCTGTTTCGTTTTTTCCAGCCTGATAACCCAGAAAAACATTGCCCGTTCCATCGGTATTAGAATATCCGGCTTCGAAACCTATAGCAAGGTTATTGTCACCGTTTTTGTTATTATATCCGGCACGGTATCCCATGAAAATGTTATATGAACCTTCGATTAGAGGGTCATAACCATGAGTGTCACCGCTACGTCCTGCATCAATGCCAACAAAAGTGTTACCACGGCCGTTGTCGAGCCAGTAACCTGCATTGGTGCCGATAAAGACATTATCACGGCTGTTGCGTATTTGATAACCTGAATTAATACCAACAAAAGTATTAAATGAGCCATCCCATCCGCTTGCATTCAGATTATAACCTGATGCACTTCCTATCAAAACATTGTACTGCTGATTTGTATGGTTCAGGCCGGCCGAGGTTCCAATCAGTGTATTGTCACTGCCAGTTGTTAGTTTTAAACCGGCCATTTCACCAATGATAATATTATTGTTTCCTGTTGTGATTGAAGTGTCTGACATATGTCCTATTATTGTGTTGGCATTGCCGGTGGTCAAATGCATGCCAGCCTGATATCCGATAATCGAGTTATATGTACCGGTTGTCAGGTCTTCCCCTGCCTGCTGGCCTATTAAATAATTCTGTGGAGTCAGATTCAGAAAATTTCCTGTGCTTGTTCCTTTTGTCTGGTCAAAACCGCCTATGGCAAATCCTCCTTTGACACCTTTTGCCTGGTTTCTAACATATATCCTGGTACTGTCAGCAGTTACCCTAAAATATTCTTGCAGATCACCTTTTGTAGCATCAAAACCACCTATGGCAAAACCTCCTTTTACTCCTTTGCTACCATCACCAACATTTACCCTGACTCCTTCATTGTAAACCGCAAAAACAGTATTACCCATTAAATTTTTTACCTCAAAAAGCGGTTCTTCCATATCACCGGTTTTCCCCATAATGACAAGTTTATCCAGACCTGAAATCCCCTGTGCCATAAATGCATAGGGAACTGAGAGCAGCCTGGAGGAACCCATATCATATTCCTTATCATTCAAAATAATAACTGTCCTCAGGTATAGAGGCTGGAGTGTCCAGTCAATCTCATCAAAGCTTCCAATTAGAATCTTAGCTGTCGGGTCACCA
The DNA here is from genome assembly GCA_020722575.1 of Rikenella microfusus. Lineage (GTDB taxonomy): Bacteria > Bacteroidota > Bacteroidia > Bacteroidales > VadinHA17 > LD21. Next base: position 36,435 of record DYKN01000008.1, on the reverse strand, counting down.
ACAATGAGATGGAACAGACCAAACTCATTTGTTGAAACATCATGTTCAGCTTCGTACAGTACAACCGGAGGGTCGACACTCGAAAGAATGCCAATATGCACCTTCATCGGTGTATTTATTATTGGATCTCCATCCTGATTTCTTGCAATTGCCTGGTAATTAAATCCAGCTGGAACCTGTGCCGAAAGAGAAATTCCGAAAATAAATACAAGGGAAAAATAAACCAGATTTCTTAACAAATGAGTCTTCATATGAAAATAATTTTTATTTGATTTTTCTTGAAAAAATAATCAAAAACCAAAAAAAATTCAAATTTTTTTGACGAAATGACTGAAAAAATACTTAAACGATACTCTTCTTTAGATAAATATTTCTATTTTTATTAGATATTTAAGACAGACTCTATTTAAAATTCTTTATTATTTGAAATAATTCTAACTTCCTAAAGTTTCCTCAAAATTTAATGATAAAAACGTTAATATGCTGATATAGTGAAACATTCCGAACTTATGAAAGTGAAAGCTATAAAAAAACCGAGATTCCTTAAAAAATTTGCGTCCAAATTACGAACTTGGCATTGAATCAAAACAACAAGACGCTTATGGACGCAAATTCTATATTAATGAACCGGTTCAAGATGCAATGTAATAAATTTTCAGGAACTATTTCAATATATCATTTTTAGTTTTATTTCTTACAGGGTTTAGTTGAATTATTTCTGAGGTAATATATCATTGTAATTAATTGTTTTGTCTGGTATTGCTTTTTGCTGGTTTGTTGCCCAGGGGCAACCCGGTACAGGGCAATTTTCCACTTTGTGTTTCCTGTTGTCGCCAGGTTCCCAGCCCATAATAAAATATAAAGCGAAGAAGCCAACAATATATGCTATTACAATATACCATCCGTTCTTCAGCCAGCGGAACACATCTCTCCCTTCAGGAAATTTGTTTGTAATGGCAACTCCAGCTGAAGAGCCGAACCATGTCATTGAACCGCCAAAACCTACGGTGTAGGCTAACATCCCCCAGTCGTAATGACCTTGATCAATACATAATTTGGTAAGGGGAATATTGTCGAAAACAGATGAAAGAAATCCAAGCGAGAAAGCAGTTTTCCAGGAAGCAGGAGGCAGCTCTTCAACCGGCATTAATGATGCGCTTGTAACAAGGCATAAAAGGAAAATTGTACCCTTAAGAGCACCCGGTACCTCTTTCCACGGTACGGGAAGGATTAAAGAACTGATAAGAATGGCTATCCAGACCCCGAGAGCCGGCATATCATATAAAATATTGGAAAGGATAGCGCCCAAAAGAATCAATGTCACAATAATAATCTTTCCCCAATCAACTTTTATGCCAGATACAGGGTCTTTCTGTATAGGCTGGAATCTGTCCTGTTGATGAGAAGCAAATAATCCAAAGAAAAGTAGAGCAGTAATCGCAGCCACAAAAGCATGCAAAACATTAAAAGCACTTGTGCCGGCAATCCACATCATTGTGGTTGTAGTATCTCCAACAATACTCCCACTTCCTCCAGCATTGCTTGCAGCAACAATTGCTGCAATGTACCCAATGTGAACCTTCCTTTTAAAAACAACAAGTGCTATTGTTCCTCCAATGAGAGCAGCAGCAATGTTATCCAGAAACATTGATAAAACAAACACAAAGACCAGCAGCGTAAACGGCCCTTTCCAGTCATCTGGAAGATATCTTGGCAATATATCCGGAACACGGGATTCTTCGAAAATTTTTGAGAGTATTGCAAAACCGAGCAATAGTCCCGCAAGGTTAAGTATAATACCCCATTCACCATCTCGCATTTCCTTATTGACCAATTGGTCAACCATTGGAGTGTGCCCGAAAAAATGCTCTCCAAAATGAAATCCGGGATCAAAAATGAATTTAAAAATCAAAAGTATAGTCAAACCGATAATTGCAACATAAAAGGTGTAATCATGAAAAAGAGCAACACCCAGAAGAATTAAACCGAAAATAATAAACTCAACCCGTATGTTTCCAATTGCCGGTAATTCACCTGATGCCCCAAACAATAATATAGGTAAAAGAGCAAATATTAAAAATATGAATAACCTCTTCCAGAGATTTGATAATTTTTTCATATACAAAAGAATATCTTATTAAATACAAGTTGCTTTGATGTTTGCATTCTTAAACCTGAATGAGGGGGCAAATTTAAACTTTAATTAGAATATTTTGATGACTTAAAACCATAATTTGAAATAACTTCGAGAAAATACTGCACTTATTAAAATGTGCTCGATAATTTGTGATAGTAGAGGTTGTTTTTAGGATTTCTTTTTCACCAACAGGTAAATAATTTAAGCAGGTTCGTTAATTTAAACTCTTTTTCATTTCTGTATTATCTGAAAAAAATCCAGTGATACCCCCCTGAATTCCCCCAAAATTGGTAGACTTAATTTTCAACCTTGAATTTTCATACTCTTTGTCAGATTATTTTTAACTTTGCAATTCACTTCTAGGGAAGTATAAACAAAACTGATTTTCGATTGTTTGAACGTTTGCAGCTTTAATTTTTTAACATTATGTCCGGTAAGAACGGAAACGGCAATATTATAGGTGAGGTCACTGCTGGCGATTACAAATACGGCTTTTATACTGACATTGAGTCAGAGAAAGTTGAGAAAGGACTTAATGAAGATATTATTAGAATAATTTCCGCCAAGAAGAAAGAACCTGATTGGCTTCTCGATTTCAGACTTAAATCATTCAGGCACTGGCAGAATATGAAGATGCCTGGATGGGCAAACCTCAAAATTCCCGATATAGATTATCAGGATATTGTCTATTATTCTGCCCCGGTACGGAAAGCAACAGGTGAAGATGATATTGACCCGGAGATTAAAAAGACTTTCGACCGTCTGGGCATCCCTCTTGACGAACAGAAAATATTAAGCGGTGTTGCCGTAGATGCGGTTATGGATAGCGTATCCGTTAAAACAACTTTCAGAGAGACTCTTGCAGAACTTGGAATAATATTTTGTTCTTTCAGTGAAGCTGTAAGGGAATACCCTGATCTTGTGAAAAAGTATCTGGGGACAGTTGTTCCTTATACCGATAATTTTTTTGCAGCTCTAAATTCTGCAGTATTCAGTGATGGTTCTTTCTGCTATATACCCAAAGGGGTCAGGTGCCCGATGGAACTTTCAACATACTTCAGAATTAATGCTGCTAATACCGGACAGTTTGAAAGGACTCTTATAGTGGCTGACGACGACAGTTATGTTAGTTACCTTGAAGGTTGTACAGCACCAATGCGCGACGAGAATCAGCTTCATGCCGCAATAGTTGAAATAATTGTGGAAAAAAATGCGGAAGTAAAATATTCAACCGTACAGAACTGGTACCCCGGAGATAGTGAAGGCAAAGGAGGTATTTTTAATTTTGTCACAAAAAGGGGAATATGCAGGGGAGAGAATTCAAAAATATCATGGACTCAGGTTGAAACTGGTTCAGCCATCACATGGAAATACCCCTCGTGTATTCTTAAGGGTGACAATTCCATCGGAGAATTTTATTCTGTAGCGGTAACAAACAATTTCCAGCAGGCTGATACCGGAACAAAAATGATTCATATCGGGAAAAACACCCGGAGCACTATTGTATCAAAGGGTATTTCAGCAGGATACGGACAAAACAGCTACCGTGGACTTGTTAAAGTGCTTAAAAATGCACAGAACGCGAGGAACTTTTCAAGATGCGACTCACTTCTTCTCGGAGATAAGTGCGGTGCTCATACTTTCCCATATATCGAAGTGGAGAATCCTTCCGCAATCGTTGAACATGAAGCTACAACATCCAGAATAGGAGAAGATCAGATATTCTACTGCAATCAACGTGGCATATCTTCAGAAGATGCCGTCGGACTTATTGTCAATGGTTATGCCAGAGAAATTATAAACAAATTGCCAATGGAGTTTGCCGTTGAAGCACAAAAATTGCTTCAGATAAGTCTTGAAGGCAGTGTTGGTTAAAAATATTTTTTTGAATATGCTTGTAATAAAAAACTTGAGAGCTTCTATAGAAGGTAAAGAAATCCTTAAGGGTATCAGCCTTGAGGTGAAAGAGGGAGAAATACATGCAATTATGGGCCCAAATGGTTCGGGCAAAAGTACACTTGCAGCTGTTCTTGCCGGGAGAGAATATGTAACTGTTACTGAAGGAACAGTAACCTACCGTGGCCAGAACCTTTTTGAACTGTCCCCTGAGGAAAGAGCAAGGGAGGGAATATTTCTGGGTTTTCAATATCCCATCGAGATACCGGGCGTGAGCATGGTCAACTTTCTTAAAACTGCTGTTAACGAGCAACGTAAACATAAAGGCCTTGAACTTCTTTCTGCATCTGATTTCCTTAAACTGATGCGTGAAAAAAAGGAAATCGTCGGGATCGATTCCAGATTCGATAATCGATCAGTCAACGAAGGCTTTTCAGGCGGAGAAAAGAAAAAAAACGAAATTTTCCAGATGGCAATGCTAGAACCAAAGCTTGCTATCCTCGATGAAACAGACTCAGGGCTTGATATAGATGCCCTGAAAGTTGTAGCAAACGGTGTAAACCGTCTACACAAGTCCGATAACGCTTTCATCGTTATTACTCATTATCAGCGATTGCTGGAATACATTATTCCCGATGTAGTACATGTTCTATACGACGGCAGGATTGTAAAGACCTCCGGAAGGGAACTGGCATTAGAGCTCGAGAATAAAGGTTATGAGTGGATAAAGGAAGAGATTCAAAAACTATCAGAGTGATGGAACCAGTAAGCGATCTTACAGAAAAATATTACCGGCTTTATCTGGATAATATTTCCAGAATTGAATCAGCTTCATCGCCTCTTCTGAATAATAACAGGGGAAAAGCAATCGAGCAGTTCAAACAATGGGGCATTCCATCAAGAAAAAATGAAGCGTACAAATACATAGACCTCAGCACATTTTTCAGGTATGATTATGAAAGCTATCTGGTTCCCACTGAAGAACAATTAAGTAAGGCGTCACAATTCGTCTGTGATGTGGATGACCTTGATGCCGAGAGCCTGATAATTCTTAACGGATACTTTCCCGACACCCGGAAAGGGATGTATCATTTTCCCGGAGGAGCTGTTGCCGGGAGCCTTAACAGAGCCGCATCTGAATATAAAACACTGGTTGAAAATCATTTTGGGAGATATATAAAAGCTGAAAACGACGGCCTTATCCACCTTAATTCAGCTATGGCTTCCGATGGTCTATTCATATATGTCCCTGAAAATAAATTAATGGCAAAACCAGCTCAGGTTATTAATATCGTGGAAGCCGACAGAGATGTCTTTAACCAGAGAAGAAATCTTATTATTATAGGGAATAATGCTTCATTTACTCTGATAGTTTGTGACCATACTCTTGCTCCGGGAAGATTCCTGACAAACACCGTAACAGAAATTTTTGTGGGTGATAATGCCAGATTTGATCTTATTCGTTTACAAAATGAACACAACAGTTCTTTCAAAATAACCAGTACCTTTATTCATCAGAAAGAAAACTCAACTGTTACTTCCTGCAATATAACCCTTCACGGAGGTCTTGTCAGGAATAACACTCATCATTACCTGGCCGGGAAAGGCGCTCAATGCGATTCATATGGGCTCTATTTTACCGATAAATGGCAGCAGGTTGACAACTATGTGAATGTTGAACACCTCGTTCCTGATTGCACAAGTAACCAGCTTTTTAAGGGAGTGCTCGATGATATGTCAATAGGTGCTTTCAACGGCAGGATATATGTTTCACCCGGCGCACAAAAAACATCTGCATACCAGAAAAATAACACTATACTTCTTTCAACAGATGCCAGAATGTATACCCGACCACAACTTGAAATTTACGCAGATGATGTTAAATGCAGCCATGGTGCTACGGTGGGTAGTATGGATGATGATGCAATGTTTTACCTTCGATCAAGGGGAATAAGCAACACTGAAGCCCGGCTGATGCTGATGACAGCCTTTGCAGAAGAAGTGATTGACAATATCCGCATAGAAGCTCTGCGACAACGTATTAGCGATCTTGTCGAATCCCGCCTCAGAGGTGAGCTGACAAGATGCACCAGCTGCATTGTTAAATGTTCATAAAACAATCTCTTTAGTGAAAGATATAAAAAGTATCAGAAACGATTTTCCAATTCTGCAGAAAGAAGTTTATGGCAGAAAATTGATTTACTTAGACAACGCTGCTACTACACAAAAACCACAATGCGTTATAGATGCAATCAATAACATATATTTGAACTTTAATGCAAATGTTCACAGAGGTGTTCATGCTCTGAGCGATATGGCCTCAGAAGAATATGAGAAAGCAAGAGAAAAGGTCAGGTCTTTTATAAATGCAGCAAAAAAAGAAGAGATAATTTTTACGTCCGGTACTACAGGCTCAATCAACGCGGTCGCATTCTCATTCGGGGAAAAATATATCAAAAGAGGCGATGAAATATTAATCAGCCATATTGAACACCATTCAAATATTGTTCCCTGGCAGATGCTATGTCAACGGAAGGGAGCAAAAATTAAAGTTATCCCTGTTGACGATAGCGGGCAGATTATATTTGAGGAATATCTTAAACTTATTACCGATAAAACAAAGCTGGTTGCTATCACACAGGCTTCTAATGCTCTTGGTACAGAAGTCCCCGTTAAGGAAATAACAGAAGAAGCACACAGGCATGGTATACCCGTATTGATCGACGGTGCCCAGGGCATCCAGCACGGAACGACCGATGTGAGAGATATCGGCTGTGACTTTTATGCTTTTTCAGGGCATAAGATTTACGGATCTGCAGGCATAGGGGTACTATACGGCAAGGAGAAATTGCTTGAGGAGATGCCTCCTTATCAGGGTGGCGGAGATATGATTAAAAATGTAACATTTGAAAAGACTACATATAACGACCTGCCTTTCAAATTCGAAGCCGGAACAACAAATTTCCCGGCTGCAATCGGCCTTGCAAGGGCATTAGATTATATTTCGGAGCTTGGATTGAAAGATATCAGTTCCCGTGAACAGAAACTCCTGAATTATGCTACTGAAAAGCTTCAGGGAATTGATGAAGTTCAAATAATAGGTAATGCAGCACTTAAAATCCCTGTTATATCATTTAATATTAAAGGTATACATCATTATGATGCCGGTATGATACTCGATAAACTTGGAATAGCTGTCAGAACAGGTAATCATTGCGCCCAGCCGGCTCTGGAACGTTTTGGCCTGGTTGGAACAATCAGGGTCTCGTTGTGCTTTTACAATACGACGGAGGAAATTGATATCCTGGCCGACGGGATTAAAAAAGTAATAGAAATGTTTGCATAATTCTGTTATGGATATAAACAGTATACAGGATAAAATCATTGAAGAGTTCACAGCATTCGACGACTGGATGGATCGATATACTGTTCTTATCGATAAAGGGAAAAATCTTCCCCCTCTAAGTCCAGAATATAAGAAAAACGATTACCTGATTGAGGGTTGCCAGTCAAAAGTTTGGCTTTATCCAGAGTACAAAAATGGAATCTTAACCTTTTATGCCGATAGCGATGCTTTGATAACCAAAGGAATCATTTCATTGCTGGTTGAAGTACTATCGGGTCATACACCTGCTGAAATAAAGGATGCAGACCTATATTTTATTGATAGAATTGGTCTTAAACAAAATCTTTCACCTACACGTTCGAACGGCCTTCTTGCAATGATTAAGCAAATGAAATTATATGCTATGGCATACGAATACCGTGATCGCGTGAAAAAATCAGATGCGTCACATTAAGCTTTGAAATTGAAAATAATATGCAGAAATGGAAATTGCTGAGAAACAGGAGATAGAATCAAGGATAGTAGGAGTGCTTAGATCAGTTTACGACCCTGAAATACCTGTAAACATTTACGATCTGGGCCTTATCTACGAAATTAACGTAGACGATGACCACATTGCTCATATCACCATGACACTGACAGCTCCTAATTGTCCGCTTGCTGACCAGGTTGTCGAGGAAGTGAAATACAAGGTTACCGGTACCCGTGGTGTAAAAGACTGTGATGTAAAACTAACTTTTAACCCCCCATGGAACCGCGACATGATGAGCGATGAGGCAAAACTCGAACTGGGATTTCTCTAATACCAGAAATATGGCCGGAGAGCCTGCAAAGTACGTTACAGAATCTATTAAGGAAAAGGCACTTTCACTTGGTTTTGACCTTGTTGGTATTGCACGCTCAAGAAGACTTCTTGAATATGAAAATATTTTCACTGAATGGCGTCTGGCGGGAATGAACGGAAATATGAATTACCTTCAAAAAAATACAGATGCAAGGTTCGACCCATCAATACTTCTGCCCGGTACAAGAACGGTAATTGTAACCGGACTGAATTATTATACCGATATTATACAGGAACAGAATGATGTTCCTCTAATCTCAAGATATGCATTCGGGAATGACTACCATTTTATAATTAAAAATAAGCTGAATGAACTTTTACTGTATATCAAATCAATTTTCCCTGACGCTCGCGGAAAGGCTTTCTGCGATTCATCTGCAATTCTCGAAAAAGCATGGGCAGTAGAGGCCGGATTAGGATGGCAGGGTAAAAATTCTCTGGTAATAAATGAATCATTTGGATCATTCTTTTTTATAGGAATTTTATTGCTGGATATTGACCTTGATTATGACGAACCCTTTCATGAAGACAAATGTGGCAGTTGTAGCTTGTGTATCGATCATTGTCCTGTCAGAGCCATTAATAAAAACCGTACAGTAGATGCCAGGAAATGCATTTCAAGTCTGACGATAGAAAAAAAAGAACCACTTATACGGGAAGAGGTACAAAAATTTAATAGAAGAGTTTTCGGCTGTGATATCTGTCAGGAAGTATGCCCATGGAATAAAAATATTAAATCGCATAATCACCCTGAATTGTATATTTCTGATGTTTTGCGAAAGATGAAGAAAAACGAATGGCTTACACTTGACAGACAGAAATATGAAAAACTCTTCAGACATACTCCGGTTGCAAGAGTCAGATTTGAGATTTTTAAAAAGAACATTGAAACAGTTCTAAGTAATCCTGCTTAGGGGCTGAAGAGTGTTTTCCGTGTACTATGGGTTTTAACTACTCGCCCAGAACGGTAACCATTATTTCGCGGTGGCTTCTGGGTCCATCAAACTCGCAGAAGAAGATATTCTGCCATGTTGAAAGTCCAACCTTGCCATCAACTAAAGGAATAGTTTCGGAAGGACCCACAATACCAGCCTTTAGATGAGCATCACCATTATTGTCCTGTCTGTCATGTTCCCAGACTCCTGCCGGGATAAGCCTGTTTAAAAGAGTTATAACATCATTCTGAACCGATTCATCCCAGTTTTCCTGTATCATTATTGCACAGGTCGAACCTCTTGCATATACCGAGACAAGACCATTTTTTATGCCACTCTCTTTTACTATTCCCTGAACTGCGGATGTTATATCATAAAGTCCATTTCTTGATCCTGTGCTGATTGTAATAATCTTCCTGAACATAAGATTGACACTTGCTTGTTAATACCACAAAGTTAATATTTAATAGCCTGATTATTCATTATATGAAAGATCAACAAATAAAAAAGGGACATTTAAGTCCCCTTCTTGAGATTACTCTAATTAGAGAGTATGTCAATCGTTATACCAGATTTTAATTGTTGTAATCTTTAAGAATATTCATAAGTTTCTGCCTTGTAAAAAATATTCTGCTTTTTACAGTACCTATCTTAAGATTCAATTTTTCTGCAATCTCATGGTATTTATAACCCTGCAAATGCATGGTGAAAGGTAATCTGTATTCATCATCGAGAGATTTAATGGCCTTTTCAATTTCCTTTTCTGAATATACTGAATCGGGTGAGGTGAATCCTCTATCCTGTGGAAGATTAATGAAATAGAGATCTTTTGTCCCATCAATAATTGTGTTTTCTTTTACTCCGCGACGATAATTGTTGATGAAAGTATTTTTCATAATTGTGAATACCCATGCCTTGAGATTGGTGTAATCAACAAATTTGTCCCTGTTCGTTATTGCTTTGAGATAAGTATCCTGTAGAAGATCAAGTGCATCATCGCGGTCAGATGTGAGTGTAAGAGCAAATCTGTGAAGATTGCTTCTTAATTCTATAAGCCTGTTGTTAAATTCCTGTGTTGACATTTTGTGAGTTTTTATGGTTTTGACGTTACAAATATAATAAAATAATAATAGATATAAATATCTAAATATCGTAATTAATGTTAAAAAAAGTTAAAATTTTTTTTATTCTTTGTAAAAGATAGATATACAGATTTATAACTTATAAAGATTTTTGATTTTTAAAGAAACAAATAAAGGGTTAAGATCTGGTTTGCTCTAATTGTTTTTTCTGCTGATTGGTCATGTATAATCTTGTTTTGTTATTTTTATACAGAAATTTTACTTTCAATTTCTAACATTATGGATTTTAACATTAAGCTCCGGGATGGAACATTATTGAGAGGGTTTATAAAGAGTCCAGGAAATGATGTAATGGGATTTATCATTTTGATTCACGGTTTGGGAGAGCATTCGGGAAGATACCATGAATGGGCAAAGAAGTTTCATAACAGTGGATTTGGATTTATTGCCGTTGACCTGCCGGGTCATGGTAAATCTGACGGTAAACGCGGGCATATAAAAAGCTATAGGATTACGGATGAGATGATTGGCATTTTGATAAGTGAGTGCAGCAAGACATTTCAAGATGTTCCGATTTTTCTTTATGGTCATAGTCTGGGAGGTGGAATAGTTCTCAGTTATATTCTCAGAAAAAAACCTGACATAAAAGGTGCAATTATCACGTCCCCCTGGATAAAGCTTGCTTTTGAGCCTTCAAGAGGGAAAAAAATTCTTGCAGGAATAATGAGGCACATTTTACCTTCCTTCGTTCAACGCACTGGTCTTGTTACTGAACATCTTTCGAGGATTAATGATGTGGTTGATAAATATACCACTGATCCTCTTGTTCATGACTTTATTTCTGTCAGCCTCTTTTACAACGCGATATCGGCAGGGGAATATTGTTTGCAGAATGCAGAGACCCTCTCCGTTCCGGTACTGCTCATGCATGGTTTGGATGATCAGATAACATCACCGGCCGGAAGCAGCGAGGTAGCTTCAAAATCTAAATTGATCACATTGAAAATATGGGAAGGTGGATATCACGAATTGCATAATGAACCGTTCAGCGACAGAGTCTTTAATGAAATAATTAGCTGGATTAAAAATTTAATTCCCTGATTACGCAGAAATGATCCTCCGTACTACATTTGACATAGAACCATCAGCGAAAAAAATTGATTATCAGAGTCATTTAATGTTTGTTGGCTCATGTTTTGCAGCTGAAACCGGGAAGAAGCTTTCTGAGGCAAAATTCAAGGTAATGATAAATCCTTTCGGAACAGTATACAATCCTGTTTCGGTGGCCAATACTCTTGATTTAATAATTAGCAATAAAGAATTTTCCCGTAAGGATCTCTTCATCAATAACAACGTCTATTTCAGTTTCTACCACTATACAGATTTTACTTCTTCGGATCCTGATAAGCTGATTGAAAAAATAAATAACTGTATCAGATCTGCCCATGAATTTCTGAAGAAGACCGAATTTCTTTTTGTAACTTTTGGAACAGCAAGGGTTTATAAGCTCAGAGAAAACGGAATGATTGTTTCAAATTGTCATAAACTTCCGTCTTCATTTTTTACAAATGAATTGCTTTCAGTGGAAGAGATCACTGATTTATGGACACCACTGCTTGGCAGAATATCAAATTTCAGCAGCTCGATAAAAGTAGTTTTTACAATCAGTCCGGTTCGTTACCTAAAAGACGGAGTGCATGGCAATCAGGTCAGCAAATCTGTTCTGTTCCTTGCAGTTGAACGACTTCTTGAGCATTACACTCATCCGATATATTTCCCGGCTTATGAACTTTTAATGGATGATTTGCGTGATTACAGATTCTATGCCGATGATATGGTTCACCCTTCAACATCTGCCTTTGATTATATTTTTAATGCCTTCTCCTGTACTTTTTTTGATAATAACACAATGTCAGAATACAGGGATGTGACAGAAATTATTAAGGCATATAATCACAAACTTATTTCTTTCCGACCTGAAGAAGTAAAAAAATTTGCAGAGACCAGCCTTATGAAGATTGACAAAGCTGAGAAGAGAATAGAAGGAATTGACCTTTCCTGCGAAAGGGAATATTTCAAATCGTTACTTGAAAAGAGCAATTCTTATAGGTGAATATTAATAAGGAGAATTAAAGATTCCATAAAACTACTTATGCTGCGGGGCCTTCGGAGGTAATCTTCTTAACAACCCGGGTATTGTCATAAAAGGTAATTACAATGATATAAATACCTCTTCCTGAATTGTTAAGGTTTATCCTCACTTCTTTTTCAGGATTGTTAAAAACAGATTTATAAATTTCCTGACCGATAATGTTGGTGATTCTGATTTCAGATATTTCCCTGTTAGTTTCTATGGTTATCCGACCGTCTTTGACGGGCACAGGATAGATGTTTACGGAAACCTGATTTTCATTATCTGGAAGTCTGCTGTTCTGGTTCATGGAAATTATTACTGCCTCTTTCTGGGCAAGAAGTGCTGTACAGAGAAAAAGAAAGAAAACCGATAACAACAAACTTTTCATTTAAGCATTCTTAGAACATTTATACAGCAAAAATTATGCAAATGTTTCATTTTATTAGAAAAAATTTAGTTTTTCAAAATATTTTCTTGCTTTTTCCAGGTCTTCGGGTGTATCGATGCTGATGCTTTCCCAGTGAGTTATGGCTGTCCTTATGCGGAAACCGTTTTCAAGCCACCGGTTTTGTTCAAGCGATTCTGCGATTTCGAGTGAACCAGGTGAAAGCATGGTAATTGCCTGAAGAATTTCTTTCCGGTATCCGTATATACCAATGTGTTTATAAAAGGTGTGCTTTAATTGCCATTTATCTTTTTGTACATCTCTAACGAAAGGAATAACTGATCGGCTGAAGTAGATGGCATCACCATAAATATTAACCACAACTTTCGGATGGTTTTCATCGAACAGGTTTTCATCTTGTTCTACTTTGCGTATCAGAGTGGCGATCTCTACTGACGGGTTGTTAAAACATGAGGCAAGCAGGGTGATCTGGCTGGGGTTGATGAATGGTTCATCACCCTGTATATTGATTACTACATCGACGGTTAATCCGGTCATTTTTTCGTATAATAAAACAGCTTCGGAACACCGGTCAGTGCCGCTTCGATGTTTTGATGAGGTCATTACAGCAATACCTCCGAAATCATGTACGGCATTCAATATCCTTTCATCATCGGTAGCCACACATACATTCTCCAGAGACTTTCCTGCCTGAGTATAAACATGCCTTATCACAGGCCACTTCCCGAGCATGGCAAGCGGCTTGCCGGGGAAACGCGTTGAACCGTAACGCGCAGGTATAATACCAACTATATTCATTTTACTATCCTTTTTCACGCTAAATAGTTTTGGTCACACAAAAATCTAAAAAATAAATTATTCTGTATCAAAAATGAATCATTTTCCCAATATACTTTTTTTTTTCTCGAAAAACTTCAGAGGATATTTCTTTAATCATTATACCGATCAGGCTGTTTCCTTCACTACGTTTTATATGTTTTTCAACTTGATTGGCAGAAGAGCGGAAAAAAGTAGATAATTATTATTTTGCCGGCGTATACCGGCGTATAATTGTCAAATCAGATTATTTTGTAATACGAATTTATAAAAAAGGAGTTTTCAAGGGAAATAAAAATTGAGTAAATTTGCACAATATTATTTAGTTAAGGATGAGAGATCTTCAAAGTATAAAGCAGAGATTTGGTATTATCGGGAATCATCCCGGGCTTAACAGGGCCCTTGACATTGCGGTACAGGTTGCATCAACAGATCTTTCGGTTCTTATAACAGGGGAAAGCGGTACAGGGAAAGAGATTTTTCCCCAGGTGATTCACAGTTACAGTACAAGGAAGCATGGGCAATATATTCCGGTAAACTGCGGAGCCATACCTGAAGGAACCATTGATTCAGAACTGTTTGGTCATGAAAAGGGAGCCTTTACAGGAGCCACCGATAGCCGTAAAGGTTATTTTGAAGTTGCTGACGGTGGTACAATTTTTCTTGATGAAGTTGCTGAACTTCCCCTCTCAACACAGGTAAGACTATTGCGAGTTCTTGAAACCGGTGAATTTATAAGAGTGGGTTCTTCAAAAGTTCAAAAAACCAATGTTAGGGTAATAGCTGCATCAAATGTGGAACTTACTGTGGTGATAAGTGAAGGGAAATTCCGTGAAGACCTATTTTACAGGCTCAATACTGTTCCAATAAAGATCCCGGCACTCAGGGAAAGGGGAGAAGATATCATCCTTCTTTTTAGAAAATTTGCGGCCGATTTCGCAGAACGCTACAGAATGCCTCCTGTAAAGCTTACTCCCGGAGCCCAGGAAATGCTTCTTAATTACGACTGGCCGGGAAATGTCAGGCAATTAAAAAACATAACTGAACAAATTTCAGTAATTGAGAGCGAAAGGGAGATTAATGAAGAAATACTTAAAAGGTATCTACCCGATTATACCGGAATACGCCTTCCTGCTGTCATGAACAGGAGAGATGATAAATCATTCTCTTCCGAAAGGGAGATTCTTTATAAGATTTTATTTGATATGAAAAATGACATGAATGACCTCAAGAAATTAGTGCTCGGGATTATTGAAAGAGACGGCAGCATAAGTCTGAAGGAGGAGCATACAGATGTCATCAGAAATCTTTATGGCAGTAGAGAATTTGATATACACAGCACCAGATCAACAGTTACTCCTCCGGTTGAGGTAAAACCTCGACATGATACACCCGACATACAGGATACGGAAGAGATAGTTGAAGAATCACTTTCTCTCTCAGAAAAGGAGATAGAGCTTATTGTCAAAGCTCTCGAAAAGCATAACAGAAAGCGGAAACAGGCAGCTAAAGAACTTGGTATATCAGAAAGAACACTTTATAGAAAAATAAAGGAATATGGGATCAAAATGTAAGGGACCCCGGAAAACCGCTATGACGGTTATTTTTTTTGCTGTGGTAGTTATCATATCAGCAGGTGGCTGTAAGGTATCATATTCCTTTTCAGGTGCAAGCATATCTCCTGATGTCAAAACTTTAAGTGTTCAGTATTTTCAGAACCGTGCAAGCCTGGTTCAGCCAGGCCTGAGCCAGATGCTCACAGATGCACTTATTGATAAGTGCCGTTCACAAACACGTCTGAGCATTGTAAATGGTTTCGGTGATGTTGATTTTGAAGGAGAGATAACCGATTACAGCATAAAACCTCTTACAGTTGGTGCCGATTCCAGAGCTGCAATGAACCGGTTTACAATAACAATCAGGGTAAAATTTACAAACAGCATTGAATCGAAATATAGTTTTGAAAAAAGTTTCTCAAGATATGAAGATTACGACAGCAGGCTAAACCTGAGCGATGTTGAGAATGAATACTCAAAAAAAATTATTGAATTCCTTGTTGAGGATATTTTCAATGCAGCTTTTGTTAACTGGTAAAAAATGGATAGAGCAGAGTTTTTAAATCTGATGAGGGATACAGGAAGCATTGACAGGTCAGTAACATCTGAACTTAGAGAGATCACTGACATTTATCCATGGTTTCAGAGTGCGCATCTGCTTTTACTTAAAGGGATGCATAATTCAGGTGATGTAAGGTTTGAAAACCAGTTGCGCCAATCATCTCTATTTATCGGCAACAGGGAAATCCTTTATTACCTTCTTCATCCGGTAAATGATGTCGGGAAAACAGAATCTGTTGAAAGTCTGTTAGAAAAAGATAGTACCAGACAGGAAGTTGACAATCTTCAGGTAGTTATTGATTCAGGGAGAAACAGTGAGGAAGTAATCAAAATGCTTGAACGAGAAAAAAGTGAATCCATAATTGTCCGGGGCAAGTCTTATGATGTTAATACTGTGGTCTTCAGTACTGATTCGGCAATTGATGAATCTGGCGCGGTAACGATCATTTATGACACCGGCGATGAGAAGATTGAAGAAAGCGTAGTCTTTATTGATCCATCAATTAATACCGGCAGAAAAGATGATCTGCTTGACTTTTATGAGGAAAACAAAGCAACTCATTCAGATAATTTACAAGAAGAAAAAACATCAATGGATGAGCCTGTTGGTGCCGAAAAAGCAATCGAAGATACACCCTCCGGCATTGTTGAAGCAGAAGGAATTCTTGAGATAGATGAAAAAATCCCTGAAGAACAAGATACAACTAAGGACAATGCCAGAAAACCTGTTACAAATGATGAACTTATTACAAGATTTATACTTACAAATCCGAGAATTGAGCCAAGAAAGGAAAAACTTGAAGAACCTGAAGTTGACATCTCAAAGCCCTTCACTGAGGAAAATGGAGGGTTTGTAACCGAAACACTGGCAAAAATCTATGTGCGTCAGGGCTATTACTCAAAGGCAATTGCCATATATGAAAAATTAAGTTTGAAATATCCAGAAAAAAGTAGTTATTTTGCAAGCCGGATTGAAGAGATAAATAAACTAATTAAATAATTATAAGATGGGAATTTATATTTTTATTTCGGTACTGATAATCATTGCCTGTGTACTTCAGATAATGATTGTGCTGGTTCAGAGCTCAAAGGGAGGTGGTCTGGCTGCCAATTTTACATCGGCAGGGCAGGCTATGGGCGTAAGGAAAACTGCCGATTTTCTTGAAAAATCAACATGGACAATCGCTGTCTCAATTTTTATCCTTTCACTTCTTGCAACCGCAGCTATTCCCAGAGGTGGTGAAGAAAAGAAATCAAGGCTTGAAACCCAGATTCAGAATGCAATAGATCCAAATGCAATTCCGACATTACCATCGGCTGTTCCCCCTTCTGCAGAAAATCCACAGCCAGATCAAAAGAATAAATGATTAAATTAATAAATAACTTTAAAATTCTTAATGTCAGTTTGTCAGGAACTGACATTTTTTTGTTTTTAATTAAGATGCAGATTATCAATTAATTAGATTTTGCATAATAAAAAGCTGACACCTTAAATAAATTTTGATTATGTCATCTAAATACAAAATGGCATTATTCAGGGGTTGGCACAAAATATGCAGAATAGGTGCAGCAATTTAATGTTGAACCTAAAAACATCAATAACATGAAAGAAATAAAAGGAAAAGTTTTGGCAGGGAAAGTTCTCGTAAAGCCACATGAAGCTGAAGACAAGACTGCAAGCGGGATTATTATACCCGATTCTGCAAAAGAAAAACCACGTCAGGGTACAGTTATAATGGTAGGAGCTCCCAAGAAAGATGAAGAGATGGAAGTTAAGAAGGGAGATGTTGTTCTTTATGGCAAATATGCAGGTCAGGAGCTGACTATTGACGGTGAGGAATATCTTCTGCTGTCTCAATCTGATATTCTTTTTATTAAGTAATAATCAATTTAAAAAATCAAATTAAAATCAAGTAATATGGCAAAAGAAATTAAGTTCAATAATGATGCGCGTGCACTTCTTAAAGAAGGTGTTGACGCTCTTGCGAATACGGTGAAGGTAACTTTGGGTCCAAAAGGGCGTAATGTACTGCTCGAGAAGAAATACGGAGCACCACTTGTTTCGAAGGACGGTGTAACCGTTGCAAAGGAGATTGAGATTTCCGATCCTTATATGAATATGGGCGCTCAGCTTGTTAAAGAAGTAGCCTCAAAAACCGGAGAGGATGCAGGTGATGGTACAACTACTGCTACTGTTCTGGCACAATCAATTATAAATGTTGGTCTAAAGAACGTTACTGCCGGAGCAAATCCAATGGATCTTAAAAGAGGGATTGACATGGCTGTTTCAAAAGTTGTTGAAAGCCTTAAATCCCAGGCAAAGGTTATTGGTGATGATCTTGATAAGATAGAACAGGTTGCAAGAATCTCAGCAAACGATGATAAGGAAATAGGGAAGCTTATTGCTGAGGCAATGAGCAAAGTTCACAAGGAAGGCGTAATAACTGTTGAGGAAGCAAAGGGAACTGCAACAACCGTTGAAGTTGTTGAAGGTATGCAGTTCGATCGTGGATATATTTCGGCATATTTTGTAACGAATGCCGAAAAGATGGAAGCTGAACTGGAGAATCCGTATATTTTGATCCATGACAAAAAGATCTCCACAATGAAGGACCTGCTTCCGGTCCTTGAAGCAGTTGCACAGACTGGTACACCATTACTTATCATTGCAGAAGATGTCGAAGGTGAAGCTCTTGCCACACTTGTTGTGAACCGTCTGCGCGGATCACTTAAAGTGTGTGCCGTAAAAGCTCCAGGATTTGGCGACAGAAGAAAAGAAATGCTTGAAGACATTGCCATTCTGACAGGTGGCACTGTCATATCAGAAGAAAAAGGTCTGAAGCTTGAACACACAACACTCGACATGCTTGGAAGAGCTGAGAAGGTTACTGTTGACAAGGATGACACAACCATTGTCAATGGTGCTGGCGAAAAAGACAAAATCAAAGCAAGAATTAACCAGATCAAACAACAGATCTCAGTTACCACATCTGATTATGACAAAGAAAAACTTCAGGAACGTCTTGCCAAACTGTCGGGTGGTGTTGCAGTAATCTATATTGGTGCTGCTACTGAGGTTGAAATGAAAGAGAAGAAAGACCGGGTTGACGATTCTCTCCATGCTACAAGAGCAGCAATTGAGGAAGGAATTGTTCCTGGAGGTGGTGTAGCTTATATTCGTGCTCTGAAAGCTCTCGACGGGTTGAAAGGTGAAAACGATGACCAGAATACAGGTATCGAAATCATAAAGAGAGCAATTGAGGAGCCATTGAGGCAGATAGCTGAAAATGCAGGAAGGGAAGGCTCAATAGTTGTACAGGAAGTTAAGAAAGGGAAAAATGACTATGGATATAACGCTCAGTTTGACAGATTTGAAAATCTTTATGATGCTGGCGTTATTGACCCGGTCAAAGTTGCCCGTATTGCTCTTGAGAATGCCGCTTCAGTTGCCGGTATGTTTCTCACAACCGAAGCAGCTGTTGTTGAAGAAAAAGAAGAAAAACCTGCTCCACAGCCAGGAATGGGAGGTAACATGGGCGGCATGATGTAATATCAGGCTATAAAGTTGCCATAAATAAACTTCAACGGCTCTTAAACGATAGGTTAAGAGCCGTTCTTTTTTCAGGATACTATTAATTACTATATTTGCAGATAGGAAAAAGGGTTTGCCGGGAATGAAAAATATCAGGAACTTCTGTATTATTGCACATATTGACCATGGTAAGAGTACTCTGGCCGATAGGCTTCTTGAAAAAACCAATACACTTTCTGACCGGGAATTGCACGACCAGGTTCTCGACAACATGGAACTTGAGAAGGAGCGGGGAATAACAATTAAAAGTCATGCTATACAAATGGAGTATTTTTTTGAAGGTGAGAAATATATTCTGAACCTTATTGATACTCCGGGGCATGTTGATTTTTCATACGAGGTTTCAAGGGCAATCTCGGCATGTGAAGGGGCATTGCTGGTTATTGATGCCACACAGGGTATTCAGGCCCAGACAATTTCTAACCTTTATCTGGCTGTTGACCATAATCTCGAAATAATCCCTGTTTTGAACAAAATGGATATGCCCAATGCCATGGGAGAAGAAGTAAAGGATCAGATTATTGATCTTCTGGGTTGCAAGAGGGATGATATAATAGAAGCCAGTGCCAGAACAGGTATGGGAGTTGAAAGAATACTTCACGATATAGTTAAAAAAATACCACCACCTTCAGGCGACCCTGATGCACCTTTACAGGCACTGATATTTGATTCGGTCTTTAATCCTTTCAGGGGAATAATTGCATATTACCGTATCGTTAATGGTTCTATAAGAAAAGGCGACCATGTGAAATTCTTCAATACAGGCAGAGAGTATGAGGCTGATGAGATTGGGGTCCTGAAATTGCGGCTTGTTCCACGTGATTATATGGGAGCAGGTGATGTTGGATATATTATCTCAGGTATTAAAGATTCTTCAGAAGTCAGGGTGGGCGATACCATTACTCATGTTGAAAGACCTTGTTCGTCTGCAATATCAGGGTTTGAAGAAGTGAAGCCGATGGTATTTGCAGGCGTATATCCAGTTGATGCAGATGATTATGAAGACCTTAAGTCGTCAATCGAGAAACTCCGACTTAATGATGCATCCCTTTCTTTTGAACCGGAATCATCTGCTGCACTGGGATTTGGATTCAGATGCGGCTTCCTGGGGCTTCTTCATATGGAAATTGTCCAGGAAAGACTTGATAGGGAATTTGACATGGATGTTATCACAACAGTTCCGAATGTTTCCTATAAGGTTTTTACAAAAAAGGGAGAGGTTATCGATGTTCACAATCCATCAGGGTTGCCACCTGTTACTTCAATTGAAAGGATTGAAGAACCATATATTATCGCACAGATAATTACAAAGTCTGAGTTTGTAGGGCCAATAATGAAACTATGTATTGATAAGCGAGGTACTATTAAAAATCAGGTTTATCTTACTCGCGATAGAGTTGAGCTAACTTCTGAAATGCCTCTTGCTGAAATTGTCTTTGATTTTTACGACAGACTTAAAAGTATTTCACGCGGATATGCCTCTTTTGATTATTATTATACTTCATACAGAGAATCAGACCTTGTAAGACTTGATATCCTGCTTAATGGAGAAATGGTTGATGCCCTTTCAACCCTTACTCACCGAAGTCACGCTTATGAATTTGGAAGAAAAATTTGCCAGAAATTGAAGGAACTAATTCCACGACAGCAGTTTGAAATTGCTATTCAGGCTGCAATAGGTGCAAAAATTATAGCACGTGAAACAGTGAAAGCCGTAAGGAAAGATGTAACAGCCAAATGCTATGGAGGCGACATAACCAGGAAGAGGAAGCTGCTTGAGAAACAGAAACGAGGGAAGAAACGCATGCGGCAGATAGGAAACGTTCAGGTGCCTCAGCAGGCTTTTCTGGCTGTATTGAAACTGGATTGAAATCAAAGGAACTTCAAATTTCTTGAGAAGAATTTTGAAAAAAGTTTTGGAAATTGAAAATATTGATTATTTTGGCATTCGTTTTTTCTGATCTTATTTAAAGAGATTATAACTAACCCACTAACCTGACCAATTTAATATTTTACCCCGGAGTGAATCAATTTTATCCTCCGGGGTGATTTTTATACAAGAAGTTTATATCCTTTGCCGTGTACATTAAGAATTTTTACCGAGGGATCCTGTTTAAGATACTTCCGTAATTTAGTTATATAAACATCCATACTTCTGGCATTAAAATAGTTATCATCATTCCAGATCGTTTTAAGTGCAAAATTTCTTTCAAGTACTTCATTCTTGTGGCGGCATAGGAGTTCAAGAAGTTCTGTTTCTTTTGTTGTAAGTTTAATCGATTGGTCGCGGAAAGTGAGTATCTGTTTCACTGTATCGAAAGTAAATTCTCCAATCTGATAAAATTCCTGTTTTACAATTTCTTTCTTCCCGGAAGATCTTCTTAGGATAGCTTCTATTCTGTATAGGAGTTCATCCATAAGAAAGGGTTTGGTTATATAGTCATCAGCACCCGATTTAAAACCTTCAATTACATCTTCTTTGAGGTTTTTAGCAGTTAGATAAATGAAAGGGATGTCATCTCTTATTTTTCGAATTTCACGGGCAAGGGTTATACCATCCATTTCAGGCATCATTATATCCAGAATACAAAGATCAAAGCTCTCTTTTAAAAATTTGTCAAGAGCTTCTTTGCCATTGGAACATAGTATGGTTTCAAAATTTTTCATCTCCAGGTAATTTTTCAACAATATCCCGAGGTTTCTGTCGTCCTCAGCTAATAGAATTTTTCTGGTTTTCATGATATTTTATTTTTAGGGATTATAATCGTGAATCTTGACCCTTTTCCCGGCTGACTTTCGGCTTTTACAGATCCATTATGGTCTTCGGCTACCTTTTTGACATAACTTAATCCAAGACCGAATCCTTTTACATTATGAAGATTGCCTGTTGGTACGCGATAAAATTTTTCGAAAATACGTTTAAGATCCTGTCGTTCGATTCCGATACCTATGTCTTCAACAGAAATATGAAGATTCTTTTTAATAATTCTTGTGGAAATTGTTATTTCAATTTTCTCTTTCGAATATTTTATAGCATTATCAATCAGATTGGAGACTGCATTAAGCATATGGGCTTCATCAGCCATAATAACAGGGTCTTTTGCCTGAAAATCTTTTTTGATTGTTCCGTTGGCTGCTTTTATTTGAAGCGAGAAACTTTCAATAGCTTTATTTATGAGTGAATGCATGTCGGTTTCGACAAGGTTTAGTTTAAGCCGTGATTTTTCGAAGATGGCTGTTTGTAGCACTTTTTCCACCTGGTATTTTAAACGAAGGCTTTCATCGGCTACTATACCTGCGAGGTTGTCAATATTTTTAAGATTACTGGAAATAGTTTTGTCGGCCAGCATTTGTGCTGCCAGAGAAATTGTAGAAATAGGCGTTTTTAGCTCATGTGTCATGTTATGAATAAAATCGTTTTTAATTTCTGAAAGTTTTTTCTGTCGGAAAATAACAATGAATGTACCTGTAGCCAGAAGTATAAGCAGGGCGGTGAAAAAAATAGAAAGCAGCCCAAGTAGTTTTATTTTTTCGAACTTATATTGCTTTTCATGAGGGAAATACAGGATAATCTGGTTCTGGCTCGGAACAGGGTCATTCGGGAAGAGCTGTCGCATAAATCTGTTTGTTCCTGAAGAGTCGTGGTAACCGGTAGTTTTCCATACAATGCCATATCGGCCTGACGTTATTGCAACTTCGTATTTAAGTGGTATTCCCGAAAGAAAAAGTGCTTCATCAAGGAGGGATATAAGATTTGAGGTGTTTATTCTTTCTCTTATATCGGGTGGATTACTGAGCATCTTCTTCATTATATTTTCAAGGGAGACAATTTTATTGATTATCCTTTTCCTGAAGTCGGAACCTGAATTGCCGGATATATAATCAATTGTATCATCAGTTCCGGTTAGACTTTCATACTCAGAAGTAATAATAATTTGTTGATCTTTTCTGGTAATAATAACAGGATTTGTAGTCCCAGCTACACCGTAAATCTCAAACTTCCCGTCAGCATCAACTTTATTGAGGTTTTCAACCCCTGACTTTTCAGGAAGGGTAAGGATAGTCTTTATTGAATTTTTTCCTGATGTATCAATTTCTGAAATTATTTTGCCTAACATTTCTTTTTCTTCCAGACTCTGGACAACATTTTCAAGTACTTTATTAACCTGGTATCTGAATTGTAGGTCAGTGACCGAAATTGCATTTCTGATCCAGTAAAGCTGGATAATTGTAAGGCCTGAGATAGTGGCCAGGAAAAATAGAGCTAGAAGCAGGATATAAATTTTTTTCATTATTACAAAAGTAGGATGTTATATTCATAAGGTTAACATTATTTAACATTCTTTAACAAATCGAATCAGGTTTTTCCATAGGATAGGATAGAGAACTGATTAAAATCTGTTAAAAGAACCTAATTATTATTAAAATTTTGTTAAATTTTGTCTTATTGAAGTAAAAAATTTTTTGTATTAAAAATTATTCTTATCTTTGCAATGCATTTGGCACAATATTTGAATATACATAAGCAGATGTTTTTTTCATAGGTTAGGTTAGTTTTAGGGTTATCAAGAAATGAGCCGCTGCCAGGCGGCTCTTTCGTTTTTATAATATGTATGTTGCCAGTTTAAAATTAAATAAATCAGGAGTCTACAGGTAATTGAATTTTTTTACGGTAATATTTTTTGCCCGAGCATAAAAATAAATGTGTCTAATTATCAGATATGATTTTTTCTTCTCGAGCCATGTTATATTTATCAGTGGTTTATTTTTTTCGTTGTATACCAGTCTGAATTTTTTTTGTTTATGGGCAAGATGAACTTCTTTTAAATTTTCCCATTTGAAGGTTCGTTTTATGGGTTTTAATAATCCATACCGGTACTCAATTTTTTCATCATTCACGAGAAAATAATGATTTTCTCTTTTGACCGTTGAGAGATACGCTATTATTCCGGTAAATATTGCTATACCAAAAGGCACTATGGAGAAAGAGATATGAATTTTAATCTGATGTTGAATAATATTCATATAAATTATTCCAATTCCAACGAGTAAAAAGAAAGTGCAGAATATCCAGAGGAGAATTTTTCTTCCTTTCGAGAATTCATGTTCGGCGAGGTTAAGGTATAGTTGTTCCATAGTAAGAGATTTTTTATGATCGGAAAATATCACAATTTATTTCGTTGCTTTTAAGGGGGAAAAGGGCAATTATTCCATCGGTATTTCTGATTTCTTCAATTAGTTGATCCAGGTCATGCCAGTTGAAAGAAAAAAAAACAGTGAAGAAATAATCTATCCGGCTGAATTTTTTAAGAAATATTTTACCATTTGATTTATTTGAGACAAGGTAATAACTGATATCAGGAGTTTGGGTTGAGTCGGCGAATCTGGTGAAGTTTGTTTTTGAATTTTCT
Organism: Rikenella microfusus; assembly: GCA_020722575.1. Lineage (GTDB taxonomy): Bacteria > Bacteroidota > Bacteroidia > Bacteroidales > VadinHA17 > LD21. Next base: position 11,719 of record DYKN01000008.1, on the reverse strand, counting down.
TTACTATCTGGAATTTTCAAAGGATCAATGCTTTTAAGGGATAGTTTGAGTCTTTTGTTAAGGGAGATTGCGAGTTTATAAATTGGTTCATGTGATACGATTCCCAGCAGGAATATATTATCGTCAGGTTCCCTGATTTCGAGTTTGACCTTTCGTGGTCCCTTTTTGGTCGTCATTGTTTAAAATGAAAAACAAGAAATAAAGATATAAAAAATAATTTAATGCCAATCAGGGTAATTCTTTAAGTTTTAACCAGGCTTCTGAAGCAGCGACCTGTTCTGCTTCTTTTTTTGATTTTCCATTGCCGTGGCCGTATTTTATGTCATCTATCAGCACTGTTGAGGTAAAGCCTTGCTGTTTATCATCTGTTCCGGTTATTTCTTCGGTAATAAATGATATATTCAGTTTATGTTTTTGTACCCATTCGTATATAAGGCTTTTATAGTCGCTGTCTGTACTTATAATTTCGTCGATGTTGATATATTTCTTGATTATTTGTTTTATAAAGATTCTCTTTGTTTTTTTGTAGCCTTTGTCAAGAAATATTGCACCAATGAGAGCTTCTATGGCGTTTCCTAGGAGGTTTCTTTTGTGGTTTGAAGGGGGAAGGTTGGAAATCAGAATATTGTCAATACCCATTCTTACAGCAAGGTCATTAAGGAATTCTCTGCTGACCAATTTTGATCTTACTTTAGTAAGTGATCCTTCGTTGGCAGATGGGAAGGTCTCAAAGAGCCAGTCTGATAGTAAACTGTTAATTATTGCATCTCCGAGGAATTCAAGTCGTTCGTTATTTATTCTGGTTCCGTCGGAGAGGGTGATTGATGCGGAGCGGTGGATAAGTGCCATTTCATAAAAGAGAATATTTCCCGGGTTCACTCCGAGGATTTTCCTTATGAGTGTTTTAAATTTCTTCTTATTGAGAATAAGTGTACCGTTTTTTCGTCTGGAAAAAAGAGGCACTATAGCTCTGCTTTTTTTACGATTATTGAAGCATTCTGGCCGCCGAATCCAAATGTATTGCTTAAGGCAGCTCTTATAGTTCTGTATTGTGCTTTATTGGGTGTTATGTTAAGGCCCGGGTCAATCTGGGGGTCAGGTTCTTTGAAGTTTATTGTTGGGGGGATGATATCATTTACAACAGCCAGGATTGTAGCGATTGCCTCAACAGCACCGGCTGCACCAAGAAGGTGGCCGGTCATTGATTTGGTTGAGCTTATATTCAGTTTATAGGCATGTTTCCCGAAGACGGAAATTATTGCTTTTGCTTCAGCAATATCGCCAAGAGGTGTTGCTGTTCCATGAACATTAATATAGTCAATATCTTCGGGTTTCATTCCAGCATCCTCAAGTGCATTTTTCATGACGAGTATTGCTCCCAGTCCTTCGGGATGCGGGGCGGTTAGATGGTATGCGTCTGCTGACATTCCGGTGCCGACAAGTTCAGCATATATTCTGGCGCCTCTTGCCCTTGCAAATTCATATTCTTCAAGTATCAGGGCACCAGCGCCTTCACCCATTACAAATCCGTCCCTTGTCCTGTCGAAAGGTCTTGATGCAGTTTTATATTCTTCATTATTGGTTGATATTGCCTGCATTGAATTGAAACCGCCAATACCGGCTTCATTTATCGATGCCTCTGAACCCCCGGCAACGAAAACATCAGCTTTACCAAGCCTTATGTAGTTTATGGCATCAATAATTGCATTTGTTGATGAAGCACAAGCGGATACAGTCGAAAAGCTGGGCCCCATGAATCCATATTTTATTGAGATATGACCTGCCGCAATATTGCTGATCATTTTCGGGATAAAATATGGGCTGAAACGCGGCGTTCCGTCTCCGAGGACATGGCTTTTTATCGATTCATAAAATGTATTGAGCCCTCCAATACCCGAAGTCCATATAACACCTACTCTCTCCTTGTTCAGTTTCAAAGCGTCAAGTCCCGAATCTTTAATGGCCTCAGCTACCGCTATAAGCGCATATTGAGCATAAATATCCAGCTTGTTTGCTTCCTTTCTTTCAAAATACCTTGAAGAGTCGTAATTCTTGATCTCGCAGGCAAATTTTGTCTTGAATTTTTCTGTATTAAATCTGGTAATCATATCGGAACCGCTTATGCCGTTCTTCAAGGCTTCCCAGTATTCGGGCAAAGTATTGCCTATCGGAGTCAATGCTCCCAGACCAGTAACTACGACTCTCTTCATAGAAAATGTTTTAGAGTGCAAACCTATTTTGCATTCTCTTCAATGTATTTGATGGCTTCACCCACAGTGCTGATAGTTTCGGCCTGATCGTCGGGAATCCCAATGTTGAATTCTTTCTCGAATTCCATGATCAACTCAACAGTGTCGAGCGAATCAGCACCAAGATCATTTGTAAAGCTGGCCTCGGGAGTTACTTCTGATTCGTCTACCCCAAGCTTGTCAACAATAATCTCTTTAACTCTCTTTGCAATGTCTGATTTTGGAAATTCTGACATAATTTTAAATTTTTAATTAATACCTAATTTAAAGATAATGCAAAGAAATATATTTGTAAAAGAATTTTCAAAATATTTGCTCGTAAATTTTTATTAAATTCATTTAATGAATTGATATATAATTTGTTGAATAATAAAAAAATCCTGAGAAAATTTTTCTTTTTTAAAACGTATTGAAAATGAAGAATATAGCAATTTTTGCCTCAGGTACAGGGACAAACGCTGAAAATATTATTAAATATTTTTCCCGACGGGAGACAGGAAGAGTAGCTTTAGTTCTGTCAAATAACCCAGATGCTTATGTTCTGGTCAGGGCTGCAAGATTAAATATTCCGTCAATAACTTTTAACAGAAAGGATTTTTATGAAAAAGGCCGGGTGCTTAATGCTCTGAGGTTATATAAAATAGATTTTATTGTACTGGCAGGTTTTTTATGGTTAATACCTGAGGATATTCTCAGGAGTTATCAGGGAAGGATTGTCAATATTCATCCTGCATTACTTCCGTCGTATGGGGGGAAAGGGATGTATGGTGAGAGGGTTCACAGGGCTGTCATTGAGGCTGGAGAAAAGGAATCAGGAATAACAATTCATTATGTCGACGGAATTTATGATCATGGGGATATAATTTTTCAGGCCAGATGCAGCGTTTTACCAGGGGACACTGTTGATACGCTGGCTGAAAGGGTTCATGAGCTTGAATATAGATACTATCCAGAGGTTATTGAGAAATTGCTTACCGGAAATGAAGTTAATCAATCTGGTCAAGAAGAATTGAAATAACAGTTTTTATTCTGTTGAATTTTTCGAGGTTTTCTTTCAAAACGGGTTCTGAAGGGGGTGCTTCAACCTTGAGAGGATCAACAGGATAGCCGTTTTTATAGAATCTAAAGTCGAGGTGAGGGCCTGTTGATAGGCCGCTAGAACCTACATATCCTATAATATCTCCCTGTTTAACATAAGCTCCTGGAACGATTCCTTTTCCGAAAGAACTAAGATGAAGGTAAGCGGTAGAGTAAACGCTATTATGGCGAATTTTAACATATTTTCCTGCACCTGGATTATTACCTGTTTCCGTTATTTTACCATCTCCCACTGTATAAACAGGAGTACCAACAGGTGCAGCATAATCAACGCCATGATGTGGTCTTACAATCCGGAGAATCGGATGCATTCTTGCTGCGGAAAATCTGGAGGTTATACGGCTGAATTTCAGCGGAGCCTTAAGAAATTCTCTCCTCAGGCTTGAACCGTCAGTATCATAATAACTTTCGATTCCGTTCTGAATGAAAGGGATGGCCTTGTATTCTCTGCTTCCGGAAATAAATGATGCTCCGTAAATTCTCCCGGGAAGAACATATTTATCTCCAATATATTTTTCTTCATAAATCACTTTAAATTTGTCGCCTTTCTGCAATCCGAAAAAATCAACCGTCCATGCAAATATTTCCGACAACGCAATAGAAAGTTCAGGATTTACATTTGTCTTTTTCATTGCATCCCACAGGGACGTTTCAATGGTAAATGAAGAAAATTTTATCTCCTTTGAATATTCCAGTCGCCATGGAGTAATATTTAAAGAATCGTTAAAGCTGAAAATATATGAGAGCCCGGGTTCGTGATCATAAATAAAATACCTGAGTGTAGCAGCACTATCGTTATCGGTAAGAATTGTATAGTTGTTTCGTGCCCTAATTTTTCTGACATCAAAAATATCTTTTGAGTTTTTAACTAATATATCAATTTCTTTTCCTGTTACTCCATAAGGGGAAAGTATATCGGATAAAAACCTGTTGGGTTTAATTGTTCCGGTGATAATGTTAAGGGAATCGCATGGAATGCCGTATAGTCTTAATGGTTCTTCATTTTTTTGATTGTCTGAACTAACATTCAGTTCGATTATCGCAGGAGCAGGATTATTCTCATGATGTATGCAGGAGATCAAAGTCTGAGTTAAAATCAGAACAATTATGGGGGAAAATAGTATAGATTCATGATTGGGTATTTTCATACCGGCATGGAGATTTATTAACTTCCGGCGGTTTATCTTATGACCACGTTTACTATTTTACCGGGCACAACCACAATTTTTTCAGGTTTTTTTCCTGCGAGCCATTTTTCTGATTTCGGATCAGAGAGTACGGTCTGTATTATTTCATCTTTATTCAGTGTAAGTGGCAGTTCTATTTTGAACCTGAGTTTGCCATTAAAAGAGACCGGGTATTCAAAGATTTCTTCTTTGAGATATTCTTCATTGTATTGTGGCCAGGGTTCATAGGCTATTGTTTTATCATGGCCTAGAAGGTTCCAGAGTTCTTCAGCAAGGTGAGGTGCAAACGGGGCGATAATTTTGGTAAAGGTTTCGGCTGTAGTTCTGGTAACTTTACCTTTTTTGATGGCGAAGTTAATGAATATCATCATTGCCGATATAGCGGTATTAAATCTTAGATTGATGATATCATTCTCCACTTTTTTTATTGTCTGGTGAAGGCTTTTAAGTATTTCAGGATCTTCTTCACCGTTGGTGATATTATTTTTTTCTGAGAGAAATCTGAAAGTTCTGCCAAGGAATCCGAATACGCCTTTAACGCCTTTATCGTCCCATGGTTTGGTAACATCGAGGGGGCCCATAAACATTTCGTACAGGCGTAGTGAGTCGGCTCCGTAATTTTTTACAACGTCATCGGGGTTAACTACATTTTTGAGTGTTTTAGACATTTTGGCCACTATCTGGTGTAGTTCTTCGCCTGTTTCGCGATGGTAGTATTTTCCATTTTTATCCTCGACCATATCGCTGGCAACTTTTGCTCCCTTTTCGGTTTCGTATGCATAAGCAAGTATCATTCCCTGGTTGAACAGTTTTGTGAAAGGTTCGCTTGTGGAGACGATACCGAGGTCGTACAACACTTTATGCCAGAAACGGCTGTATAGCAGGTGCAGTACTGCATGTTCTGCACCACCTATGTAAAGGTCGACAGGCATCCAGTATTTTTCTTTTGCTGGATCGAATATTATTTTATTGTTTTTTGGGTCAATGAAGCGGAGGTAGTACCAGCATGATCCAGCCCATTGAGGCATGGTGTTGGTTTCCCGTCTTCCTTTCCGGCCGCTGGCATCAATAACTGTAAGCCAATCTATTGCGTTTGCAAGAGGCGATTCTCCTGTTTCCCCCGGTTGGTATTTTTCGAGAGGAGGCAGTTCAAGCGGCAGGTCCTTTTCATCGAGTACTGTTATTTCACCGTCATCCCAGTGAATTACCGGGAAGGGTTCTCCCCAGTAGCGCTGCCGGCTGAAGAGCCAGTCGCGCAGTTTATAGTTTATCCTGTATTTTCCGATGTTTTGTTTTTCGAGCCATTCAATCATTTTTTTTATGCCTGCTTCTTTGTTCAGGCCGTTGATATTGATACCGGTTACCGCATTAGATGAATTGATATAGCGGCCATCTTCAATCCAGCACTCCTTGCCTTCAAGTATTTTCATCCTTTGTTCCGCATCGGGAGTGTCAGGGTCCATAATACAAATAATAGGAAGGTTGAATTTTACTGCAAATTCAAAGTCGCGTTCATCATGTGCCGGTACAGCCATAATAGCACCGGTTCCATAGCCCATCAGAACATAATCGGCGACCCAGACAGGAATCTTTTTAAGATTTACTGGATTAATTGCATAGCTTCCGGTGAAAACGCCTGTTTTTTCTTTCGAAAGGTCTGTCCGGTCGAGGTCAGATTTTAATGCAGCTGCCTTGACATAGGCGGCGACCTCGTTTTTTTTGTCCGGGGTTGTAATTTTTTCAACGAGCGGGTGTTCCGGAGAGAGCACCATATATGTTGCTCCGAAAAGAGTATCGGGTCTGGTAGTGAAAACGGTAATTTTTTCTTCAGATCCTTCAATTGCAAAATCAACATCGGCACCGGTTGAGCGGCCAATCCAGTTTCTCTGCATCTCCTTGATTCCTTCGGGCCAGTCGAGGTCATCAATTCCCTGCAGGAGTCTTTCGGCATAAAGCGGTATGCGGAGCATCCATTGCTTCAGAAATTTTTTCTCGACTGTATTACCGCATTTTTCATGCGAACCGTCGGTTAAGACCTCCTCGTTGGCGCATACTATCCTGCATTCGGGGCACCACCAAACCTGGGCATCATCATAGTAAGCCAGTCGTTTTGAATCAACATACTTTCTAACTTCCTCTTTTCCTTTTTTCATTATTTCATCAGGAATCGGCAGTTCGGATATTGGCCTTCCCCTGCCTGTTTTTTCATCGTACCATGTATTGTATATTTTGATGAAAATCCATTGCGTCCATTTGTAATACTCCGGATCGGTGGTGTTAATTTCTCTGTCCCAGTCGTAGCTTAATCCAAGTTCTTTTATCTGCCGGCGGAAGGTATCGCAATTATTTTTTGTTGTGATTGCTGGATGGGTACCGGTTTGAATGGCATATTGTTCAGCGGGCAAACCAAATGCATCCCATCCCATAGGATGCAGGACGTTATAGCCTTTCATTCTTTTATAACGAGCAACAATATCGGTTGCAGTATAACCCTCGGGATGCCCTACATGGAGCCCTGCCCCCGATGGGTAAGGAAACATATCGAGGACATAAAATTTTTTTGGATTGGAAAAATCGTCTGGTGTTTTGAAAGTTTTATTATCTTCCCAGTATTTCTGCCATTTCTTTTCTATTTCCCTGAAATTGTATTCCATGAGTCTCTTATTGTTTTTCCGGATATCAGCGTGCGAAAATAGGAAAACTTTGGCAGATTTCATTAACGTTATTTTGATGCTCTGGTTTTATTAATTAAAATTACCGGGAAGAGTTTGGAAAAAATCGTTGATGGTTTTATTTTTGCATTGTGATTTTATCGGGGCATAAAATCACTTGAAAATGGTCCCGTAGTTCAATTGGATAGAATGACAGATTCCGGTTCTGTTGGTTGAGCGTTCGAGTCGCTCCGGGATCACGTAAAATGGCTCTTAAGAGCCATTCATTTTTTTATAAGGAATAGGATGTTTTAAATTAGTCATAGGAAAAAGGAGCGACGAGAACGCGAAGGGTTGGAGGCGTTCGAACCGAGTCCCGCAAAGCGGGACGAGCTCGTGAGCGGCAAGTGATTGTGGCCTGTGGGGGCGAACAATCGCTCCGGGATCACGTAAAATGGCTCTTAAGAGCCATTCATTTTTTTATAAGGAATAGGATGTTTTAAATTAGTCATAGGAAAAAGGAGCGACGAGAACGCGAAGGGTTGGAGGCGTTCGAACCGAGTCCCGCAAAGCGGGACGAGCTCGTGAGCGGCAAGTGATTGTGGCCTGTGGGGGCGAACAATCGCTCCGGGATCACGTAAAATGGCTCTTAAGAGCCATTTCAAGTTTAAAGGCGAAAGTTGAGCGAAGCGAAATCCCGACCGTAAGCGTCGGGAGCGAAAGTCGTAGTCCCGAAGAATTCGGGACGAAGATCCCGAGAATCGGCAGAGTGAGAGTGAGAGTGAGTGTGAGAGTAAAGGCGAAAGGCGAAAGTTAAAAGGCGAAAGTTAATCTCAAGGGTATAGAGGTCAATAAGAACAACAAATTTAGCCCTGAAAGGGCCTGATATAATAGTCCCCGGCGTAGCCGGGGAATAGAAGTCCCCGCATACCTCCAGCCCTGAAGGGGCTGAATATCGCATTTCTAGCTGTAAATGCATAGAGTGCAAAGATCAAAATTCAGAGCGGTAAGTAAAGAATAGAGCCGCCTAACGGCGACCTGATTGCAGGATCGGAAATTCATGGTTTATCTTTCAGGTGCGTAGCTGCGACCTGAATTCTGATATGTTGATGGAGCTACAGGATACAAATCAAACACACGGCAAAAATCGAAGTGTCGGGAGGATTTAGAGATAATTTTTGAAAACGATATTTTTTATATTGACTAAATTCAGCTTGCTAATTGTATGTTTAATTTCAAATATCTTGAACTTGAAATTATGGCTCATAACTATATAAATTTTCAATTATTTTTTATACAACGCACTGATGATCCAGATGATTTGTCTTGAGATCCAGGGTATCTAATTTCTGTACAAGACATTGTGGCTGTAATAATTACATACGAAGGACCGGGTGGATTAAGAGGATCCCAAAAGGATGGAGAACACCAGAAGGTAGCATCTTCTCCAATCCCTCCAAAATAACCATCCGAACCCCGAAAACCACCCGGCCTGGCTGAAAAACCTGATTCATTGGTGCCCCTACAATCCATCCTATACCCAGAAGGACAGTTCCAGAATTCTGTGTCTTTCAATTTTTCACCAGAACCACCATATGGTCCTCCGAGATAGTCAATCAATGTTTCCCACTCTTCCACTTTAGGTACATGCCAGCCCACAGGACATAACAAACCGCTATTAACTGTATACCAGTTATACAAAGCGCCATAATTCTCCTTGTAATATTCAGGATTATTGTTATACCAGCAATATGCAGCCGAATGCATTGAAGCCCATTTATCGTCGTCAGTTACCAGTGGTATTTTCACCCCATTATTGTATCTTGTAGTTTTCAGATTTTGCTTCAGCCACACCTGTGTGCCAATGACAACAGTATCGTATACATTTCCGTCTCCATCCCTGGGTAAACCACTCTCTTTCTCGCAACCGGCTGTAAATAAAACAACTGAAAATATAAGGGGCATTATACAGAGTTTCACTGAATTTTTCATATACACTGCATTTTTTAATGTTCAATCATTACACGCATTGAATATACTTTGCCACTGTAAAGAAGATTAATAATATATATTCCTTCAGATAAGTTCCCCGTATCAATCCTGAAGGGGAACCTGCTGAATTCAGTTTTATATTTGACCAGACCTGTTTTATCATATATTGTTAACGTACATTTTGCATCTGTTGTTATATTTTCTTCAGCCATTTTTTCTCTGTTGATATCAATATCAATGTAATTATTGGCAGGATTTGGGAATGCCATGAAATATTCACCGCATTCATAGTAATCGTAAAAATACTGTGTTTTCAGTTTAATCCGTGACTGTGTTTCACAGCAGGTTTTTCCCCACACCTCAAGCATCCCGTATGGATAATCATTTGTGTTAACAGAGATCATGTTACTATATCGCCAGTATTCCGTCCAGCCATAGGGAAGTATCCAGTCATAATCCCAGGTAGAACAACTGTAGTCGGAGTTGTTATAATAAATGTAGTAAATTGTATTGGGACATATGTAATATGTATCACCATATTCAGGTGGTGAGCCTCCGTATGAATCTATCACGGAAATCGAAACTTCTTCTTCACATGGACCAATAATTGTAAAGTCCTTTGAATAACTTGCCGAGCCATTATGAGAAATTGTGAAAGTTATAGTGCATTTTTTCCCTGGCCATAAGAGGTTTGGATATACGGTAGCTGAATTTCCGTTGCCACTCTGAGGTTGATTAAAGCAATAAGATGGAGATACACTCCATGTAACAGAAAAACCTGGCGGAACTGAGTCGAGCCTGAATGTAGCTCCAGAAGTACATACAGTGCCGGAAGGAGAAGGGCCTGTTATAAAAGGGGTGCGCAGTGGAGTATATCCGCTACGAAAAATTAGTATTGAATCACCATCATCAAAATCCATTTTATCAGGCCCTGGACAACCAGCAGGTTTCGGTTGTGTATCAAATCCCCAGTTATAGAAACCATCCTTATCATTATCTACATAATTTCTCGAACTGAACAGGGAACAATTACTGCCTGTGCAATGAATAGTATTACCGTTATAAACAGGATAAACCCTATAAAAATCTGGTTTCCAAAAGAATACATTTATGCTATCAGAAGGAAAATCTTGCCTGTTAGGCCAGCTGTCTTTGAAAATCCAATATGTAATATTAGACTTTGTTTCCCATCCTATGAATAAAACAGTGTGGTCATTGGTCTTTTCACAATCAGGATCATCAGGATGAATCCTGCAACCGAGGCCAGTACCTTTCAACGTTACAATAATAGGCCCAAAGTCCATGATAGCCTGTTTCAATTGAGTATTATTTTGTATATTTATTATGCTTGCATTTCCATTGTGAGGGATAAATACATGGTAATCTGGATTATCGCATATAATACCCTGACAATCTCTATAACAATACCTGTGAATTGAATCTTCTACTGGTAAGGGTTCTTCCGGATATTCAAAACAAGCTTCATTAACTATTCCGGTTAAATTTATCAAATCTAGAGGAGCAATAACACCAACACTTCCACAACCTACTCCAGGACATCCTCCACTCAAGTTTTCACTATATATGTTGCTCTCGGATAAATCAAGCATAGGAGATGTTTTATTAAAATATATTTGAGCTATGGCTTCCACTGCAGCAACCACTGCAAAAGCCCCGCATGGCCCTTGTTCTTTCTGATTTTTTGCGTAGGAAATGTAATTAAAAACATATTTCCCTTTTTTATAATGTCTCTTATCCCATCTGAAATTTGCTGGTTGGGAATACAAAGAAATGCAAAATAAAGAGATTGAAAATATTAATATTGTTTTTTTTCGTGGCTTTGATAATTAAAAAGTTAAATTATACACATCAAGTATTTAATTTAAAATTGAACTATCTCATTATTTACAAGATTAAATTTTTTTGTATATAAACAGTCAAATAATGATCTTGACTACATTCGCCTTTGTTTAATTGAAATCCCCCATATTTTGTTACCTCAAAGCATAAAAATTTTTTAATTTTTTCATATTTACAGGTAGTAAATAATATAAAAGGCAGGCAATTTCCGGCAGGAGGAGGTACTCAGAGTTTAAATTATTGAGAAGAAAAAAGCAGTGCACCATCCTCCGCAAAGCTTCGGATATCAAAGCGGTGTTCAGGGCACAGAGCATAGACATTCAGGGGATGGAATAATACAAGGCGAAAGTTTAAAGGCGAAAGGTGAAAGTTGAGGAATCCCGAGCATCGGGATGACGAAATCCCGACTGAAAGTGTCGGGAGCGAAAGTTGAGCGAAGCGAAATCCTGACCGAAAGCATCGGGATGACGAAATCCACTGATGATCCGCCGTTAGCGGATATCAGGGCAGGCCCGACCGTAAGCGTCGGGAGAGGAAGACGCAGCGATAGCGTAGATCCCGAGAACTCGGGAGCAAAAGTGAGAGTGAGAGTGAGTGTGAGTATGTCGAGCAGAGGACGGAACATAAAGCCCTGAAAGGGCCTGATATAATAGGCCCCGGCGCAGCCGGGGAATAGAAGGCC
>DYKN01000206.1 GCA_020722575.1 Rikenella microfusus | reverse complement strand
GCAAGGAGGTGATAGCAATGACTATCATAAAGTTAAGTGCAAGCGAAATTAGTAGCTTGCTGTGTTATCCTGTGAAAGTAAATCCGTCACTGAACCTGTTCTTATCAGAAAATGTTAAAAAGGCAATTCAGACTGGGAGTTTTCTGCATGTAAAACTGGGCTATACCAATAGTCAGCAGTTTACCAGAATGTATACTGTGAATGGCATAACTGTGCAAATAACTGGAGTTCCCGACAGAATAGATTATGAAAAAGGTATCGTTGAAGAATTAAAAACCTTTCGCAATGCTACTTCAAGAAACAGAAACAAAAAAGTGGCATTCGTTCAGTTAATGGTCTATGAATTCCTTACTGGATTAGAAAGAGGCAAGATAATTCTTTTTGACGCAAAAGAAGGTAAAATAGTAGAAGAGATACCTGTAAATTACAATCCTGAAACCTTCCAGAAAATCATAATCAGAGCTTTGAAATTGAAACAAATCAAGGAAGATTTCTATGAACTCTTTGAGAGAGTTCAGAAGGAGGACTTATGATAAACATAGATAAAGTAGTATCAATCATCCGAGTAGCTCAAATCATATTAGGAATTCAAGACTGGAAGATTGAGCCCCACATTGTTCCTGAAGTTGAATTAAAAAAGATTTTAGAAGAAAGACCAAATAGTTCTTTCGAAATTTATGGTGCTATCCTTATAAGAGCTGAATTTAGAACAGCTGATATGTATCTCTGGGACAGTTTAGATACAAGCCCGAATTGTTTAGGACTTGAACATACTATATTTCACGAATGCCTTCACATTGTCTTGTATCCTTATTATAAACTATTCTGGTATATCGTAAGAAAATATCCGCCAACGATTGCCAATACTCTTTACTGGTTCTATGAAAATACAGAAGAAGCTATAATCAACCAGCTTGCCAGTGGTTATGTCAAAGTTTTAGAACTAAACCGAAAAGAAGAAAAATCAACCTCCTAAAGTAGATGAGGTTCTTGAAGGAGCTCCTCAATTCAAAAGCTCCTTCA
>DYKN01000078.1 GCA_020722575.1 Rikenella microfusus | reverse complement strand
GGGATTTAGGGGGGCTAATAAACAGCGGAGATTCAGGGGGGCAAATAAAAAAACTCAGAATTCAAAAATTTTGTTATTTTAAGACTGCAAAAAAATTATTTGACATCAATAAAAACAAAATCATATGATTATTAAGAAAAGTCTGTTTTTCATTATTTTACTGATTGAACTCAGTGCTGGGTGCAAAAGCAACTTGCCTGGAGTCCATTTTGCCGGGTGGGATTATGATCACATGAAAAATGTGAAGTCCGACCTTAAAAATTCATCTTCGTTTTACATGCCAGCTTTCAACAAACTTGTTTCCGATGCTGAGGCTGCAATGAATAAAGGTCCGTTTTCGGTAACTTATAAGAGTGTAGTGCCTCCCGGCGGAACCAAAAATGATTATATGAGCTACGGCCCTTACTGGTGGCCCGATTCAACCAAACCTAACGGATTGCCCTATAAAAGACACGATGGAATAAGAAACCCGCAGAGCGGCATCGACCATGAACAGTTAAGCAATCTTATCAATTCGACACGTACTCTTTCTCTGGCATGGTTCTTTACAGGCGACAAAAAATATGCAAAAAAAGCTGTTCAACTACTGAGGGTATGGTTTATCGAACCGGAAACTAAAATGAATCCTCATATGGAATATGCCCAGGGAATACCTGGCATAACAAACGGCAGGGGGATCGGGATAATTGATGTAAGAGGTTTTTATACCGTGGTTGACGCTATTTCATTGCTTGAATCTTCAGGGGAAATTACCGATAATGATATGTCGGAAATAAAAAAATGGTTTGCTGATTTCTTTACATGGCTTACAACCAGTAAAAACGGCATTGATGAAGATAACTATAAAAATAACCATTCGGTGGCGTATGATGTTCTGGTAACCGGTATTGCCCGCTTTCTTGGAAATGATGATTATGTCAGAAAAAAGATTTCGGAGGTGCCTTCGCGACGCATCAATCCAATGATTAAAAGCGATGGCAGTCAGTCCGAGGAACTTATAAGAACCAATGCATATGGCTATTCGGTTTCAAACCTCCGGAACTTTTTTGACGCCGGGGAAACGGGTCTTAAGGTAGGGGTTGATATTTTCAGTTATGTCAGTCCTGAAGGAGGTTCAGTGAGAAAAGCCCTCGACTTCCTGATACAGTATGTTGGAAATGAACAGGAATGGAAATGGCAGCAGATTGGAGGATTTACCGGACCTGAAAATAATCTTGGACTTATCATCCGTAGAGCTGCAAGAATCTATAATGATCAGATATACCAGAAGCTCTGGGAAGAGAAATTTTCAGAGAAGCTTAAAACCGATTGGAACCTCTTAGTAGTCCCGGGTTTTGAATATAAATAATAAGATAAGAGTTAAACCATGAAGCAAAAATTCAATATTATTCCGGCTTGTATGGCAGGGCTATCCGCAATGGCGATAGCTTGTAATAGCCAATCTACTTCTTCGAAGCCAAATATCATTCTTATCCTTGCCGACGATATGGGCTATTCAGACATAGGATGCTTTGGGTCGGAGATCAGCACACCCAACCTCGACAGGCTGGCACAGCAAGGCCTTCGCATAACTCAGTTTTATAATGCTTCCAGAAGCTGCCCCACAAGAGCCTCACTGCTGACGGGCCTCTATCAGCACCAGGCGGGAGTGGGCGATATGGTATCAGATCTGGACTATCCTTCCTATCGGGGTTATCTGAATGAAAATTGTGTTACAATAGCCGAAGCCCTTAAACTAAACGGCTACGCCACTTTTATGTCGGGCAAATGGCACGTTGGTAACAGACCTGAAGTTCACCCTCTAAAAAGAGGTTTTGACAGATTCTGGGGTCTGCTTGAAGGTGCAGGTAGCTATTTCAAACCAATAGCTTATCGTCCCAAGATGAAACCTGTTACATGGATGCTCGATGATAAACTCTATTTCCCTCCCGATAGTGGTTTCTATTTCACCGATGCCGTGGGCGACTTCGCAATTGATTTTCTCAAAGGAAGAAATACAAAAGATAAACCTTTCTTTCTTTATATGGCATTTACAGCACCTCACTGGCCGCTGCATGCATTGCCGGAAGATATCGAGAAATACCGTGGAAAATACATGGGAGGATGGGATAGACTGAGAGAGGAAAGATATAACAGGATGTTATCCATGGGGCTGATTGACAGTTCAGTACAGCTTTCACCCCGCGACGAAAGATCGCCTTTGTGGGATACTCTTTCTGATGAGGCAAAAAAGATGTGGGATCTTCGGATGGCTGTTTATGCAGCAATGATTGACCGCCTCGATCAAAACATAGGAAAAGTGGTCAATTATCTTGAAAAGACCGGAGAACTGGATAATACTCTGATCATATTCATTTCGGATAATGGCGGTTGTCACGAATCGACACGCAACCAGGCTGCCTTCCTCAAGGTAAAAGGAGAAACAGGCTCGCCCGATTCTTTCGATGCATACGAATACCCCTGGGCAAATGCAAGCAATACCCCTTTCAGATTGTTTAAACACTGGGTGCATGAAGGCGGCATTGCTTCCCCATTCATTGCTTTTTATCCTGAAATGATAAAAGGCGGGCAGATCAACCACCAGGTGGCTCATATAACTGACATAATGCCAACATTTATCGAACTATCCGGAGGAAAGTACCCCGAAAAATATAACGGCAACGTTATTCATCCGATGGAAGGAATAAGCCTCGTTCCGTTATTTAAGGGTAAAAAATTGCAGAGAAAAACTCCTCTCTTCTGGGAACATGAAGGAAACAGAGCTGTAAGAGATGGTGACTGGAAGCTGGTTTCGGCTTATGATAACAGCAAAAAACAGTTTATGAAATGGGAACTTTATAACCTCAGGGAAGACAGATCGGAACTCATGGATTTAAGTGAAAAATTCCCGAAACAGAAAGAGAAGATGATCATGCAATTCAACGATTGGAGCGAAAGGGTAGGAGTGGTTCCAAAGGAAGTGATCGACAGAAAGAAATGAATTTTCCCAGGTAACCAGATTGTATTAAAATATGAGAAACAGGATTTTTCTTTTCGCACTGGCAGCGATTATTTTGGGTCATCTCCGCATTGAAGGCCAGCACAATCCGATAAGACCATGGTCAGAAAACCCACGTTACTGGGAATATAAAGGCAAACCGGTGCTTCTCCTGGGTGCAACCGACAATGATAATCTTTTTCAGAACGATAATCTTAAGTCGCATCTTGATAGCCTTAAAATGGTAGGGGGTAACTATATCAGAAACACTATGAGTGACAGGGATCCAGGCAATCTAAGGGCATTTTTCAGGAGAAACGATGGCCGATATGACCTGAATAAGTGGAACAAGGAGTACTGGAAGAGATTTGAGAACCTGCTTAAGCTGGCATATGAAAGAGATATTATTGTTCAGATTGAAATATGGGACCGTTTCGACCATTCCCGTGATCCGTGGCTCGATGATCCTTATAACCCGAAAAACAACATAAACTACACCTATGCTGAAGCAAGGCTCGATTCGGTTTATCCATCACATCCCGGGCAGAACAGGCAGCCATTCTTTTTCACGGTACCCGAACTGCAGAATAACGAAGTTCTTCTTAAATATCAGAAAGCTTTTGTGAAGAAGCTTCTTTCAATATCATTGAAGTATCCCAATGTGCTTTACTGCATTGATAATGAGACCAGTGGTGCAGAAGAATGGAGTGCTTTCTGGGCACGGTTTATAAGGGAAAACTCCGGAGGGAAAGAAATATTTATTACTGAAATGTGGGATGAATGGGATGTGAAAAAACCAATGCACCGGCGAACCCTTGATCATCCTGAGCTGTATGATTTTATAGATATTTCCCAGAACAGTCAGATTACCGGTCGGCAGAACTGGGATAACGCACAATATGTGTTTAATTACATAAGGGATAATCCACGTCCGGTTAACAGTACAAAGATTTATGGCAGTGACCGCGGAAGCTGGCTCGACAGGGGAATCACAACGGAACATGGTGTTCAAACATTCTGCCGCAACATACTGGGAGGTTTTGCTTCGTCAAGGTTTCACCGGCCTCCGTCAGGTCTCGGGTTAAGTCCGCTGTCGATCAATTGCATAAAGACTATCCGTATGATTGAGGAGAAGGTGAAGTTCTGGGATATCCGGCCACGGATGGACCTGCTTGGAGATGTCAGGGATAATGAAGCATATCTTGCCGCAAAGGAAGGTGAAGCGTATGTTGTCTTCTTTACCCGCGGAGGAGAAGTTGCAATAGATCTTTCAAATACCGGCAAAACCTTTTTGTTATGGCAGACGGAAATAAATAATCCGGGATGGAGTGACCCGGTTGAGATAACCGGAGGAGGAATACGGAAAATATCCTCAAAATACCGAAACCCGTCGTTTGCAGTAATGCTACGGAAATTATATCAGAAGGAATGATGTAAATATTCTCCGGAGATAGGCAAAGGGTGATTATATTATTTAAAAATAATTGATAAACAATAATTTATTACATTTTTGTTATAATAATCTTAATGCATTGAATTTTGAGGGAATATGCTGAAAAAATATTTTCCTGATTTCGATTCTTTTTAAAGCACACGTTCTGCTTATATTTTTATATTTTTATTCTAAAATAGATGGTTTAATATAATTTATAATTATGTTCAGGATAAAATGTAAAGGAATTTTTCTTACGGTACTCATTTATTTTTCTTCAGTAATGCTTTTCGGCCGCAAAACTGAAGAGCTGAAAATTGATAAATATGGAATTTATGAGGTGTCATTTACGGCATCGGCTAATTACGATAATCCTTATACTGATTTAAAAGCATTTGCTGAGTTTGTTGCACCCGATGGCTCGGTCAGGAAGATACCACTTTTCTGGGACGGGGGTAAAACGTTCAAACTAAGGTTTAGTCCTGACATAGAAGGAAAATGGAGTTACACTGTCAATTCAATCGACAGAAGTCTTAACGGATTAAAGGGATCATTTATTTGTGTTCCCTCATCGCTCAAAGGCGCCATTAAGGCCATGAGCGACTTTCCTCATCATTTTCAGTACAGTAATGGTGAAAAAATGTGGTTCATGGGAGAGACTGCCTGGGCGCTTTTTAATGATAATGAGGATGAGAAGCTCGACCGTGCAGCCTTTGAACATTTTATCAGGAAGAGAGTCTCACAGGGTTTTAATGCTGTTCATGCAATGCTGCTGAGTGAAGCCGGCTGGGGTAATTCCGGCGGAATGCCCTTTATTGATATTGAAAAACAAGTGCTTAACCCGGGTTACTGGCAGGAAGTTGATTCAAGAGTGGCTTTTGCAAACGAGCATGGTCTTATAGTCGGACTTGTGCTGGCATGGGGTGATAAGAACAAAAAGGTACCTTTCCCATGGCGTCTTTTTCCTGATATTGAGGCAAGGAAAAACTACGCTCAATATATTGCGGCAAGATACAGCGCTTATAACGTTTATTTTGTTGTGTCAGGTGAGTGGCATGCGGAGATTCGTACCAGACCTGGTGAAGAAGATGAGGTAAGAAATGAATTTGTAGAAATAGGAAACATTCTTCACGAAGCTGATCCGCATGGTCGAATGATAGCCATTCATCCAATGAATAGTAATGGAAGTGTCAGGGAGTTCAATCAGGCTTCATGGATGAGCTTTGGCGATTATCAGCAGAACTACAGAAATCTTCATGAAAGAGCTCTTCAATCAATGATATTTAATAAGCCAGTAGTTAATTCCGAATATGGATACTTTCTGCGCGATCAGGACGGTAACGGTTTGCCCGACAAAGATAATTCCACAAGCCTTGAATCCATCCGGCATGCAAGCTGGGATATAGTTATGGCAGGCAGCTATTTTATAACAGGGTTTGGTACAACCTATTTCGGTGGGAACCGTGACCCGGGCCCATTCGATGTTGATGCCGAAAAAAATCACGAATGGGAGAATCAGTCAGGTTTTATAAAGGGTTTCTTCGAAGGTATTGAATACTGGAAACTAAAGCCGGCCGACAGCCTCCTTTCCTGCAATACCCCTCGTGGAAAAGATGACAGACATCTCAATAAGATTACTCCTCCAGCTATTACATACTGGCTCCTTTCAGAACCCGGTAAACAATATGTTGTGTACGCAAGAGGGATATCAGAGAAAATAACCGTAACAATTGATAAAGCATCTGAAACTGAATTTCTGGTGAGACTCTTTAATCCGCGTACAGGCGAGTCAACAACTTTAAAAGAACATACGGTTATAAAGGGAAAATATGATTGGACTCCGCCTGACAAAAATGATTGGGTGTTATATATATGCGGTCTGTAAAGGCACAGAGCGGAGGGCGCAGAGCTCAGAGGGTAGGGCGCAGAGAATCATTGGAAATACAATTATGCCCT
>DYKN01000031.1:32031-34863 GCA_020722575.1 Rikenella microfusus | reverse complement strand
ACGATTGTCGATAGATATTTTAAAAATCTTTAACTATTTTGATTATTCAATAATTCATGTTATTTTCAAAATCATTTAAAACAAATGAGTAAAAAGGAGTGATTGATGAGCAGCAAAAATTTTTATCAGATATTAATGGTTATTTAGTAATCAGGCAAATAAAAAAATTAATCAATAGAATACCCATAGAAAAAAAATGGCTTAGTCCAACTAAGTTTTATACACAATCTTATTTAACACAATTCCGGTCAATATTTTAAAAATTTTTTTTATACCTTTAACTGGCAAATTATAACAAGGCTGTGTATAAAACACTATTAATTTATCTGAAATCACCTCTAAGGGGGATCAAATATGACAACAACATATAAAGAAGAGAAGAAGTGTGCTGTATGCGGAAATACAAGTAAGCATACAGGAATTATATCAACAAATGCCTTTGGATCGCCCGACTTAGACACAAGGCCTCCCCAAATGAAACGCTCAACCATCGATATGTGGATACAAACCTGTCCCTCATGTGGTTACTGTGCCCCAGATATATCTGAACAGATTGAAAAATCGTCAGAAGTAGTCCGAAGCGATTCTTACCAACGCCAACTCAATAATCCAGAATTTCCAAAACTAGCGAACGCCTTCCTTTGTTTTTCACTAATTCAGGAAAGCGCTGGCGAATACGCAAGAGCGGGTTGGGCATGCATTCACGCTGCTTGGTCATGTGATGATGATGGTTCTGATGCTGCTGCACAAAAATGTCGAATGAAAGCAGTAACCTTATTTCAAAGGGCAAAGGAAAATGGTCAAAGGTTTGCTGAACAGGCTGGAGCAGAGGAAGCCCTGATGGTTGATCTGCTGAGACGATCAGGCCAGTTTGAGCTGGCTATCAGAACATGTGATGATGGGTTGAAAAAAAAAGCCAGAGAGAATTATCTCAGATATTTTGCAATTTCAGAAAATACTTATTAGCAAGTCGGATGTTGCTTGTCATACAATTGCAGAGATAACTGGAAAGGACAAGTAATATGAGGCAACTTCAGATAATACAGCATAAAAGGTTCGTCCCGATAGTCATCGGGACTCGCCCAAATTCCGCCTTCGGCGGAACTTCTTTTTGCTGGAAACGTTATGTGTAATTCTAATAGGACATTTTAAAATATTTGGATGAATAGTACAAGTCAAACTATCGGGAAAATGGTAAGATTGAAAAAGATTGTAAACAAATTTTAAGCCTAATTTGTATTGTTCTCTGTGTATAATTTCGAAAATTTCAGATGATATTAATCTGCTTAAAAGGGAGAGTATGATGAGTAGTAATTAAACCTAAACATAAAACTATGAAAAGATTAGTAAAAATTAAACGGATATTCGCCTACTCAGTTTTGTTGATCTTAATTATTATAAATTGTAAGTGTACAAAAGATAACGAGTCTCTTTTGCCAGTAAGTAAGGGCATTTTATTTTTTAGTGACCGAGATGGCGATAATGAAATTTTCTTAATGAACATTGATGGTAGTGGTCAGACTAAACTTACTGAAAATAACTTTAATGACTGTACGCCTCAGTGGTCGCCCGATGGAAAAATGATAGCCTTTGAAAGCAACAGGGACGGGAATAGGGAGATATATGTAATGAACGCAGACGGAAGTAATCAGACAAGGCTTACAACCTACAGCTCAAGTGACTGGTTGCCTCAATGGTCTCCTGATGGTAAGCAGATCCTCTTTATGAGAGACATGGGTAGTGGAAATTATGAGATATATGTTATGGACGATGATGGGAAAAATATATTAAATCTGTCAAACAGTACCTTTCAGGATTATAACCCCCACTGGTCGCCGGATGGTAGCAAAATACTATTTGAGCGAAAGCAGAACCAGACCATGGAGATATTTGTAATGAACAAGGACGGGAGCAACCAAACGAGACTGACAGATAATGGCTCAAATGATTACAATCCCCGATGGTCGCCGGATGGCAATAAAATTATCTTTAGCAGCAACAGAGACGGAAATGGAGAGATATATGTAATGAACGCAAATGGTAGTAATCAGACAAGGCTTACTCTAAATAATGGGGATGACTCCTGGCCTTTGTGGTCACCCGATGGTTCAAAGCTGATTGCCCAGAGGTACATTAGTGGAAATAATGAGGTTTACTTTATGAATAACGACGGAACAGGCTATCAGAGCATATTCAGCACTTTATCTGATATCGAATATCCACAATGGAACCAAGACGGTAAAAGTATTATTCTTGCAGCAAAAAAGTACGCAGAATGGGAGATTTACTCTGTCAATATAACTACCCTGGAAGAAACAAATCTCACAAATAATAATGGTAACGACCATCTTTATTTTTATCGTTGAATAAGGTTAATCCTTAAGTTGGTTGGATTATGTTTTGAATTATTTATATTGTCAATTAAACGAACAGAATTCTCCTACTTAAATTAATCAATTGGTTCATATTTAATGCATGAATCCTGGAAAAAAGAACTACACACAACACACAATATGGCCAATGGTGGGTTTAGTGGTAATATTAAGTGTCCTACCCCGCATCAAGGTTTGTGACGGTGGATAATGACGTAGCCTGCAAACCGCCACTGGCCATATTGCCAAACGTTACCCATCATTTTAAATGGGGGAAAAAATTTGCCAAACAAAATAAATGTATATACTTTGTAACTACAATTAAAAAATGTAATTATGGAAGTATCAATCATAAAAATCGGAAATTCGAAAGGATTAAGACTTAGCAAAACATTACTGGAAAAGTATAATATTAAAGACAAGGTCGAATTAATCCTTGAAAAAGGAAGAATCATCATTA
>DYKN01000031.1:0-31931 GCA_020722575.1 Rikenella microfusus | reverse complement strand
TATAATATTAAAGACAAGGTCGAATTAATCCTTGAAAAAGGAAGAATCATCATTAAACCTATTGACTCTCCTAGAAAAGGTTGGGAAAATGCGTTTAAAGAAATGCATGAGAATGGAGATGATAAGTTGCTTTTCAATGACGCCTTTAACGATGAAAACATGGAAGAATGGAATTGAAACAATATCAGATTGTTCTTGTCAACCTTGACCCAACAATTGGTAGTGAAATTAAGAAAACAAGACTTTGTGTAATAATTTCACCTGACGAAATGAATAAGCACATTCGCACAATCATTGTTGCACCCATTACAACTACTTCCCGAAAATATCCATCAAGAATTAAAGTAAAACATGACCAGAAAATTGGATGGATTGTCCTCGATCAGATCAGAACAATTGATAAGCAGAGAATAATAAAAATACTGGGTAGACTTTCGCAACCAGAAATTAAAGAAGTTAAATCAGTTATAAAGGAAACATTTGTTGACTGAAAAGAAGAATAAAACAATGGGTGCTCCTTCTCTTTATGCCCGATGGAAACGAAAATACCTCCAGGATGGGATAAGGTGTGGAATGAATACTACCAGACATTCTTATCCGATATGCACCAGTCAGCGGTAGTATCAAAGCAGTTGTCAAGTGTGTCGGCTGGTGCGGACACTTGCCTTGCTCTTGACAAATCCGGAGATATGGCTAACTTTGCAAATCGGATGATGAATGAAAATAACAAAAACATTAAACAAGAAATACTAAACTCTTTTAATAAATCTGTCCAACTTTTAGGGGGTTAAGACAAAAGTTGCATTTATTAGTTGAATTTAATATAGATTTAAGAATCTTTTAATAAATATTGTCATGTATCGCAACCTATTCCGTTTTGCAGTTTTTACTGTAACCATTCTGGCTGCAAATTTACTTACTTCAACCCTGAGCAATTATTTTATCACATTCAGGCATCACATGAAGCCAGTCACATTTACTATTATAGGCATGGCTGTAACTGTGCTGATTTTTTACCCGCTTTTTGTTAAACTGGAGGAATTGGTTGAGAAAATATCAATGGATGTTTTAAAACGAGGACGTACCACATTAGGGAAATACGTCGGTTTGATATTTTCATTTCTGGTTTGTCTGGTAGTTCTGATATGGTTTTATGCAAAAATGTGGTACCACATTGACCTTTTAAAAATATTTATAAAGGGCGATCTTGATAAATATATATAAAAGCATATAACGCATAAAATACGAAAAACGTTTTATTTTTTAACAGGTTAGATGAAGGATAAAATTTGTATCCTTTTCTTTAATATGTTTTATTGCCTCAGGTGTGCTCATCACAAGGATTTCAACTCCTTTCTTAATAGCCTTTTTATACACTTCTTTCATCACAGGGAGGCTTGAACTGTGTCCGGTACCGATAATAAGCCTTCTGCATTTCCATGGAATATTTTCATCGGCAGAAAGGGGTGTATGACCATACCGGTCGCGGTATTTTTTTGACTCTGCCTTTTTTCTCTTTTTTACAGTTCCATTGTCAATGATAATATCCTTCTCATAAACAACCCCGTCAATTGTTATAGAACCGAATGAAAGATCTTCGATTTTCATCTGAATTGTCCCTCCAATTTATTGGTTTTTATATAATATAAAATTATGAAATCTCCATGATGCAGCAATCATAAACAGAAGTGAAAATCATTAAAGAAATCCGTTCCCTTTTTAATTTAACCCCCTTTTTATTCTTTTCCGCCGGTTGGCGGACAAGTTCCGCCAACCTTGATCTGCAGAATCCCGATTTATCGGGAGAAGGCGATATGAACAGAAAAGTAGAATTTTTTCACACTTGATTGAAAACAGATATTTCTGCAAACATTTTCTTAAATAAAATGTTGTCATTGTAAGTTAATACCTGATAATAAAACGATATGGGCAGTAATAAGCGAAAAGTAGTCATTGTAGGTGCAGGAGCAGTAGGTTCGACATATGCATATGCACTATCACAGAGTGGTATTGCTGAAGAGATTGTTATTATTGACCATAACCGGGAACTGGCAGAGGGGCAGGTTCTTGATCTGGTTCATGGCCAGCCTTTTGTACCAACTGTTGAGATAAGAACAGGATCTGCAGAGGACTATTCAGATGCCCGGCTTATTGTGATCACGGCCGGAGCTTCTCAGAAACCGGGAGAAACAAGATTACAGCTCCTTAATAAAAATGCAGAAATTGTGAAGAGCATTGCCACTGAAGTTGCCATGCAAAAATCAAATGGGGTTATGCTCATAGTTACTAATCCTGTTGATGTTATGACTTATGTAGCTCTGAAAGTTTCCGGATGGCCCCGGGAAAGGGTTTTAGGCTCAGGAACGGTTCTTGACAGCGCCCGGTTCAGATACCTTATAAGTAAACATTGTAGGATTGATGTACACAACGTCCATGCATATATTCTTGGTGAACATGGTGATAGTGAGTTCGCCTCATGGTCGATGACAAATGTGGCAGGGATACCTCTTGATAATTACTGCCCTTTATGCAATGGATGTTCTGACTGGAAAGCTGAAAGAAATTTAATTGAACAGCAGGTCAGGGAATCAGCCTACCACATAATAGATACCAAAGGAGCCACTCACTTTGCAGTAGGTCTTGCACTTGTTAGAATAACAGCATCTATTTTAAGAAATCAGAACAGTGTGCTTACTGTCTCTGTTATGCTCAATGGTGAATACGGCCTGAAAAATGTATGCCTCAGCGTACCGTCAATAATTTCAGAAACAGGTGCGGTAAGAATAATAAGAAATGAACTACCGCCCAAAGAACTTGATTTATTGAAAAAATCGGCAAAAGTTCTTCAAAATGCGATAGCCTCTCTTTCAGGAAGTTAATCGAACCATCTTTATAAATTTTCAGGCATTTTAAAGCTGATATATTATTGCTTCAACCTGTTTATTATCTATTTGAAATTTACCACTTCCTCCAGTTTCTTCCTTGCCGAGGCTGCTGATACGGCATCTACATTCTTTTCGATATGCCCCACCCTCAGAATGCTTATTGCCTTGAAGCCTTCAGGTATCCCGAGGACTTCCCTTTTCGAAGTGTTGATTGTGTTTACAGGTCCGGCATAAATATGGGCACCCAGTCCAAGGCTCTGAGCAGCAATGTACATATTCTGTGTAGCAAGGCCGCAATCATACTCAACTGTTGCTCCACCATCTTTCCCGGAAATAATAATCAGTACATTACCATCTGTAATATTGGGCATTAACTCTTTCAAAAGAGCCTTATCTTTTACCACTGTAAACCACCACGGTTGAAGGTTACGGGCACTTGGAGCCTTGATGCCACATTTTATTATAAGTTCTATGTCACTATCGGAGACAGGTTCAGATGTAAATAACCTTGCCGAATAGTTTGAAAGGATAACCTCTGTTGCACTTCGAACATTTTGCTGACCATTTAATTTCATACAAGAGACATATATAAGTGCCAAAAGAAAAATAACTGCGCTGCTCTTCATAGGTTTAAGGTTTTGATTTTTAATACAATATAACTTTTTACCGGTATCTTTTCAGTAGCTACTTTTTTAAAATTGTTTTTTAATAACTTGCACGCGAAAATATTTAATTGTAAATATGCCGAAAAGAACTGATATTGAGAAGATTTTGATTATAGGTTCCGGACCGATTATTATTGGTCAGGCCTGTGAGTTTGATTATTCCGGAACACAGGCCTGCAAGGCGCTGAGATCTCTTGGTTATAAGATAGTTCTGGTCAATTCTAATCCCGCAACTATAATGACCGATCCTGAAATGGCTGATATAACTTATATTGAACCATTGAATGAATATGCCCTTACTGAAATAATAAAGAAAGAAAGACCTGATGCATTACTACCCAATCTTGGGGGGCAGACTGGTCTGAATCTTTCATCGCAGCTTGCCAGAAGTGGAGTACTCGAAAAATATAATGTAAAAGTAATTGGTGTCAATATCGATGCTATTGAGCGTGGTGAAGACCGGACTGCTTTCAAGGAGACTATGACCCGTCTGGGTATAGATATACCCAGGAGTAATGCAGTAAATTCTGTAAGGGCTGCAGAGGATGTTGCTGCAGAACTCGGGTATCCTGTTGTTATAAGGCCTGCTTACACACTTGGCGGAACCGGAGGAGGTCTGGTATATAATGTTGAAGAGCTTCGTGAGGTTGCGGGAAGGGGTTTAGCAGCAAGCATTGTCCATCAGGTACTGGTTGAAGAATCAGTACTCGGCTGGGAGGAGTTGGAGCTGGAGGTTGTCAGGGATTCGAAAAACCAGATGATTACCGTCTGTTTTATTGAAAATGTTGACGCTATGGGAGTACATACGGGGGATTCATTTTGCACTGCACCTATGCTGACCATAGCACCCGAACTTCAGGAAAAACTGCAACGATACGCATACAGTATTGTTGAAGCCATTCAAGTTATAGGTGGCACCAATGTCCAGTTTGCCCATGACCCTAAAACAGGCAGGGTTGTGGTGATTGAAATTAATCCTCGTACATCCCGCTCTTCAGCACTGGCATCAAAAGCCACAGGATTTCCTATTGCATATATCTCATCACTGCTTGCCTGCGGAGTTACTCTCGATGAGCTTCCTTACTGGCGCGAAGGAACTCTTGATAAATATACTCCATCGGGCGACTATGTGGTTGTCAAATTTGCCAGATGGACTTTTGAAAAATTTGAAGGGCTGGAAGACAAGCTGGGGACCCAGATGAAAGCTGTTGGAGAAGTGATGAGTATTGGAAAAACCTACAAAGAAGCTCTGCAAAAAGCTATCAGGTCACTTGAAATAGGTCGGTACGGCCTCGGGTTTGCAAAGGATTTTAATAAAAAATCCCTTGATGAACTGATGGCAATGCTCAAACATCCTTCAAGTGAGAGGCAATTTATTATGTACGAAGCTTTGCGAAAAGGTGCCACTATTGATGAATTGTACCATCGAACGCACATTAAACCCTGGTTCATCCAGCAAATGAAAGAATTGGTTGAACTGGAGGAAAAAATTCTATCATTCAGAGGACAATTCCTTCCCGATGACCTTCTAATTCAGGCCAAAAAGGATGGTTTTGCCGATAAATACCTATCTCAACTTCTTGGAATACAAGAGAAAAATATAAGAAACAGGAGAATTGCTCTGGGAATAAAAGAAGCATGGGAAGGTGTTCCGGTTAGCGGAGTGGAAAATGCAGCTTATTATTATTCAACTTATAATGCGCCTGATATAGTCAAAGTCAGCGACAGGAAAAAGATAATGGTGCTTGGAGGAGGGCCAAACAGAATAGGACAGGGAATTGAATTTGACTATTGCTGCGTTCATGCGGCCTTTGCTATTCGCGACGCTGGCTATGAATCGATTATGGTCAACTGCAACCCCGAAACTGTTTCAACTGATTATGATACATCTGATAAACTCTATTTTGAACCTCTCACCCTTGAGGATGTACTGAGTATATACGAAAAAGAGAAACCTGAAGGTGTTATTGTTCAATTTGGAGGACAAACACCACTTAACCTGGCTAACGAACTGGCTGAGGCGGGTGTCAGAATCCTCGGTACCACACCCGATACTATTGACCTGGCAGAAGACCGTGACCGTTTTCGTCATATCATCCGGAAGCTCGGCATACCCCAGCCAGAATCGGGTATGGCAGGAAACCTTCAAGAAGCAATTGCTATAGCTGAAAAAATAGGCTACCCGGTAATGATCAGACCCTCATATGTTCTTGGCGGAAGGGCAATGAAAATCATCCTCGACAGAGAAATGCTGGAACAATATGTCTCAGCAGCAGTTGATGTATCTCCCGACCGGCCTCTTTTAATCGATCTCTTTCTTGAAGATGCAATAGAATGCGAATCTGACGCACTTTCCGACGGTACCGATACATTCGTCCCTGCAATAATGCAACATATCGAATACGCAGGAATACACTCAGGCGACTCTGCCTGCGTCATTCCACCGGTAATTATTAAAAAGGAACATAAGAAAACAATTTATGAATACACCCGCAAAATAGCTGGTGAGCTTAAGGTAGTAGGTCTACTGAATATTCAGTATGCTATTTACAACGATACGGTATATATCCTCGAAGCAAACCCCAGAGCCTCGCGTACCGTCCCCCTCGTATCAAAAGTATGTAATATCAAAATGGCACGTCTGGCAACCCAGATTATGCTCGGACAAAAACTGGCAGAATTCAACCTCAGAAAACAGAACATTAAACATTACGGCGTAAAAGAAGCTGTATTTCCATTCAATATGTTTCCAACAATCGACCCTCTTCTTGGTCCGGAAATGAGATCGACAGGAGAAGTTCTGGGACTGGCTGACACTTACGGTATGGCATTTTTTAAATCACAGGAAGCAACACAAACACCCCTGCCAATTAAAGGAACAGTTCTTATCACAATTGCCGACCGCGATAAGGAAAAGATTCTACTTGCTGCAAAAAATTTTATGGACCTGGGTTTTAAAATCCTGGCCACTCGAGGTACAAAACAATTTCTCGAAAGTCATGGCATTAAAGCATCTCTTATTCTCAAAGTTCATGAAGGCAGGCCAAACATTGTTGATGCAATCAAAAACGGAGAAATAGACCTCCTTGTTAATACCCCGGCTGGCAAACTCAGTGAATATGATGACTCCTATATCAGGAAAAACGCCATTCGTTATAGAATCCCCTATATTACAACCACCTCAGCTGCACTTTCAGCAACAAACGGAATACGTGAAAGACAAAACGGCCAGTATCTGGTTAAATCGCTTCAGGAATACCATGCAGAAATAGAATAACAGGTACAGGCAAAAATATTGTATTATGTTTCAGACAGACAAAATTTCAGAATTTCCTGTTGAAAATATTGATTTATGCTTTAATTCCATCTGAAATCCACCATTATAGCAGGATTTTTCTTCAAAATCAAGACTTCTTCTGTCATACCTTCTGAGATAATGAAAAATTTCATAAAAAAGCTTCTGCATTGAAAATTCATGCTTTTTCTGCTTTTACATGAAACATTTGTCAAACATACTATTTCATCTTTACTTCCTTTCCAGTTTGCGCCCAAACAATTAAAACCTGATTGAAAGAAAAAAATGATTATTGGTAATACTTCTTACCAGATTTTTGAAATATGAATATTATAAATTATTAAAAACAGCCTGCACTAACTTTTCCCCCTGAGCCTTTTTACCCTTACGTCAATCATTCTGCGATGTTCCTCATCAGTTACTGAGGGATCTTTCATTTCAATAAAGAGCCTGCAGGGAAGTTCATCACATTCTCCACAGGAGGCAAACCCTTTTTTAAAAACCGAACATTCAAACAAAGGGCAAACCTGCGAAGGCATAATCTCAACAGCCCAGAAGACAGATCCCTTTAATGCAAAACATCCCGGACATGGTTCAGGATAATATTCACAATCATCACATTTTAATCCACACGCAGATATCATTTATTAATTTTATATGCAATATAAACAATTTCCCCCTTGTATTTACAGTAAGATCTGAAACCAAACAATTGTATACCCGATTTTGTTAATTTTATATGCATTGTACAGTCTTGACTCGATTTTAATAAAATAATATCTTTATGCAAATAATGAAAGGACGACCATGGTATTGGGATAAATAAGGGATTATACAGCAAATGAAGAAAAATTATCTCGTGATATTGTTTTTAATAATTTTTTCAACCTGTTATTCTGAATTGTTTGGTCAGAAAGATCCCAATGCTGAGAAACTTATGGTGATGCTAAAGGCAGGAAGACAGAGAAATCTGCTATTAAGAGCAAGGCAGGTTGATTCGGTCAATTATAGAGATGAAGGAGGTCGTTCCTTGCTAATGTATGCGGCAGGAACAGGGAATGTCGAATTATGCAGAATTCTTATAGAAAAGGGTGCAGATGTGAACATGTCCAATAATGACGGAATAACGGCATTGATGTTTGCAGCTTCATATGGCTACCCTGAAGTAATAAAACTCCTTGCCGACAGAGGAGCTCAAACCGGAGCCATATCGTCAATTGGATTTACACCCCTTGCCTTTGCTGTTCAGAACAACAAACCTGAAGCCGTTGCCATGTTACTGCAATGCAATGCTGATCCTGATATATTGTTACCTGAAGGTTATACTGCTACAATGATTGCTGCAGAAAAAGGTTACCAGGACATTATCAAAATACTTCTTGCAAATGGAGCTGATCCCAACCTTCAAACTACGGATGGGTATACTGCACTTATCCTTGCAGCACAAAACGGTAATACCGGCGCATTAAAGAATTTACTGGATTATAAGGCAGATCTGAATCTGCGAACAATTGACGGCATTACTGCTCTCATCATGGCAGCAAGATATGGTTATGCTGATATTGTAAAACTTCTGAGCGATGCCGGAGCTGATCCTGATATCCAGTGTGAAGATGGCGAAACAGCACTTTTTATTGCATCAATGAACGGCTTCACTGAGATTGTAAAAATCCTTCTTGATGTGGGGGCTAATGTGTGTCTGGCCTCCACTGATGGAGCAACTCCCTTGTTTATTGCAGCCCTGAAAGGTTATACTGATATTGTCTCAATGCTTTCAGAGCAAGAAAAACTTAATGGATTGACCTGCCAGCACGAAATCAGAACATTGATGATGACTGCCAATGATGAAATGGCTGAAAAGGTAAAGTCAATACTTGAAAAGAGACAAAAAAGCAAAAACGATTTTGGTAAGGGTATAAGCGCAAAGGTCCTGGCTACCCAGGATGGACATATTGAAGTTATTGAATTTATGCTCGACAGGGAACCTGATCCTGAAATACAGAAAAGCTCGAGAAGAAGATCGGCACTTATGAGAGCTTCCATCAGCGGAAATGTTGAATTGGTAAGAATTCTTTTGAAAGACAATCTTAAACCTGATTATCCTGCAGGAGAAAAATACTCTCCCCTCGTTGTAGCCTGCATGAATGGTCATGCCGATATCGTTAAAATTCTGCTGTCAGGAAAGGCTGATGTAAATTATCAGACTATTGATAGTGCAACGCCGTTGATTTTTGCCGTTCAGAACGGAAGCCAGGAAATTACAAACATGCTTATTGAAAACGGTGCCAACGTTAATCATGCATGCAGTGATGGTTCTACTGCTCTGATCTGGTCTGCAATAAAAGGCCGTAACGAAATAACCCGACTTCTGCTTGAAAAGGGAGCTGATACAGATGTAAAACGGAAAGACGGACTTACCGCTCTGATGATTTCTTCCCGAGATGGTAATAAGGATCTTGTATCGCTTCTGATCAATAATGGTGCTAATCCGTCATTACGCGATAGTACAGGCTTTTCTTCTCTTATGCATGCTGTTAAAAATGGCCATACCGAAACCGTTAAAATTTTACTTAATAAAATAGCCGATCCTGATGAACATACTGCTAACGACATCTCGCCACTTATGCAGGCATCAATAGGCGGTTATACTGAAATCGCCCGTATGCTCATAGAAAAAGGATCGAACATTAACTTTCAAACCAGAGATGGATACAGTCCATTGATGTTGGCCGCATTAAACGGCAATACTGAAACAACAAGACTTTTGATAGATCGGGGTGCCAATATAAACCTCAGGATGACCGGAGGTACAACAGCCCTTATGCTCGCTGCAGGAAACGGCCACTACGATATCGTAAAACTTCTGCTCGAAAAAGGCGCAAAACCTGATGTCAAAGATAATTCAGGGAAAACGGCATACGACTACGCCGAAATGTTCTCAATTAAAAACCTTTTAAACAAATATATGAAATAAAATTACCCGTCACCCCTTTAACCATTTTTTCTTTTCCTGTTAATATTAGTCTCCACATCTTTTCAAAAACATGCTGATTTCATACTTTTTTGAAAATATTATCACCCCCTAAGTTCTCTGGAAATAACATGAACGAGTGTGAGTGTCGAAGACCCTGACCGACGAAGGAGGGTCAGGATGAGAGTGAGAGCGAGAGTGAGAGTGAGAGCGAGGATGAGAGTGAGAGCGAGAGTGAGAGTGAGAGTGAGAGTGAGAAAAGAGAGCGAGAGTGCTCGCTTTCGCTCCCACTCTCGCTCTCTTTTATGTAGTCCTACCAGGAATCGAACCTGGATTTACGGTTTAGGAAACCGCCGTTCTATCCATTGAACTATAGGACCTTTTCGAGCAAGCAAAATTATTATAATTTTTATTCTGTTGCAAATCCTAAATGCAGGATCGTTTGTAAAATACATTAATCTTTAATACTTTCACTTCACGTAAGAAATAACCTATGAACTATATTGATGTCCTGATTATCATAATTCTGGTCATTGCAGCAATAAAAGGCTTTATTGACGGCCTGATAAAAGAAGTTGCTGCTCTTTTAGCTCTTGTTCTCGGCATCTGGGCTGCAATAAAATTTTCTGGCTTCACCGCCACGAAACTTTATGAATTATTCGATATTACCGGAAAATTCACTGGCATTATAGCATTTATAATAACATTTATTGTTGTTGTAATAGTCATCAACTTCATCGGAAACATAATTGACAGAATTATAAAGCTTATAGCACTTGGTTTCCTTAATCGTCTGTTCGGCCTTGTCTTCGGCGTAATAAAATCTGCCCTTATCCTTAGTGTGATATTCGTTGTACTCAATGCCATCGACGAGCACCGTCCTTTTCTGCCAAAAGAAAAATTAAACCAGTCAATATTTTATTACCCCATTTCTGACATTGCTCCGACTATCTTCCCGATAATAGGGGAAGGCACTTTCTCAAAAAGCTTCGATCGTTTTAAAAAAGAACCTGATAATACTGTTATCTGACCGATTTATTATATTTGCGGTTCGAATCTGTTGCCTATGAATTTTGTTGAAGAATTAAGATGGAGAGGTATGATTCATGACATCATGCCGGGTACTGAGGAATTGCTTAATAAAGAAAAAGTAACAGGATATATTGGCTTCGATCCGACTGCTGATTCTCTTCATATCGGCCACATGGTACAGGTAATGTTGCTGGTTCATTTCCAGAGAGCAGGTCATACTCCCATTGCTCTGATAGGAGGAGCAACAGGTATGATTGGTGACCCCTCGGGCAAATCAGAAGAACGTGCCCTGCTCGATGAGGAAACATTAAGAAAAAATCAGGAAGGCATTAAAAAACAACTTGAAAAATTCCTCGATTTCAGCTCTGATAAACCGAATAAAGCCATTATGGTCAATAACTACGACTGGATGAAAGATTATACATTCCTTGGCTTTATCAGGGATATCGGCAAACATATTACCGTCAACTATATGATGGCAAAAGATTCGGTAAGAAAACGTCTCCGCGCCGACTCAAAAGAGGGAATGTCGTTTACCGAATTTTCCTACCAGCTTGTTCAGGGAACAGATTTCCTTCACCTATACAGGACATATAACTGCAAATTACAGATGGGCG
Organism: Rikenella microfusus; assembly: GCA_020722575.1. Taxonomy (GTDB): domain Bacteria; phylum Bacteroidota; class Bacteroidia; order Bacteroidales; family VadinHA17; genus LD21. The sequence continues at coordinate 20,466 of DYKN01000031.1, read as the reverse complement.
GTTCTGATCAGTGGGGGAATATTGTGACCGGTACAGAATTAATCAGAAGAAAAGATGGCGGAGAAGCTTTTGCCCTGACCTGCCCGCTTATTACTAAAGCCGATGGTTCAAAATTCGGCAAAACAGAATCGGGAAATGTCTGGCTCGACCCCCGAAGAACTTCCCCCTACCAGTTCTATCAGTTCTGGCTGAACGTATCAGATGAAGACGCAAAAAAATATATCAAAATCTTTACTACCCTCGATAAAAAGACTATCGAAGAACTTATTCGCCGACACGAAATTTGCCCTGACGAAAGATTACTTCAGAAACGACTCGCCGAAGAGGTAACCGTAATGGTTCACTCACGCAACGATTATAACATTGCTGTTGAAGCCTCAATGATTCTTTTCGGCAAAGGGACTACTGAATCACTTAAGAAAATTGACGAAATAACATTTTTATCAGTCTTCGAAGGAGTTCCGGTATATGATGTCAGAAAAGAAACAATCTGCGAAGGGATACTCTTATCAGATCTTTGTGTCGTTCATTCGCATATTTTCGGATCAAAAAGTGAACTCCGCCGACTGGTTCAGAACGGAGGTGTAAGCATCAACAAACAAAGAGTGACTGAGGCTGAAATGAAGATAGGTCCGGAATATCTGCTGAACGGTAAATACATCCTTATACAAAAAGGCAAGAAAAATTATTCCCTGATCAGAGCTGTGTGACTCAAAAGATTGTGTTCCTGCAATAAACCTGTCTGGGAGTAAGTTTTTCCTGATATAATAAGATAAAACATTATATAAAATGGACACAGGAAAAACGTTCAGTTCCGATTCGCTTAATATTATCAGTCTTATTTTTCGTTACTGGAAAATTCTCGCAATAACTACTGCTGCAGGACTAATTGCTTCAGCCATCGCATCGGTATTCGTAAAACCTCTTTATCGTTCCCTTACAGTAATCTATCCCACAACCAATGTCACCGAAACGCAAAGCCTTTTAGGCATACCTGGAACTACTACACCCCTCTTTGGGGATGAATCGGCAACAGAAAAAATTCTGCAGATCATAAGATCGGATGAAATTCGCAAATACCTTGCAGAAAAATATAATTTAATGGATCATTACGGCATTAAGGAAAATGCCAGGTACAGATATACACTGTTGTCGGCAAGGATGAACAAATACATAAAAGCAAGAAAAACGCAGTACAACTCGGTTGAAATAAGCGTTCTTGACCGCTTACCCGAACTTGCAGCAACAATCGCAAACGACATTGCCCTTCGTATCGATACTGTTTTTAACAATCTTGTAAAAGAGGCAGGACATAAATCTTATAATGCTATCCGGCTGAGCTATAATGAACAACAAGCAAAAGTTAGAGCTCTAGAAGATTCTCTTAAGATAAATACTGAAAAAGGATCGATTGCATTTTTCCAGAGAACGACTAATAGAAAAAATCAGTCGGAATTGCCATTATTCAATTCCGGGAACGTTTCCCCTGAGGCATATCGTCTCTTCTCTCTTTTTGAGTCTGAAAATCAAAGCCTTGCTGCAATTGGAAGCAGACTTACCGAAACATGGATGCTTGCCACACAAACCCTTCCTTATGTTCATATTGTCAATAAGGCTGAAGTTCCTGAAAAGAAAGCTTTTCCTCGCCGAAAAATAATAGTGCTGGCCTCTGCATCAGGTGCTTTCTTAATAGCCCTATTTGCTGTTGCATTTTTTGATAAATATTCAAAACTCTCAAAATGAATATCCCCGCAAGGGATAAAATAACGCCCCATTATCTTCTTATTGTCCTGATAGTCACTATACTCTTTGCGATTGCGGTGGCTCTGCTTCATGGACCCGGTTACCCTTTCCTGTTGATGATTCCCCTGTTCCTCTTGACAGTGTTAATTGCTTTAACTTCAATCGAGACGTTCCTGCTTATTACTGTTTTTCTGTGTCCGCTGTCAATACAACTGAGATTCATTTCTTCTGACACGTCAGCCGATCTTTTTATCCCTACTGAGATCTTCCTAGCAATTATTCTTTTTTTAATGATTTTTAAAGTCTTTGTGACCTGTGAAACAGACAAACGCATCCTTACTCACCCGATTACATTATTATCGTTTCTGCAACTAACCTGGATACTGATAACATCACTTACAGGAACAATGCCGTTAGTTTCGCTAAAACACCTTGTTATGCGAACCTGGTTTTTCGCAGGATTTTATCTGTTGGCTTCACAACTATTTTTTGATTATCGAAACATAAGAAAATATTTTACTGCCTATATTGTCGGAATTGTGCCGGTTCTTATCTGGTATTTCTTTAAAATGTATCAGAACGGCCTTTTCAACCGACTGGCCGCCTACAGGTCGACATTACCTTTCTTTAATGATCACACCTCTCTTGGCGCAGCAATTGCATTCTGCATACCTCTCATTTTCTTTTTCCTTATAAGGGAGAGAAAAACATTAATACGCAAAATTTATCTGCTTATCCTTCTTTTCTTTTTTATATTTTTTCTCATACTCTCCTATAGCAGAGCAGCATGGCTGAGTATGATAGCCTCAGCCCTTCTGACAACAACGCTTGCTCTTGGAATACGTTTTCGGACAATAATGATATTTTCAACTTTTGCTTTAATCTTCCTTTTCTTATCGTGGCATGATTACTTTTCACCTCTCCAGACTAAAAGGCAAGGTAACAAGAACAATATTACAGAACATGTCCGATCAATTGTTAACATTTCAACTGACGTATCCAATCTGGAAAGAATTAATAGATGGAAATCTGCTCTAAGAATGTGGAAGGAGAGGCCTTTTTTCGGCTGGGGACCGGCAACATATCAGTTTAAATATGCTCCTTTCCAGATATCAGATGAAAAGACAGAAATCAGTACAATATTCGGTGAAAGAGGGAATGCACACAGCGAATATTTCGGAGCTATGGCTGAATCAGGTCTACCCGGTGCATTAATCTATATTGCATTAATTACATTGACACTTTCAACTGCATATAAAATCGTAAGAAAAACTACTAATCCTGAAACAAAATTACTCATGCTCTGTATGATTGCCGGACTTACAACCTATGTGGTTCATGGTGCTATGAACAATTTTCTTGATACCGATAAAATATCCGTTCTTTTCTGGGGAATGACTGCTGCCGTGACAGTCACTGATATAAAAAGCCGTACAGAAAAAGATTCATGTTAGCCTTACCTGCCATCAAACTTTTTCTGAATTCATATTCATATATAGAACTCTAAATTATTTATTCAGTAGAGGTCAGCTGCAATTATTGATACATCATCAAAAAGTCCAGGATTTTTATCGGGTATACCAAGGTTCAAAAGCATTTCAGTGATATTTTCCTTTACAGGTCTCTTATTTGAGATATGTCTGATAATACATGATGTTCCGATTTCAACTCCGTTTTCGTCCTTCAGTTCTGACAAACCGTCGGTATAACATACAATTTTAGAATAGTTTCTGATAGCTATTTCCTGCTTGTAAACAGAGGGTATTTCATCGAGCATGCCTATTCCTACGCAGTTTGCACCGAGATGAGTTACCTCTCCGGTCACTGTATCATAAAAAACCGGTGGATTATGAGCTGCATTAATATATTCGAGTATCCTTGTATCATGATTATATCGTGCTACGAAGAATGTTATAAATTTTTCTCCTGAAGCATTTTCAATAACAATGTTATTCAGTTTTCTTATTAGTCCTGATAGATCTGTATCATGTGTAAAGAGTGCTCTGAAACTGGCCTGGAAATTTGACATCAATATAGCAGCCGAAATTCCTTTTCCCGACACATCGGCTATGCAGAAGCCTGTCTGGTTTTGGGAAAGTTTTATACAGTCGTAGTAATCGCCGCCCACCTCATAATGGGGAAAATAAAATCCATTTATAATTATTTTACCTTCCGACGGAAGTTTATCCTCATGGGGAATAAGCATCATCTGCATTTTTGAAGCCAGCTCGAGCTCTTTTTTAAGTGCTTCCTGTCTGAGGCTCTCCTTGAAAAGTCTGATATTTTCTATTGCTACAATTATTATGCTTGAGATTGTCTGGATAAAGTTAAGATGCTTCAACACCGGGCTCATTCCTTCACCTTCCTCTTCAATATCGCCTATGAAAACATAGGCAAGTGGTACCAGATTATTGAAAACAGGGATGATGATATCCACTCCTGCGAATTCGGGATTATTTGTAACAATAAGTGTCTCGGTTATTGGGAGAAGCTGTTTTTCAACATCAATTGATTCCTGTAAAGTCATGCTGAACCCCGCATTCAGGATGCATTCCCATTTTTCCTCATTTTTGAAAATCATTATTTTACCAATACCCAGATTGGTTCTGAGTATAGATTCATATTTTTTAAGAAGTTCCCCGACAGGCAGATTGGCATTGATCGAAAGTGTGATATCGAGCAATGCATTAAGTTTAAATTTCGATATCCTTAACCTTTCCTTCGAGGAATCCTTTTCTACCATTGCTGTTAGCTTTTGATCCTCTCAACGTATGAGCCGTCGCGAGTATCAACTTTTATTTTATCCCCGTTATTGATAAAAAGCGGTACCATTACTGTTGCACCTGTTTCAATTGTAGCAGGTTTAAGAGTATTGGTAGCGGTATCACCCTTAAGGCCCGGCTCAGTATATGTCACTTCCAGTACAACAAAAGGTGGAAGTTCAACCGAAAGAATATTTTCAGTGTCCGCATGTACAACAATCTCCACATTCTGCCCTTCTTTAAGAAATTCATGTTGTTCAATCATGTGCTCCGGAACATGTACCTGCTCAAATGTCTCATTATGCATGAAATAATAATACATATCATCTTTATAGAGGTACTGAAATGGACGTCGTTCAACCCGTGTGATATTTATCTTAACACCTGCAGTAAATGTATTCTCTATTACTCTTCCTGTCCTGACATTTTTCAGCTTTGTTCTGACAAATGCCGGCCCTTTCCCGGGTTTTACATGCTGAAACTGAACTATCGTGTAAAGATCATTGTTGAACTCGATTACCAGTCCGTTTCTGAAATCTTGTGTAGTAGCCATAAAATTCAATTTATTGTTAATCAATTATTTCTCTATAATCTGCAGAGGTTTAACCAGTCCTTCCACTGCTGTAATTTCTGCTGTAAATGCACCTACAAATATATCAAATCGTACCTTAACCGGAATACCATTTTCATCAGCTGAGAACCAGATTGAAACATCTTCATTAGTTTTAAAAAGGCGCCCCACTTCTGTTACCGGATTGAATTTGTAACATCTGATTTTCCCGAGGCGTGTCCTGATGTCATCCATACCAACATGTTTAAGTATGATAGGATAAAATTCATCAGTAAACCAGGTATTAATTGTAATCGTTTCTCCTTTTTTAAACGGATACTTCTTTAACAAGTAGTGTTTTCTGAAATGATAAAAACATGAAAGGATATCATGAATGCCTTTTTCTGTTATATGCACTCCGGTGAGGTCACTTGTTAGAATTGCTGAATCAGTTCTTGTCTCATGGTCGAACAGCACTACATTATATTTGTTGTATCTTCCTTCCCTTATATTCCTGACTGATTTCACAGGCAAACCTGTTGCAGGTAAAAAATAGCTTTCATAAATATCCCGGACTTTAAATACTGCATCAGCAACTCCTGTTGTATATCCAATAAAGTATGAATGAAATACATCTTTCCCTTCGAATTTCTCGAGTGTAAGTGTCATATTTACTGTTCCACCGGTAACAAAACCATAGCGAATAACATAGGAAACCTGCTCCCCGGCCTGATAGGGTAAATCATTCTGGCCACTGACAGTGTTTCCAGAAATATATGTTAATAAAATTGTTATCCCTAATAGTTTCCGCATCGAAAAATGAATTTAATTTCAGATCATTTTTCTTTTTGGTTTTGATGGTATAAAATCTTTTAGATAAAACGGTTCAAAGTAAGCTATATTTTCAAATTTCTGTTCTCTTAACGCCTTTACTGTCGGAGCCATCATATCTGAAGCAGAAATATGGTAATGTTCAAGTAACATTTTGTTAGTAATTTTTGTTGTATTATAACATTTCTTTGCCCCGGGGCCAAAGAAAATGATTGTTAAATCATTTGAAATACCTGAGAAACTGTTTTCATCTATTATTTCAGCAGTGATATCTTTAATTAACTTACCTTTAAAGTTAAAAAAAGAGTAGTATATTTCCATACCTTTCGCATCAATTACCGGGCAAAAGATTGCCTGTTCAACAGGCAACTTTATTTTGCCGGCCAGCGGTAATACTCCATAAAACATTGAAATAAGAGTACATATACCAATAAGTGGAATATTTGCTCCGTATGCTAATCCTTTGGCAGTTGAGACACCAATTCTCAGACCAGTAAACGAACCTGGTCCTTTACTTACAGAAATAGCAGTAAGGTCTGTAGGTCGAAGTCCGTTTTCTTCAAGTATCTCTGATATAAAAACGGATAATCGTGATGCATGGGATTTGCTTTCCTGGGCTTCCCTGAGCGATATTACCCTATCTTCATTGCAGAGAGCAACAGAACAGATTTCTGTGGCAGTTTCTATGCATAAAAACATAATGATAAATATAGCCCTTTTACTTTGTTTTATATAGAGATTCTTTTGGGACTATTTCAACGCGAGTGCTGTCTGAAAGTTTTTTGCTTACTGCGCTGAATGGGGCAATAATTACCCTGTCTCCTTTATTAATACCACTGATGATTTCAATAAATTCGTTATCCTGAATACCTGTTTTCACATCTTTTGCAAAAGCATAGTCACCTTCAACAGTAAATACCAGCGTTCTGATATCGCCTCCTATCGGAGAAATTTGTAGAAGGGTTGTATCGGTTCTTGTAGTTACTGCCTGTATAGGGACGGCAAGAACTTCGGTTTTTGTTGTGGTTTTGATGTCAACCGAAACAGACATGCCAGGTCGTAAAGGACTTATACTTCCTTCTTTCATAAGATGCTGGTATGATTCAGGAAGAATTAAAACTCTAACATCAAAATTTGTTACCTGGTCGGCTGATACTCCTGTTGTTTTTGCAGAGTTGGCCACTGCCGTAACCACACCTTTGAATTTTTCATCCATCCATGCATCAACATTTACTATAGCCGTATCTCCCACTTTAACCCTTGCAATATCATTTTCATTAACTTCAACTCGGGCTTCCATCTTCGAAAGGTCGGCAATCCTCATCATTTCAGTACCGGTCATCATACTTGTTCCAACAACTCTTTCTCCAAGTTCCACAAGCAACATTGAAACAGTACCTGTCATCGGTGCATATATGGAAGTTTTTACCAGGTTTTCTTCAGCTTCTTTAAGTGAGGCTTCAGCGCTAAGAACAGAATATTTTGCGGCATCAACCTCTGCCTTTGCAACTCTGTATGAAGCTTCTGACTGTTCGAATTCCGACTGTGAAATGGTTTTCTCTTCAAAGAGCTGTTTGTTCCTCTTATATGCGAGTTCTGCCTGAATAAATTGTGCTTCTGCCTGTGAGAGCCGGGCACGTGTTGAACTAATTGCCGCAAGTGAACGATCGCGCTGAGAAATATATGTGTCAGGTTTTATCCTGCATAATAACTGTCCTTTCTCAACCCTATCCCCTTCTTTGACATTGAGTTCCACAATCTCGCCTGATACATCAGGTGTGATCTTGACTTCCTTTTCAGGTTGAATCTTACCGTTGGCAGTAACAGTTTCGGTAATTGACCTTAAGGAAGCTTCTTCAACGGCAACCTTGATTGCCAGATCTTTTCCGAACCACCCCTGTTTTTTCCCAATTATTGCAACAATTATAAGTAAAACAGCAACCGGGACCAGAATTTTAAGAATCTTATTGTTTTTCATAAAAAATGAAACAGTTTATTTCGGTAATGAAACAGGAATTCCCCTGTAAAAGTCAAGAACTTTTGTTTTAAAAACGAATTCATATTTCGCCTGAGCTAGTTCCGACTGTGCTTTGAGAAGCTGCGTTTTTGAAGCATTGTAATCAACCGGTGTAACCAGCCCAACGTTGAATCGTTGTTCAGCATATCTGAATGATTCTTCCGCAGCCCTTACGGCCTTTACCGAAGCAGCATACTTTTTAAGTGACGCCTGTGCATCTGCATGAGCCTGTTGAATATTCTTATAAAGCTGCTTTTTCGCTGCATCCAGCGCATACCTGCTATTTTCAATTGAAAGTTTGGAGTTCGATATGCTTTTGTTTATCTGCCAGCCATTTAGAATAGGTATACTTACCGAAAACCCTATTCCGTAATTAATATTGTCATTTATCTGTTCAGCAAAAGGATATTTGCCATATATAGGCCCGGTAAGCGGATCCATGCCCAGAATTTTTTTCCTGATGTCTGAATATCCGGTACTGAATGAGTGATTCATCGTTATTCTCGGACTTCGGCCTCCTTTTGCCACTCTAAGGTCATATTCACTTGCCCTGAGCTTCATCTCCGAGCCCATAATCTCTGGACGTTTGCTTAGTGCCTGAATAAAAATATCCTCAACAGTATCCCTAATTAAATAATTAGTATCCAGTTCTATTTCGGGAATCACTATTTCAAAACCCGTTGGCGATTCAAGCTCAAGAAGCTGTGATAGACTAAGATAAGATATTTCAAGCTGGTTTCTGAGATTTATCAGCTGAAGCTCCTCCTGAGCAGCTTGAGCCTCTATCTGAAGTAGATTCCCCATGGCAATGCTTCCCGCTTCAACAAGCTTACGTGTTTTTTCAATCTGCTGTAAGGTTATCTCAAGCTGATTCTCCGTTGCCTTAACAAGCTCACGATTGAGAAGTATCTGAAGATAACCAAGAGCAACACTGAGTGCAATGTTATCCTTTACACTTTCAAGATCTTTTTCACTCCCCAGTAACTCATATTCAGACTTCTTTATTGAATTAATATTTTGAAAACCACTAAAAATGTTAAGATTACCTCCAATATAAAAGTTGTTTGTCCTTATTTTCTCATGCTCTGTATATTCATATGTTGTCTGGTCAAGAGCCCGACCAAATGAATAATTATGTGTGGCATTCCCGCTAAGAGTAGGCAAAAGCTTCAGTCTCGCAAGATCAAGCGCATTCTTTTGAAATCTTGTCTGCAACTCCTGTTGCTTTACCTGAATATTGTTATCAAGAGCATGATTTATGCACTCCTCAAGACTCCATGCTTTCTGCTGGGCAAAAATTGAGTACCCAATAATAATGCCTGAAACATATATAAAAAAAATACATAATAATCTTCTCATATTACCCGCCATTTTTTGGTAGAGGAAAAGAGGTACGAAGATAAGAATTTAATTTATCACAAATTAATGTCAGATGGAATTTCATATTGTTTTCCGCTAAATAAACAGATTTAACAAGATTTCATGGGTTTTAAATGTGCTTCAGATTGAATCATCAAGATATATATCACAGTAATTCAAGTTTAAATATAATGGTGGTCAGGAACTGATTACATCTCTAATAATCTTTTTCCCCCTGATGCCTGCCGCAATGAAAGGTGACTGGTGGTAATCGGATTTGTTATAAATAGGTGGTGCGTGAGTTGAAAGTTCAATTATTTCTCCCCCTGCTTCCTTCAATATAATATGCCCGGCTGCAATATCCCACTCATGTATTTTCCCGAATTTCGGGTAAATATCAGAAAAACCTTCAGCTATTCGACAGAACTTAATGGCACTTCCGCAGGTAATTTTTTCTACCGTCATCCTGGACTGAAGCTTCTCAATCCACTCCTCTTCTGATATAGAATGGTGGCTGCGGCTCAGAATCACTTTTAACGGCCCTGCCGGTTCTACTAAAGGGAGCGTCATCCTTTGCCCGTTTTTTAATTTAAATGCTCCTTCTCCCTTAAACGCCATCCATGTTTCCCCTGTTACTGGCGAATGAATAAATCCTGCAACAGGTTCATTATTTAATACAAGCGCAAGAGATATACAGAATTCATTATTCCTTGCAACAAACTCTCTGGTTCCATCAAGAGGATCAAGAATCCAGAGCGGATTCCATGCTGAACGTTCTTTATAACTAATATCTTTTGACTCCTCACTGAAAACAGGCACTCCCGGAATAATTTTTTGAAGTCCTTCCTTTATGACAGCATCAGCAATAAGGTCAGCTCTGGTAACCGGGCTATTATCATCTTTAAGGCTTGTACCATAATTTTCACTCATATAAATTTTCATTATTTCGCAGCCTGCATAACTGAGAAGCTCAATAATATGCTCAATTTTAGATTTGTCCATTTTATCATTAATTTTATAGGAACTGACTTCTGACGTAGACAATATAAATTTAATATTATTTTTTTCTCTATTTTTGCAGTGTCATATAAGTTTTAACTGACCCATGGTGTAACTGGTAACACGACGGATTTTGGTTCCGCAGAGTCCTGGTTCGAGCCCAGGTGGGTCAACAAGAAGAGTAAGAGTGAGAGTGAGTGTGAGAGTGAGAGTGAATGTGAGAGTGAGTGTGAGAGTGAGAGTGAGTTTAAGAGGGCATAGGTAGGAGGATTGATTGATTGAGTGTGCAGGTACGATTCTGTAAAGTGGAAAGTTTTTCCTGACATTCCAAAAAATAGAGAATTGTTGATAAGTCATATTTCACACTGTGTTTATTCAGTAAACTACGAAATCTGCTGGGGATATAAAATGCCCACAAATACTTGAGAAAAATTGCTGGTAAAAATTGTTTTTCAAAATTAAAAATCGTATTTTTGAAATTATTGAATCAAAATGATTAAATCATGAAAAGTATTAAAAAATTTACCGGTTTATTTTTATCACTCTTATTTCTTTTTACCTTAAGTTGTGAAAAGCTGAGTGACGAAGATCTATTAACAGATCACATCTGGAGATATAAGGAGATAACCACTAATTCTACAGATCCTAATATCCTTTCAATTATTAGCCTTGCTAACGCCCTTATGACAGGTGCAACAATGGATTTCAAGAAAGATGGCACATTTACATTGTCAGCTTCAAACCAGACAGAAACCGGTACATGGGAATTATTGAATGATGGAAAGATTCTTTACACTACAACCAGTGGTGGCGATGATGATGAGATGACAGTGGTCAAACTGACAAAGGACGAACTGGTACTGCAGGGCGAAGAAGTTTCCAGCACCTACGGGACATATTCAGTGACAATGTACTGGATAAAATGATTAATTTCTTCTCCCTTTTTATTTCCATTTAATCTGAAAGTAATCAATATTTTTTTCAGGCCAGCATTTATTGAAAACTATAAAGCATCAATTTTTTTCTTCAAATAAAAATGTTTATTGTACTTTTATTCCTGACCGTCAGTAAGGGCTGAAGACAAAATAAAAAACATCATGCCGCCTTATCCATTTGTTCATCAATAACAGGACATTAGATAACTACCTGAAAAATTAACATGTTTCAGGCTAGTAGAATTTTTTTGATTATAAGACAGCCTTTCGAAAAAACATTAATAAAACGATCCGGTTAACGGTTCAGCTGATTTTTTAATTCCTGAATTTCCTTTTCCTTTTCAGCTATTGCTTTTTCCAGCCCTGATATTTTATCCTTCAGGCCGATTATTTCATTTTTAAGTTCTTCTATTTTTCTGTTAAGCTGTTCCTTTTCCTCCTCAAGTTTTTTTATAATTGGAGTATAAAAAAATTTTTGATAATACCAGGCTGAGAGAAAACCGGTAAATGCAGCTGCCAGAAGAAGGATTATAATCACAATCACTGTTAGTGTGACTGATTGTGCAAGAATTACAAGAGGTGTATTCATAGTTCTTACTTTTTTGTTAATAAAATATTGAGCCGGTAATTTCCTTTAAAAGCCAATATTCAGTTATAAACTGTTACTTACATTACCAAAGTTAATAAAGTGATTGTTTTAAAGCAAAAAAATTTTCCAGTAAAATAAGATTTTATTTCAGGATGGCATATTATAAAATCAACAAGCAGGTGGATATGCATCAATCAGCTGGTTTTGTTTCTTAATTGCCCGGATAAAATCCTTGACAGGCATTGGTTTGTAGCCCCTTTTACGGTTCATATTTCCGATCTTGAAAAGAAGACTCTGTGCTCTGAAAAACTCTCTGTAAAGTTTAATCAACGAAACATTGGGATCCCATGCCTGAATGGCCTCTGCCCCGGCACCATTTATTTCAATTATTTTAAATCTTTCTCCTTTCTGCAAAAATTCTATTGATTCGAATCTAATATCGAAGCGTCCATAGTAAAATTCCGGAATACTTCTGGCAATCCTGTCAAAGCGTTCTTCAATTTCGGTTGTAACCAGGTGCGTTCCGTTGCGATAGAGACCACCGGCACGAAGTGAACCGATGAAAGCCAGACGTATCATTTCCCCATCCTCCGGAATCTTTCTAAGTTCTTCATTGCTGAAGCCAGTATGCTTCGGATTACTTCCCATATAAAGATGTGCTCTTAATTTCGACCTTTCATCATTCTCAATAAGCTGACGTAGAGTTGATTTACCGTCGCCCTTAACATATGGGAAATATCTGAGGGTAATTGAATAGATTTTCCCCTTTGGTTCACCTGGCATCCTGATATAGAAAATCCCGGCTTCACCATCATAATTGACCAGTTCCTGAAAAATAATATTGGCCCCGGCGGGGAAGATATCAAGATATTGCCATAATTGTGGTTCGTTTTCAATAATTCTTACTCCGTAGCCGTTCCATCCGATATCAGGCTTTGCAACCAAAGGGAAATTGAAATTTTTTGTTTTTATTATTTCAATGGCGTTCTGAAAGTTTTTATCGGTTGAAAAATCATCACGGTGAAAAAGGACGTAGTCAGCCAGCCAATTTCTCTGTTCAGGGCCAACCATGTCGAGCACAGAAGCTTTTGATTCTCCCATAAATCCTCCTGTTTCAATCATTGGATTGGCAGCAGAAGGAAGGGTCAGGCTTCTATATTTGAGAGATAACAACAACCACCTGAGCCCTACAGGTATGTACAAAATATTATTTGGAATTTTTTCTGCCGTTGAAACAAATTTTCTGAGATCATCAAGTGAAGGCATGCCGTTGAATTTTTTCTTCATGTCAGGTAAATGCCTTTTCAGCGATCTAATTATCCCGGGCTGTTGGTTTTCGATTGTAGCCTCGATATTTTTATTAAAACCTTTTCTGAAAAAATTCCTGAAAGCAAACAATATTGCTACAGCAACAAGAATACCCCATGCCCAGTAACCAAGATTATAAAGAACAAGATCACCAAAAATAATAACCAGAGTTAACACAATTGATGAATAGATAGCTCCTGTCAGAATTGAAACAATGGTAAAACGCCAGAAAGAAATCTTAAACCATCCGCATGCTACAAAAGTCGGGAAAAGGAGACCGGGAGTGATTCTGCAAAGAATCAGCATTCTGACCAGATTATTTTCAATCCATGATTTAACCTTCTCAACCTTGGGGCCTATAATTTTTGATCTGAGCCAGCCGTTTGTCTGGGCAAGACGACCCATGCCATATATCACAATATCTCCTGAAACAATCCCGAAATATAACGGTAAATACGCATAAAACAAGGGTAAACCATGTTCCACCTTTGCAAATGCAGCAGCTATTATCGCAGCATCTTCATGCAGGAAGGTCAGAAAAAAAATTGCAACGGCTTCTTTAATCCATAAAGAAATAGAAGGATAAATATGTTGCAATAGCATCTATCGTTATTCTTCTTAAATAAAATTCAAATATAAGGTAATTTTCTTATGCTTATTCATTACTTTTTTTTACAGCAGTTTTGAAGAAAAGAAACCAAATGATCAGGCCGGTTAATGCAATGCCGATTCCTACAAGTGACTGAACTGGACGGTTAGTAAAAACATAAATCATCATACAGCCTTCTATCAGTATAAAAAAAACAGGAACAAAAGGATAACCCGGCGTTTTGTATATATTCTCACAATTGTTTCTTGCTTTATATCGAAGTGAAAAGAGTCCTGCAACAGAAGTAATTGTAAAAATACTTAAAGTGAATCCGATAAGTGTCATTATTTGTTCAAATGTGGAAGTCCAGATAAGTACCAACGAAATAATAGTCAATACTATTGTTGCGTAGAAAGGGGAGCCGTTTTTGTTTTCTTTTCCGAGAAAACCGAGCAGGGGATAATCTTCGGCAATAGCCTGTGTTACTCTTGGCCCAAGTATAAGAAGCGAATTAATTGACGCAATAAGCCCTACAGAAATAAGGACTGCTACAAAAATACCTCCTTCGTTGCCGAAAATATTTCTTGCTGCCAGAAAGGCAATATCAACTTTACCTGATAGCTCATTCACCGGTACAGTATAGAGAAAAACAAAATTCAGTAAAGTATAAAGAGTCATTACTATAAGGGTTCCGGTAATAAATATTGCCGGCAGGTTTTTTACGGGATTTTTCACCTGATGAGTGATATATGCCGCCGAGTTCCAGCCTGAATAAGCAAAGGAGACATAGACCAGAGAAACGGCAAAAGGAGCACTGAACACCTGCCTGAAATCTGATCTGGTAAATGTCAGATTGAATCCATCATGATGTCCTTTAATGAATCCAGCGATACAGAGGGAAAGTATCAGAATAATGTTAAGAATCGTTGTAACAAAATTAAAATTAGCCCCGGTACGAAAGCTGCTTGAATTAAGGATAGTCAGGAAGATAATAAAAGTAACAGCCGTAATCATTGGCTGAACAGGAATAATGTTACCTGCGTATGTCCCCAGTGCTATCGCTGCAATTGCCAGAGGTGCGGCAAAACCAATTGTCATGGAGATAAATCCGGAAAGAAAACCGAAAGCCGGATGGAAAATTTTTGAAAGGAATATATATTCTCCACCCGATCGGGGTATTCTTGCTGCCAGCTCACCGTAAACCAGCGCTCCGCTCAGTGCTACAAGCCCTCCAGTGATCCAGATCATAACAAGCGCAAAAACTGAATTAATTCCCACAGCCTGAAGACCCAGACTTGTATAAACACCAGTGCCTATCATGTTCGATACAACAATGGCAACAGCACGGGATGGATTTATATACTTTCCCTTTTCCAGAAACAGTTCAATTTTAAGCTACGAAATGTAATAAACAATTCAAAAAGACTGAAAGGAATAAGAATTTTTAACTTTTATTATTATTTGTTACTCCACTCAGGCCACTCAGGACAAAAAGAACCTTTAGGGCTTCATCAACATGCCTCTCCGGTTTGTTCTGGGAATTAAACACATGTACTATTTTTTTATCTGTTCCGACTATATATGTGACCCTTCCGGGAATCATTCCAAAAAAACTATTCGGTACTCCTAAAAGTTTTTTTACTTTATTGTTTTCATCACTTAATATTCTATACGGCAGCTCGTATTTACCTGCGAAATTTCTATGGCTTTCAACTGATTGCCCACTGATGCCAACCACTTCGGCATTTAACTCCCTGAAAGTTTCATATAAATCCCTGAAATAGCATACTTCCCTTGTGCATCCCGGACTTTCGTCAAAAGGGTAAAAAAACAATACAAGGTTCTTTTGCCCGAGAATTGTATCAATGTTAAAAATTTCTCCATTTTGATCCGGCAAGGAAAAAGAAGGCATTATATTTCCTTTTTTTATTCCACTCATTTAACCTGAAATTAAGAAGATTAAACAACCATCCTGCTAATATTGTTCAGGCTACTCCATCATTATTGCAACAGCTGAGGCACCGGCGCCTGCATGAGCACCTATTACCGGCGAAATATTCAACACAGAAACAGGTTCTTTACCAGTAAGTTTTTTCATTCTGACAGTAAACCATTCAGCATCTTCAAAATTATTTGCGTGAAGAATTATATAATTCCATATCTTCGCCTCTTCAGTAAGCCTTTTCACATGTACCATTATTTTTTCCATACATGCCTCAGGACTATATGTTTTTTCGAGAACTATAACTTTACCGTCGCCGTCAAGAGAAAGTACCGGACTGATATGCAGAAGTCTGGCAATTAAACCTTTTGTATAAGATAGACGGCCTCCCCTTATAAGGTATTTTACATCCTCGACTTTGATAAAAAGTTTTGATTTACCTGTCCATTCATTTGCAAGTTTCACTATTTCATCGTGTGGTATATTTTTCTCAAGAGCTTCAGCTATACGCATAACTGTAAGTCCTGCCATACCTGAAATACCTTTTGAATCAATTACACTCACAGGTTTGCCGAATTCACGGCTGACTTCTTCAGCGGCTTTCATTGCCGTATTGCAGGTTCCGCTTAGCTTATCAGAAAGAATTACTGAAATAACCGAATCGTAATGAGACAACAGATGAGAATAAATATTCACAAAAGTAGCCTTGTTGATCTGAGAGGTTCTGGGATAATCGACACAGTTATCGAGCATTTCGTAAAACTGGTGGGGCTTAAGAGTAACTTTATCAAGAAAGTTATTTTCTCCAAAACTTATTTTAATAGGAATAACATGAATCTGATATTTTTCGATGAACGATTCATCGAGATCACAGGTTGAGTCAACTACGAGGGCGATTTTGTACTTCCTGCTGAAGACGGACTGGCTCTGACGCAACATGTCATCAGCCTTCTGATAGGTAACTGTTCCAATATCTTTCAGTCTAAATAACAGATCCGCCGGATTGCTTGTGTGGATATGTATTCGCATCATTCTTTCATTGCCTGCCACAACGGCCGAATCGCCATATCCCGAAATAATCTCCCTCACTTTATTGCAATCTGTTGACGCATTTTTAATGATTGCTTCTGTGCAATATCTGAATTTTACTTCTTCAGTAATCATTTCGGCTGCAGGAGGTATATTAACGATCCCGGTGCGAGACCTTACTAGTTCTCTAAAATTACGATTGTGAATATATTCAATAATACCTTCAATAAAAGTTACAAAACCTTTCGCTCCAGCATCAACAACATTGTTTTTCGACAGGATTTTAAGTTTTGATTTTGTATCCTCAAGTGATTTTTTAAGTATTGCATATGAGCTCAGGAGCAACTGATTGAAATCGGCAAATTTCCTTCTGCTATTGTAAATAAAATCAGCCCATTCCCTGATCACAGTAAGCATAGTTCCCTCAACCGGATTTGCCACTGCTTCATATATGTAATTCACCGATCGTTTTACTGATTCAGCAAATTCCTTAATCTTTATTCTGCCTGCTTCGCCAGTTTCACAACTGAGGCCGTAAAAGAATTGTGCAAAAATAATACCTGAATTACCTCTGGCATTAAGCAGGATTGCATCGGCTATTCTGCCGGCAGTTATTTTATAGGACTTGTGCGGATTAACCGAATCAATAACCGCTCTTACGGTTGTTGCAAGATTTGTACCTGTATCTCCGTCATTGACCGGAAAAACATTAATTCTGTTGAGTTCAACCTGTACAGAAAACAATTTTCTTGCACCTGCAATAAAAGAATAGTATAAGGTTCGCCCGTCAAGCTCATCAATAATCTCACTGTTCCTCTTTATCATTCTAAAAATTCTAAGCTGTTCAAAGGTAATCAAATTAATAATATGCTCAGCGTATGTTTCTGAATAGTGTTTCGCAAGAGATAAAGTATTGGAAGATAACCTCTTGATTACCCTGCTCAATTGTAAGAAAGCGGATTAGAACATGATAATATAATTACCTCTGTTGCTTCCAAATCGCGGGTTTACAACATTATTGTAAATAGAACCGAAAGTGTATGATAATCCAAACATTGTAAAAAACTGGTATTGAGTTTCAAGCTGTCTTCGGCGTGTAAGTATCTCTTCGGTAGACGCCTGCCCTTTAACAAGGCTCAGCTGATCGTGAATAAGTGATACACCGCCGCCGATGTTAAGAGAAAGTCCTTTTGCAATCCTTAAATCAAGTTCCCCATCGAGTGATAGATTATTTTTCGACCAGTCGTGAAGATAATTACTGTAAACAAAACTTATATTAACTGATCCCCATTTCTGAACCGCCTGAAAAGCAGCTGTTAATGAATGATTCCAGAGATTATCCTTTGTTTTTTCATAAATTGTAGTATCATAATATATTACCGGATTGAATCCCACTCTGTAAAGTAACCGTAACTGGCGTCTTGTTGACTGGGAATAAGGATAAATATCATATTCTATCCCCGGCATCAGTGTAGTGTAAAATTTCTGGTTATTATAGCTTGAAGACCCGACACTGAAAGATCCACCAATCGACCAATGATCAGAAAGACTTCTTACAACAAGAGCATTTATATATTTTGATCTGTTGTCACTGGAATATTTCACTCCCGAGATGTCGTAAATACTAACACTATAATAATAAGTTCCGTTAAGATTTATTTTCCAATCACTGGTCACCCTGTTTGCTGAGACACTACTGTTCAGGTATTTATTCTGGTACGATTTTTCACCGGTAAAATATCCGTTTACTGATACTCTGAAAACCCAATTATTCCATTTATCTGTTGAAACCGACTCTGAAAGAGGCTTGAGAAAAGAGATATTAATATATTCTGCCATAGGTGTTTTCTGAATATATCTCATCAGTCCCATTTTTAAAGCATTAACTTGTTTCTGTCTTATTATATCTTCTGTATCGTCAGGTGAAGAAAAGACAGCAACTGTATCAATCATCCCTTCAAACTTTTTCTGCCCGTGAATAAAATACGTATATTCCATGCCACCTGCTCCTGTTCTTTGATTTGTTGAAATAATATAAACATCGGCATCTTTCAGATCACGCACATAATTAATATAAGGAATCTCCTTTTTAATATAATCAGATGCTTCAATATACACATTAAGGGCATCTTTTCTGATAGTATCCTGTTGTGAAGCATGTTCCTGTGGGAAAATATATTGAAATAAAAAAACCAGAATTAAAGTCGAAAGTAATCTATTAATTGTCATAGTTTCTCAAATTAAATTAATGCTAAGATAAGATTTAATTTCTTACTTTAACTAAATTTTTAAAAGTTTAACATTACATTAACCCGCTGTTAACAATAATATTATTTGACCGAGGGGGAAAATATTATTACTGTATATTTTGACCATTCAATAATTAATCTTCTTTAATTCTGTTTCTTAGAGCCCTTAGAATAAAAAAGCCAAGAGAAATTTGCTGAGGAACTATTCTTGATATGTTAATTAAGACCTTTTGTTCGCTTGCCAGTGAAACAAATACCCGGGTCAGAAGGTAAATCAGCAAATAAGCAATAATCCAAAAAGCGGACAACGATGTAACAACCGGAATAAATCCAAGTGTTGTTACAATCCAGAACAGGAAGGCAAGCAAAAGAGAGTTTCCGAAAAAGTATGCAATATTTTTGGAAAATCCATTTACCGCTTCACCAAAACCTCTGTACATACGGCATCTGACTTCATTATTGCCGGTAAGACAGGCTATTCTATAACCAAGTTTTTTAAGCATCCTGGCCGTTTCTATATCTCCAACCATATTGGCTCGCAGTTTCTGATGAGGCAGAACCAATTTGTAAATATCTCTTTCAAAAAACATAAATTTTCCGCTTGCAGCAGCGAGTGAAGGAAAAAACGATTTTCTGACAAGCATTAGTGGCAAAAGCGACAATAAAATATAATTCATTACCGGAACACTATTTTTTTCGCCTCTGGTAACCATAATCTGTTTTGGGAAAATTGACACCAGCGACAGATTCCTGGTTGATGCAAATTGCACAATACTGGCAATAATATTACCTGATATCCTGACATCTGCTTCAAGAAAAAGCAAATATCTGCCCCGGGCGATCATTGCAAGAGAGTTGCAGGCATAATTTTTACCCAGCCAGCCAGCAGGTAGCCCGTCAGATTTTATAAGCTTTATGCGTTTGTCTTTTGCAGCATAAATACCTACAATTTCTGCCGTTCGGTCTTCAGACTGATCATCGAATACAATTATTTCAATGTTTGAATAATTCTGCCTTAAAAGATCGGAAAGTAGAATACCAATATTCAGTTCTTCATTTCTTGCAGGTATAAGAATCGAAACCAGTGGTTCATCTTCGGTTTTTTTTGCCGGTGGTTTCTCCCTGAAAATAAGGTTTATCAGGGATACAAGAAGCTGCAGAACATTAAAAGTAAAAACAATATATGCTGCAATAATCATGGTTCATTTTCCCCCTATGATATTACCGTTTTACGGCAATTCAGGTAATATCCGTTATTTTCATCCTGCAGAGTCTTAGCTGACAATTTATTCTCATCCATCTCTATGAAAAAAATATAAAGTGACGGTTTCCTGTGTGAAAGAAAATCAACGAAAAATGTCATCATAATAAAATAAATTCTACTTTTTTAACGTAAATTCTATATAAAAAATTTTATATTTATCTGATTGTTAATAATTTAGTAAAATTTGTTAATAATTAATTGATATACAATATATTATAAAAAAGATTCTTTCCATATTTATATTGTAAACAAACAAAAACAGAAAGAATCCATGAAAAATTCTGAAGATAAACTTATAAA
>DYKN01000205.1 GCA_020722575.1 Rikenella microfusus | reverse complement strand
TTAAAATTAATTATCCTGGTGTTTCTTCAGTAAAAGTCATGTTTCGTTCTGTTTTACCCCCTGTGGTCCCCCCTGGGGGGGACTTTGGTGTCGTACTTAGTTTTAAAATTAATTATCCTGGTGTTTCTTCAGTAAAAGTCATGTTTCGTTCTGTTTTTACCCCCTGTGGTCCCCCCTGGGGGGGACTTTGATGTATTATTTAAGTGTATCAGGATATCTCACATCCATATCTCCGTAATCGAGGTTTTCACCTGCCATACCCCAGATGAATGTGTAGTTTGAGGTTCCTGCAGCGCTGTGAATACTCCATGAGGGTGACAGTACAGCCTGTTCGTTAACCATCCAGATATGACGTGTTTCGTCGGGGCTGCCCATAAAATGGCAAACAGCCTGTTTTTCCGGGACTTCAAAATAGAAATAAGCTTCCATCCGTCGAGAATGTGTATGAACCGGCATGGTATTCCAGACACTACCAGGCTTCAGTTCAGTCATACCCATTTGCAGCTGGCAGGTTTCCACAATACTGTTAACGATGAGTTTATTTATTATCCTGTGATTAGACTGTTCAGGTGATCCCATAACAACCACTTCAGCATCGGCAAGGGTAATCTTTCGGGCTGGATATGAGTGGTGAGCAGGAGCTGAATTGATATATAATCTGGCAGGTTTATCCGGATCAGTCGAACGGAACTCAACTCCACTCGTTCCTCTGCCCAGATATAAAGCCTCCTTGAAGGAAAGGGAAAAAGTACCGCTGTCAGTCTTTATTTCTGCCTGACCTCCTACATTTATGATGCCCATCTCACGTCGGTCGAGAAAATTACCTGATTTAAGTTCATTAAAAGTTTCGAGCTTTATGCTATTGTTTACTGGCATGGCTCCTCCCACTATATATCTGTCGTACATGGAATAAATCAGAATAAGCTCATCGTTTTCAAAAAGCTTCTCAATAAGGAATTCTTTTCTCAATCTTTCTGTATCATAATGTTTTACATCTGAGGGGTGAACTGCATACCTTAATTCTGTTTTCATAAT
>DYKN01000007.1 GCA_020722575.1 Rikenella microfusus | reverse complement strand
TAAATTAATGATTAAAATGATAAAAAAATTAATTGCACCGGTTTTAATGATTACACTTTTATCTGGACTTTGGGGATGCAAAAACAATAAAAGTCCTGAGACATGGACTGACAAGGAACTGGATAAATGGTTCACTAAAGCTGAGTTCCTTAATGGCTGGAATGTACAACCCGACAATTCCATAAATCGTAAAACTTTTGCTATTAATTATTTCCGGAATAAAGAACGGTGGGACAAAGCCTTCATGTTCCTGAGTAAAAGTAATCTGTCAACTCTCGCACCAGGCAGACATAATATTGACGGTGATAATCTGTATGCTTCAGTAACCGATTATCTTACAAAAGATGAAAGCGAAGCAGGGTTTGAAGCTCATCGTAAATATGCCGATATTCAGTATGTTGTAAGAGGTAAAGAAATAATCCAGATTGCACCAATCGAAAAGAAAGATTCTATAATGCAGGGTTATGACGAATCAAGGGATATAGAATTTTTTACAACCAGCGAGCACAAAGCACTAGAAGCCGTTCCTGAAAAATTTTTCATTTTCTTTCCCTCCGATGCCCATAAACCAGGACTCAAAACAGAAATGCCTGACTCGGTTAGAAAAGTTGTAATTAAAGTCAGGCTCGATTAATTATGGATTTTGTTCAAACTCTTATTGAATGGTATATGAGCCACCTGAACTATTTCACGGTGGCTCTTCTTATGACAATTGAAAGTTCCTTTATACCTTTTCCGTCGGAGGCAGTAATACCCTTTGCCGCATATAAGGCTGCACAGGGTGATCTAAACATTTATCTTGTGGTTTTATCGGGGACCGTGGGTGCACTTGCTGGAGCTTTCATAAATTACTACCTTGCCCTGTGGCTTGGCAGGCCTCTGATTTACAGGTTTGCACGCTCCTATGTCGGGAAAATGATGCTTATATCAGAAGAAAAAGTAATAAAATCAGAGAATTTTTTTCTTAAAAACGGCAAATCATCAACTTTTATAGGAAGGCTCGTGCCGGCTGTGAGGCAACTCATTTCAATACCTGCCGGCCTTGCCCGTATGGACCTGAAACTATTTACACTCTATACTTCACTCGGCGCAGGAATATGGAATATTATACTCGCTCTGGTGGGATTTTACCTTTATGATGTAAGAGAAAAAATATTCCCATATCTGGGTTATATCCTGATCGGAATCGGAATAATGTTTGGTATATATCTGGTTATAAAAGCTTTGAAGAATAAATATTAATCATGTTTATTCATCCGCCAGGGAATAAACAATCCTTTTTATCTCCTGTGCCCATTCATTGTATTTCCTGTTAGACGTGAGAGATTGCCAGGAAATAGTTTTTCCAAAAGTTATGGTAAGGGTAGAATTCTTCTTCATGAGCATTTCCCTCGGCAAAAGAAGGGTCTCAACGTACATTTTTATGCCGATAAACTTTCGAAAATTGGCAACATTGTAAAAAAGTGACGAATTTCTACCACTGACAAATATTGGAATAATGTCTCTTTTATGCTGAATCGCTTTTACAACGAATGATTTCTGCCATGGAATGTCGGTAATAACTCCCTTGTATCTTCTTGATACTTCACCGGCCGGGAAAATCAATATCTGTTTATCTGAGGCAAATAACTCATCAATTCTGAGAGCAGTTTTTCTGTTTGCTCGTCCGAATACATCGAGACCAAGAAAAAGTGATCTGAGATTGGGAATGTAATTCAAAAGCTGATTGGCAGGCGAAACAATCTCCGGAAAATATCTATAAATAACACTGAATAAGGTAATTGCATCAATTGCACCAAGCGGGTGGTTTGAAATAAAAACATACCGACCCACGGATGGAATGTTTTCCTCGTTTTTTACAATAACATTGATATTCCAATACTTTAAGAGTCCGTCCATAAATTGAACACCTTCAAGATGTCTGTTTTTTTCCAGGGCACTATTCAACTCATCTTCACATATAATTTTCCTGATTGTTCGAATCACAAATGAAGGTAAAGACCTTATGAAACGATTTTCGCTGTTTCTAATCGCTTTTTCAATATCAATTATTTTTTCATCAACCATAAATCATATTTAATTATGGAATAGTGTAATATTGATGAAACGATTGACAGGTAAAAGGTTCACATTAAGCAGGCCGAGAGAGTGTTAAATAGCCTGGTAATTTATTATTCAATTATTTCCGCATCGTCGAAATGGTCGTTTTTTACAGTAACCCTTGTATGACGGATTCTTTTAACGCTGCGGCCGCCAAAAAATCCCCAGCCACCACTTCCAATCAGAAAACCAAGAGCATAAAGTCCTCCATTATTATTCTGCGCATACATGGTCACCCTGTCGTCAAACAACATTGCAATAAAATCAAACGGAGCTATGAAACCATGCCACAAACCTCCAAAAAAACCATAGGTATGTCCCTCAAGACAGGCCTGAACATCTTCACTTCTGGCGCATCCCGTAGTGGTAAGAACAAGTAGAATGCCTGCGAATAAAAGGCTATAAACCAGTAATTTGTTTTTTATTGTCATTTCAAATATTTTAAAAGGTATCTATTCCACCAGAGCTTTTCTGGATTTAATATATTTTGCATTTTTGAATTTAACTGCAGCCCACTTTTCGTCGATGTTCACATGCCTTATTGAATCAAAACCCCTTTTCAACAAAATTTCCCAGCCGTGTTTTCTGTCAAGGTCAGAACCATTTTTACTGTCTCCTGTTCTGGGATAAGCAAACCAGATAATACCATTGCACACAAGATTATGTATTACGCTGGGTGTGATCTCATTAACCTCATGAAGGTCCTTTACAAAAATCAACATAATTTCATAGGGAAATCTTGGATCAATCTCTGTATCTATTTGCAGATCAGGAGCACTCTTCTTAAGCTTTTTCAAATAACTTTTATCAGCATTCAGAACAACAATTCTTTTCTGATCCTTAAGATTAAGTTTTCTGAGAATATCTTCCATTTTCCCCATTTAATAACCACTGTGAAAGAAGAGAACAGTTTGTCGGGATAATTTATGGTGCTAAGATAATAAAATAAATTTTACGTTAAATTTGTTAAACATGTTGCTTACGGATTAAAAATTTTTATACTTTTATACCGTATTTCGTTAATGGGGTGCCTTAATATTACGGGCTGAGATTATACCCTTGAACCTGATCCGGATAATGCCGGCGTAGGGAAAAAAGAGTATCACAATATCCAGCGCTGTTTCACCTCATTAGTTAAAAAATGATTTTAACTGATGAACTATGAAAGCGAAAATTTTTTTACTAATTGCCGTACCTGTCATTGCGCTTGTCAATGTTTCAGGTCAGACATTTTCTGTCAGTGGTAGTGTGACAGATGAAAACAGATCTCCTCTGGCCGGAACTGCAATTGTAGTTCAGAATACCTGGCTGGGTACTTATTCAGGCGAAGACGGGACTTACATTATGAAATTTAGCTCAGCAGGGAAATATATCCTGAGATTTTCTTTTACCGGATATGAAGCTGCAGTTTATGAAGTGGAAGTAAAAGGTAATGAGATACTTGATGTTAGAATGACTCCTGCTATTTTCAATACGGGTGAAATTCTGGTTACGGCCACACGTGCAGGTTACAGAACACCAATGTCATTTGCCACAGTATCAACAGAGGATTTGAGAAAGCAGAATAATGGGCAGGATCTTCCGTTTTTGCTGGCTCTTACACCTTCTCTGGTTGAAACATCTGAAGCAGGAACGGGAATAGGATACACAAATTTCAGAATTCGCGGAACAGAGCCCAGCAGGATTAACATTACACTCGACGGAATACCGCTTAATGATGCAGAGTCGCAGCAGGTTTTCTGGGTTGACCTGCCCGATCTGGCCTCTTCAGTTGAAAACATTCAGGTTCAGCGTGGTGTAGGAACTTCTTCTAATGGTGCGGGAGCTTTCGGCGCTTCGGTAAATATTCTTACCCGAAACCACTCTGACGATCCCTTTGCCGAAATGATCTTATCTGCAGGCTCATTTAATACATTTAGAAAATCTGTATCAGCCGGAACAGGCCTTATAAACGGAAAATATTCATTCGAGATACGAATGTCGGATATAAAAAGTGACGGTTACATAAAACGTACCGGATCCGACAACCATTCGGCTTTCCTCACAGGAAGCTGGAAAACAAAAAAATCGCTTCTTAAAGCAAATATTATCCTTGGTGAAGAACATACCGGCATAAGCTGGTGGGGAGTACCAGCTGAAAAACTTGAGTCAGATCGTAGATATAATCCTGCAGGTGAATTTATAGATGAAGAGGGGAAAATAAAATATTACGATAATGAAACGGATAATTACTGGCAGAATCACTATCATCTTATCTTCAGCACGAATTTAACCGGGAACCTGAATCTGAACGCCGCATTCCACTATACGTCGGGAAAAGGTTATTACGAAGAATACCGCCAGAACCAGAAACTCTCAAAATATGGACTTCAGCCTGTAAAGCTTGATACTTCATTTGTTACAGCAACTGATATTATCAGGAGGAAATGGATGTCGAACGGTTTCTACGGATTAGTATATTCAATTAACTATGCCAGAGGAAGCTTCAGAGCAACAATTGGGGGAGGAGTAAACAGATATGACGGTGATCATTTTGGGAGAATTATCTGGATGAAACACCCCGGAAACACTCCAAAAGATTTCCAGTGGTATTTTAATAACGGATTAAAGGACGAATTCAATATTTATGGCAAATTAAACTTCCCTGTTGCCCATGGCATAAGCGGTTTCGGTGATTTACAATGCCGTTTTATTAATTATGACATGAAAGGGATTGATTCTGATCTCAAGGATCTTACTCAGAAACACAGTTTCTCATTTTTCAATCCGAGGGCAGGTCTTTTCTGGAGCATCTCAGGTAATCAGGATGCCTTTTTAAGTTTTTCGGTAGCTCATCGCGAACCAACACGATCTGACTTCAAGGAAGCAGCAGGCGATGAAAACGCCACACCAAAGCCTGAAACTCTGTATGACATCGAAGCAGGTTACAACATCAGAACTATTAATTTACAGGCCGGAATTAACCTCTTCGGAATGTTTTACAACGATCAGCTTGTACCAACCGGTGAACTCAGTAGTGTCGGCTACTCGATAATGACAAATGTTGAAAAAAGCTACAGAACTGGCATTGAACTTTCAACTTCCCTGAAACCGGTAAAATTGATAAACTGGAATTTTAATATTACTCTCAGCCAGAATAAAATAAAAAACTTCCGACTATATTATATCGATTATAACACCACCAACTGGAGTGAAGAATACAAAAGCAAAGAACTGGGGAATACCGATATAGCGTATTCTCCGTCAATAATTTCATCAAGTGATCTTGAAATAAAAGTCACAGGTTCGCTTTCAGCTCACTTAATAAGCAAATACATCGGACGACAATATTTCGATAATACAATGAGTAAAGACCGGATGATAAATCCATACTTTGTAAATAATTTTCGGATTGATTTCACGCCTGTTGTAAAAGGAGTAAAGACACTTGGTATTCAATTACTTGTAAACAATATTTTTGACAGTGGCTATGAAAGTAATGCCTATGGTGGGTTATGGTATGAAGATGGTATAGAAAAGACATGGGCCTATTATTTTCCTCAGGCTGGAACCAATTTGCTTATATCGTTAAGGATTGAGTTCTGAGTTATGAATATAATATACTGGTTAACAAAAAATTATATTGAAATTTTTGGTGCTGTTGCCGGTATTGTTTATGTTTTTTTTGAAATAAAGCAGAATCCACTTTTATGGCCTGTAGGCATTATAACCTCAGGTGTCTATATATATGTTTTTTTCACCGGCAAACTTTATGCCGACATGAGCCTTCAGGTTTATTATGTTATAATAAGCATTCTGGGTTGGTACTGGTGGGTAAGGAAAACCCATAAAGAAGAAATAATGAAGGGAGGGGAAAATTACCTGGATTTATGGGGAAGCAATGCAGCACAGGGAGAAGAAAATGAGGGGGTGGACCTGGAAATGAATGTTACCCTCAGGATAACAAGAGTTGGGCTGAAGTCAGGAATAGTTATAGCGACGATTTTTCTTCTCCTATGGGCTGTTTTGTGGATATTACTCACAAAATTAACCGATTCACCTGTACCTGGTGCCGACTCTTTTATAGCATCCCTTTCAATTGTGGCAACATGGATGCTGGCACGTAAACTTTATGAACACTGGTATTTATGGATTGTCGTAAATCTTTCAATGTCGATTCTCTGTTACATTAGAGGATTATACCCAACTCTTGTATTATACCTGGTTTACGGAACAATGTCATTCATCGGACTCAGAGAGTGGGCAAAAACAATTAATTCTGGCAAAGAATAACGGAGCATAGATATTATTATCTTTCGCCAATTATACTGATGATGAAAGGGAAAACTGTTATTCTTGCCGACGGGCAGTTTCCTGCTCATAATATTCCTCTGGATTACCTGAGGAATGCTGGGCATATCATTTGCTGTGATGGAGCTGTAAAATCTCTGATTGATTTCGGTATTGAACCATTTGCCATCGTTGGCGACTGTGATTCAATAACCGAAGAGATATCATTGAAATATTCAGACAGGATTTTCCGGATTGATGAACAGGAAACAAACGATCTTACCAAATCTGTTAGATGGTGCGTTGCCAGAGGATTAAGCGATATTGTAATTCTTGGTGCTACGGGAAAGCGGGAAGACCATACCATCGGTAATATATCATTGCTTGTAGAATATGCAAAAATTGCAAATGTGATGATGGTGACAGATACCGGATATATCTATCCCGCTCTTAGTAGCAGGAAGTTTAATTCTTTCCCGGGTCAGCAGGTCTCAATTTTTTCAATTAATAATGATACTGAAATTACTGCTTCCGGTCTTAAATATCCACTTGTGAAAAGAAAGCCCGGAAACTGGTGGGAGGCTACACTCAATGAGGCAATTTCAACCAGCTTTTCCCTTACTTTTAAAGGAGGTCCGCTGATTGTATATCTGAAATTCTTTGAAACCTGAAGCAACATTTCCGATTTATTATCTTATAATCCCAACCGGCTCTTATGAATCATCGGTTTGTTCTGAAGAAGGCCGGGAAAAAGTTGTAAAAATATTCTTCATGAACTTAGGAAGACAATTGTTGAGAAACTATCCTTTTTGCTTGTGTAATTAAAAATTTATCTGGTACTTATAATTTTTCTACTTAAAAATATTTAACTTTATAATTCATAATTCAAATAATAAGAAAATGAAAACCAGAGTAATTTTAATAGTTGTTGCTTTGATGATTGCTCTGAGTGGCAATATGAAGGCACAAATCGGTAATGTTCTCCGTAATAAAGCTTCACAGGCTATTGGAAATCTCGGGAAAAAAGCTGAAAAAAAGGCTGAAGAAAAGGCTGATTCTGTTGCAGTCCAGAAAATTGAGCAGGAAATTGATCAGAAAGCTGCAGAATCAGGCCAGAATAGAGATCAGAAAGGTTTTAACTTCGGAGGTTTATTAGGAGGGAAGGTTACCCTCAAATATGAGAATGAATATAATTTTCATAATTATCTTTACATGCTCATCGAGATCTTTGACGAAAATGATGTAGTAAAGATGGATTATTATATTTACTTCAATCCTGACAGCAAGAGTGGTTGTGTTGAAACCCGGATGGTGGCAGAAACAGATGACGGTTCGGCACCTTTGAATACAGCATTTATAAGTGACGACAAGAATAAATGTATTCTTATGCTTACCGATATGGGTTCGTTAAAAATGGGATTTATCAGTGAGGTTCCTGAAGAAGAGGAAATTCAGGAAACAGGTACCGTGGATCAAGATAAGATCCAGATTACCAGAACAGGTAATACGAGAGTAATAACAGGTTACAGGTGCGATGAATATATTTATCGCGAAGAAGGAGAGAAAGTTTACGGAAAATTCTGGTTTACCAGGGACCTGAAACTTAACACCGATCGCAGGACAATGAATAATTCATCTCTTCCGAAATATTACTCCAGGCTTCCCGAGGACGGAACTGTTCTGGCCATGGAGACATATGATGAAAACAATAAACTTACAATGAGATCAGAGACAAAAGAGATAAAAAACAATATTAATCATACTGTATCCACATCGGGTTATTCTCTGCGTCAGCTCAATTACGAGCAGATGCAGGAGCAGTCACAGAAAAAAAGATAAACTTACTGTTCGATTTTTTTCAGCCGGGCAAATCTTAGAAGAAGTTTTTTTCTTCCGCTCTCTTCAAAATCGACTATTGCGGTTGTGTCGGGGGGTTCTCCTGTTATTTCCATGATCGTTCCTCTGCCGAATCGATCATGCGCCACAATATCTCCTTCAGTAAGGACTGATGACGGTGTAAAATTATTTTCGACTGTCTCATCCTTTGTTGCAGGTATTATCCTGCCATACTTTTTACTTTTTAAAGCAGGCTGATAATTATTATTATCTTCTGACAGCCTGTTATCATGGCCGTCATTATACCTGTTATTTCCGAATCTTGAAGCAAGCTGCGGGAACTCGATGTATGAGGGATCTATTTCCCGCAGAAATCTGCTGGGCTTGCTGTACTCCAGATTGCCATACATGTAGCGATTCAGGGCATAGGTAAGTGTGGCCATTTTCTTTGCACGTGTCAGGCCAACATAAAAAAGCCTCCTCTCTTCCTCAAGTTCCTTTGGATTATCTGATGACATTGGCGAGGGAAAGATTGAATCTTCCATGCCTGTTATGTAAACATGACTGAATTCAAGGCCTTTTGCCATGTGCATTGTCATAAGGGTTACCCTGTCACCACCTTTGCGGTCCTCGGTATCCTGATCGGTCAAAAGGGCAACATTCTGTAAATAAGCGCCGAGAGAATAAGGTTCACCATTGGTTTTAGCTGCTTCGGTAAACTCTTTTATTGAGTTCATAAGTTCCTCAAAGTTTTCAAGGCGACTTATTTCTTCGGGGGTATCGCCTTCGTGTAGCTCTCTGACAATTCCCGAGGCAGTGGTTATTTCTTTTGCAGCCTGGTAGGCATCCATATCTTCTGTTGCAACAGCAAAACCTGTTAACATTTCAGCATAATCTCTGAGCTTCTTTATTGTCGAAGAATTAAAATGGGTGCTGAAATCTTCAATCCTTGAGATAACATTCCATGAAGTGTCTCCAAGCATTGAGGCAATTTCAGTTAGTTTCTTTACAGTAGTATCACCTATTCCCCGCCTGGGATAATTAATGGTTCGCCTGAATGCCTCTTCGTCCTGCGGATTGATTA
Organism: Rikenella microfusus; assembly: GCA_020722575.1. GTDB lineage: Bacteria > Bacteroidota > Bacteroidia > Bacteroidales > VadinHA17 > LD21. The sequence continues at coordinate 99,381 of DYKN01000007.1, read as the reverse complement.
CCATCCTGAAATAGGCAAGCACATCTTTTATTTCCTTGCGTTCATAAAAGGATAGCCCACCGTAAATTCTGTAAGGTATGTTTTTCTTCCGCAGAGTCTCCTCAAAGATTCTCGATTGTGCATTTGTGCGGTACAGAATGGCGAAATCATTCCAGTTAAGGCGGTATGAATATTTTCTGTCAAAAATATCGGAGGCTACCATAAAACCCTCCTCCGTATCAGTCATTGCCTGAAGTATCCTGATTTTTTCACCTGCCTCATTTTCTGAAAATACTGTTTTTTGAATTTGCCCCCTGTTATTTGCAATTATGACATTTGCTGCATTTACAATAGTTTGAGTTGAACGGTAATTTTGTTCCAGTTTAAAAATTTTTGCATCAGGATAATCATTCCTGAATTCAAGTATGTTCTCAATCCTTGCACCGCGGAAAGAATAGATGCTCTGTGCGTCATCACCTACAACGCATATGTTACGGTGAACCTCTGAAAGCTTTTTAACAATCAGATATTGAGCATAATTGGTATCCTGATATTCATCCACAAGTATATAATCAAACTTCTTCCGGTATTTTTCAAGCACCTCGGGAAAACTACTGAGTAATATATTGGTGTTAAGGAGAAGGTCGTCAAAGTCCATGGCATTGGCTTTGAAACATCTGGTGGTGTAGATTTTGTATATTTCAGCAAGGCGGGGCATTCTGACTGCGCGGTCGTATTCAGTTAGTTCCGGCCTCGATTCATACATTGCAGCGGTAATCAGGTTATTCTTTGCTGCCGATATTCTTGAAGCAATAACTCCCGGTTTGTAAACATCATCTCCAAGCCCCATCTCCTTTATTATACTCCGAATAAGACTCTTTGAATCGGTTGCGTCATAAATTGTGAATGATGATTTATAGCCAAGTTTATCGCTTTCATTGCGGAGAATTCGTGCAAAAATCGAATGAAAAGTACCCATCCATAAGTATTTTGCAGTATCAAATCCTGCAATTCCCGCTATACGGTTCTTCATCTCTCCGGCAGCCTTGTTGGTAAATGTAAGGGCAAGTATGCGATAAGGCTTTATGCCTTTCTGAAGCAGATAAGCAATACGGTATGTAAGAACCCTGGTTTTTCCTGCTCCGGCTCCCGAAATTACAAGAGCTGGCCCTTCAGAGTTTATAACCGCCTCAAGCTGTGCTTCATTCAATTCTTTGAGAAAATCAGCTTTCATAACAATCCTGCCAGTCAGTTTAATGCTGGGACTGCAAAATTAACAATAACCACTCTAACCCGGTCTGGTGTTCATTAATAAATGATAAATATTTATAAACAACCACATTGTTTGCAGGGGGATTTTTTTCTTTCTATTTAAACAATCTGTCAACCTGAAAAAAGACGTATTACATATCCAGTGCATATGTTTTCGTCAGATTTTATTATACTTGCCTGAAATTTATACCAAAGGGCAACTTTATGCCGTTTAAACATACAAATAAATTGACCTCTGTGCACAGGATAATAACTGTATCAATAATATTTTTCTTTTCGTCTGTCTGTTACGCCCAGATATCATCACCTAATGCCAGCGCTTTTAGGTATACTCAATATCCTTCCAGTCCCCACCTGAAACACCCTGTTTTTATTTTTTGTAACATCTCAGGTAATGTGAAGGGATCACTTGAGGCTGAAAGTCCGGGGGGGTCAGGACCTTTCAGTTTTACATGGCACAGGTGGAATGTTAACGAAAATGACTTTAATATATTCGTTAAAACAGAAACAGGTGTTTATACATCTTCCCTCGATAGCCTTGATGAGGGAGGTTACAGGGTTCATATTACTGACGCGGGAGGATATGACACTTCACTGGTAGCATGGATCCATCTCGATAAACCTTATGCAAAAGCTTTTCTGAAAAATTATACATGCGATTATGTGGCACTTGGAGGAGAAGCAGCCATAGATACATTCTATTATTATGATCCGGTCGATACAAGTGGGATAATGCTTCCAAATAAATTAGCATTCTTATGGTCGTCAACACCTGAATCGGTAATACCTTATCCATCGCTCGAGTTAAATCCTGTAACCTATAACCCTCCGCTTGAAGATGTTATTTACAAACTGCAGGTGACCGACAGCTTTATGTGTACATCTGAATCATCCTTCCCGTATACATCAATTCATGTAAAGGCTGATTTTTCCGTTAATCCGTTACAGGGCGAGGCACCGCTTGAAGTAATCGTTACTGACAAGTCGATAAGGGGTTTAAACTACACATGGAAGTTCGGGGATGATTCTGTTTCAAATGAGAAAAACCCACTTCCTCACATTTATTACCGTCCCGGGGAATATCAAATAACACTTATTGTCGAAAGTGAAAACCTGTGCATTGATTCTCTGAAATCGGAAAAAATTATCGTGGATCCTTCTGAACTTTCAATACCGAATGTATTTACACCCGACGGTGATGGGATAAACGATTATTTTATAGTGCAGGAGAAATCCCTGAGAAGTTTGAGTATAGAAATTTACAGCCGTAGCGGTATGATGGTCTATAGTTTTTACGGCGAAGGGCAGCGTCTTGCCGAATGGCAGGGATGGGATGGGTGTATAAACAGAACTTCCGTAAAAGCCGTGCCAGGCATCTATTTTTATATAATAAGAGCAATAGGCTGGGACGAAAAAATCTATCAAGGTAAAGAATACAGAGGTTTTTTTTATCTTTATCGTTGACTTCCGACATTTTTGACAGGAAACAAGTCAATTCTCAAATAAACAGTCATTCTTAAAAATATTTCAAACTTCGCCATTTACCGGTGTTTTTCAGCTTTTTACTTGATTTAACAATATTTTAACAGAAAAAACTTTGTAAACAAAAATAGTTTTCTCATTTTTGCGACGTTTTTTTACAAAATTATGGATACAAGAACAAAAATTATTGAAGGGGCAGCCGAGTTATTCCGTAAATATGGAATAAGAGCAGTGACAATGGATATGATTGCAACTCATCTTTCTGTTTCAAAGAGAACTATTTACGAAATATTTTCCGACAGGGATGAATTACTTGCTGGTGTATTGAACTTCATGGCACAAAAACAAAGAGAGATAATAGCTCGTGTTCTTGAAGAGGAAAAGGATGTAATCAGTGCGATATTCAAAATTATTAAATTCAATCTTGAACACATTCAATCAATGAATCCGGCATTTAATGAAGATTTGAAAAGGATACACCTGGAGTTGAAAGCCAAAGGTGAAGTTAAATGTGAAATGCCTGATTATCGAGAAAATCAGAAAGTTATTGAACGGGGAATAAAGGAGAAACTTTTCAGGAAAGATATTAATCCTGATATTGTTACAAGGTCATTGTATATCATGTTTTTATTTGTAATGAACAATGATTTTTTCCCATATGAGCTTTTTTCGCGGCGTGAGGTAATTAAAAACAGTATTGTGAATTATCTGAAAGGAATTTCAACACCTGAAGGAGTGAAGCTTATAACGAAACTGGAAAAGAAATTATAGAAGAATTAATAATGATTTATATATGAGAAAGTTAAAAATTTTGATACTTGGTATTCTTTTTCTGTTACCCTGTACAGGATTATTTTCCCAGCAGGAGGGGGTAAAGGAACTGAGCCTTAATCTTAAGGAAGCTCAGGATTATGCTATCAGGAGCAACAGGATGGTTGCAACGGCAAGGAACGATGTTGAAGCATCAAGAAAGGCAGTTTGGGAAGCCATTTCAAACGGACTTCCGCAGGTAAATATTACAGGATCTTTTACCGACAACCTCAAGCTTGTTACAACACTGTTACCTGGTGAATTTTTTGGTCAACCAGGTGTGAAGATACCTGTAAGGTTTGGTTCACAGTTTACCTCTGGTGCAACAATGCAGGCAACCACTCTGATTTTCAATGCGCCATGGCTTGTTGGAATTGAAACCTCAAAAGTGGCCGCAAAACTCAGCGAACATAACCTCGTTCGCTCCGAACAGGAAACAAAGGAAACGATTAGTATTACATATTTTCTGATTCTGGTCTCGGAACGCTCCCTTGAAATAATTGAAAAGAATATTGCAAATCTGAATGAAACCCTTAAAGCCACGGAGGCAATGCTGGCAGCAGGTATGGCTGAACAAACCGATGTTGACCAGATGATTGTTAACCTTAAAACAGTTGAAAATAGTAAAAGTACTCTTGAAAGAACAATAGAACTTAATTATAATCTTCTGCGCTTTCAACTCGGAGCATCATCCGATACTAAGATTACACTTAAAGAGACTCTTGCTTCATTAACTGCACAGATTGATATTGAAGCATTATTATCAAAGGAGTTCGATTATACAAATAATGTAAATTACCTGCTTACGGAAGACCAGGAGAAACTATCTCTTCTTGCTCTGAAAAGCCAGAAAGCAAGTACCCTTCCAACTCTTACAGGATTTTACAATTATGGTGTTAACGGAATGGGTGATAAAATCAATGATCTGAGGTGGTTTAAAAACTCAATGACCGGTCTTCAGATCTCTTTCCCGATCTTTGCCAGCGGTCACCGGTACGCAAGTATACGTAAGGCTCAGATAAATCTTGAAAAAGCCAGAACAACAAAAGAAATGGTGACAGAGCAGTTGCTCATACAGGAGAAACAGCTCAGATATAACCTGATCAATGCCAATCAACAATATAAAACACAGCTTGAAAACGTTGCACTTTCTGAAAAAGTTCTGCAAACAATGGAAAACAAATACAGGCATGGTATGGCGTCGAGTCTTGAACTTACGCAGGCAAACAGTCTGTATCTGCAAGCCGAAAATAACTGTATTTCTGCATTACTGAACCTTTTTCAAACCAAAATAGCTCTTGATAAACTTCTTAACAACCTGTAAAAATATAAAGTAAAAACAATTAATTTATTGATATAATGAAACTTATAAACATTCTACCGTTAATTCCAGTAGTAGCGCTGGTACTAAATGGCTGTAATGCTCCGCAGAGTGAAACAACCGTTGAGGAGCAGGCCGCAGTGGTTGTACGAGTAACACCGCTTGTCAAAACAAAAATTTCACGTACAATTGATTATACTGCTACAATTAGCCCGTTTGAGGAGGTTAATGTTGTACCATCCTCACCTGGACGCATTGAAAAAATTTATGTGGAAGCCGGTGACAGAGTAAATAAAGGTGACAACCTTTTTCTTATGGACCGAACACAGGTTCAGCAGTTAAAGCTTCAACTCGCCGGCCTTGAAAAGGATCTCTGGAGGCTTGATACACTCCTTAAAACGGGAGGTGCAAGGCAACAACAATATGATCAGCTTAAGACTCAGTATGACGTAACGAAAACGAACCTTGAGTATCTGGAGCAGAACACTTTGCTAAAGGCCCCCTTTAAAGGTATTATTTCCGGAAAATATTATGAAAATGGTGAATTATATACGGGTACACCTTCAATGAGCGGAAAACCTGCTGTTGTAACTCTTGTTCAGATTGATCCGGTTAAAGTTACCGTAAACATTTCTGAACAATATTATCCTCTTGTCTACAAAGGCATGAAGGCTTCAATATCGGTTGATGTATTTAAAAACCAGACTTTCAATGGTACTGTTTACAGGATTTCACCTTCAATTAATCCTGTTACAAGGTCATTCGGGGTTGAAATTGAGGTTCCCAATAGTGGGGAGTTGTTGAAACCCGGTATGTTTGCCAGAGTCTCAATGAACCTCGGGGAGGTTGAAACTTTTGTTGTTCCGGCAAGTACGGTATTGATGCAGGAAGGAACAAACAAAAGATATGTAATGGTAGCTGATAACGGGTTTGCGAAGAAAGTAGATGTGACAATCGGAAAAAGATTCGATGATAACCTTGAGGTGATTTCAGAAGAACTGGACAATGGTACTCTTCTGATTTCTGAAGGACAATCGAGACTTTCCGGAGGTGAGAAGATTGAGATAGTTAATTGAATTTAATAGATAAAAAATTATCAAAATGAGTATATACAGTTCATCGGTAAAAAGACCGATAACCACTATTCTGGTATTTGTTGCGATGATAGTTATCGGCCTCTATTCTCTGGTGCAGTTGCCGGTTGACCTTTATCCCGAAATTGAACTCCCGTTTATTTCGGTGCTTACGACCTATCCCGGAACAAGTGCATCAGATGTTGAAACTAACGTTACCCGGCCCGTGGAGAATGCGTTGAATACAATTGCCAATCTGAAAGAACTTAATTCAACTTCGAGTGACGGACTCTCTGTTGTCTTTCTTCAGTTCGAATATGGAAGCAATCTCGACGAGGCTATGAATGACATCCGTAGCAATCTTAATTTCGTAAGGAGATTGTTGCCCGACGGATGTGAGGAACCTACAATAGTAAAATTCAATTCCAGCATGATGCCTATAATTTTCTATGCTATTACATCAAAAGAAAGTTATGAAGGGCTGGAAAAAATCCTGGATGAAAAGGTAGTAAATCCTCTCAACAGGATTAACGGAGTGGCTGCAGTTAGCCTTTCGGGTGTTCCGGGCAGAAATATATATGTTGATATTGATCCCCGTAAAATGGAGGCATACAATCTTTCGCTCGAACAGGTTGCCAATATACTCCGAGCAGAAAATATTAACCTGCCTGCAGGTTCGATCGAAATGGGCCTGACAGATTATGCCCTTAGAATACAGGGGGAATTTCCCGAAAGCGATATACTTAAAGACATAGTAGTAAGTAATTATAACGGTAATGCTGTTTATCTGCGCGACATAGCCGAGGTTAGAGATACAATCAGGGAATCAAAATATGATACCAGAATAAACGGCAGCCTGGGTATGGGTCTATATGTACAGAAACAATCGGGTGGAAATACCGTAAAAGTTACAAAGGAAATTGAAAAGACAATTGAACAGGTTAAAAAGGATCTGCCGCCTGATGTTAAAATTGAAAAACTTTTTGCCAGTGCAACATTTATTCAGGATGCGATAAAAAACCTCTCAGAGACACTGCTGTTTGCAGCTATCTTTGTGGTTCTGGTAGTACTTTTCTTCCTCGGCAGATGGAGAGCAACATTTATTATAATACTTACCATCCCTATATCCCTTGTTGTGGCATTCATCTATCTGTTCATATCAGATGCATCAATCAACATTATATCCCTTGTTTCGCTTTCCATAGCAATAGGAATGGTTGTAGATGATGCAATCGTTGTTCTTGAAAACATCACAAAACATATTGAGAGAGGTAGCAGGCCAAGGGAGGCGGCCATTTATGCCACAAACGAAGTGTGGCTTGCAGTAATTGTAACTACACTTACGGTTGTTGCAGTATTTTTCCCGCTTACCTTTGTTAAAGGCCTTACCGGTGTACTGTTCAGACAGCTCGGGATGAGCGTAACAATCGTCATTATTACATCCACATTAGCAGCAATATCCCTGACTCCTACACTCAGTGCATTGCTTCTAAAGTATTATCCTATAAAGAAAGATGCACCTTTCTGGACATACGACGGGAGTATTAGAAAGGGGCTTGATTGGTTCGATGGGCTTTATGAAAAAACATTGCGCTGGGCACTAAGGCATAAAACATTCGTAATTATTACATCATTTTTAATCTTCTTCTCATCAATGGGTTTGTTCTTTTTTATCAAAACAGAGTTCTTCCCTGAAGCTGACGAATCACAGATTAATACTACAATTGAACTTCAGACTGGAACAAGGGTGGAAAGATCAATTGCCACCGCAGCCAGGCTCGACAGCCTTTTTATGACAAAGTATCCCGAAGTAGATATTGTTTCTACCTCCACCGGTTCTGACGATCAGGGAGGCTGGGCCTCGATATTCAGTGCAGGTGGGACACATATTATCCGCCAGAGAATCAGACTTCTACCTGTTGAAGAAAGGAAAAGAGATGTTTGGGAAATAGCCGAGGAGATGCGCAAGGACCTTTCAACATTTCCAGAAATAATCAATTATACAGTATCCACAACCGACGCAAGCATGGGCGGATTTGGAGGTAATACAATTGATGTGGAGGTCTATGGTTACGACATTGCCGAAACAAATATTGTGGCTAATGAGCTGGCAGAGAAAATCAAAAAAATAAAAGGAGCAAAAGATGTTACAATAAGTCGCGGAAAATCAAAACCTGAGCTTCAGATTGTATTTGACCAGGAAAAGCTCATTGCCAGTGGTCTTAATACTGCCTCAGCTGCAAATGCTGTAAAGAACAGAATAAGTGGATATATAGCAACGCAACTCAGACAGTCAGGAAGCGAATACGATATTATTGTAAGGTTCAAAAAGGATTCACGTAACACTCTTACCAAAGTTGAAAATATTGGTATTCCAACACCTACCGGACAATTGGTACGTCTGGGCGAAATAGCACAATTTAAAGAATACTGGGCTCCTCCAAGCATTGAGAGGAAACGTAAGGAAAGAGTTGTAACGGTCTCTCTTACTCCTTATAAACGTTCGTTTACAGCCCTCCAGGCTGATTTGCAGAAAGCTATTGACTCGACCCCTAAACCTTCCGGTGTTATGGTTCAGATATCCGGTGCCATTCAGGAACAGATGGACACATTTAAAGATCTGGCCCTGCTTCTAGTAGTAAGCCTTATTCTGGTTTATCTTGTGATGGCTTCCCAGTTTGAGTCGCTTCGTATGCCATTTATAATAATGTTTTCAATACCATTTGCATTCTCGGGTGTCGCAATTGCACTGTTCTTTACTAATACTGCACTTAACGTCATCAGCGGCATAGGAGCTGTGCTTCTGATTGGAATTGTAGTGAAAAATGCCATAGTGCTGGTTGATTTCATTAACCTTATGCGTGGCAGAGGACTGAAACTTTACGAAGCCATTGCCGTATCAGGTAGATCAAGACTGCGTCCGGTGTTAATGACTTCATTAACTACAATTCTTGCAATGGTTCCGCTGGCTCTTGGCATCGGTTCCGGATCCGAACTATGGAGCCCCATGGGTGTTGCTGTTATCGGAGGCCTCGTTTTCTCAACTTTTGTAACTCTGGTACTCGTTCCGATTGTGTATGCTGTTTTTGTTAAAAGAGTTGAAAGAAGAAAAAAACCGGTTGAGTATGAAGGCCTTGATTTTCTAAACGGAAACGGAAATGCATCAAATTAAAACAGAAGAAACTATGAAAGCAGTAATGATAATATATAATCAGGCTCTTACAGAAAAGGTTGAGTATATGCTCGACCGTCTGGGTATTAATGGTTATACATTATGGGAAAATGTTCAGGGAAGGGGTTCTGTTACAGGAGTACCCCATCTTGGTACACATGTCTGGCCCGAAATAAACAAAAGCCTCCTTGCCATTGTGGAAGACCAACTGGTTGACAGACTTCTTGAGAGTGTAAAGAAGATTGATGCTATTAACGAAGAGGTAGGCATCAGGGCATTTGTGTGGGATATTCTCAAAACTGTATGAACAAATTAGGTGTACTTAATAATATCCCTGTTTAAGAGATTTACAGGCAATAAAAAAAAGGGGCTTCTGATGGAGCCCCTTTTCTATTATTTATTTTTTGAAGAAAAACCTGATTTTTATTCTTCTTCTTCTTCAGACTGGTAAGCCTTAATAACAGCTTCCTGGACATCGGGAGATACCTGAGAGTATTCAGCAAACTTCATGGTGTAGAATGCACGCCCTCCTGTCAGCGAACTGAGTGCAGTTGAATATTTATTCATTTCTGCAAGGGGTACTTTTGCCTTAATTATCTCGTATTTCTTTTCACTCGACATTCCCAGAACCATACCCCTTCTTCCCTGAAGATCACTGATCACATCACCCATCCTGTCACCGGGTACCATAACCTCGACATCGTAGATAGGTTCGAGAATCTTTGGGGCTGCATTTTTGAATGCCATACTGAACGCATTTCTGCCGGCCAGTCTGAAAGAAATATCGTTCGAATCAACCGGATGCATCTTACCATCGTAAACATATACCCTTATGTCTCTTGCATATGAACCTGTTAGAGGCCCAACCTCCATCTTTTCCATTATTCCTTTCAGGATGGAAGGCATAAACCTTGCATCTATTGAGCCTCCCACAATGCAGTTTACATATATCAGTTTTCCTCCCCAGGGTAAATTAATTTCCTCCTTGTCACGAATTGACAGCTTATATTCTTTCCCGGCAATCTTCATGTAAGTTGATTCGGTTGAACCCTCTTCATAAGGTTCGATGATTAGATGAACTTCGCCAAACTGACCGGCACCGCCCGATTGTTTCTTGTGACGATAATCAGCCTGGGCTACCTTTGTTATTGTCTCTCTGTATGGAATCCTGGGCGGATTAAAACTCGTAGGTATCTTAAATACATTATCGAGATGCCATTTAAGTATGTTAAGGTGATATTCCCCCTGTCCATATACGATGATTTGTTTAAGCTCTTTTGAATATTCAACAATTATAGTGGGGTCCTCAACATGCATCTTATACAGGGCTTCACCAAGCTTCTCATCGTCACTTTCCGACTGGGCTTTGATGGCAATACGGAACTTTGGCTCGGGGAATTCAATAGGTGCATACGTCCAGTCATTCCCTGGTGCGTTCAATGTATGGTTTGTCTTGGTATTTTTAAGTTTTACCACTGCTCCAATATCTCCAGTGTGTAATTCAGGAACCTTGACCCTGTTTCTGCCGGCACTGACAAACAATTGCGCAAGCCTTTCCTTGGTACTGTTACTCGTGTTTATCACATCGAGGTTCTCTGTTATTTTGCCGGAATAAACTCTGAAATAATTAATTTCTCCTATATGCTCTTCAATGGTTGTTTTAAAGACGAAAACCGAAGCTGGTCCCGCAGGGTTAACTTTTACTTCTTCACCTTTACTGTTAAGTGGTCCGGGCATATCGGTAATTGAAGGAGCTTCGGAGACTATAAAATCCATTAAGTCGTCAACACCAATGTTGTTTTTAGCTGAGATACAGAAAACCGGGAACATGGTTCTTGAAAGAAGGCTTTTTGAAATACCTTTTTTTATTTCTTCATCACTGAGTGTGTCATTTGCAAAAAACTGTTCCATAAGTGATTCATCAGACTCAGCTGCCTTTTCAATGAGTGCCGATCTCAGCTTAGCAGCTTTATCGGCATACTCAGAAGGAATTTCAAGTACTTCTGCTTTCCCTCCATCCTTCCCATAACGGAGCATCTTCATCTTTAAAACATCAATGATGGTGTTGAAGCCGGGACCTTCATTGAGGGGATATTGAATTATCACGATATCATTGCTGAGAAGTTCTTTCATCATCTCGATTGATTTCTCAAAATTGGCTTTCTCATGATCGAGTCCGTTTATTGCCATTAAGACAGGTTTCTTTAGTTTCTCTGCATAACGGAAATGTATTTCAGTCCCAACTTCTACGCCGTTCTGGACGTTAATAAGCATTATGGCACAATCTGATACATGAAGTGATGAAATTACCCCGCCGCAAAAATCGTCAAGTCCTGGGGCATCAAGAATATTAATCTTTTTATTCTGGAATTCAGTATAAAGTACTGTTGAAAAGATCGAATTTCCGCTTTCTTGTTCAACCAGGCGGTAGTCTGAAACAGTATTTTTATTTTCTACGCTACCTCTTCTGTCAATTACCCCGCCGTGGTAAAGCATGGCTTCGGCCAGAGTAGTTTTGCCTGAATTGGAATTGCCTAACAGTGAAATAGTTTTAATCTGGTCTGTCTGGTATGTTTTCATTATGAAGTTATGTTATTCGTTATACATTATATTATAATTTCAATATCTCAAATCTTTCTGAAGGCTTTTAACCATAAAAAGAGGGGACAAAATTAATAATTTTTTAAAATCTTTCCTTCAATGTGTTACAATTCAAAAAAATTTCTTTTCTTTGCACCTGTTTTTTGAAAAAAGCAGGAGTACCGGTGTTTCCCTCCATTTGTAAGTATACAAAAGTATTCTCCGGGAAAGATCGGGAAGGAACCTGTGAAGAGCTTACGTTAACTGTAAGTAAATATTGATTTTTTGGAGCGGATATAACCGAAGGAGTTATTATTCGTGTGCGATTTGAATTGATATATAAAAATTTATAAACAATTTGTAAAAAAATAAATAAAATCAATACCTTTGCAACCCGTTTTTGGGAAGAAATTATAAATGTTAAACAATAGAATTTATGCCGACAATACAGCAATTAGTAAGAAAAGGCAGGCAAAAGCTGATTGATAAAAGTAAAGCTCCGGCTCTCGATTCGAGCCCCCAGAGGAGAGGTGTATGTGTAAGAGTATATACAACCACTCCAAAGAAGCCCAACTCAGCAATGAGAAAAGTTGCCAGGGTAAGGCTTACTAACCAGAAGGAAGTTAATACCTATATTCCTGGTGAAGGTCATAATCTTCAGGAGCACTCAATTGTTCTGATAAGGGGTGGTAGGGTTAAGGATCTGCCGGGAGTCAGGTATCATATTATCAGAGGTGCGCTTGACACCTCAGGTGTTGACGGACGATCTCAGCGTAGATCAAAATATGGTACCAAAAGGCCTAAAAAATAGAAAACAGATTTAAGATTTAATATAATGAGAAAAACAAGAGCAAAAAAGAGAATATTGCCACCGGATCCAAGATTCAACGATCCTTATGTGACAAGGTTTGTCAATAACCTTATGTTGAATGGCAAGAAGACGGTTGCTTTTAGAATCTTTTATGATTCTCTCGACATTATTGATAAGAAGATGAAGGTTGAGGGTAAAACACCTCTCGACATATGGAAGCAGGCACTGGAAAACATTACACCGCAGGTTGAAGTTAAGAGTCGCCGTGTTGGTGGTGCCACATTTCAGGTTCCGGTTGAAATCAGACCCGACAGAAAAGTGAGTGTTAGTATGAAAAATCTCATCTTTTTTGCCCGTAAGAGACCGGGTCACTCAATGGCAGAAAAACTTGCTGCTGAAGTCATTGCTGCATTCAATAATGAAGGTGGAGCCTTTAAAAAGAAAGAAGACACCCACAGAATGGCTGAAGCAAACAAGGCATTTGCTCATTTCAGATTCTGATAAACGGATTGTTGTTTGACCCGAAGAACAATAGAAAAGAATGGATGAAAACCTGAAATATACCAGAAACATTGGGATAATGGCCCACATCGATGCCGGTAAAACAACCACTACCGAAAGAATCCTCTTTTATACAGGACGTACTCATCGCCTGGGAGAGGTTGATGACGGGAATACCCAGATGGACTGGATGGTTCAGGAACAGGAAAGAGGAATAACAATCACCTCGGCTGCAACAACAACATACTGGAAGTTAAGTGATAATGATAAAGAATGCAAAATCAATATTATTGATACTCCGGGTCATGTTGACTTTACAGTTGAAGTAGAAAGGTCGCTCAGGGTACTTGATGGAGCTGTTGCAATATTCTGTGCTGTAGGAGGTGTTGAACCGCAATCGGAGACAGTCTGGCGCCAGGCAAACAAATACCACGTCCCCAGAATAGCATACATTAATAAAATGGACAGAATCGGGGCCGATTTTTTTGGCGTGGTGCATGAAATTGAACATAAACTGTCAACAAGGCCTGTACCCATACAGATACCGATAGGCTCGGAAGAAAATTTTATCGGGTTGGTTGATCTTATTAATATGAAAGCATATATCTGGGACGATGAAGCAAGCCTCGGAACCAGATACAGAATTGATAATATTCCTTCTCCACTTCTCAATGAGGCAGAGGAATGGAGAATGAAAATGATAGAAACACTTGCCGATGTTGACGATACCATCCTGGAAAGATACCTCGAAGATCATACTTTAATCAAAGAGGCAGAAATTATTGATGCACTCCGAAAAGCAACCATTAAAGGTATTGCCATTCCGGTTCTTTGTGGTGCATCATTTAAAAACAAAGGTATCCAGAAACTTCTCGACGCTATTATCAATTTTCTGCCTTCTCCCCTCGACATTGGCCCCGTTTCAGGTGTAGATCCGCGAACAAATGAGAAAATTTTGCGTGAACCCGATAACAATGCTCCTCTTGCAGCCCTGGCTTTCAAAATAGCAACCGACCTTTATATGGGAAGGCTTGTCTTTCTGAGGGTCTATTCAGGAACACTGAAATCAGGAGAAACAGTTCTAAACGTCCGTACTGGTAAAAGAGAACGTATTAATAAAGTCTTCAGAATGCATGCCAACAAGCAAACACCGGTTGAAAGTGTGGCAGCGGGAGATATCTGTGCATGTGTCGGACTTAAAGATCTGAGAACAGGAGATACCCTCTGCGCAATACATAAACCGATTGCACTCGAATCAATGGAATTCCCTGAACCTGTTATCGGTGTTGCTATTGAGCCTAAAACTCAGGCAGATATTGACCGGCTATCAAATGCCCTTGGTAAACTGGCTGAGGAAGATCCTACTTTCAGGGTGAAAATTGACCCCGATAGCGGACAAACTATAATACAGGGGATGGGAGAGCTTCATCTGGAGATTCTTATAGACAGGCTTAAAAGGGAATTTCAGGTTGAATGCAATCAGGGAATTCCACAGGTGGCTTATAAGGAAGCTATTACATCTTCCTGTGAATACAGGGAGCTTTTTAGAAAGCAAACTGGAGGAAAAGGAAAATATGCCGATATCCTCGTTGAACTGATGCCAGCCGACGACGGTATCAGGGGACTTCAGTTCATAAATGATGTTACGGGCGGAAATATACCGAAAGAATATATCCCGGCAGTGGAAAAAGGTTTTCGTGAAGCAATGATGAATGGGCCACTTGCAGGATTCCCACTCGAAAGTCTTAAAGTGGTGCTTAAAGATGGTTCATACCACCCGGTTGATTCCGACACCCTTTCATTCGAGATTGCTGCCAAGCAGGCCTTCCGTCGCGCTGCCGTAAAATGTAACCCTGTGCTCCTTGAACCAATCATGTCGGCTGAAGTGGTAACACCTGAAGAATATGTGGGAGATATTATCAGCGACTTCAACAGAAGAAGAGGAAAAATAGAGGGGATGGAAACAAAAGGAGGAGCAAGGATTATAAAAGCCAAAGTGCCGCTCACCGAAAATTTTGGATATGTAACAGTACTGCGAACAATAACATCGGGGCGTGCAACTTCAACTATGGAATTCTCACATTATGAGCCGGTACCCGAAGAAATAGCAAAAAGAATAGTGGAAATAACAAAAGGAATAATTCTTTAATATATGAGCCAGAAAATCAGAATTAAATTAAAATCCTACGATCATAATCTCGTTGACAAATCCGCCGAGAAGATCGTTAAAACTGTAAAATCTACCGGTGCAGTAGTCAGCGGACCTATTCCACTCCCAACTCACAAGAGAATTTTTACAGTGAACCGGTCTCCCTTCGTAAATAAAAAATCAAGGGAACAGTTTCAGCTGTCGTCTTACAAACGGTTGCTCGATATTTACAGTTCAACACCAAAAACCATCGATGCTCTTATGAAGCTCGAGCTTCCCAGCGGTGTTGAGGTTGAAATTAAAGTTTGAAAATTTGAAAACAGGTAAAAAATTACTGATATGCAGGGATTAATAGGAAAAAAGATAGGGATGACTTCCCTTTTTGATGAAGATGGGAAGAATGTACCCTGTACTGTTTTGCAGGCCGGCCCGTGTGTTGTAACCCAGGTCAAAACTGTTGAAAAGGACGGCTATTCGGCAGTGCAGCTGGGTTTTGACGAGAAAAAGGAAAAAAACACATCAAAACCCGAACTAGGGCATTTCAAGAAGGCCGGGACTACGCCCAAAAGAATACTGATTGAATTTACCGGTTTTGATCCAAATTCAATGAAACCTGGTGATATGCTTACAGCAGAACTTTTCAAACCCGATAATTTCGTTGACGTTAGAGGATGGGCTAAAGGAAAAGGATTCCAGGGTGTTGTAAAAAGACATGGTTTCGCCGGTGTTGGCGGCCAAACACACGGCCAGCATAACAGACTGAGAGCACCAGGCTCACTCGGAGCTTCATCTTTCCCATCAAGAGTACTGCCCGGAATGAGAATGGCTGGACGTACCGGTGGACAAAAAGTAATGGCTATAAGCCTGAAAGTAATGAAACTTATTCCCGAGGAAAACCTTATGATTGTTAAAGGATCTGTCCCGGGCCCAAAAGGTGGTTATGTAATAATTACAAAATGATGGAAGTAAATGTTTTAAATATCCGGGGTGAAGCAACCGGAAAAACAGTGAATCTTGACGATTCAATATTTGGTATAAAGCCAAATGACCATGCTATTTACCTTGATACCAAACAGTACCTTGCAAACAAAAGACAGGGCACTGCCAAGGCTAAGGAACGCAGTGATGTATCAGGAAGTACACGAAAACTGAAACGACAGAAAGGTACAGGAAGTGCCCGCTACGGTGATATTAAAAACCCGCTCTTCAGAGGTGGAGGTAGAATTTTCGGGCCCAGGCCAAGAGATTACAGCTTTAAGGTCAATAAAAAAATCAAACGACTTGCCCGAATGTCAGCCCTCGCTTATAAAGCTTCCTCAAATAATATCATCGTCGTTGAGGATTTCAACTTCGATGCCCCAAAAACAAAAGAAATGAAGAAAATAAGCGAAAACCTTAACCTTTCAAATAAAAAATCCCTTTTTGTTTTAGCGGAACAAAATAAAAATGTATATTTGTCGTCTCGTAATTTACCGGGGGTTGAAGTTGTAACTGTCAGTGAATTAACGACATATAAAATTATGGATGCTTCAACTCTGGTGCTTGCGGAGAGCTCAGTTGAAGTTTTGCATAATACTTTTAAAAATTAACCGGAAAAAAAATGAGTATACTTTTAAGTCCGATAGTGACAGAAAAATTAACAGGCCAGGGTGAAAAATTCAGCCGTTATGGATTTATTGTTGCCAGAAATGCAAATAAAATCCAGATAAAGAAGGCCGTTGAAGAGCTTTATGGCGTTACTGTTGAAACAGTTAATACGATGCGGTGCCCCGGCAAAGAGAAAATCCGTTATACAAAATCAGGAATGATTAAAGGCAGAACTTCAGCTGTGAAAAAGGCAATTGTAACACTTGCCAAAGGTAATACTATTGATTTCTATAGCAATATTTAAAGATGGCAGTAAGGAAATTAAAACCTGTTACACCAGGTCAGCGTCACATGATTATCAGTGCATTTGATGAAATAACCTGCACTGAGCCGGAAAAATCTCTTCTTGTGCCTTTAAAGAAGACAGGAGGAAGGAACAATGATGGCAAGATGACAATGCGCTATATCGGAGGCGGTCATAAGAAAATGTACAGGATTATCGATTTTAAAAGAGACAAAGACGGTATTCCGGCTACAGTAAAAACAATTGAATATGACCCCAACCGTTCGGCTTACATTGCACTTGTTTGTTATGCCGATGGAGAGAAAAGATATATTATTGCACCTCAGGGCCTTCAGGTTGGCCAGCAGATCGCGTCGGGAAAAAATATTGCCCCTGAAATTGGCAACACCCTGTTTCTAAGCGATCTGCCAATGGGCTCAATGATCCATAATATTGAACTCAAGCCCGGTAAAGGTGCGGCACTGGCCAGAAGTGCAGGGACATATGCCCAGCTTATAGCCCGGGAAGGTAAATATGCAACAATCAAGTTACCTTCTGGGGAAACACGGCTCGTTCTAACATCATGTAGAGCTACTGTCGGTATAGTATCAAATGCCGACCATAACCTCGAAAAGGATGGTAAAGCCGGGCGTTCACGCTGGCTGGGACGCAGACCCCGTACACGTGGTGTTGCCATGAACCCGATCGACCACCCAATGGGCGGAGGAGAAGGAAAAGCTTCTGGCGGACACCCGAGATCAAGAAAAGGTATCCCTGCTAAAGGCTTTAAAACAAGAGATAAGAAAAAATATTCTGCAAAATATATTGTGGAAAGAAGAAAGAAATAATATTCTATGAGCAGATCTATTAAAAAAGGCCCTTTTATCGATTTCAAGCTCCAGAAAAGGATTCTTGAAATGAACGAAACCGGTAAAAAAACTGTAATTAAAACCTGGTCAAGACGATCAGTCATTTCGCCTGATTTTGTCGGACATACCATTGCTGTGCATAACGGAAACAAGTTCATTCCGGTTTATATTACCGAAAATATGGTTGGACATAAACTTGGTGAATTTGCACCAACACGTACTTTCAGAGGCCATTCAGGTAACAAGTAATAATTGATTTAACTATATACAATAAAATGGGTGCAAGAAAAAGGATCAGAGCTGAACAGTTAAAGGAAGCAAGGTCAATCAGATGTCAGGCAATCTTGCGTAATTGCCCGATCTCACCCCGTAAAATGCGCCTTGTGGCAGACCTTATTCGCGGTATTGAAGTAAACAAAGCGCTGGATATCCTGAAATACAGCAAACAGGAAGCTTCCCGCCAACTTGAAAAACTTCTGCTTTCAGCTATCTCAAACTGGCAGCAGAAACATGAAGGGGAAAGAGTGGAAGAGAGTAAGCTTTACGTAAAAGATATTCATGTCGATGGAGGCCGTACTCTGAAAAGACTGAAAACAGCCCCTCAGGGAAGAGCCTATCGTGTAAGAAAAAGGTCGAACCACGTTACATTGGTACTCGATGGCCTCATTAAAACTGAAGCTGAAAAAGAAGTAGAAGTTCAAAACAGTTCAAATTAATATAAATGGGACAAAAAGTTAATCCGATAAGTAACAGGCTGGGAATAATAAAAGGATGGGACTCCAACTGGTTTGGCGGAAAGGATTTCTCAGGAAAACTCGTTGAAGACCATAAAATAAGAGAATACCTTAATGCCAGACTGGCAAAAGCCAGCATTTCAAAAATTATTATCGAGAGAACCCTCAAACTTATAACCGTTACTGTAAATACTGCACGACCTGGTATAATCATTGGTAAAGGAGGGCAGGAGGTAGACAAGCTCAAAGAAGAGCTGAAAAAAATTACCAAAAAGGAGGTGCAGATTAATATTTACGAAGTTAAGCGCCCTGAACTCGATGCATGTATTGTAGCCAATAACATTGCAAGACAGATTGAAGGTAAAATATCTTATCGCCGCGCAATTAAGATGGCAATTGCATCCACAATAAGAATGGGAGCTGAAGGTATTAAAGTTGTTATTTCAGGCCGCCTTGGCGGTGCTGAAATGTCCAGAAGCGAAACCTACAAGGAAGGCCGTATTCCGCTACATACTTTCAGAGCTGATATCGACTATGCACTGGCTGAAGCCCATACAAAAGTTGGTCGTATAGGCATAAAAGTATGGATATGCAACGGCGAGATATACGGAAAAAGAGATCTCAGTCCGAATATAGGTCTGAAAAATACCAGAGTTAAAGGTCTGAAGAGAAAAGGAAGAAAATAAAGGTGTACCATTATAAAATTTTAAGCGATGCTTCAACCAAAAAAAACAAAATACAGAAAGCAGCAAAAGGGGAAGATGAAAGGCAATGCCCAGAGAGGCAACCAGCTTGCTTTCGGTTCATTTGGCATTAAGGCCCTTGAATCGGCATGGATTACGGGACATCAGATCGAAGCTGCCAGGCAGGCAATTACCCGTCATATGAAACGTGAAGGTCAGATCTGGATACGTATTTTCCCCGATAAACCTTTCACCAAAAAGCCTGCAGAGGTAAGAATGGGTAAAGGTAAGGGTACCCCTGAAGGATTCGTAGCACCTGTTACTCCCGGAAGAATTCTTATCGAAGCCGAAGGTGTTCCGCTTGAAGTTGCAAAGGAAGCCTTAAGGCTGGGAGCCCAGAAACTCCCTATAACTACAAAATTTGTTGTAAGACGCGATTATGCAACAACCTGAAAAAACTGAATAAAAATGAAAATGTCGGAAATAAGAGAATTGAGCACAGCAGACCTTATCGAACGCCTTGATACGGAAAGGCTGATGCTTACCCGCATGAAACTTAACCATGCAATCTCTCCCCTCGATAATCCGCAGAAAATCAAACAGGCAAGAAAAAACATTGCACGCCTGCTTACCGAACTGCGAGAAAGGGAACTGAACAACAAAAATAACAAGTAAGACCCAGCTATGGAAAGAAAATTAAGAAAAGAACGTATCGGCATTGTTGTCAGCAATAAAATGGATAAGTCCATCGTAGTGGCCATCCATCGTAAAGTAAAACATCCTGTTTACGGCAAATTCGTAAACAAAACAAAAAAACTTATGGCCCACGACGAAAATAATGCCTGCAATATTGGCGATATTGTAAGGATTGCTGAAACAAGGCCACTCAGTAAAAATAAAAACTGGAGATTAGTTGAAATAATCGAAAAAGCCAAGTAATATGATACAGCAGGAAACCAGACTTAATGTGGCTGACAATTCCGGTGCCAAAGAAGTATTGTGCATCAGGGTGCTCGGAGGTACAAAAAAACGTTATGCGACCGTGGGTGACAAAATTATTGTATCCGTTAAAAGTGCTATTCCTTCAGGCGAGGCCAAAAAAGGAATGGTAAGCAAAGCTGTTGTGGTGAGAACGAAAAAGGAGATCCGCAGACCCGACGGTTCATATATCAGATTCGACGATAACGCTGTTGTACTCCTTACAAACCAGGATGAGGTGAGAGGAACCCGTATTTTCGGGCCTGTCGCCAGAGAACTACGCGATAAGTATATGAAAATAATATCACTCGCTCCGGAAGTATTATAATATTATAAATGAGTTAAATATTCAGCAATGCAGAAAAAATTACATATTAAAAAGGGCGATACTGTAATGGTGATTTCGGGTGAATCAAAAGGCCAGAAGGGGCGTGTCCTTGAAATTGACCGAAAAAAGGAGAGAGCTATTGTTGAGGGTGTAAACATGGTACACAAACATACCAAACCAAATGCAAAAGCCCCACAGGGTGGTATCATCAAAAAAGAAGCCCCTATTCACATTTCAAACCTTATGCTGATTGACCCTGCCAGCGGTAAACCTACCCGAATCGGTAGACGACTCAATGATAAAAATAAACTGGTACGTTATTCAAAAAAATCAGGAGAGGAGATTAAGTGATGTATATACCTGAATTAAAGAAAAAATACAGGGAAGAAATTATCCCTGCCTTGATGAAGGAATTCGGCTACTCAACTGTTATGCAAGTGCCACGCCTCGAAAAAATAGTTATCTCCCAGGGCGTGGGAGACGCAATTGCCGATAAAAAAATCCTTGAAGCTGGACTTAAGGAAATAACTGACATAGCAGGCCAAAAAGCAGTTGCAACATATTCGAAAAAGGATATATCCAACTTCAAGCTGAGAAAAAATATGCCAATTGGCATTATGGTCACTCTCAGGAAAGAGAGAATGTATGAATTCCTTCAGAAATTAATCTGTGTCGCACTACCACGTATCAGGGATTTCAAGGGTATTAATTCAACACTCGATGGACATGGAAACTACACACTTGGAATTACTGAACAGATTATTTTCCCTGAAATTGACCTCGATAAAGTGGTTAAAATAATGGGATTGCAGATTACTTTCGTGACCTCGGCTAATACTGATGAAGAGGCTCTTGCCCTTCTCAAACATTTCGGATTGCCCTTTAAAAACACTAAAAACTGATAATATATGGCAAAGGAATCTATGAAGGCCCGTGAGGTTAAACGTGCAAAACTGGTTCAAAAATATGCCGCAAAAAGAGCACAGCTTAAAGCTGATGGCAATTATGTGGGATTAAGCAGAATACCAAGAAACTCAAACCCCATACGGCTCAGAAACAGATGCATGCTCACCGGAAGGCCTAGAGGATATATGAGACAGTTCGGACTTAGCAGAATAACCTTCAGGGAAATGGCATCAAAAGGCCTTATCCCGGGTGTTAAAAAAGCTAGCTGGTAATAATTTTTTTAAGTGAAAAATATTGAAATACTATGATGACCGATCCAATTGCAGATTTTTTGACAAGAATACGAAACGCTATAATTGCAGGCCATAAAATTGTTGAAGCTCCCTCTTCAAAAATGAGAAAGGAAATAGCCAGAATACTTTTTGAAAAAGGCTATATTAAAGGCTACAAAGTTGTGGAAGAAGGGAAGGCCGGCGAAATAATTAAAATAGCTCTAAAATATAACCTTAGGAGCAAAACTCCTGCCATAAATGTAATAGAGAGAATCAGCCGTCCGGGTCTTAGAAAATATACCAGTGTTGATGATCTCCCAAGAGTGCTTAACGGCCTTGGAATAGCAATAATTTCAACCTCTAAAGGCCTGATGACCGATAAGGAAGCCAGGAAGGAAAATGTGGGCGGAGAGGTTATTTGTTATGTTTATTAATAATATAAGGAGGATTTGGCAATGTCACGTATTGGAAACCTGCCAGTAAACCTGCCAAAGGGCGTAATAGTTACAGTCGATGAAAATAATATCGTGACTGTAAAAGGTCCTCTGGGACAACTTACACAGCCCGTAAGCAGAGAAATTAAAATTGAAATCGATGGATCCAGGGTCGTACTTGTAAGAGACTCTGATTCAAAAAAGGCCAAGTCACTTCATGGCCTCTACAGAGCCCTTATTGCAAATATGGTTGAAGGTGTTTCAAAAGGGTACAGGAAGGAACTCGAACTCATAGGAGTCGGTTATCGTGCTGAAGCCAAAGGCCAGAACCTTCAGCTAAGCCTCGGTTTTTCACATGATATTATTTTCAGACTCCCCGATGAAGTTAAGGTCGAAACAAAAACTGAAAGGCGAAGCAACCCGATTATTACCCTTACAAGCCACGACAAACAGCTGATTGGACACGTGGCTGCAAAAATCAGATCACTCAGACCACCTGAACCCTTCAAAGGGAAAGGTATCAGATTTGTTGGAGAGTATGTAAGACGGAAAGCTGGAAAATCAGCCAGTGTTTAATACATAATATTTTAATGATATGGCTTTAACCAAACTTGAAAGAAGGACACGGATAAGGAATCGAATCAGAAAAAAAATAAGCGGTACAGCTCAAAAGCCCAGGCTTGCAGTGTTCCGGAGCAACAGGCATATCTATGCCCAGCTTATTGATGATAAAAGAGGTATAACCCTACTGTCGGCTTGCTCAAGAGAAAAGGATGTTGCTACTGCCGGAAACGTTAAAAAAATTGAACAGGCAGCCCTCGTCGGAAAACTATTGGCATCAAAATGCAAGGAGAAGGGAATAGAACAGGTTGTTTTCGATAGAGGTGGTTATAAATATCATGGAAGAGTAAAATCACTGGCAGATGCTGCGAGGGAAGGAGGATTAAAATTTTAATCAGTTATGGCAAACGGTATAAGAAAAGTTAAAACTACTGATATTGAACTTAAAGACAGATTGGTCAGTATCAACAGAGTGACTAAAGTCACCAAGGGTGGACGCACATTTAGTTTTTCAGCAATAGTGGTTGTTGGTAATGAAAATGGCATCGTTGGATACGGCCTTGGGAAAGCCAGTGAAGTTACTGCAGCCATTGCAAAAGGTATCGAGGATGCCAAGAAAAACCTTATTAAGGTTCCTGTAATAAACGGCACTGTTCCTCACGAACAGAGCGCAAAATACGGTGGTGCCAAAGTGATTATCAAACCGGCAGCAGAAGGAACAGGAGTAAAGGCTGGAGGCGCTATGCGTGCTGTCCTTGAAAGCGTTGGAATTAAAAACGTGCTTGCAAAATCAAA
Organism: Rikenella microfusus; assembly: GCA_020722575.1. Classification (GTDB taxonomy): domain Bacteria; phylum Bacteroidota; class Bacteroidia; order Bacteroidales; family VadinHA17; genus LD21. The sequence continues at coordinate 75,801 of DYKN01000007.1, read as the reverse complement.
GGGATCATCAAACCCTCATAACCTCGTTAAAGCTACTATTGCAGCACTTACTCAGATGAGAGACGCTTACTCAGTGGCGGAACACAGAAATATCCCGCTTGAAAAAGTGTTTAATGGTTAGATATCAAAACTATGGCAAAGATCAAAATAACACAGATCAGAAGCATAAACCGGAAATCGGAGAGGCAGAAAAGAACAATCAAAGCGCTGGGAATACATAAACTTAACCAGAGCGTTATTCTTGAGGCTACACCCCAGATTCTTGGAATGGTGGAAAAAGTTAAACACCTTGTAAAAACAGAACAGGTTTAAAATATTAATTTATCAAACCAGAAGTATGGATCTCAGTAATTTAATACCGGCAAAAGGTTCAGTAAAGAAAAGAAAAAGAATAGGCAGAGGGCAGGGCTCAGGAAAAGGTGGTACATCTACCAAAGGGCATAAAGGAGCTCAGCAGAGATCTGGCTATGAGAAAAAATTTGGTTTCGAAGGCGGACAGATGCCATTGCAGAGAAGATTGCCAAAATTCGGTTTCAAAAATTTTAATAGAATTGAATATAAGGCAATTAATATCAGTACCCTGCAAAACCTCGCCGAAAAACTGAATACGGACAAAATCGATGTTCAAACACTTGTCTCAGCAGGACTTGCATCAAAAAATGACCTGATTAAAATCCTTGCAAAAGGCGAGCTCGAAAAAAAATTGGAAGTCCATGCCCATGCTTTCAGTAAAAAGGCTGTGGAGGCAATTGAGGCAAAAAATGGAACCGTTATAAAACTGTAAACCAGATGAGGCTTATTCAGACATTAAAAAATATATACAGGATTGAAGACCTCAGGTCCAGGCTTATTTATACCCTGAGCATCATTATGATATACAGGCTGGGAAAATATATTTCACTCCCTGGAATTGATCCTTCTCAGCTTGAAAATCTCCGACGCCAGACTTCATCAGGATTGATGGGCCTGCTGGACATGTTTTCAGGTGGGGCATTCTCTCAGGCCTCAATTTTTGCATTGGGTATAATGCCCTATATATCCGCATCAATCGTCGTTCAGCTACTGGGAATAATTTTTCCATACTTCCAGAAACTTCAAAAAGAAGGTGAGAGCGGCAGAAGAAAAATGAATCAGTACACACGTTACCTCACGGTTATCATTCTTATTCTGCAGGCTCCGACATATCTTTATAACCTTACTGCTCAACTACCGGCTTCTGCATTCATACTCTCCGGAACATTCTTTATGGTCTCATCAGTTATCATACTAACTGCCGGAACCATTTTTGTAATGTGGCTGGGAGAAAAAATCACGGATAAGGGTATCGGCAACGGTATATCACTTATTATTATGATAGGTATTGTTGCACGCCTTCCGCAAAACTTCATTTTTGAAGCAGGCTCGCGAATAAACGGCACAGGCGGTGCCGTAGCTCTCGTTGTGGAAATGGTATTCCTCTTTGTTGTAATCCTCGGAACAATTTTGCTCGTTCAGGGTACACGCCGGGTTCCAGTGCAGTATGCCCGCAGAATTATCGGAAATAAACAATATGGAGGAGTTAGACAGTATATTCCGCTGAAAGTAAATGCCGCCGGCGTTATGCCAATAATATTCGCTCAGGCTATAATGATGTTGCCTATTATTATAGCAGGTTATTCAAACTCCAGCTCAGGCTTTGTAGTAGCATTCTCAAATATGTATGGATTCTGGTATAACCTTGTAACAGCATTACTTATTATCCTGTTTACATATTTCTATACAGCAATTACCATTAACCCGGTACAGATGGCTGAAGACATGAAGAAAAATGGAGGATTTATTCCTGGAATCAAACCCGGAAGAAAAACAGTAGAATTCATTGATCAGATAATTTCAAGAATTACACTTCCTGGCTCAATTTTTCTTGCTATTGTGGCCATTCTTCCGGCTATTGCTGTAAAACTGGGAGTATCAGCACAGTTTGCTCAATTTTACGGCGGTACCTCCCTGCTCATTCTGGTGGGTGTTATCCTTGATACACTACAGCAGATAGAGAGTCACCTTCTGATGAGGCATTATGACGGATTGATGAAATCAGGTCGGGTTAAAGGCAGAACGGGCGCCGTTGCGGCATATTAATATGTTTATCGTTCTTTGATGTTGATTTGTAGGACCAGTGAAGAGATCGAGTTACTGAGGGAAAGCAATCTCCTCGTATCACGTACACTTGCAGAAATTGCAAAATATATCAGGCCTGGTGTTACAACCGCCAGTCTCGATAAAATAGCAGAAACATTTATACGTGATCATGGTGCAAAACCAGCCTTCAAGGGTTACGGCGGATATCCTGCAACAATTTGTACCTCGGTGAATGAGGAAGTTGTGCACGGAATACCGTCGGATTATATCCTGAAAGAAGGAGATATTATTTCAGTGGATTGCGGCGTGGTTCTGAACGGTTATTATGGCGATAGTGCCTATACTTTTCCGGTAGGGGAAATAAGTGATGATCTGAAGAAACTGCTTGAATATACAAGGGCTTCACTTGAAGCTGGAGTCAGGGAAGCAGTTGCCGGAAATCGTGTTGGAGACATTTCATTCGCCGTTCAATCGAAAGCTGAAAGTGGTGGATTCTCCGTGGTAAGGGAAATGGTTGGTCATGGTATCGGAACAAAACTGCATGAACCCCCTGAAGTACCTAACTTCGGGAAAAAAGGTACAGGTCCAAAACTTCTGAAAGGAGTGGTTATCTGTATTGAACCCATGATCAATATTGGCATGAAGGATACAGTACTGAGAAACGATGGCTGGACTATCGCTACGGCGGATGGGAAACCTTCAGCTCATTTTGAGTATGCTGTGGCTATTGACTCAGGGAAAGCCGATGTGCTAACCACATTCAGATTTATAGAAGAAGTATTAAATAAAAAATAACCGTATGGCAAAACAACCGCCTATAGAACAGGACGGAACAATTATTGAAGCTCTCTCAAATGCCATGTTCAGAGTAGAACTCGAAAATGGTCATGTAATAACAGCACATATCTCAGGCAAGATGAGAATGCACTATATAAGAATCCTGCCTGGAGATAAGGTTAGGGTTGAAATGTCACCCTACGACCTGACTAAGGGAAGAATAACATTCAGATATAAATAGTAAGTAGTATATGAAAGTAAAATCATCAGTTAAGAAGCGGAGTGCCGAGTGTAAAATTGTCAGAAGAAAAGGACGTATTTACGTTATTAATAAGAAAAATCCCAGATTTAAACAAAGACAGGGATAATTTAACTAATTTTGCAAACCATTAAAAAAGAGATATGGCACGTATTGTTGGGGTAGATTTACCAAGAAACAAAAGGGGTGAGGTTGCTCTCACTTACATCTATGGAGTTGGCCGCAGCACTGCCCAGAAAGTACTTGATATGGCAGGCGTCGATCGTAACATAAAGGTTAAAGACTGGACCGACGATCAGGTTAACGCTATCAGAAAAATTCTGAGTGAAAACTATAAGCTCGAAGGCGAACTTCGTTCGGAAATGCAGCTTAATATCAAGCGATTAATTGATATTGGATGCTACAGGGGTATACGCCACCGACTTGGTCTGCCTGTCAGAGGACAGCGTACAAAAAATAACGCACGTACCCGTAAAGGAAGAAAGAAAACTGTTGCAAACAAGAAAAAAGCTACTAAATAAGAATTAAATTATGGCTAAAAAGACTGGAGCTTTAAAAAGAAAATCTGTAAGAATTGAACCTGCCGGTCAGGCACACATTCATTCTTCATTCAATAATATTATAATTACCATTGCAAACAACTCTGGACAGGTTATCTCGTGGTCGTCGGCCGGGAAAATGGGGTTCAGGGGCTCAAAGAAAAATACCCCTTATGCAGCCCAGGTAGCAGCTGAAAGCTGCAGCAAGGAAGCCTTCGATCTTGGACTTAGAAGAGTAAAGGTCTTTGTCAAAGGCCCCGGTGCCGGAAGAGAAGCCGCCATCAGAGCTATTGCAAATGCCGGCATTGAAGTATCAGAAATCGTTGATGTAACTCCACTGCCACATAACGGCTGCCGCCCGGCAGGAAGAAGAAGAGTTTAATCAAATTTCTTATGTCAGAAATTGTTGAAGTATTTAATCATTAAGATCAATGGCAAGATATATCGGATCAAAATCAAAAATTGCAAGAAAATTCGGAGAACCAATCTTCGGACCTGATAAATACCTTGAAAGAAAAAACTATCCTCCCGGACAGCACGGGATGGACAAAAAGAGAAAGAAAACTTCTGAATACGGAATTCAGCTGAAGGAAAAAGTTAAAGTAAAGTACCTTTACGGTGTCCTTGAAAGACAATTCCGGAAAGCATTTGAAACTGCATCAAGAAGTAAGGGAGTTACTGGCGAAGTGTTGCTCCAGATACTGGAATCAAGACTCGACAATACAGTCTATAGATTGGGTATTGCACCTACGAGAGCAGCTGCCCGGCAACTTGTATCACACCGTCATATTACAGTAAATGGCCATGTTGTTAATATTCCTTCATACCAGCTTAAACCCGGAGATATTGTGGGTGTGAGAGAAAAATCAAAATCACTCGAGGTGATAGTAAATTCAGTTTCATCAAACCGGATGGCAAAAGTTCCATGGCTTGAATGGGACGATGCCCAAATGGCCGGAAAATTTATGTCGTTGCCTCAACGTTCTGATATTCCTGAAAATATCAATGAACAGCTTATTGTTGAACTTTACTCTAAATAAAATTTTAATATGGCCATCTTAGAGTTCCAGAAACCTGATAAGGTTATAATGCTCGAAGCAAATGGTAAATTCGGCAAGTTCGAATTTCGTCCACTCGAGCCCGGTTACGGCATTACAATAGGTAATGCCCTCAGAAGAATATTGCTCTCTTCACTTGAGGGATATGCCATCACGCTTGTTAAAATTGAAGGTGTCGAACACGAATTCTCAACTATTAAAGGTGTTATCGAGGATGTTACAGAAATCGTTCTGAACCTCAAACAAATAAGATTCAAAAGGAAAGTAGAGGATGCCGTAAGCGAAAAAGTTTTGCTTAAATTCACAGGACAGGATACACTCAAAGCTGGAGCACTTAACTCAGTGCTTAATTATTTTGAGGTCCTTAATCCCGACCTTGTGATCTGCCGCATGGAACCTTCCGTTAAACTGACAATGGAGATCACAATTAACAAGGGAAGAGGATATGTTCCTGCTGAGGAAAATGAACCGGATGAGGAACAATTCGGACTTATCGCAATAGACTCAATCTTCACACCAATCAGAAACGTAAAATATTCTGTCGAAAATTACCGCGTCGAACAAAAGACAGACTACGAAAAACTGATTATCGAGATTGAAACAGATGGTTCCATTCATCCTAAAGAAGCGCTTAAAGAAGCTGCAAAAATTCTTATTCATCACTTTATGCTCTTCTCGGATGAAAAAATTACGATTGATTCTGAGGAAAAAGTGCATGGAGAAGAGTTTGATGAGGAAATACTTAAGATGCGCCAGCTACTTAAGACAAAACTGGTTGACCTCGACCTCTCCGTCAGGGCTCTCAACTGCCTTAAAGCAGCAGAGGTTGAAACCCTCGGTGACCTTGTCAAGTTCAACAAAAACGACCTTTTGAAATTCAGAAACTTTGGAAAGAAATCACTTACCGAACTCGACGAACTTCTTGAATCTATGGATCTGTCGTTCGGTATGGATGTAAGCAAATACAAACTTGATAAAGACTAATTTTTACTATGCGACATCAGAGAGTTATAAACCATTTAGGCAGGACAAGTTCACACAGGAAGGCTATGCTTGCTAACATGGCCTCTTCACTAATATTACACAAAAGGATCAGTACAACTACAGCCAAGGCAAAAGCACTACGTTCTTATGTAGAACCACTCATTACTCGTTCGAAGGAAGACACAACCCATTCGAGGAGAGTGGTGTTCAGCTACCTGGGAAACAAGGAAGCTGTTGCAGAACTGTTCAGGGAAATATCACCAAAAATTGCCGATCGACCTGGAGGCTATACCAGAATACTTAAGACCGGAAACCGTATTGGTGATAATGCCGAAATGTGTATTATTGAACTGGTTGATTTTAATGAAGCACGGCTCGGGGCAGAAACAAAACCTTCAAAAACCGGAACCCGCCGGAGAAGATCATCCAAGAAAAAATCTGAAACAACCAGCACTGCAACCCAGTTAGCTGCGACACCAAAAACAGAACCTGAAAACAGGGTGGAACAAATTCAACAAACTGAACCTTCTGATTCCGAAACATCTCAGGGTAATACTCCAGAAACAGCTCCAGAAAACCCTGACGATGAAATCAAGGATAAATAGTTACTGTTCTAAAATACTATAAATCAATTAAATAAATCAACAAAAGTTATTAACAATTGTTAATAACTTTTGTTGATATTGAGTTTATAACAACAGCTACAATTGTTTCTTTAATAAGAATTCTTATATTAATTTTGATTCAGCAGGTAAGAGATAAAAGGCTGCTCAAAGATGTGGAACCTGATAAGGGATTGCTTAAGTGTGATCCTGAAAGGTTCAGACAGGCCTCCGGGTCTGCGCATCAGAGAGCCGAAGTCTGAACGAGGAAACCCTGTTAAAGAGTCTCCAGTGTTCAGTGGGTCGATGAAACCGGCAACGCTCTTTCAAAGACCTGGTCAAAGGGCTTCAGGAAACAAAAGACTCCGGTCTGATGAATCCTGTAAGTTGTAAAACCCTCCGGGGTTATACAGCGCATACCTGACTGACACTTCGTCCCGGAATTCCGCCTCGGCGGAAGAAAGGACGGCTGGAAAGTATCGCCCTAAAAAGCGATACCGGAAAGCTCAGGGTTGCTTCCTCAGATCGTAAGACCTGAAAGGCAGCCGGCCAGAATAACTGTAGCCTGCCACCGTAAGTGGCTTCGGCTGCAAACGGTGAGTGGGAACTAATCTAACGAATAGTTCCCATTACTGTTTTTATACCCCCTGTATTTTCTTAATATTCAAATCCTCCATGATCCTTCATCATTAAAGTTATTTTTATCAACAATCCTCTTTTCCCTTGCTTTAAATATCTTTATACCCTGATTATTTATTTAAAAAATTATTAATGAAAACTGCTGGACTCCGGAAATTTGTTTATCAGCTCGAGAAAGAAGGAGAACTTATAAGAATAAAGGATTTCGTTGATCCTATACTTGAGATAACCGAATTTGCCGACCGGGCAATATCATCAGGTGGGCCTGCCTTACTGTTCGAAAATACCGGTACCCCTTTCCCTCTGCTGATTAATGCATTCGGCTCTGCCAGACGCATGAGTATGGCTCTTCACCAGGAAAACCTTGAAAATCTGACTGCCAGCATGCAAAAACTTGCCAGACAATTTATATATGGCAACAATACACTGAAAAACAGAATCTCACGTATTTCCTCCCTGATTAGCTTTTCACGCTATATTCCCTCCAGAACTAATCACAGAGGCAGGTGTCAGGATGTGGTAATCAAAAATCCCGATCTCACCATTCTCCCGTTCCTTAAATGCTGGCCAAATGACGGAGGCAGGTTCATTACTCTGCCGGTAGTTCATACCCGCAACCCCTTCACAGGTACTCCAAATGCAGGAATGTATAGAATGCAGATATTCGACAGCCAAACAACCGGTATGCACTGGCAGATGCATAAAACCGGTGCAAACCACTATCGGCTCTGGAAAGAAGCAGGAAAAATTATGCCTGTTTCAGTCGTCCTTGGAGGTGATCCGGTCTATACTTATGCCGCTACAGCCCCACTTCCTGAAAATATTGATGAATATATACTTGCTGGTTTCCTGACTCAACGAAAAATAAAAATGGTGAAATGCATAACAAATGATTTATACGTACCTGAAGATGCTGATATAGTAATTGAAGGATACGTCGATCCGTCAGAGCCTCCTGCCATCGAAGGACCTTTTGGCGACCATACAGGGTTCTATTCACTGGCAGAACATTACCCGAAATTTCATGTTACCTGTATCACTCATGCATCAGATGCCATTTATCCTGCAACAGTGGTCGGAATACCTCCTAAAGAAGATATGTTCTTCGCTGAAGCAACCGAAAGGCTGTTCCTTATGCCCCTTAAGTTCATGCTTAATAATGAAATTACCGATCTGCATTTACCTTCACCGGGTGTGGCTCATAACCTTGTTCTTGTAACAATCGACAAAAAATATCCCGGCCAGGGTCTCAAAATTATAAATTCACTTCTGGGAACAGGACAGATGATGTTTTCAAAATATATCATCGCATTGAGTAAAGATGTTGATATTCGTAACTATAAAGCAGTTATGAAAGAAATCGTTCAAAATAGTTCATTCAAAAAAGATCTAATTTTTACCAGCGGTCCGCTTGATGTTCTCGACCACGCATGTGAAATCCCGACTTTCGGAGGGAAAATGGGAATTGATGCAACTAAAAAGCTCCCTCAGGAAGCCACCAACCAGACTCGTAAAATTATCAAGAATCACGGTAAATTACAGGAGAGTCTAAAAGAATTGAAAAACCAGGCTTTAATCTCTTCATATAATATTGTTTACGATTCCGAAGAGGGTTCGGTTCTTGTAATCGCAGCAAAAAGGAAAAATAACATTGTCAATGTGGAAGAGATATCAGAAAAACTCAAAAAAAATGAAGAGATTATTAGTGTAAAATTAACACTTGTAGTTGATGAGGAGGTTGAGGTTAATGATCTTGCAACAATTGCATGGTTGGTGCTCAGCAATTCCGACCCCGTCAGGGATCATTATTTTTTATCGGATTCAACTCTTCTTATTGATGGCACTTCAAAGGTCTTCAGGCCAGGAGGTTTTACCAGGCAATGGCCCGAAATTGTGTGTTCTTCAATACCGACAATAAAAGCAATTGATAAAAAATGGACTGAAGCTGGAATGAACCATTTCGTCGAATCGCCGTCCCTTCGTTACCTTGCTTTGAAAAGAGGTGATGCAGAATTCGTCAGCATAGATTATTGATCAGATTGGTCGGCTAATTAAGCTTTTATAATAATATATTATAATTTTGAAGATCCAAATTAGTCTGAAATCCGGTAATAATTGAATAATTTAGTCAGAATAGAAAATATTTTAGTCTTGATTGCTTCAACTGACAAAGTGAAAGTAATCGGTTTGTTAGTTTATACAGCGACAGCTGCTATAATTATCTGGATCCTTACTCGAATGTATTATAAAACTTTGCTGAAGATTTTTTTGAAACTCAGAAAGCGAGAGTCGGAACTCAGGGAAATTAATGCCAGATTATTGGAGCTTGAATATAGAACAAAAAATATAACTGATAGTTTGGTTTATGCAAGGCATATTCAGGATGCGATGTTGCCTGCTGAATCGCATTTAAAAAATAATTTTGCTGATTCCTTTGTTTTTTTTCAGCCCAGAGATATCGTGAGCGGTGATTTTTACTGGTTTGGCCACCAGAACGGGATAAATATCATTGCTGGGGCCGACTGTACAGGGCATGGAGTTCCCGGTGCGCTTATTTCGATGCTCGGGCATAATTTTTTAAATCAAATTATAAAAAATGAAAATATTACTCAGCCTGGTTTTATTCTTGATAGGTTGAATGATTTGATGAAAAATGTCTTCTCTATTGATGGAAGCCAGTTTCTAAGAGACGGTATGGATATTTCAATTTGTGCCGTTGACACATCAAAACGAAAACTCGCATTTGCAGGAGCATTGAGCTCTGTTTATATTATTGCTGATGGTAAGCTTAATGAGATTAAGGGCGACAGAATGTTTCTTGGTGCAAAATCGTCAGCTTTTTCATTCAAAACTGTTGAAATGGATTTGACCGACGGGGCATCATTATATATGTTTTCTGACGGTTACGCTGACCAGTTCGGAGGGCCTGAGAACAAAAAGTTTATGTACCGTCGTTTCAAATATTTGCTCACCACAATTAATAATCTGCCTATGAGTCAGCAGAAATTAATCCTGTCTGATACCATCAATAAATGGATAGGTAATAACAACACTCAGATTGATGATATCCTCGTTATTGGAATAAAAATTTGAGATGTCCGATAAAATGATTTCCGTATTTTTCAGAGAATCTGTATGTTCTAAAGATGTTTTTTGATTATTTCTATAAGAGCACCGGGCTGGAAAGGTTTGCTAATATAGTCATCCATACCAGATGATAGGCATTTTTCTTTATCGCCCAGCATTGCATTGGCAGTTATTGCAATTATTGGAACGTGGTTATTTGTGCTTACTTCAAGTGTTCTTATTTTCTCAGCGGCTATTAAACCACCCATTACAGGCATTTGAATATCCATCAGTACAATGTCATATTTTGAACTTCCGAATTTCTCAAGGGCCTCCCTTCCGTCGGATGCTGTATCGATATTTTTCACCAGCGGCTTCAGGGTTAGCATGGTAATCTTCTGATTTATAGGATTATCTTCAACGAGAAGAATATTCGCATCCTTAAGCTCCTTTGATGGCTTTTCCTTCTTCTTCAGTACCTCAATGAGAGGCGAGGCAATAATTACCTTCTTTTCTTCGGTGATGCTTTCATATGGCAGAGTGAATGTCAGAACATGATACTCTTTGCCCTGCTCTGTTGTGAAACTTCCATTCGATGAATAAATCAAACGTGCCGAATTTATGCCAATTTTCTTAACTTCGTCAATAAGTGCAATATCTCTGTCAACCTGAACTCTGAAACTTATCAAACACTTCTTTATACTTTTCTGATCTCTGGTTACGGAGATGTTAACCTTAATTGGTGTTTCATCCTTATGCCCGGCAATGATATTAAATATATCAAGCAGAATCTGTTTCAGGATAATAGGATCACCTATAACCTCAAAGGATGAGACATCCTTCCTGTTTAAAATAAAATCCAGATGATGATTTTTATGCCTGAAAAGTTCTATTGTGTTTTCAACTGTTGAAAAAATATTGAAGTGGATCTTTTTCCTTTCAGTATAAATAATACTTTCGGCACTCTGCATGGTCAATTCATTGACAATGTCAACCATATTCTTGGTCGACGCTACAAGAGTTTCAATCAAATCCTTGTGTTTCTTTTCAACTTCCGAATTTATTAGAAGTTCACTTACTGTTACCAGGTTATTCAGAGGTTCGCGTATCCTGTGGGAGAAATTATTTATAACATTATCTTTCTTGCCACTCGACTCAATCAATTCCTCAAGCCTCGAAGCAAGATTGTGCAATATTCTGTTAGTTGTTCGTATAAATAAAATTCCGGATGCTGTGGCTATAATAATTAATACCCCGGCTGCAAGGTAATACTTGAGCAATAAAAGAATTATAGCCACAATAAGGGAAGACGGGAAAAATATATAATGCCAGTGGGATGTTTTATTCCACCACTTCGGGAACTCATGATCGGGGATCAAAAAATGAATGCTGTTTTTCATTTTTTCATTTTACAGATTATCCAGAATGTAAATTTATAAGAAAATATTTTTGTAAAACAAATGAAATAATTTCTTCCTGCCCTACCTTTTATTTTGAATCATGTGAATAATTTCCAGATTGCTGCAAATATTCTGCTTATAAATATACGTATATTTATTCGAGGATTGACTAATTTTGTATCTGTTTATAGTATCCAATTGAAATTCATTTTAAATTACTGGTATAATAAGTGGCTGATATTGTTCCTTATTTTCCCGGGAGCATTAAATAGTCAGGATACTGAAAGTAATAATGGTATTTCTTTCAGGTTCACTGACGGCATTTATGAGAATTTTCAGCAGGTTCTTACTGACAGTCCGGTTCGAAAGAGTGACCTCCTTATTGCTGAAGATTATGATGATTATGAATTTTTTAAGAGGATATTATCGACCCAACAGCTCAGATATACTCTTCCAGATGGCGGTACTGCAGTTATTGACAATAAGAATGTGTGGGGTTTTGCTTCAGGGGGCATTATGTATGTAAAGTGGAAGGGATATTTCAGTGAGCTTTATATGCTGGGAACTGTCAGCTGCTTTTTCCTTCATGATGATAATTATATGACCTATCAGAAAATACTGCGAAGTAATTATCTTCCTTCTGAGAATGTACCTGCAAAGCAAATTCATGCAGTAAGTTTCAGAGACCTTAAAAAATATCTGATTGATTTCAGGACAGGAAAAATAAAGAAACTGAATGTTCAGAATCTGAGCAAATTACTGAAAAATGACAGGGAACTTTATGCAGAGTATAACCAGCTTCCACTTAAACGTAGAAAGGCACTCATCTTTTATTACATCGGAATTTATAATAAAAAAAACCCTTTATATTTACCTTTAAAATGAATTGCTTAACCTATTCCGTTCGGTATAATTTTTGATAAACGAAACCTTGAAAGGAGGACAGGCGTATGAAGAAAATCAATAATCTGGAAGAAAGATTTTTTATTCTAATAACAGCCTTATTCCTTTTTTTGAATAATTTATCAGGGCAGGAGGAAGAAGGAAAAGTTAAATATACTCCGGATTTCAGATTTCAGGACGGTATATACCTTAACTTCGAACAGGTCAAAACAAACAATCCTGTTCCGAAGGCCAAAATTCTAACATCTGCCGATTATAACGATAGAGATTTTTTCAATAAAGTTTTTTCATCAGAAAAAATATATTTCTACGATGAAATGGGGATACGCCAGGAGGTAAAGAAAGAAGATATCTGGGGTTTTGCCCGTAACGGGGTACTTTATGTAATGATCCAGGGGAAATTTAATAGAATAACTTTCTTTGGGAATATATGTCATTTTGTTGCCGATATTACCACTTATGATTCAAGATATAACTATTATTCACCTTATGGTTATTACGATCCCTATTTTTACCCTTATTATGGCTATCCTTATTATTACCCATACAGTTATTATGGCGGTTACCCTTATTATTCACCTTATTACAGACCTTATACAACAAGCCGTACTGAGTTGAGGCAGTATCTGATTGATTTTGAAACGGGTAACGTATTGGAGTTTGATGTGAATAATGTGAAACTGCTTATAATGAAAGACCCTGAGCTTTATGAAGAGTACGTCAAACTTTCAAGGAAAAAACAGAAAGAACTGATGTTCGTTTACATCAGGAAATTCAATGAAAGAAATCCACTATATTTACCTGTCAAATAATCATTATCATGAGGAGATTTTTTTTATTTTCTCTTTTTATTTCCCTTTTTTATTTTGCGGGGGCACAGGCGCCATTTCCTTCAGCTGACGAAATAAAACAGTTTATGGCTTCAAAAACCTGTGTTGTTCTTGAAGATGATCCATTTTCTGCCTGGAATTCTTTTATCAAAAAAGCTGTCACTTCATTCTGGACGATAACGCCTTATGAGTTTATTGATATTGTCGAGTTCAATAAAAGACGAACTGATCCTTCCTGTTCATTTATTGTACTTACACAGACCCATTTTGAGCGAGACAAAACAGGAGGCTTATTTAATTTTATCAACCTGATTCAGGGCAAAAAAGTCAGTGACCTGAGTGATAACCCTGAGATATGTGCTGTACCACTGTCGTTTGCGGAAGAAGATGATATCGAATATGGATACAAACTTGGCCTTATTCTTGCTTTCATGCAGAAACATGCCCAACTTATAGCCCGCGAGCCTTCAATTACCGGCAGACGATATTTGAGGTATTATAATGTAAATGCTCCGGAAGTTATTAATAAAACAATTCTTGCAAAAAAGGAAGATCTTGCTCCTGAAATAAATACTATTGATGCAGTGAAGGCAATTTATCCTTTTCCTTTTAAAATAGTTGAAGAAGAAGAAATTGTAAAAGCCATTACCGAAAAGGCTCCCGGCATTCTTGTGCTTCATAAAGTGGGACCGGGAAACACCAGTACAGGAAGTTATTGTTTTAAAATTCTGATTGGAACTGACGACTCTAATATGTATTATTTTGGCCAGCACCGCATCAATAAAGGAAATCCCGATGCTTTTCTGTCTTCAGATTTACAAAGACTGGCCCGGTACAAATAATGCAACATAAACGGTGTTTAGTCGTCTTTTGATAAACAGAAAAAATCATGAAAGAAATCAGAGTATTATCGGAAAATGAGCGTACATGGGCTATGTTCTGCCACCTCTCGGCATTTGCCTGTTTTATTTTCCCTTTTGGCGGTATTCTTGGCCCTCTAATCTGCTGGTTGAGCAGACGCGACGAATCAACATGGGTCAACGAAAACGGAAAAGCAGCTCTTAATTTTCAACTCTCTCTGTTGCTTTATACAATTCTTATCATACCTCTCTGTTTTATTCTGGTAGGTATACCTCTTCTAGTTACACTGTGGTTGCTTAAAATAATCTGTATTACAATTGCCTCAATAAAAGCATCAAGAGGTGAGGAATTCAGATATCCGCTTTCAATTCCGTTTTTTCAATAAAGATAATCTCAGGATCGTCTTTAAATAGTGATTCTTCCACTGCCGAATAAATAGATACTTTCCTCTCAGTATTGAAATTCAGTTATTTTCATGGTTTTTTTATTTTTATGGAAGATTTTTTATATCTTTCTTATTTAAATTCTGGACAATGGCAACAGCAGTTAAAAACAGGGAAAAAGAAAACAAAAAGGATAAAAACCTGAAAGGGGAAGAAAAAATTTTTGACAGGGAGGAGCTTTATCACGACGAGGAGATGGAAAAACATAAGAGGATGAAGAAGAAGGTCTATTTTAAAGAACTCAAGAAACTTGAGATAGAGCTTGTCAAGTTACAGGAATGGGTAAAAGCAAAAAAGTTGAAAGTAGTGATAATATTCGAGGGGAGAGATGCAGCCGGTAAGGGAGGTGTAATAAAAACCATAGCAGGTTGCCTTAATCCCCGTATTTGTCGTGTTGTTGCCCTTGGTGTACCAACAGAAAAAGAGAAAACGCAATGGTACTTTCAAAGGTATGTGGCACATCTGCCGGTAGCAGGCGAAATTGTGCTTTTCGACCGCAGCTGGTATAACAGAGCAGGAGTGGAAAAAGTAATGGGATTCTGTACAAACGAGGAATATGAGGAATTTCTTAGATCCTGCCCCGAATTTGAAAAAATGCTTATCAGGTCGGGTATCATTCTGATCAAATATTGGTTCTCGGTTAGTGACCACGAACAGGAAAAGCGATTTCAGGACAGAATTAAGGATCCCACCAAACGGTGGAAAATAAGCCCGATGGATATTGAATCGCGCGATAAATGGGTGGAATATTCAATGGCCAAAGACAAAATGTTTGCCTACACAGATACAAAACAATCCCCCTGGTATGTAGTGGAAGGCGATGATAAAAGACGCGCAAGACTTAATTGTATTCACCACCTTCTCTCTCTTGTTCCTTATGAAGACCTTACACCCAAACCTTTCAAACTTCCACCGCTTAAACAAGATGTTGCATACGTAAGACCACCCAAAACTGAACAAACCTTTGTGCCTGAGGTATACTGAAAGAAATAATTACTGTTGATGAAACCGTAATGTTTTTAACTTTCAAAGTATATGTATACTTTTGCACTCTATATCTCTGGCATATGGCTCTGAAACCATCAATACCCAAAGGAACACGTGATTTCTCACCCGGAGAAGTTATCATCAGAGATTATATCTTCAGCACCATACGCGATGTTTTTAGACTTTACGGCTACCAGCCCATTGAGACACCTGCAATGGAAAACCTTTCAACATTGCTGGGGAAATATGGTAACGAGGGAGATAAACTGCTGTTCAGAATCCTTAACTCAGGTGATTTTCTTGCAGAAATTTCGGAATCTGAGCTTTATAATACCGATTCCGCAACATTGTCAGCAAGGATATGCGAAAAGGGACTCAGATATGATCTTACAGTGCCGTTTGCAAGATATGTCGTTCAGCATCGCCATGAAATAACTTTCCCCTTTAAACGCTATCAAATTCAACCTGTATGGCGAGCTGATAAACCCCAAAAAGGACGATACCGTGAGTTTTTTCAATGCGATGCTGATGTAATTGGAAGTAATTCATTGCTCAATGAATTTGAACTGATCAAAATTATTGATGATGTTTTTGTACGGCTGAAAATACCCGTAATAATACGTATCAACAACCGTAAGATACTCGCAGGTATTGCTGAACTTGCAGGCGGTACCGAAAGATTGAACGACATAACAGTGGCAATTGACAAACTTGAAAAAATTGGCACTGAAGCTGTAAGAGATGAACTTCTAATAAAAGGTATCCCGACTGAGGCTGTTGATTTGATTATGGAAATTATAGAAATGCAGGGCTCCGGATATGAGAAAGTGAACAGGTTAAAGGAACTTTTCGGCTACTCAGAAACCGGACAAAAGGGAATTGAAGAAATTGAAACAATTCTCGGCTATATTAAAACTGATCCGCTACAGTCAGAAGTGGAATTTGACCTTTCTCTTGCCAGAGGGCTTGATTATTATACAGGCATAATTATTGAAGTAAAAGCATCTCAGTTTGAAATTGGAAGTATATGCGGAGGAGGCAGGTACGATAATCTTACAGGAATATTCGGGCTGGAAAATGTTTCTGGAATAGGCATTTCATTTGGGGCCGACAGAATATATGATATTGTTTCCAGGCAGGAGGGTTTTTCTGAAACAAACTCAGCCCCATCTAAAGTACTTGTCATAAATTTTGGGAACGAAACTCTTCACTATGCCCTTAAAATATTGAAGTTGCTCCATACAAAAGGCATAAGCGCCCAGCTTTATCCCGATGCTATTAAAGTTGGGAAACAATTTGCTTATGCATCTGCACTGAAAATCCCTTTTGTTATAGTTGCAGGAGATGATGAGATTAATTTTGGAGAAGTGACCGTAAAAAATATGAATACAGGAACTCAGACCAGAATCAAACTTGAAAAACTCTGCGAATTCATCAATGAATAACAGGTTAATTATTTTTATGACTTTTACCTGTCCCTTCTTTGCTTGATTTCTTCCCGTAATCCTCCAGGTGCGTTACGCAGCTCATTCAAAAGCAAATTCCTGTATTGATTTTCAGCTTGATAAAGCCGTATAACCTTTACAGGTGGTAAAATTTCCTTGAACCTTTTATGATATTCTGCTGAAAGATTTGCCTCCTGTATATCGAGTGAGATTAGTCGATCGCCGGCCTCGATAATATCTTTTTCCGACATATTCATCTTATTTTCGGCAATCTTTATGAAGATAGAAGCACGCTCCCGCTGAATTGCGTTTTTCTGGTCCTGTAGCTCATTATAAACAGGCCAGAATCTCTGTGACTCTTCAACTGTAAGATTTAACCTGCGTGTCAAAAATGCAACCTTGTATGCAACAAGTCTTTCGGCAGGTGTTACCTGGGCTATTAATCCTCCCATGGCAACTATCTGAAACAGAATTAATAAGAAAATTCCCTTTTTCATACACCGGTATTTTATATATTTTAGTAAAATTCGTAAATCTCAGAAATGCTTATATTTTCATTTTCAAGGTAATGTATAATATCTTCGATTTCAAGATCACCAAAGATTGGTTCACTCCATAAACCTGATACTTCATCTTCAAGGTATGAAATATCAATGTTTTCAAGGGCAAGCTCATTAATATAATCAGTTTTCTGTTTTGTTAACATGACCTCCTGCTTTGGTCCAGTGTTGTTAAACAGCACTGAAAGTCCTATGACAACAATTAAAACAACAGATGCTGCAATGGCGAGAAAAGGCTTTAGATTTATTACGTTAACGACTTTTCTCTTCCTGTTTGTTTCAGACAGGATATTACCCAGAATCCGTTCATTAAGATTTTCAAAGTAATTGTCAGGTACCTTGAAAGGATTCTTTTTTTCTATGTCATCAATTTTCATCATCATTCTATTAGATAACTTTATTAATCTGAAGTTTAAAAAGTTTGCAGGTATTCTTCAATTTTTTTTACAGCATGGTGATATGATGCCTTTAATGCACCTACAGAGGTATTGAGCACCTTGCTCATTTCTTCGTACGACATATCTTCATAATATCTAAGATTAAAAACTACTCTCTGTTTTTCAGGCAGTTTAAGAATAGCATTCTGTAATTTTCTCCCGGCTTCGTCACCGTCGAACCATGTACTGCCTTCGATTGATGATGAAAAAAAGCTATTAAGGTCGTCAAGAGATGCCATGCCGTTCCTGGCTTTCCTGTTCAATATTGCCAGAGCTTCATTTGTGGCAATTGAATAGAGCCATGTATATAACGAACTTTCAAATCTGAATCTATCAAGATTTTTCCAGGCATTCATAAAAGTGTTCTGCAGTGCATCGTCAGCATCTTCATGCAGTATGACAAGCCTCCTTACATGCCAGTAAAGCCTGCGACTGTAACGTTCTACAATAAGCCTGAATCCCCTCTCTCTGTCAGTTTTAAGAAGAGTAACTATATCAGAATCAGTTTGATCGGCAGTCACCTGTAATAATATTTATATATTTGATAGCTTTCAATTATAAAAGTTTAAAATAAAAAATTTCAGAAAAATAGCAAAATTGATCTATTGAATAATGCTAATATTTCTTTAATTGTCAATGTCCGTCTCTCTGAACTGGAAAATTAAGTATTCCCCATGGACTGGTTGTTGAATTTGGTTGTTCAATAGATCACCTGATAACTTCTCTGGTGTTATGATTGAACATTTCATTTTAATTAATTGTACCTTTGCATTCTGATAAATTTGTTGTATGTCATTACAATGCGGAATTATCGGTATAGCCAATTCAGGTAAATCAACGATTTTTAATTGTTTATCGGGGGCAGGAGCGGAGACGAGTTCTCTGGCATTCAGTGCCACAAAATCGAATATTGGTATCATTCAGGTGCCCGATGCCAGGCTTTATGAGCTTGCTAAATATCAGGTCACGGAAAAGATTGTGCCTACTTCTGTAGTTATTGTTGATATTCCGGGTCTGACAAAAGGAGCAAGCAGGGGAGAGGGTGTGGGAAACCGTTTCCTGGCGGACATTAGAAATACTGATGCCTTAATACATGTCCTGAGATGCTTCGATGATGAATCACTTCCTCATATTGACGGGTCTGTTGATCCTGTGAGGGATATTGAAACCGTTGACCTTGAACTTCAGATTAAGGATCTGGAATCGGTTGAAAAGAAAATTGAACGACTCAGAAAAACAACAAAATCGGGCGATAAGGATGCACAGTACGGAATTGATGTATTAACACGGCTTAAGGAACATCTTGAAAACCTCAGAAATGCCAGATCACTTGATTTAAGCGCTTCTGATAGAAAATATCTCGATGATCTGTTTCTTCTTTCCATTAAACCGGTTATGTATGTATGTAATGTTGATGAACGCTCGGTTCATACAGGGAACCGTCATGTGGATAGGGTGAAAGAATATCTTGAAGGAAGTAATTCGGAAGTACTTATTATAGCCGGAAAGCTCGAGGCAGAAATTGCCGAACTCTCAAATGAACAGGACAGACTTGAATTTCTTAAAGATGCCGGCCTTGAGGAACCGGGAGTGAATAAGCTCGTCAGGGCAGCATACAAAATGCTGAATCTTCATACATTTTTTACTGTAGGACCAAAAGAGATAAGGGCATGGACAATCAAAAAAGGAATGAATGTAAAACAGGCAGCCGGTGTTATTCACAGTGACCTTGAAAGAGGATTTATTCGAGCAGAAGTAATTAAATATAATGATTTTATCACACTCGGCTCGGAAAATGCCTGCAAACATGCCGGTAAACTTCATATCGAAGGAAAGGATTATATTGTTGAAGACGGAGATATACTTCACATCCGTTTTAACGTTTAATATTATATGGGACGGCATTATGCAATATTGCTGTTAATAATAATTTTGCAGGCAACCGAATGTTTTTCGCAAAACGTTAAGGATAAGGAACTCAGAGAGGAAATCAGAAAACACGGCGAGGCAGATGTGGTAATACCATATCCCGGACGTACTGCAATTGATAGTATTACAAGAAATGTTTCAATCACTTCGGTCAAGAATAAAAAAGTATATATAACACTCTCACAAACAAGCCTTGAGTGGTTTTTATCAAATAAATTTGATTATGAAATTTTAAAAAGAGAACCAGCCAAAGGTATAACACACGCATCATCGGTAAAGGAAGCAATGGAATGGGATACATATCCCACTTATACTCAGTATGATTCGATAATGCATCAATTTGCTGCCGATTATCCTCAACTCTGTCTTCTCGATACAATAGGTACCAGTGTGAACGGTCGTCTGGTTCTTGTATTGAAGATATCCGATAATGTTCACGGCGACGAGGATGAACCGGAGGTATTTTATTCATCAACTATGCATGGTGATGAACTTGCAGGTTTTGTTCTTATGATGCGGTTTGCAGATTTTTTGTTGAAAAATTACGGATCAAATACCCTAATTAATGCTCTTGTGGATAATCTTGAGATATGGATAAATCCCCTTGCCAATCCCGATGGTACATACAATAGCGGTGATATTATTTCGTCGCCTACCAGAACAAATGCCAACGGGTACGATCTTAACCGAAACTTTCCCGATCCTATGAATCCTTCTGTCATACAGCAGAAAGAGACTACTGACATGATTGCCTTTATGAGAAAAAGAAAGTTTGTTCTTTCGGCAAATTTTCATTCTGGAGAGGAAGTGGTTAATTTCCCCTGGGACCGTTGGTTTGATAAATATCATGCTGACCACGATTGGTTTTATTATATAAGCAGAAAATATGCCGATACTGTTCATTTCTATTCAGGACCTGCTTATATGAATTTTATGGATAATGGAGTTACACGTGGAGCCGAATGGTACATAATTTACGGAGGAAGACAGGATTTTATTACATGGGAACTTCAGGGAAGGGAAGTAACAATTGAACTGGATGATATTAAACTGACTCCTGCTGCTCAGCTAGAACTGTTGTGGCTATATAACAGGCAATCACTTCTCGGATATCTCGAAAATGCTCTTTACGGAATTCACGGGAAAGTTACAGATTTTTATAGTGGTTTGCCGGTGCCGGCTAAAGTATATATATCAGGTCACGACAGGGACAGTTCACATGTCTATTGCGATTCACTTACAGGTCGGTTTACCAGATTCCTCTTTCAGGGAGTATGGAACCTGACTTTTTCAGCAGACGGATACAGAGATACAATCATTTCGGGCATAGAGGTGGTAAATGGTCAGAAAACTACACTGGCAATTCAGATGAGACCATCGAATACTGCAGTTGACACCAGTAAGCCTGAGGAACCTGTGATTTTTCCTAATCCGGCACGTGAGAGAGTTAAATGTATACTTCCAGAATCTTTTAACGGACCTGTGAGAATTACAATAATAAGTAATAACGGCGCGAAGATAGCTGATTACATCACTACATCTAGTCCTGTAATTATTAACGTCACAAACCTTGGTGCAGGAATATATACAATTGTTTTCCATTCTGTTACAACAGACAAAACGCTTAATGGCAGACTGGTTGTAATATCACATAATTATTAGAAGGCTTTTCCATCAATAAAAAAACTATTTTTGCAGCTTTGATTTAACTGTGATAAAATAGTTATTTATGATGCCATCTTTACATAAAAAAAATATTTGGTATTTCTTGATTATTGCGATTTCATATCTTTTTTCATCAGCTTTATCCATTGCGCAGGTTGCCTATATACCGCCCGAAAAGCCCAGACTTGTAGTGGCTATTATTGTGGAACAGTTGAGGTATGATCAGATTGAGAAATATCGTAACAGGTTTCTGGAGAATGGCATCAGGCGTCTTATTAATGAGGGAACTTCATTCAAGAGTGCAAATTTCAATTATCTTCATACCCAGTCGGCCCCGGGTCATGCCACTATTTCAACCGGCACAGAGCCTGCTTTTCATGGAATAACTTCCGATTACTGGTATGTTCCTTTAAAAGATGAGACCATTTACTGTACTTATGATGCTGAGGTCAGGCCGGTAGGCGGAAGCTATGAACAGGGGCTGCATTCTCCTTCACAGCTTCATTCATCAACTTTTGCCGATGAGCTGAAGCTTGCAACAAAAGGAAAAGCAAAAATTTTTTCTGCAGGTCTCAGGGAAAGTTCTGCGATATTATCTGCGGGTCACTCACCTGATGGTGTTTTTTGGTTCGACAATAAATCCGGCACCTGGATGTCAAGTACCTGGTATATGGATCAGTTACCTGTATGGGTGAATGATTTAAATTCAATGAAACTGTCCGATTCATATCTTAATGGTATCTGGTCTCTGTTTAAAGAAACAGAAGCTTATTCAGGATGCCTGCCTGATTCAAATACTTTCGAAATGGGATTTGATGGTAAGAACTGGTTCCCGTATGACCTGAAAAAAATCCGGGAAAAAAGTTTTCAAGGAAACAATGACAGCTATTCTATGTTGTCGGAAACGCCTTTCGGAAACACTTTTACAAAGGATTTTGTCATAAGGCTTGTTAAGGAGGAAAAACTTGGGCAGGACGATACTACTGATTATCTATCGGTTTGTTTTTCAGCAACTGATTATATTGGTCATCGTTTCGGGCCTTCATCGGTTGAGATGGCAGATGCTATTTTCAGGCTTGATGCCGATATTGCGGCATTGCTCGATTTCCTGAACGAGACAATTGGGAAAAGAAATATTCTGGTTTTCTTTACCGCATCGCATGGGATTTCCGAGATTCCATCACTGCTCGAGCAATACCGTATTCCCGGGGGCTATTTCAGACAGAACCAGGCCTTACAATTGCTCAGGATGTATCTGAATGCTCTTTATGGTGAGGGTGCCTGGATTAAAGGATATTTTCAGAATCAGATATTCTTAAATAGAACACTTATTGAGGATGCAAGGTTATCGCTTGATGAGATCCAGAAGAGAGTTTCACGCTTTATAGTGCAGCATTCAGGCGTTGCTTCGGCTTTTCCCATGACAATGATGGAGTCGGGTCGTTTTCCGGGCGACGGATTAATGCAAAAAGTACTTAACAGTTACGTGCCACAACGCTCGGGCGATGTTTTTATTATCCTTAATCCTGGATGGGTTGAGAGGAACGACAATAGTGTAACAGGACATAATTCTCCCTACGATTATGATACTCATGTACCATTGATATGGTATGGATGGACTGTAAACAGGGCTACAGTAACCAGAAAGGTTAATTTGACTGATATTGCACCGACACTCTCGGTCATGTGCGGTATTCCGGTGCCCGGTGCTGCAACTGGTGAACCGATATTTGAACTCGCTACAAGGTAATCATCACTGTCGGCGGAACAAATCTCTTACATTACATGCCTCAATAAGCAATTCGGGTCTTTTTTCACAACCGTTTCCAAGTACGGCCAGATCAGCCCCGCTTTCATAAACAGCTTTTACCTGTTCACTGCTGCGTAATCCTCCCCCAACCGCCAGAGGAATTGTGATAACTTCCCTTACTGCCCTGATAACTTTCTCTGGAACTGGCCTATCGGCCCCACTTCCCCCTTCAAGATATATCATCTTCATTCCCAGCATCTCCCCGGCAAGAGCAGTAGCAATGATTATCTCAGGCTTATCCGACGGAATAGATTCCGTCTGACTTAAATATTCCACTGATGTCTTCGACCCGCAATTAACCAGAATATAACCTACTGGAACAACCCTTTCCCTGATGTCTTTCAGGAATGGAGCAGCAATAACATGATTGCCAATAAGCAATTCAGGATTACGACCTGAAATAAGCGAGATAAAATAGATACCATCAACTCTGGTATTAAGCTGGAGTAAATTACCCGGGAATAAAATAACAGGAAGTGAACATCTTTTTTTAATCCTGTTTATAAGCGAATCAATATTGCTGAAAGTAATACTGCCACCGGCAAGTATATAATCAACATTGTGAGCAGCAGCAATATCAATTATCCTGTTGAGAGCACTGCCTTTTGCTTTATCTGGGTCGAGTAGCAAAGCCAGAGACTTTTCTGATGGCAATATGGAGAACTTTTTCATAGGATCTTCTTTTTTGTCCAGACGATTGCATAATTCTCATATCTTGAATAGAAGAGGTCAAAGGATAAATCAATATTTTTAGTTTTTACCCTGCCTTTTATCTGTCCTGAATCCTCAGGTTCAAAGGGTTCAATTATTATATTATGCTTTATGCTTATTCCTTCTTTGTCACAGATTTTATATAGAGCTTCTTTTGCGCACCAGTGAAGGTAAAGGTGATATCTGCTTTTTACAGGATCTTTTACCACTTTCTCCCTTCTGTTTATAAATTTTGACGCAAAGGCACCAATGTTGGCATTCATATATTCAAGGTCTATTCCAACCTGTTCATTTGTACTCAGCATAATTGCAGTGAGCCTGAAAGAATGGGATATACTGATAAAATGGCTTCCATCTTTAATGAAAGGTTTATTATTTTTGTTGTATACAATTCTGGCTTCATTACCGAGAAGTTCAGACAGCAGTGCCCTAACGCTGAGAAACTCGAGCTTCCGCGAATTACTTCTGAATTCACGGTATCTTTTCCTGTCTTCTGCATCCAGAACTGCCATTTTAAGCAGTGTGCTTATATCCTCTTCAATTTTCCAGACTCCTACAACCGAAAATTCGTTCAGATAATGTTTTGTTATACAACTCATTTGTTTATCAGAGAGGTGATTATTTCCAGTAAAGAGATTCTATCATATGTATTATGTCCTCTTTGAAAAAATTAATTACAGGAGCGAGGGAATCTTCATTTGGCAGGGCTGAAAAATAGAGTGCCCCCCTTAAAAAATGTCTTGTGCTGTCAGTAATTATGAACTGAATGTTTGATGCAGCATTCCCTTTTATTTCATAAAGTATTCCATAAACCTTCCTGTCGGGATTAAGCCATGGCTGTTCGGAAATAGCATCTGCCTTAATTGTGTGGCTATAAACATATTCATTGGCCTCTTTTAATATATGTGGTAGGTCGCCTTTAATACTTTTATAGCTGATATGCAATTTAGCCCTGTATTCCGGAAAATCGAGATTAAACCAGCATGGTTCCGGATTATCACCTATATCGTATGATATTATGCCATAAACCGGATATTCAAAAACGAATGGACAGGTTGTGTCATATAATCTGTATCGTTTCTCAGGAAAATCAATCCTGAAATATCCTCTTGGTTTGGGTACACTCTTTCCTCTGCATGAGAAAAGAGGCAGGAAAAGAACCATCGCTATAGCGGCTTTAATTATCAGTTTTTTCAGCATCTGATCTGATTATTACTTTTACTTCTTTGATTCTCTTTTTGTCGGATGATTCGATAATAAAGTCAAAATTGCCATGATGAATCTTATCACCTTTCACAGGTATTTCTCCGGTAAGTTCCAGCAACAAACCTGCGAGGGTTTCTGATTCACCCCTTATATCGACAAACAGATCCTCCTCAATATTTAAAATCTTATAAAAATCGTTCAGAAGTATTTTGCCTTCAAATATATATGTATTACGGTCAATGATTCTGTAAAGAGGTTTATCCTCGTCGGTCTCATCAGTAATTTCGCCTACTATTTCTTCAAGAATATCTTCGAGTGATATAATTCCCGAGGTGCCTCCATACTCATCAATAACTATTGCCATATGAATTTTTTTGCTCTGAAATTCTTTAAGCAATTCGTCAATTTTTTTTGTTTCAGGAACAAAATATGGTGGTCTGATAAGTGATTGCCATTTGAATGAGTCGGGGTATTCTGAATAGGGAAGAACATCTTTTGCATACAGTATACCGGTAATGTTATCGAAAGTGCCGGAATAGACAGGTATTCTTGAGAAACCTGAATCGGTGATTGTCTGGATAATATTTCTGAAACCTGATCTAATGTTTACAGCAATAACATCTATCCGGGGGCACATGATTGCCGAGGCACTTATATCACTGAATTTTACAATACTCTTCAGAATTCTTCCTTCATCTTTAAGATCAGCCCGGGTAAATTCCAGAGCATCGGAAATATCTTTCATTCCTCTTAACCGGGCAGAACGAAATTTTCTTTTCCTGACAAAACGGGTTGATAATATAAATATTTCTGATAAAGGTTTAAATATCCTGCATAGTAAACTAAAAGGGCGAGCCATGAGTAAAGCAAACCTGTAATTATTCCTTGTAGCATATATTTTTGGAAGGATTTCCCCAAAAAGTAGTATTATTAAAGTAATAACAACAACTTCAATAATAAATCCTGCAACAGGGGAAGCTGAAAAGTCAAACAATCTGCCGGTAATGTAGGATCCAAGAACAACAATACCGATATTCATAAGGTTGTTAAGGATGAGGATGGTAGTAAGTAGCTCTTCAGGTTTCCCGATAATTGTTAGTAATGCCCTTGCATTTTCTGTTTTTTCTTTTTGGATTTTTGCTATATCGGTTGGATTTAGCGAAAAGAATGCAACTTCTGAACCTGAAATCCCTGCTGAAAATGCCAGAAGTAATAGAATGACAATTAATCCGGCAATGATATCAGCATTATATTTCAGAAACTCTGGAATTGAGGTCAGAGCAAACAGTTGAATTAAACCAGCCAAGTATTTCAGTTTTTGTTAACACTAGAAAGGGAGGTCATCTTCCGCTTTTGTTCCTAATGTCTCTTCTTTATTCCATTCTCCCTGTTCTTCAGGTTCTTGCGCAGGTTCTGAAATGCCATTGCCTTTTCCATTGTTGTATATTACATGAGGTTCTGCCATATTATCATTCCCAGAGGGCTCATGGGACGCCCCGTATGAAACCTGAGTACTGGTAGCCTGCCTGCGTTCAAGTACAAACATCGTATCAGCAATTATCTCCGTAATGTATTTGTTAATACCGTCCTTGTCGGTATATGATCGTGTCTTGATTTTTCCAACGATATAAAGCTGAGTACCTTTCTTTACCGTCTTTTCGGCTATCTCGGCAAGAGATCTCCATAAAACAATATTATGCCATTCCGTTGTTGTAATGGTTTCACCTTTTTGATTTGTGTATACTTCACTTGTTGCGAGCGGGAATGTCGCCTTTGCAACACCTTTGTCGAAATACCTTATTACAGGATCTTTTCCGACATTTCCAACCAGTATTACCCTGTTTAGTGACATATTTAACCTTTTAATGATGTAAAGTTAAAAAAAAGTATGTCAATGCCGAAATCTTGAGATAAATATGTACTGACTCAGGAATATTACACTTAAAATTTTTATTATCAATTAAATAACAGTACGAATGGAATTATGATTTATTTAAGGCTTAATATTTGAATGTTTTTTTAATACATTTGAGCGGTTTTTCACCTGTTCTAAGCCGGTTAAGGGAGAGAAGATTTTGTGTAAAGAATGGCAATGTGAAATAAAAATTTATGTAACTGTTTCAATTTAAATAAATAATATTTTTATATTTGCACGGTTGAAAAAACTTGAATAAAATAATTTGTTGAATTTTAAAACTTAAGGAAACATGACAAAAGCAGACATTGTAAATGAAATTGCAAAAAACACCGGTATTGAAAAAGTAACGGTACAGAAAACCGTTGAAGCTTTTATGGAAGCTGTAAAAAATTCTATGGTTGGTGGTAACAATGTTTATCTCAGAGGTTTTGGTAGCTTTGTAATAAAGAAAAGAGCAAAAAAGACTGCGAGGAACATTTCAAAAAACACAACAATCATTATCCCTGCCCACAATATTCCCGCATTTAAACCAGCAAAATCTTTTATTAACAAAGTTAAAAACCAGATTAAAAAATAATTATTATGCCAAGCGGGAAGAAGAGGAAGAGACATAAGATGGCCACCCATAAGCGTAAAAAACGCTTAAGGAAGAACAGGCATAAGAAAAAATAGCTAACCGGTGGCCAGTTAAAAAATAAATAACCTAAAGGTCTCCTGATCTTTAGGTTTATTATCTTGTATTTTTTGAAAGATACTATTGTTTTTTTAGTTTTCTTTAAGAGTGGAAAGCAGGGATTTGATTATTGATGCGGGTGAAGAAGAGATATCTCTTGCCTTACTTGAAGACAAGCAGCTTGTTGAATTACACAGAGAAAAGCGTAATTTTAAATTCTCGGTAGGTGATATTTATCTGGGTAAGGTAAGGACTATAATGCCAGGACTTAATGCGGCCTTTGTCAACGTTGGTTATGAAAAAGATGCCTTCCTGCATTATTTTGACCTGGGACCCCAGTTCAGAACTCTTCATAAGTATTATCAGCTTTCGGTTCAGAAAAAGGGTAAAGCAGGTTCTATTCAGAAATTCAGAATGGAACCTGATATTGAAAAGGATGGGAAGATTGGCGATGTACTTTCAGCAGGGCAGACAGTAATTGTACAGATTACCAAGGAGCCGATTTCAACAAAAGGCCCCAGGCTCTCATCTGAAATTTCTCTGGCTGGTCGTAATCTTGTTCTTATTCCTTTTTCAAATAAAGTTTCGGTTTCAACAAAAATTGAAAACCAGGATGAAAAGAACAGACTGAAAACTCTGGTGCAGAGTATTAAACCCCAGAACTACGGAGCGATAATCAGGACAGCTGCAGAGGGCAAAAAAGTTGCTGTTCTTGATGCAGAATTGAGAGAACTTATTAAAAAATGGGAGAGTGCTTTTGCCGGTATACGAAAAGATATTAAAACCCCGAGACTCTTTATCGGGGAAATGAACAGAATAAATGCTATCCTTCGCGACCTGCTGAATGTTTCGTTTAACAATATTTATGTAAACGATGAGCTTCTTCAGAATGAGATCAAAAAATATGTCAGAGATATTGTTCCGGAGAAGGAAAATATTGTAAAGCTTTACAGGGGTAACCTGCCGATTTTTGACCATTTCGGTATAACAAAACAGATTAAATCACTCTTTGGCAGGACGGTCTCCTTTCGTCATGGCGCATACCTGATTATCGAGCATACCGAAGCCCTTCATGTCATTGACGTGAATAGTGGAAACAGATCAAAAGCAGGAACAGATCAGGAAACAAACTCACTTGAGGTAAACCTTGAAGCTGCAAAAGAAATAGCCAGACAGATTCGACTCAGGGATATGGGGGGTATAATAGTGATTGACTTTATCGACATGCAATCGACCGAAAATAAACAACTTCTGTATGAAAAGATGAAGGAGGCAATGCAGAACGACCGGTCAAAACACTCCATTCTTCCTCTTACTAAATTTGGAATAATGCAGATTACCCGCCAGCGTGTAAGACCTGAAATTACCGTTGTTACCACCGAAAAATGCCCTGTATGCAGAGGGACCGGAAATGTTAAACCTCCTCTGCTACTAATTGATGAAATAGAAACGACCCTTTCATCTATTATCGAAAAGGTAAAAACAAAAAAAATATTACTCAAAGTACACCCATTTGTTGAGGCATACCTGAACAAAGGTTTAATCTCAACGAGAATGAAATGGAATATAAAATACAAAATATTCCTGAAAATAATGGCTCTGCCTTCATATCACCTGCTCGAATATCGTTTCTTCGACATGAACGATAATGAAATTGACCTTTCCTGAGAACAAAAAGGCATAAACAGTTGTTACCGGGTATGTAATTTATGATATTTGGGGTAGAATTATTTTATTTAAATATTTTTGTAAAGTTTTAATACATAATTTGATATGCAACGATATCTGCTTTTTTTGATAATTATGCTTTTATTCTTTTCTGACAGCATCGCTCAGATTCAGGACCCTGTTAGCTGGGAATTCGGTTATGAGAAAAAAGATAAGAACCATTATGAGATAATTTTTACGGCTTCAATAAATGAGGGCTCCCATATATATTCAATGAATATTCCGGAAAACGGACCGGTTCCAACTTCAATAACCATTGAGCCTTCACCTTTTTTTGAACTGGATGGAAGGGCTTATGAGGTGACCAGGCCCGAAGAGAAATATGATGAGGCTTTTGGATATAAAATTAATACATTCAGCGGGAAGGCAGAATTCAGGCAGAAAATTGTATCATCATCAGAAAATTTTACCGTTAAAGGTGTAGTTACTTACATGTCGTGCACTGATAATACATGTCTTCCTCCAGCTGATGAAGAATTTGAAATTAAAGTGGGTGGTGGAGGAAATGATACAGCCATGGTTTCTGCACCAGGAGTTTCAGAGTCAAATAAGGGGCTGATAGGCTTCTTCCTTGCATCATTTTTACTTGGTCTGCTGGGTGTGCTTACACCATGCGTTTACCCGATGATACCAATGACGGTGGCTTTTTTTACACGCATATCAGAAAAAAAATCAGATACAGTACTGAATGCCCTTTTTTATGGTATTTCAATAGTAATTATTTATACTCTACCGGGATTAATCATCTCTCTTACAGGAGCAGGTGCTGGAATAGTAAATGCGTTGAGTACTCACTGGATTCCCAATATTTTATTTTTCATTCTCTTTGTGGTTTTTGCAATCTCTTTTTTCGGAGCATTTGAAATAATTCTGCCGGGAAGCTGGATCAATAAAACCGATTCAAAGGTTGACAGAGGAGGATTATTGGCCATATTTTTTCTGGCATTGACAACAGTCCTGGTTTCATTTTCATGCACAGGGCCAATTGTAGGAAGCCTGCTTGTCGAAGCTGTCAGAGGAGGAGTACTGCGCCCTGTAACCGGCATGTTTGCATTCGGACTTGCATTTGCAATTCCGTTTACTCTTTTTGCTGTTTTCCCTGCTGCTTTGAACAAACTCCCTAAATCAGGCGGCTGGCTTAATTCAGTAAAAGTGGTACTGGCATTCCTGATGCTGGCTTTCAGTATGAAATTTCTTACCATAATAGACAGTGTTTACGGTTTTAACATCATTTCAAGAGAATTATTCCTTGCCGTATGGATTGTAATATTTTCATTGACAGGTCTTTATTTGATGGGTAAAATACGATTTGCTCACGACAGTGAGGTACCCCATTATGGGATTTTCAGATTGTTTCTGATAATTGTTGTATTTTCATTTGTTGTTTATATGATTCCCGGCCTGTTTGGTGCAGAACTAAAAGGTATCGCATCATTCCTTCCTCCGAAAAAGCAGCACATGACAATAACAGGATATGAATCCGCTCCGCCTGCAAGCCAGGGTAGCACAATCTCATTAAACCCTTTAGTACCACTTTCCGACTGTGAACAGCCCAAATATGCTGATAAGTTCAGTCTTCCTTATGGCCTTTCAGGCTACTTCGATTACAATCAGGGTTTAAAATGCGCTGGAGAAACAGGTAAACCCGTACTGCTTGATTTTAAAGGACATGCCTGCTCAAACTGCAAACTTATGGAAGCAAAGGTCTGGTCTGACCCGCGCGTAATTGAACGACTCAGAAAATTCGTAATTATTGCACTTTATACCGACGACAGAACAACCTTGCCTGAGAATGAATGGATTACTTCTGAAGTTGACGGTAAGGTTAAGAAAACTATCGGAAGACTTAATGAAGATATACAGATAAGAAAATTCAAAACCAATGCAATACCTCTATATGTCATAACCGACCATGAGGGCAATTCTTTAAATAGACCTGTGTCAAGTGTTACAAATGTTGAGGAATATATAAAATGGCTTGATGAAGGTTTTGCCATTTTTAACTCGGGAAAATAATTCTCGTTTTTTCCCTGGTTGGTCAACAAGGGAAAAAATCCACATTTACTTTTTTATTATTTCAGAAGTAATACGCGACAGAAATGCCAATGTCACCTGGCATCAACAAAAAATGAGATGGTAATTCAATTTCGAAAAAAGGTTTTATATTGAGGTTGATTGCAACCGGTATTTCCCTGAAGCGGTATTCCAGGAAGCCCAGTGCATCGATGCCCGCTAAAGCATATATATTGTTCTCGCTATAGTAGTACCTGCCGTCGCTGTAAAATTCTGGATTCCCTGATATAAAACCGGCATGGCCTCCGAAACCCCATCCGAAGAACAGATCAGGAGAAATTTCATCAAGTGATGACCCCATAAATATTTTCATTCCAGTGAACTGCAGTCCTCTCCCGCGGAATGAAAGCATGGCCATCAGACCCGTTTCTCCATTGCCTGCCTGCGTTAATTTTTGATAAAAGAACCCCCCTGTATAACCAGCCCTTAAACCAGCCTGGCGGTAACTATTCTGCCCGTAACAACCTGTAAACAATATAAATAGAAAAATTCCCGGTAAAATATATTTCCTTATCATAACTTAAGTTTATTAATTGAGTTAACACATCTTAATTATATATTAATGTTACTAATGAAATTCGTGAGCCCTTCAATTTGGTTCATAAATTGTTAATTATCTGATTATTATACTTCCACGATTTGCTTCAATTCTAACCTTTCTATTTCCCGGTTTCCTGCCTATATTACCGGCTACAATATATTCCTTTCGATCAGAATTAATAATGTTATTTTCAACAGAGTGATCTCCCGGCGGCAACATAACTGTTGAATTTATGTGACGTATTTCAAGGTAATATGATGGTGAATTTTCAAATGTTATATTAATGTCATTATAGGCAGCATTCAGGTTAATTGTCAGGAAGTTGTTATCAATTGCTGCAATTGTCAGGTTACCGTACCTCGTTGTGAGATCTGCATCACTGATAAGTTTTTCTATTCTGAAGGTGGAAAAATAGGAATTACCTGACAGTGTCTTTATTGAACCAATATAAAACTTATCCCTTCTTGATTCTGCATAAATTGACTCAACTTTTTTTATTTCAAACTTTGATGAGACTGATTTGATTGTCAGATTATCTGCTTCATCAATTATGACATCCGAGAAGGACGCATCTGCCTTGCAATCTTCCGCTTTGTCAATCAAAACATTGCAAAATGACAGGTTTATTGTCGAGTTTTTTCCGAGTGACTGTGCTTTAAGAGCGCCGTTTGATAACGAAAGGGTTACATTTCCATGGTTGCCATCTATGTAAACATCTCCGTATTTGTTGTCGACCCTGATATTCAAATATGTCGGAATTTTGATATAATAATTGATTTGAACGCGTGAGTCGTAGGAGAGTAGTTTATCGGTCATACCTTTTAAGCTTTCAAAAAACATTTCGAGTGTACGCGCAAAGATCGTTTGTGCTCTTACAAAATATTTTGTTGATGTTATTTCGATCTCAATACCTTCCAGCATCCGGTCGGTTCTTGTTTGGTTTGGTGCGGAGGCTTCTATTTCTGCTCTTATATAGATTGAATCCTTACTCCATTCGGTAATTTCAACCTTGCCGTATTTATTGTTAATCTCAAAAATTGATTCCCTGCCAGCAGGTTCAGTTCGCTCATAAATACGTTTCTGTGTGAATTGTGCTGAAATATTATCGCAGATTACTATGAGCAAAAAGATGAATATAAATGTTTTATAATTTCCGTGTGTCATTTTTTTCTCTGTTATTCTGGTTATTCTGCAGTATTCCAAGCATCTCTTCAAGTATGATAACTCTTGTTCTATAGTTCTGAATAAGTGCCTCAATTACTTCGGAGTTGTAAATATTGTCTTTAAGATCTTTGCGTATATCGGCGAGAATGCTGTCGAGAAGTCTCATATCGTTAACAAGCTCCTTCTCCAGAACCGGCTGATCAGCTAACATAGGTCGGGCTGACCGATATAGATTGTTGTATTGTTGCAAATAGAACATTACTGTTTCATTTATTTCATTATTACGGATGCCAGCAGGCATGTTATTTTTTTGTCTGACATGATCGAAAATGATAACTGCCGATATTAATATTGCTGCAATTGATACTGAAGCAACAAAAAGGCGCCGGATATATAAAACAGGTGTGGATTCTCTTTTAATGCCATTCCATACCTTATGTCGCGGCTTATGAATATCGAACTTACTTCTGTTTTCCCTGATGAATTTTTCAAGTGAGTCCATTTCTGAATTTTTTAAGAAGTTTTTTAAGTTTTGCTCTGGCACGTGAATATTGTGATTTTGAAGTAGATTCTGATATACCCAGTATCTGAGAGATTTCAGAATGGTCGTAACCTTCGAGGAGATATAATGATAAAACTACCCTGTATCCCGCCGGTAATAAGCCCATACAATGAATAATATTGGATATTTTAAGGGTAGTCTCTCCATTTTCTTCTTCTTTTTCTTCTTCTTCCGGTACATCCGGAAGATTTTCCTGGAGAATGAGCTGTATATCTTTCTTTCTGAGATGGTCAATGCTTTTGTTTATTACGATTGATTTAAGCCACGCTCCGAAAGTTGATTCTGCCCTGAAGGATTTGAGATTTCGGAAACATTCAATAAATGACTCTTGCAGAATATCTTCGGCATCCTCCCTGTTGTTTGCAATCCGGTATGCAATATTGAACATAGCCCTTGAATATTGTTTGTAAAGTTTGTATTGTGCAGCAGGCCTGCCTTTTATGCTCTCCTCAATAAGAAAATTTATTCTGTCAGGATCTTTTATCGTCAGATCTTCCTTCATATTATAATGACAGATTATCAGTAGTTAGGTTGCAAGAAAAAGGATCTTATTATCATTTTTTTTAAAAACATAAACATTCCAGGCAAAATTTTTTCCAGACTTTTATTTTTCTAACAAATTTTTGACGTTAATCAACAGTATTTGTCAGTTCATCCACATATTTAAGCTGTTGGTGAAAATACAGCAAAAAAAATTGCTTTTTGACAATTAATTGAATAATTTTACAGAAGTTCCATAGAAAAGAAAAAATATAATCCGATGAAAAAGATATTTCTGGTATTAATTACAGTTTTCTTTGCAGTTGCTGTTTCAGGACAGATCAAGCAGGAAGTCATTGCCAGTGCTGGCGGTTATAATAAAAGTGCAGACAATTCACTTTCAATAAGCTGGACACTTGGCGAAACTATCGTACCAACCTATGTTTCACAGGATGGTTCTATTATTTTAACTCATGGATTCCAGCAGAAAATTATTATTACATCAATTGAAGAAAATTTTGAGGTTCCGGTCTCGGTAACTGTGTATCCCAATCCGGCAAGTGAATCGGTAAATATTAAGTTCGAATCACTGGTGGATCGTATGATTAATGTTCAGATTATGGATGCACAGGGCCGGATTGTCAGGACTGACAGAATAGAAATTTCAGTTATTCAGAAAACAATTAATCTTCAGGATCTTCCTTCGGGAGTCTATTTTCTCAAGCTCATAAAGGGCAATCTTGTTAATGTTTACAAGATTGTCAAGTTGTGATATTTATCACTTTTCAGGGTAAATCATTAATATACATATTGGAATATCGGCAGCAGCAGGTTTAATGGCCTGCTTTTTTTAAGTTTTTTTAAGTTTTTTTAACTGTATAAAAAGTTAATTTCGAGCAGAATAATCCGGTAAACCTGAAAGACTATTAATTCAATGAGTAAATATTCAGTTTTATTATCATTGTTGCTTCTGCTTTTAACAACTGCTTGTTCCGACAATGAGAAGAGACTTATCAGAAGAGCAGATAAGCTTCACAGAAAGGTTCTTACTATTGACACGCACTCCGATACACCAATGAATTTGATGAGGCCAGGATTTGACCTCGGGAAGAGGCAGGATTACGGATGTGTTGATTTTGTAAGGATGAAGGAAGGAGGCCTTGATGCCGAATTTTTTGCAGTATTTATTGGACAGGGGCCACGGGATGATTCTTCCTATTTAAAGGTTCATCGAAGGGCACTTGCAATCTTTGATTCCATTCACAGTAGCGTCAGGAGGAATCATGATGTTGCTGAAATTGCCCTTACTTCAAAAGATGCATGCAGATTAAAGAAGAAAGGTAAACTTTCGATTTACATAGGAGTTGAGAATGGATATCCGATTGGAAAAGATATTTCAAGAATAAAACAATATTATGATCTTGGTGCAAGATATATCACACTCTGTCATACGAAAAACAATGATATATGTGATTCATCAACTGATCCGGCAGGACCAGAACATAATGGTCTATCGGAATTCGGGGAACAGGTGGTAAAGGAGATGAACAGGATAGGCATGATGGTTGATGTTTCACATATTTCGGATGAATCATTTTATGATGTTCTGAGGGTTTCAAAGGTGCCTGTCATTGCATCTCATTCATCATGCAGGGCACTTTGCGATAATCAAAGAAATTTAAGTGACGAAATGCTTCTTGCTCTAAAGGATAATGGAGGAGTTATTCAAATATGTTTTCTTAGCAATTATCTTAAACCCCCCGAACCCAATCCTCAACTTGATTCTGTGATGAACAGCATCCGGCAAAAATATGATGATTTTTCATTGCTCGACGATGAAACCAGAAAAGTTGTAAAAGATGAAATAAGGGCTGCACAGAAGAAATATGAGAGACTGGCTACAGTTAAGGATGCCGTAAACCATATTGATCATGTTGTTCAGGTTATCGGAATTGATCATGTGGGAATAGGGACAGATTTTGATGGCGGCGGCGGTGTTGAGGGATGTAGAAGTGTAGCAGAAATGAAAAATATTACTGTTGAATTGCTACGTCGTGGCTATTCAAAAAAGGATATTGAGAAAATATGGGGAGGCAACTTTATGAGGGTTATGCGGGCCTGTGAAGAGTTTGCCCTGAAAAACAGCCTCTGAGACCTCTATAGCTGAAATTAATTCTTCATAATCTTTAATTAGCTGAAAATATTTTATGTTTTTTTCTCTTTCGTATTTTCTCATCCTGAGAAAACCTTTTATCCGATTAAAAAATATTCTGTAATTCCATGCCATGATGCCTGCAAGTGGGATTGTCAGGAAAACAATGATGGAGAGCCACCATGGTGAAATAAGAATCAACCCTGAAATTAGATAGACCGGAAGGAAAAGAAGAGCCAGGAAAAGAGAAACAGTATAAATTATTGAGCTGTAAAATTGTTTATCCTTGATTTTTTTTAACACAATGCCCGGAACCAGGTAAAAAATGAAATTAAAAGCAACTCCATAAACAAACAGGGGCAAACCCGCGAATAACAAAAATATTCTTGTAATAATGCTGGCCATTGATGGCCTCTTCTTTTCGAGCAGACGGTAATCGATTTTAAGTAAAGAGGCGGTCTCTTTTATTTTAAGGCTTAAACTGCAGATCCTTCGATAAAGGTCAGGATTAACTTTATTTATATGGTTAAGTTTTTCAATCAGTTGCATGTCTCTGAACAGCTTGGGATATCTGATATCGTCAATATACCTGCCGTTGATTATGTTTCTCAGCTCGTCAATTGCGTCATAGTCTTCAATTGAATCAATATGGACAATTAGTCTTTTTAATTCTGAAGCCAGCCGGTTTTTGAGTTCATTTATTGCTTCTACCGGACTCTTATGATATAGATCGTAATATTCGGACACTTCAATGGGCTTTCCGTAAATAACAGTAAGTACCTGTCTTATTCTATAGTAATTACTGAATTCAATTCCGACAGGAATGATTTTGATATTCAGGTTAAAACCTGATTCTTCTTCAGCCTGGAATGCTATCCGGCAAATTCCTTTTTTCAATTCCCTGAGCCTTCGCTTTCCTTCATGATTTCCTTCGGGAAGGATAACCAGGCCGTTTTTATTTCGGATAACATCTACACTCTTTTTAAAAATGATTTCGTTATCTTTCAGAGTGTTGTAACCATCTCTGATCCTGTAAACAGGTAAAATTTTCAAGAAGTAAAGAAGTGATGCAATGAATTTCTTTTTGAAAATATCGGCTCTTGCAAGGAAGACAGGCTGGCCTTTGAGTGTAAATAAAACCGCAAGTGCATCCATCAGGGCATTCTGATGATTGGGTGCAAATATTAAATGAGCTAAAGGATCGATATTCTCTTTTCCAAGTACAATAATTCTGCGGTAGAAGATTTTGCTGTGCCATATTTTGAATATTTCTTTCAATACAGCGTATCGGCAGGAATATTTTTCTATGGTTTCTATCGACATCGGTTGCGGGAGCTTAATTCTTTTTTTCTGTCAAAAGTAATGGTAATAAATCAAATCAGATGTTAGCCGATTCAAAAAGATTATCAAGTTCCCGGCGTTCTTTTTTTGTAGGTCTTCCGGTTCCCTTTGGTCGTATGCCGGTACGGGTGAATCGTACTGCAGTAAATTTATTTTTTTCTTCTTCTGGTGTCAGGTCGTCAATGTACTGACAGACGTTTTTTGCCGGAATTCTGTTTTCGGTAAGGTTTTTTACCACATAAGTAAAAGTTGACGGGGGTCGCCTTACTGTTATAATATCATTTACCGAAACGGAACGGGAAGGTTTGGCCGGAGAATTGTTTATTTCGATCCTGCCCTTTTTGCATGCAATTGCGGCAAGGCTTCTCGATTTGAATACCCTGACAGCCCATAGAAACTTGTCTATTCTGATATTTTCATCTGACAGCATAATCAATTCTGACTCTTTTCCCGGGTACTTCTACGTGGTGTGTTATATCGGGTCATTGTTATTTCGGTACCTGCTGTTACAAAAGAAATAATCATATTGGTTACAAGTGATATTTTCTCGTTTACGACAGGTTTTTCTTCAGGTGTCCATTTACTCAGAACGTAATCTTTCTGACGTCCTTTCGGGAAGTCGTTCCCGATACCTATTCTTATACGTGCATATTCGTTTGTTCCCAGTAATGCTGAAATATGGGCAAGCCCGTTATGTCCACCATCACTTCCCCCGGGGCGCATTCGTACTGTGCCAAGAGGAAGTGCAATATCATCAACTATGACAAGAAGATTATTCAATTCGACCTTCTCTTTCTTCATCCAGTAGCTTACCGCATAACCGCTAAGATTCATATAGGTAGATGGTTTGAGCAGTATAATCTGCTCCCCTTTGAACGGGAATCTACAGATAAAACCATAGCGTCTGTCTTCAAATTTAAGGTTGAATTTTGCTGAAAATGAATCAAGGACCGAGAAACCTATATTATGGCGGGTATCTTCATATTCCTCACCAATATTACCCAGTCCTGCAATTAGATATTTCAATTTTTGATGAAAATTAACTGATAAAAGCTGAAATAATTATTCAGCCGTTTCCTCAGCTTTCTTTTCAGATGGCTGTTCGCCAGTTGCTGGTGCAGCTGCAGCTTCAGCTTCTTCCTCACCTTTCTGTGCAACTCTTGATGTTATAATGTTCACCACCATTGCACTCTTTGGCTCCATAATTTCAACTTTTTCAAGCGAGAGATCACCTGCCTTAATCGAATCGTGGATTTTAAGATTCGTAATATCTATTGTAATCTGCTCTGGAATATCCTTTATGAAGCCTTTAACTTTCAGATATTTTTTCCCGATTCTGAGTTTTCCTCCAGCCTTTACTCCGACTGAATCTCCTGTAACCCTTACAGGTAGTGAAATAACAATGGGTTTGTCGTCTGATACCTCAATGAAATCAGCATGAATTACCCGGTCGGTGACAGGATGAAACTGAATATCCTTAAGGATCGTTTTATATTCCTGTCCATTAAGATTTAGATTGACTAAATGTGCGTCGGAGGTAAAAATAAGCTTCAGGAAACTGTTTTCATGTGTGTAGAAATGTATGTTTTCCTTTCCACCATAAAGTACGCATGGTACATTGTTTGATTTTCTAAGTTTGCCGGCACTCTTCTTGCCGAGCTCATTTCTAAGCGAACCATTAATCTGTAAAGTTTTCATTGTCTTTAGTTTATGTGCTACTCAATTCCATTTTTGCGGAATCCCATTACACGTTAGACATTTTTTAAAATTGGCTCGCAAATATATTACAAATGAATTAAAATACAAAATTAGAACTTATTGATTGATTAGTTGTCACTGCATAAATAGTATTTGCAAACAATTTTGCTATGGACAAAATTTTAATTTTTGGAGATGTGTTTTTGAATGGCATTGAATCGGTGACAACAAGCTCTTCGATTGGAGAGTTGTTGATTCTTTCTATTGCATTACCCGACAATACAGGGTGAGTTGCAAGAGCTCTTACGCTTTTTGCACCGCGATTTTTCATCATTTCGGCTGCAAGCACTATGGAATTTCCTGTGTCGACCATATCATCAATGATAACAATGTTTTTATCTGCAACATCCCCGATAATTGACATCTCTTCAACGACGTTGGGTTTTTTTCTCAGTTTGTAGCAAAGTACCAGTTCTGCCTGAAGATTTCGTGCATAGGCATTAGCTCGTTTTGATCCTCCCATGTCAGGTGCCGCAATTGCCAGATTGTCAAGTTTAAGGCTTTCAATATAGGGGGCAAATATTGCAGATCCATAAAGATGGTCAACGGGAACATTGAAAAAGCCCTGAATCTGGTCGGCGTGAAGATCCATAGTGATAACTCTGTCAACGCCGGCAGCACTAAGAAGGTCGGCGGCAAGTTTCGATCCTATTGAAACCCTCGGACGGTCCTTCCTGTCCTGCCTTGCAAAACCATAATATGGTATAACTGCAATCACCTTGTAGGCTGAAGCTCTCTTTGCAGCATCAATCATCAGAAGAAGTTCAAGAAGATTTTCAGCAGGAGGATTGGTTGATTGAACTATGAATACCATACATCCTCTTACCGATTCATCATAACAGGGTTGAAATTCCCCATCGCTGAAAACTGTTACGGAACTTTTACCAAGTTCTATTCCAATTTCGTCAGCTATTTTCTGACCCAGGTCTTTTGAAGCTCTGCATGCAAAAAGCTTAATCGGTGCTTTACCAAACATTTCAAATAAGTTTTAAAGGCTGTAGGCCGGTTACTCTGTTTGCAAAAGTATAAAATAGTATTAAAATCACATGATTATTCTAAAATTGTTCAAAAGGTTTTCTATAAAATTGAGTATTTCATCCCTTCCAACCATGGTTACAGATGATGAAACTATAGTTGAAGGTAAAGCTTCCCATCCTTCAAGCATAACCCTATTGTATTCCTTAATGTTGTTCTCTGCTTTTTGTTTTGAGAGTTTGTCAGACTTTGTGAATACTCTGACGAATGGGATATTATTTACACTCAACATTTCCATAAACCTCAGATCAGAAATCTGAGGTTTTATTCTGATATCAATGAGAACAAAAACACATAACAGGTTTTTCCTGTTAAGGAGGTAATTGCCTGTCTCCTTCATCCACTTTTTTCTCTGTTCGTATGGCATTTTTGAAAAACCGTAACCTGGAAGGTCGGCCAGATACCATTCTTTGTTTATCAAATAATGATTTATGGTTCTCGTTTTGCCCGGGTTTTGCGATATACGTGCCAGTTTACGATTCCTGGCAAGCATGTTTATAAGACTCGATTTACCAACATTTGAGCGACCTGAAAATGCAAACTCAGGCTTATCGGGTGGGGGGCAACCCTTTAAGCCTGAACTCGAACTTACAAATTCAGCTGTTCGTATAATCATAATGAATGCCCGGATTGAAATTAAACAACCTCCGTATTTTTAGCGGAGATCATTGTATGGCAACTCTATTTTTTTGTTTACTAACAATTTGTTTCCAAGAGCGGTAGTGATTTCCGCAATCACTTCAACATAATTATCCCCCGGTGTACTGCTTTTTTTCAATGAAATTAATCCTGTAAATTCTGTATCATTAATTTTTTTCAGCTTGTCAGGATCGAAAAGACCGTTGATATAACCACCTTTGTAATAGTTAGCCTTCACATTTTTTTTGTTCAGGCTCAAGTGGATGGTATAGATGCCTTTAGTTTTATATTCGTCGGTTGTTCTAATAATGAGATCAGGGTAATCTGTAATCTTTTTCCCATCATCTGTAAATTCTTCAAGATATGGTTTTCTCAGTCCCTTCTCAAATTCAAGCTTTGCCCTTATCTTTCCGGATTTATAATATTGTATTTGTATTCCGTTAACGGTGTCCCTTGTAAATGGAGTTTTTCGGAAAATTTTTCCATCCTCAAAGTACCAGACTGCAGTATCTTCTCGGAGGCCGTTTCTGTATTGGAATGTCTGACGCAGTTTGCCTGATGGATAATAATATGTTTTCATCAGTCCATTACGCACGCCATTTTTGAATTCAACCTCATATGCAAGAAAATTCCCATTGTAGTATTGCTTGATGCCTGTATAACCGGTATCAGGTGCGGAAATCTCTTCCTGGGGCGATTTATTTTTCTGCTCGCCTTTTTTAAGGCATCCCTGTGAAAATGCAAGCAGAATTATAAGCAGGGTTAGAATAGTTCCGTTTTTCATTTTTCATTTGGTTTTTCAGTTTTAATAAATACTTCCAGAATTTTTGCTTCCTGCACAGCTTCGAGAATGAGATCTGTCATTGAAGCCGGAATAAGCAATGTTTCTCCCTTTATTACAGTTTCCGAACCCTTCACCCAATGTACTGAAAATTTTCCTTCAGTACAAATAAATATTATGAAGGAGTCGATCAGGGAATAGTCTTTTTTGAGAATGCCCGTAAGATGGATGATATTGGTAACAAAATATTTGCAACTCACCAGGTTTACTGTGGTGTCGGGCAGGGGAGCTTTCCTGATTATAGAACTTCCTGTTGCGTTGAAGTCGATTGCATCCATAGCGAGTTCAACATGCAGTTCACGCGGTTCACCATTGGTTGCTTTCCTGTTCCAGTCGAAAATCCTGTAGGTGATATCTGATGTCTGCTGAATCTCGACCAGGGTAATTCCTCCTCCAATTGCATGGACACGACCGGCAGGGGTAAAAAATACATCACCTGGCTGTGGGTATTCAATATTAAGTAGTTCAGGCAGGCGGTTTTCGTGAATTGCTGTTCGAACTTGCTTCTCAGTAACAGGTTCTCTGAAACCCGAATAAATTTTCGAACCCGGATGGGCTTCGAGTATATACCACATTTCGGTCTTTCCATAGGCATGATGCTTTTCTCTGGCAATCACATCATCGGGATGAACCTGAACTGATAGATCGGAAGAGGCCTCAATGAGTTTTATAAGAAGAGGGAATTCAACGCCAAATTTATCAAAAACCAATTCTCCGGTCAGGTCTCCCATGTAAACTTCGGCAATCTCTTCAATATTATTGTCAGCAAGGAAGCCATTTATTGCCACCGAAAGATTATCAGAAACACCCGAAATTTCCCAGCTTTCGCCAATCAATTTTGCAGGATCCGCCTTTTTCCCATAATTGAGTACAAGAGATCTTCCTCCCCATACTTTTTCCTTCAGGATAGGTTCGAATTTCAAAGGGTATAGTTCTGTCATCAACATTCAGATCAAATTTATTTACTTTTTCCTGCCGTTCTCTTTCCGGTTTTTATTTTTATTTTTGACAAACGAACGACAGAACAAAAATAGGAAAATATGCTGATTGTTGGAATTGCAGGTGGAACAGGATCAGGAAAAACAACGGTTGTAAAAGAAATAGCTGCCCATTTCCCCAATAACGAGATTGTTGTTCTGTCTCAAGATGCTTATTACAGAGACAACAGTCACATTCCTTTAGAAGAACGGCAGAAAATTAATTTTGATCATCCTAATTCGGTTGAATTTCCTCTGCTAATTGAGCATCTGAATATGCTGAAATCTGGCCAGATGATTGAGATGCCTATCTATTCATATATAACATGTCAGCGTTCGAAAGAGACTATCCCGGTTTATCCTGCAAAAGTGGTTATTGTAGAGGGGATTCTTATACTTACAGATGCGTTATTGAGAGAACTATTCGATATAAAAGTATTTGTTGATGCAGATGCTGACGACAGGCTTGGAAGGGTAATTGTGCGGGATATTGCTGAAAGAGGCCGTTCGGTTATGCAGGTACTTGAAAGGTATCATGATACAGTTAAACCGTCACATCTGCAGTTTATTGAGCCTTCAAAAAGGTATGCCGATATAATTATCCCTGGAGGCGGAGAGAATCATGTAGGGATAGGTGTACTTGTTTCAATGATTAAACAACATTTACAGAAAGATAAAATGAGTGATCATGCTTGAAAATATCAAACCCGGCAATATAATGTTTCTTGACATCGAGACAGTTCCTGCTGCACCGGCTTTTCAGGAGCTGAGTCCTGCAATGCAAAAGCTCTGGGAGAAAAAATCTGCAAGTTTCCGCAGCCCTGATCAGAGTGCTGAAGATGTATATCAGAGGGCAGGTATTTATGCTGAATTCGGAAAAATTATCTGTATCTCAGCAGGTGTAATTAAAGAAGGAGAATCTCCCGGTATGCGTTTGAAATCTTTCTACGGGGATGACGAAGCAACAATACTGAAAGAATTCTCCGAAACATTAAAAAAGTTTTCCTCAGGAAGAGAAATAATGTTATGTGCTCATAACGGGAAAGAGTTTGACTATCCATACATTGCGAGAAGAATGATTGTCAATTCTTTACCAATACCGGAGATTCTTGACAATGCAGGGAAAAAGCCCTGGGAGGTAAGGCTCCTCGATACGATGGAACTCTGGAAATTCGGAGACTTTAAAAGTTATACCTCCCTTGAAGTGCTTGCAGCAATCCTTGGCATTGATACACCGAAAGATGATATTGACGGAAGTATGGTGGCTGACATTTACTGGAAAGATCACAACCTGGAAAGGATTGTAAGATATTGCGAAAAAGATGTGATATGTGTAGCCCGGATATTACTAAGGTTTATGAATGCTTCACCAATAAATAAAGAGAAAATTGAATCGGCAACACACTTCGACAATCATGAAGGTTAGCCTGCAAGCTGGCGTTTATACATCTGAATAGTATTTTCGAGCCCGTAATAAATTGCATCTGAAATAAGTGCATGTCCTATCGAGACTTCATCAAGATA
Source organism: Rikenella microfusus (assembly GCA_020722575.1). GTDB lineage: Bacteria > Bacteroidota > Bacteroidia > Bacteroidales > VadinHA17 > LD21. The sequence goes on along the minus strand of DYKN01000007.1, from coordinate 31,166 downwards.
TGGGATATTTTTTGACAGGAATTTAAGATTTTTTAGGTTCAGGTCGTGGCCTGCATTCAGTCCAAGTCCGAGCTCACGGGCTTTTTCTGCTGCCATAATATATGGTTCAATAGCTTTTGCAGGATCAGTTTTGAACATTCTTGCATATGGCTCAGTGTAGAGCTCAATCCGGTCGGTGGCGGTAAGAGATGCATACTCAATCATCTCCTGATCAGGATCAACAAAAATAGACGTTCTTACCCCGGCTCCCCTGAAAACGGCAATAATCTCTTTTAGGTAAGAATAATGGGTTCTGGTATCCCATCCCGCATTTGAAGTTATTGCACCGGGAGGGTCGGGAACAAGAGTCACCTGATGAGGTTTTACCGAAAGAACAAGTTCAATAAATTTTTCTGAGGGATAACCTTCTATATTGAATTCAGTTGTAATTATTGGCCTGATTTCATAAACATCCGAATAGCGAATATGCCTTTCATCAGGACGTGGATGAACTGTAATGCCATCAGCCCCAAATCTCTGACAGTTAATCGCTGCCAGCCTGACATCGGGAATATTTCCACCCCTTGCGTTGCGCAATGTGGCAATTTTATTGATATTTACACTTAATTTTGTCATTTCAGCAACACACAATTTTTTGTGTTTCTTCGCAAAAATACAATAAGTGTAAGTTTTTTTCGCTATTTTAGGAGAAAAATATTAAGGAGAATTAACCAATGCAGGCAAAAGACCTGATATCAGAAACAGTTCCGGCTCTGAAAACTTCCGACACCGGACAAACCGCTCTTAACTGGATGGAAGTTTTCAGAATTTCACATCTCCCTATAGTGAATAACACGGATTTTCTCGGACTTATATCAGATTCCGACATTTATGACCTGAATAAGCCTGATGAACCGATTGGTAATCACAAACTGACCCTTTTAAAACCGTATGTTAAAGCTGATCAGCATATTTTCGAAGTAATTTCTCTGGTAGCAAGGCTGAAGTTAACAGTTGTGCCGGTTCTTGACGAAAAGGATAGGTATAAAGGTGTTATAACCATAAATGATCTAATACAACATATTGCAAAATTATCTTCAATGGATCAGCCTGGAGGTATAATTGTGCTTGAGATGTTAGAGAGAGATTACTCTCTGGCTCGTATAGCCCAGATCGCAGAAAGCAATAACCTGAAGATACTCAGTATGTTTATTTCTTCTCCTCCTGAATCCACACGACTTGAAGTTACCCTGAAACTTAATTCCAATGACCTTGCCTCGGTAATAAGAACATTCGAACGGTATGGGTATGATGTAAAAGACTGGGTTTCAAACGATGACCTTCTTGACAGATTTTATTCCGAAAGGCTTGATATGTTGATAAAGTATATGAACATTTAAATTGGTATGCTGAAAAGTGTTGCAATATTTAGTTCCGGAGCAGGAGAGAGAACTATCAGGGTAATAAACCATCTGATTGAGGAGTTTTGCAAAAAAGACATTATGGTATATCTATTCGACAGGTCAGGTGAATTGAGTTCCTGTAATAAAGGCCCGGGTATTATAAGGTTCAGGGAGCTAAATTCACTTTCCGGAAAGCCTGATCTCATACTCAGTGTAGGAGGCGATGGTACTTTTCTTGAAACGACGGTGATGGTTAAAGATTTGTCTGTCCCTGTTGCAGGTATTAACACAGGTCGGCTCGGCTTTCTGGCAAACATATCTGAAGATGATATCCTTGGCTCGCTTGAAATGATATATAATAATGAATTTGAGATTATTGAAAGATCTTTACTGGAAATTACCGAACCCGAAGGAATATTTGGCACTATTGACCAGATAGCACTTAATGAAGTAACTATCCAGAAGGCTGGGCTTAGCATGATTACAATTACCGTTTACGTTGATGGCATATATCTTAATACTTATAGAGCCGACGGGCTTATAATATCAACCGCCACTGGATCAACTGCATATAATCTGAGTGCAGGTGGCCCCATCCTCCAACCTGATGACGATAGTATTATTATCTCTCCTATTTCTGCCCATAACTTAACAGTGAGACCTGTTGTACTTCCAGGCAGGGTAAAACTAAGAATGCAGGTAGAAGGAAGAAGTAATTACTATCGGGCTACATGTGATTACAGATCTAAACAACTCCCTTTCAGCCAGCAAATACAGATACAGCAGGCAGGTAAAAAACTAAAAACAGTAATGCTGAAGGGCAGAGATTTTTACAGTACTCTAAGGGACAAACTGATGTGGGGAGCTGATAAAAGAAATTGATTTGCAAAAATTTATATTAAAACTTAATATATTTGTAAAAATTTTTTCAGAATGAAAAAATTAATTATAATTTTTGTAGCCTTTTTCATAACAGTAATTGCTTCCGGACAACTATGGAAAACAAAACGATATGAGGCAATAGCAGGTCTTGGTATTGCACAATTCTTCGGCGATATTGGAGGTTTCTCACAAACCGAAAATGTTCTTGGAATTAAAGATTTTTCTTTCCTTCAAACGCGTTTTAATATAAACGCTGGACTGAGATATAGAATAACCCAGAACTTCAGCACTCGCCTAAGCCTTTCTTCAGGAATCTTTCATGCAACCGATAAAAGAGGGTCAAATGAAGCAAGGGAAATGGCAGCAAATACTTCATTCTTTGAACCTGCTTTGCTTGCCGAATATTGTTTCATCAAAAGTGAAATGGATAACAGTTATCTTTTTTCAAAGGGCAGAAAAACAAGATTCAGAACAATCATTTCATCTCTCGATATATATGCATTTGGCGGATTTGGAGGACTTATTTACAATGTTAAAGGTAATGATGAACTCATAGAATATGGTTTGGAAGAAGGAGGCTTTACTACGGTTATTCCTGCGGGAATAGGTATTAACATGCTTATCATGCCAGAATATAACATAGGCCTTGAATTGGGAGGCAGATATACCTTTTCGGATTATATCGACGGATATACTTCACAATATTCCCGTTCAAACGACGTTTATTATTTCTTCAATGTAACTTTCACATACAAACTTTTGACAGGTAGAAACGGATTGCCTGCCTTTTTAAGTAGAAAACGATTTTGAACAGGGATCCTGTATTTGATGGAAAAAATATTAGGAATTATTTTAATTATTACTACCACTCAGGTCATTTATGGCCAGAGAAATGCTGATTACGGCGTATCAGGAGGGATTACATCATATATTGGGGATATTAACCCTTCAAGGCTTATGTATTCAGTACAACCTGCAGCAGGCTTTTTTTACAGGTATAATCTTCACCCACGTCAGTCCTTCAGAATGCTTTTAATGACCGGGGGGCTTTCAGGTAACGACCTTGATTTCAATAACAGCTTTCAGCAAACAAGAGGAAATTCATTTTCGGGCTTTATAACAGAATGGAGTACTCAGTTCGAATTTAATTTTTTCCCTTACCATACACAGGGGAAAAGATGGAAATCGTCACCTTATCTGGCAGCAGGAGCAGGCATCGTATTTATTAATACTACCGGTATAACATATACTCCAGTTCTGCCTTTTACGTTTGGCTATAAGTTAAACTTCTATCAAAATCTTGGTTTGGAAGTCGAATATGGCTTTCGTAAAACTTTTTATGATAACTTTGACGGCCTGAATGATAATATTGAACCGGGTGACCGGATATGGTACCATAACAATGATTGGTACACGTTTGCCGGTATCTCATTTACATGGAAGATTTACAGCAAGCTTGCAGGTTGCCCGGTTTATGATGATGTAAGAAAGAAAAGAAAGCACTGATAGATGTCACTTAAAAATTTGATAAATATCGATAAGTTACCTCTTCATGTGGCAATAATTATGGACGGTAATGGGCGCTGGGCCAAGCAGCGTGGTCTCGACCGCAATATGGGGCACCAGGAAGGAGTGAAGGCTGTCAGGGAAGTGATTGAGTGTGCAGCGGAACTTGGAATTAAATATCTTACCTTATATACATTTTCAAAAGAAAATTGGAGCCGACCCGATAAAGAAGTGGCAGCTCTGATGGATCTAATGGCACAATCACTGAACAATGAAACTGAGAACCTTGTAAAAAATAAAATCAGACTGAGGGTAATTGGAGACATCGAAAGGCTTGCCCCGGGTATAAAAAAGAAATTGCAGGATACTATCGAACTCACTTCAAACCTCACAGGTCTGAACCTTATTGTAGCCCTGAGTTACAGCTCCCGGTGGGAGATATTTCAGGCTGCAAAAAAATTCGCTGCAGACTTAAATAATGGTCTGGTCAGCCCCGAAGCTGATAACGAAAACATCTTTGCAAATTACCTTGAAACAGCAGGCATCCCCGATCCTGAACTTATGATTAGAACCAGCGGAGAAATGAGAATAAGCAATTTCCTGCTCTGGCAAATCGCTTATTCTGAACTTTATTTTACAGATATACTTTGGCCCGATTTTCGTAAAGAAAATTTTTATGAGGCAATTTTAAGCTATCAAAAACGTGAAAGAAGATTTGGAAAAACAAGTGAGCAGATTAAGGAAAAAGGAGGGCAAAATGCTGAATAAAAAGCCTGTAATATTTGTCACGGCTTTATTTCTGGTATTATCAGGTACTTTAACCAGAGCCCAGGAACGAGAAATAAAAGCGGAAATTTATGACTACAGGAATATTGAAGATTATATTATTGGTGATATAACCATCTCCGGAATAAAATACCTCGATGCAAATGCTTTGATCGGAATTTCAGGTCTGAGAAAAGGGCAGATGATTACCCTGCCGGGTGAAGAAATATCAAATGCAGCACAAAAACTCTGGAATCAGGGCCTCTTCTCAGATGTCAGAATTAACATTACAAATATTTCTTCTGATACAATTTTTCTCGATATCTTTCTCCAGGAGAGACCCAGACTTTCAAACCTGATAATTACCGGAATAAATAAGTCTGAAATTCAGGATATTAAAGATAAAATCAAGCTTCCTAACGGCTCACAAATCACTGCATTCGTATTGAATAATACTGAAAAGATAATTAAAGATCATTTTCGTGAAAAAGGTTTCCTTAACACCATAGTAACCTTTGTCCAGAAGGATGATCCAGATCGCCCGAACAATGTGATTCTGACCATTGATATAAATAAAAATCAGAAAGTTAAAATTGCCGAAATTCAGTTTGTGGGGAATGAAAATTTTGACGAAAAAAAACTGAAGAGGCAAATGAAAGGTACAAAGGAAAAAAACTGGAACTTCTTCAGAAGTTCTAAATTTATTGAAGACAAATTTGCAGAAGACAAAGAGAAACTCTATACTTTTTACAACGATAACGGTTATAAGGATTTTGAAATAATATCCGATTCTGTTTATACTATTTCACCTGACAGGGTAGGACTTGCTATCAAAGTTGAGGAGGGACGGCAATATTTTATCAGGAATATTTCTTGGGTTGGGAACAGTATATATCCAACTGAATTGCTTGACAGGGTTCTTAATATTGAGAAGGGATCTGTTTACAATAAAAGTCTTCTCAACAAAAGGCTTAAGATTGATGAGGATGCAGTGAGTTCGCTTTATCTTGATTACGGTTACCTTTTTTCCAATCTTACGCCGGTGGAGATTAAAGTTGAAGGAGATTCGGTTGATATAGAAATTAGAATTTATGAGGGAGATCAGGCCTATCTTAATGATGTAATAATAAGTGGGAATACCCGGACAAATGAACATGTAGCAAGGAGGGAGCTCTATACTCTTCCGGGCGATCTTTTCAGTAAGGAAAAAATCTTGAGATCGGTACGACAGATTGGCGTTCTTGGTCATTTCGACCCTGAAAAGATTAATCCTCAGCCTATACCTGACCCCTCACGAGGTACGGTTGACCTTTTATATAATCTTGAGGAGCGGGCAAACGACCAGTTTGAAATTTCTGGTGGCTGGGGTGCAGGAATGCTGGTAGGTACTGTTGGCGTAAGGTTTAACAACTTCGCAATGAAAAATTTCTTTAACCTGAAGGAATGGAAACCTTACCCCTCGGGCGACGGGCAGTCATTAAGTATAAGAGCACAATCAAACGGAAGGATCTACCAGTCGTATAATATCTCATTTGTTGAACCATGGCTTGGAGGCAGTAAACCAAACACCTTTTCAATTTCTTTTTACAGGTCGCTTATGACTAATGGGATGAAAAGATCCGATGAAGCCAGGCAATCAATGATTATTGATGGAGCTTCCATAGGGTTGGGTAAAAGACTTGAATGGCCGGATGACTTCTTCTCCCTTTATGGGGAACTGAATTATCAGCGATACAGCCTTAATAATTATAATGTTTACAGATTCCTTTTTGAGAATGGTACATCGAACCTTTTCAGTATTACAACCAGATTTATGAGATTTTCTACAGGACCTAACCTCATTTATCCGCGAAACGGCTCAAGCTTTTCACTGCAATTGCAAATAACGCCGCCTTACTCACTGATCAATGGTAAAAATTATAAGGATGCTCCCGATGAGGTAAAATACAGATGGATAGAATTCCATAAGTGGACCTTCAAGGCTGATTACTATTATCCAATTTCCAGGAACGACAAACTAATTCTTAATACAAAATTCGCCATTGGCTATCTCGGTTATTATAATAAGGATATTGGTCCATCCCCATTTGAAAACTTTTACCTTGGTGGCGACGGAATGACTGGTTACAGTTTCTACGGCCGTGAAGTTATTGCATTGCGCGGTTATACAAACGGATCACTTACCCCCAATGACCCCGTTAAAAACTCTCCCGCAGGTAACGTATACACAAAAATTACTTTTGAACTTCGTTATCCTGTAACATTAAACCAGCAGGCAACGATTTATGCATTAACATTCCTTGAGGCAGGTAAAGCGTGGTATGAATTAAAGGAGTTTAATCCTTTCAGACTCCATCGTTCAGCTGGTATCGGATTAAGAGCAAACCTCCCCATGTTTGGCCTACTGGGTGTTGACTGGGGATACGGATTTGATGCAGTACCAGGTAATCCCGACGCAAATAAATCCCAATTTCATTTTGTTATCGGGCAGCAATTTTGATTGTAAAATACTTAAAAATGAAAATTATGAAAAAAATAATTCTTTTAATCACAACACTGTTTCTGACCGGCACTTTTGCAATGGCTCAGAAATATGCATTTGTTGACACTGACTATATCAGGAAAAATATCCCGGCTTTCAACACAGCACAGGAACAGCTTGATAAACTATCTAAACAATGGGAACAAGAGGTAGCTGACGGATATGCCGAGGTTGAAAAGATGTATAAAGCTTACCAGAATGAAGTAGTACTCCTTTCCCAGGAAATGAAAGCAAAGAGAGAAGAGGCTATAATTAATAAAGAAAAGGAGGTCAAAGAACTTCAAAATAAATATTTCGGTATTGAAGGTGAACTTTTCAAAAAACGTGAGGAACTTGTTAAACCCATTCAGGACGAGATTCTTAAAGCAATAAAGGAAATTGCTGTTGAAGGAGCTTATGCTGTTATTTTTGATACAGCCTCTGGTGGCAACGTACTTTATGCAAACCCCAAATATGATATCAGCGATCAGGTTCTCGAAAAAATGGGTTATAAAAAGTAGATTATAATTGTTGCCCGTATTAATTTAGCTTGTTAATAAGATTCTTGTATTTTAACAAAATATTAGGGAAATTATTGACAAAACAATAATGTAAAATTGAGTTAAATAATTACTTTTGTGACGTTTGTTTAATATAAATTTTTAATAATGAAAAGGATATCAGGTTTACTACTGGCAGGATTGTTTTTATTTACGACAGGACAAACTGCTTTTTCACAGAATTTAAAGTTCGGGCATATTAATACCGATGAACTTATAAGATCAATGCCCGATTATGACACTGCAATGGCGAAACTTCAGAAGCTTCAGAAAGAACTGGTTAATTATCTCGAAGTGATGCAAGTTGAGCTTAACAACAAAATTGAACAATACAATAAGGAATCCAAAGGACTGAGTGATCTTGTGCGCCAGGCAAAAGAACAGGAAATTGCCGAGATGAATAGAAAAGTTCAGGATTTTCAGCTTCAGGCACAGAATCAACTTCAGGAAGAACAGACAAACCTTACAAAACCTATATTTGATAAGGTTGACAAGGCTATAAAAGATGTAGGGAAAGAGGGTGGCTTCCTCTATATCTTTGATGTATCAAACAGAGGAGTGCTTTATTTTGATGAAGTAAAAAGCGTGAATGTCTTGCCACTGGTTAAAGCAAAACTTGGACTTAAATAGATTTTAAATGTTGGATCAAGCATCCTTCAGGATTTATCCCGGGGGATGTTTTTTATTTTTTGAAAAAATCAGAATATTGAAACTTCCCAAAATTAAATTTAAAAATTAATGGATAAACGGCCTATCGGAATATTTGATTCAGGGGTTGGAGGACTTACGGTTGCACATGCTGTACGTCAGATTATGCCGTCAGAAAATATTATTTATTTTGGAGATACTGCTCACCTCCCTTATGGCGATAAATCTGCTGAACTTATAACGCAATATTCCATTAAAATTATTGAATTTCTACTTGACAGGGGAGTAAAGGCAATCCTGATTGCCTGCAATTCAGCATCATCGTCAGCTTATGATTATCTTAAAGAGTACTTCGGAAATAAAACCATAATATTTGATGTTATTACTCCTGTAATTGAATATACCGTCAATCGAAATTTCAATAAAGTTGGAGTTATTGGTACAAAACGCACCATAGCTTCAGGTATTTATGAAAAACTACTAACCGAAAAAGTACCCGGAATGGAAGTCGTTTCAATTGCAACCCCACTGCTTGTACCGATGATTGAAGAAGGATTTATTTATGACGATGTTAGTAACCAGATAATAAGAACTTATTTGTCAAATCCTGCCTTAAAAAAGATTGAAGCTCTTATACTTGGATGTACTCATTATCCGATAATACGAAATCAGATTAGTAAATTCTTTGATTTTTCTGTCGAAATAATCGACTCTTCAAAAGTTGTATCTCTTGCCGTAAGAGAAGCTTTTGCATCAAATGGTTTGCTTAATAATTCAACTTCCGGACATGACAGGTTTTTTGTATCGGATTACACTGAATACTTCGGGAAGATTGCAAAACTTTTTTTTGAGAAAGATATCAGACTTGAAAAAGTTAACATCTGGCAATAATATCTTTTAACGAATTGAGTAGTAAAAAATATGACTAAAATCATATTTTCGTTAGGATATTTGTCTGAATTTTTGTTTGTTAAATAAATTAAATTTGTAATATTTAATAGTGAATAATGCGGCATTGAAAGAGAGAAAATAAACGATAAGATAAAACGGCAATATGGAAACTGAAAAGAGGAGCAGGCATCAATATATAGAGAAAGATGAGATTGTAATAAGGTTTTCCGGTGATTCCGGTGACGGTATGCAGTTAACCGGGACGCTCTTTTCTGATACTGCGGCCTTATATGGAAATGATCTTTCGACATTCCCTGATTATCCGGCCGAAATCAGGGCTCCGCAAGGATCTGTTGGAGGTGTTTCGGGATTTACTGTTCATCTTGGTCATACAGAGGTAACAACTCCTGGAGACTATGCTGATGTGCTTGTTGCAATGAACCCTGCAGCAATTAAGGCCAATGCTCAATGGCTTAAAGAGGGTAGTACAGTAATATTTGACAGCGACAACTTCACTGAAAAAAATATACAGAAAGCAGGCTACATTTCTGACCCCATTAAGGAAGAGAAGCTTGAAGATTATAATATTATTGCCGCTCCTATATCCTCGATGGTTAAAGAGGCTCTGAAAGATTTCGGACTTGATCCTAAGTCGGTTCTGCGAACAAAAAATATGTTTGCGCTTGGAATGGTTTACTGGATGTTTGGAAGGAAACTTTCTTATACAGAAGATTATTGTGACAAGAAATTTAAAAACAAGCCACAAATTGCTGAAGCAAACAAAATTGCTCTAAGGGCCGGATACTATTATGCTGAAACAATAGAAGCTCTTACACCTGTAAGAATCAATCCAGCGCCCATTGAGAAAGGACGATACAGGAATATAAACGGCAATACTGCAACAGCATGGGGTTTTATTGCAGCAGCTGAAAAGGCAGGTCTTAAGCTGTTCATAGGTTCATATCCAATAACACCTGCTACGGGGATAATCGAAGAACTTGCTGTTCGAAAAGACCTTGGTGTAATAAGTTTTCAGGCTGAAGATGAGATTGCAGGAATATGTTCAGCAATTGGAGCCAGTTTTGCTGGATGTCTTGCAGTAACTTCAACGTCAGGGCCTGGTCTGGCTTTGAAATCAGAAGCTATCGGACTGGCTGTGATGGCAGAATTACCGCTGGTTATTGTTGATGTTCAGAGGGGAGGCCCTTCCACAGGCCTTCCAACAAAAACCGAACAGACTGATCTTTTCCAGGCACTCTTCGGCCGTAACGGCGAATGCCCGGTGGTAGTAATTGCTGCAAGCACTCCTACCAATTGCTTTAATTTCGCCTATGAAGCCTGTAGAATAGCTCTTGAACACATGACACCGGTATTACTCCTTACTGATGGATATCTGGCGAATGGATCAGAACCGTGGCTCATCCCCGACATGACAAGCCTTCCCGAAATCAGACCCAATTTTGCCGTCAAAGGCACGGAACCATATATGCCGTATAAAAGAGATGAAAAAAGAGTTGCACGATACTGGGCCATTCCGGGAACCCCGGAACTGGAACACAGAATAGGTGGACTCGAAAAAACTATTAAGGGAACTGTATCTTATGTGCCGGATAACCATGAATACATGGTAAAAATAAGGGATGAAAAAGTAAAAAGAGTTTCAGAAAAGGTTAAGGATCTTGAAGTTTTTGGAGATCAGTCCGGAGACCTCCTGCTTGTAGGATGGGGAAGTACTTACGGACACATCTTTACCGCTGTCAAGGAACTGCGCTCAGAAGGCTATAAAGTTGGACTGGCATCTTTTAACTACATAAACCCCCTCCCGGGAAATGTAAAGGATGTTTTTAGCAGATTCAAGAAAATTGCCGTCGTTGAACTAAACATGGGACAGTTCGCAGGATATCTGAGAATGAAATATCAGGAATTTAAATATTATCAGATTAATAAAATACAGGGATTACCTTTTACGATTAAAGAAATTAAAGAAAATTCAGTTAAACTTCTGAAAGAAAAATAAAATGGAAACCAGTAATGCAATAAAATATACTCCGAAAGACTTTAAGAGTGACCAGGAGGTAAGATGGTGCCCGGGTTGTGGTGATCATGCTATTCTGGCAACAATTCAGAAAGTACTTGCGGAACTCGGTACACCAAAAGAAAAATTTGTGTTTCTTTCAGGTATCGGATGTTCATCACGATTGCCATATTACATGAATACATACGGATTTCATAGTATTCATGGAAGAGCTGCAGCTATTTCTACAGGAGTGAAAATCACAAATCCTGACCTTTCAGTTTGGGTTATAACAGGAGATGGTGACTCACTGGCGATAGGCGGAAATCATTTTATACACACCATCAGAAGAAACATTGACCTGAATGTGATCCTTTTCAATAACCAGATCTATGCTCTTACAAAAGGACAATATTCACCTACTTCAGAAAAAGGACTCGTCACAAAAACTTCACCATACGGAACACTGGAAGAACCATTCTCGGTCGGGGAACTTGTCATTGGTGCAAAAGGCAAATTCTTTGCAAGAACAGTTGATAACAATATTAACCTCTCGGCCGAGGTTTTTCTTGAAGCTGCAAAGCATAAAGGCACTTCAGTGGTAGAGGTACTTCAGAACTGTGTTATTTTTAACGATGGTGTTCATGAAAAGATAACGGGTAAAGACGTACGCGACGACAGAACAATAATATTGCGTCACGGGGAGCCAATGCTTTTCGGGAAAGATAAAAAAAGCGGCCTCATACTTGAAGGACTTAAATTAAAGGTGGTAAGAGTGGGCGAGAAAGGCATAAGGGAGAAAGATATACTTGTGCATGATTCACATGAGAGTAATCCGGGTATACATTACTTTCTGGCCAATATGAGATACCCCGAATATCCTGTTGCACTCGGCGTAATACGTTCAGTCGAAGGCGATACCTATGAGGAATTGATACATTCACAAATTAAAAACATTCAGGAACATTCTGAATTTAAATGTGCTGATGATCTTTTTACATCAGGAACTACTTGGACAGTTGAATGACATTTGCCATTAAATTTGGCTAATTTCAATATGTTTTTTCTAAGATTTTCTCTATTTCATCTTTACAGCATATTTATTATCTTTAAATTCTCTTTCTGATAAAAATTATTCCAGACAAAAGTCAGGATTGATTGAACTATTAATAAACTTTTTTCAAATGGCAGTCATTGACGGAATACTTGACCTTCAGAAATACGATTTTTCCGATACTTCTTTCGATCTGTTGATGCAGAAAAGAATTCGCCGTGTACTTATCATCTGCAGCAGCTATGATAACTTTATGCTTGAAGAAGACGGCAGAATTGAAGAACAGATATTCAATGAGTACGTATCGCTGAATCTCAGGTATCCGCCTGCTTTTATTCAAACCGATAATGCTGATGATGCATTCAAAATACTTGCCGGTGGTAATATTGACCTGGTTATTTCGATGCTGAGTGTCAGAGGTATAGATGTTTTTGGGCTGGCAAAACAAATCAAGGAGAAATATGAGAAAATACCTATTGTTGTACTGACTTATTTTTCAAGGGAGGTATCGGTAAGGGTTGAGAAGGAAGACCTGAGTGCCATTGATTATGTTTTCTGCTGGCTTGGCGATGCATCTCTGATACTTGCCATTATCAAACTTCTGGAAGACAGAATGAATGCCGACCACGATATTGAACATGTAGGTGTTCAAGCAATTATACTGGTGGAGAATTCTCGCCGATATATATCTTCATATCTACCAAACCTTTATAAAATTATTCTTGCTCAGTCGCTTGAATTTCAGAGAGAAGCTCTCAATGAGCACCAGCGAAGTCTTAAAATGCGAGGAAGACCGAAAATCCTTCTGGCAATGAATTATGAGGAGGCAGTTGAACTTTACCAGAAATATAAATATAATGTACTTGGAATAATATCAGATATAAGTTATAAACGAAATGGTGAGATAGATGAGAATGCCGGCATTGAACTTTGCAAAATGGTAAAGGCAGATGATGAACAGGTTCCATTCCTTCTGCAGTCATCGAGTCTCGAACACAAAAAAATTGCAGAAGAAATGGGAGCAGGTTTTATTTATAAATATTCTAAAACACTTTCACTTGAATTGAGGAATTATCTGATTCAAAACCTTGCCTTCGGGCCATTTGTATTCCGTAACCCCGATACCCTCGAACCAATTGCAATTGCCACCGACCTTCAGAGCCTGCAGCAGAAGATATTGACAGTACCCGACCGGTCGCTTGAGTATCATGCAAGTCGTAATCATTTCTCCAAGTGGCTGAATGCAAGGGCACTCTTTCCCGTTGCCCAGCTTTTCAAATATCTCAGTACAGAAGACTTTTCATCACTTGACGAAATGAGGCGATTTCTTTATGTGGCTATTTCCAGTTTCCGTCTGGGGAAGGGAAGAGGAGTTATTGCAAAGTTCGACAGATCAAACTTTGATGAATACCAGATATTTTCAAGAATCGGTGACGGCTCCATAGGAGGGAAAGCCAGAGGACTTGCCTTTATCAACAGTATAATAAAGAAAAACAAACTGTACAATAAATTCAAAGATGTAATTATTACCATTCCACGTACGGTTGTTCTGAGCACTGATGTTTTCGATGAATTCATGGACAGTAACAACCTGCATGCAATTGCTTTGTCGGATATGGCAGATGAAGATATCCTTGCAAGATTCATAAGCTCCGAACTACCCGGCTGGCTTTACCAGGACCTTTACGCCTTTCTTGCTGTATCAAGAAACTATCCTATTGCTATACGCTCCTCAAGTAAACTGGAAGATTCATACTTTCAATCTTTTGCAGGTATCTACTCAACCTACATGATACCAAGAGTGGCCGATAACCGTTATATGGTACATCTGATATCCGACGCAATTAAGGAAGTATATGCATCTGTTTATTACAGGATGAGTAAAACCTATATGGCAGCCACATCGAACATTCTTGATGAAGAGAAAATGGGCATAATTATTCAGGAAGTATGTGGTACAAGGCACGAAAATCTTTTTTATCCAACTTTTTCTGGCGTTGCCAGATCACTAAATTATTATCCGATTGGCTCTGAAAAGGTTGAAGATGGAGTTGCCAGCGTAGCTTTTGGACTTGGACGCCTGGTCGTAGATGGAGGAGAGTCGCTCAGATTTTCACCAAAATTCCCCAGAAAAATACTACAATTGAGTTCTCCTGAACTGGCATTAAGAGATACCCAGAAATATTTTTATGCCCTTGATCTTGATGTGAGCCGTTTTGTCCCTTCAACCGATGATGGCGTCAATCTTATGAAAATAAAAATCTCCGATGTAAACAACGACACGGCAATGAAATACCTTGCCTCAACTTACGATTATAACAATAATATCCTTTATGACGGCATAAATCGGCCAGGTAAACGAATCATCACTTTTGCCGGAATACTTCAGCATAACCAGTTCCCCCTGGCTGAGATACTTAGTACACTACTTGAAACAGGATCTGAAGAGATGAACCATCCTATTGAAATAGAATTTGCTGCAAACATGGAAACACCTCCCGGCACACCAAAAATATTCAACTTTTTGCAAATAAGGCCGATTGCGCATAATGACCAAACTTTTAATGTTGATATTGAGAAAGTGAATCAAAGTGATACAATTATTATTTCCGAGTCGGCACTCGGAAATGGAACTTTTAACGATATTAAAGATATAGTTTACCTTAAACCCGAAACTTTTAATCCAGTATATAATGAGCGTATTGCGGAGAATATTGAAAAAATAAATGCGGGTTTTGTTAAAAGCGGCGAGGGATATGTGCTTATTGGTCCGGGGCGTTGGGGTTCAAATGACCCATGGCTTGGAATACCAGTAAAGTGGCCTCAGATAGCAGCTGCCAGGGTGATTGTTGAGGCTGGGTTGAAGGATTACAGAATTGACCCCAGTCAGGGAACCCATTTCTTCCAGAATCTTACTCAGTTCAGAGTGGGCTATTTTACAATCAACCCCTTTATTGGTGAAGGCTTTCTGGATTTTGAGTGGTTGAACCATCAGCCTGTCGTCTATGAAAACCAGTTTATCCGTCATGTAAGATTCAATAAGCCTATTGGGATTTTAATTGACGGCAGGAAACGCAAGGGGGTTATAATGAAACCCGTGGAATAATAAATACACTTTCATAAAAACATATCTGAATAAACCATAATTTTCTTCCCTGCCGCCCGGTAATAGTAACAGATTTTTATAAGATAATTATAATGTTTATAGAGAGGCACTTACAACTTCAACATCCCTATTGATCTTTTTTATCAAACCCTGAAGTACTGTTCCTGGCCCTACTTCAGTGAAGATCGTAGCGCCGTCGGAAATCATGTTTATGATAGTCTGGGTCCATCTTACGGGCGAGGTCAATTGTTTAACCAGATTATCCTTTATTTCGGCAGGATTCTCTGAAGGTTTACCGGTGACATTCTGATATATTGGGCAAACAGGTTTGTGAAAAGTGGTTCTGGCAATTGCTTCTTCCAGCTCAAGGGCTGCTGGTTTCATAAGGGGTGAATGGAATGCTCCTCCAACTGCTAATTTCAGTGCTCTTTTTGCTCCCTTCGATTTCAAAACCTCAATTGCCCTGTCAATTGCTTCGACAGTTCCTGATATCACCAGCTGCCCAGGACTGTTATAATTTGCCGGTACTACAGCACCTTTAGACATGTTGCATACTTCTTCTACGACTCTATCTTCGAGCCCCAGGATGGCTGCCATTGTTGAAGGATTTATTTCGCAGGCTTTTTGCATGGCTTCAGCGCGCCGTGCGACAAGTAGAAGTCCATCCTCAAATGATATGGATCCGCTTGCAACAAGGGCAGAAAACTCACCGAGTGAATGACCTGCCACCATATCAGGCGAAAACATTTCACCCATGATACGTGTAATGATAACCGAATGAAGAAATATCGCAGGCTGCGTAACTTTCGTGCGTTTCAGATCCTCCTCGTTACCATCAAACATAATGTCGGTTATCCTGAATCCCAGAATATCATTCGCCTTTTCAAATAGATCTTTTGCAGAAGAATATTTAGCGTAAAAGTCTTTTCCCATACCCGGATATTGTGATCCCTGACCGGGGAAAACATATGCTTTCATAATCGTTTTATTACTAAAATTAGCTGGCAAATATAAAAAATCAGTGAAGTTTTGTTCCTATAAGGTGCATGAATTCCTCACGGGTGCGGAAATTGGTAAGAAAACATCCTGTAAAAGCTGAAGTTGTTGTAACGGAATTTTGTTTCTGAACTCCTCTTATCATCATGCAAAGGTGCTGTGCCTCTATTACCACTGCAACTCCTAAAGGATCAAGACATTCCTGGATACAATCCCTTATCTGGGTTGTAAGCCTTTCCTGTACCTGCAACCTTCTGGCATAAGCCTCGACAACCCTTGCAATTTTACTCAATCCAGTGATATAACCATTGGGTATGTATGCCACATGTGCCTTACCGAAAAATGGCAGCATATGATGCTCACACAAAGAATAAATATCAATGTCCTTAACAAGAACCATCTGCTTGTAATCTTCTTTGAACTTGGCTGAATTAAGAATCTTATCCGGATTCTGATGGTATCCGCTTGTCATGAAATAAAGAGCTTTGGCAACTCTCTCAGGAGTTTTTACCAGACCTTCACGATCGGGATCCTCACCCAGAAGGCCAAGTATCTTGTAATAGAATGAAGCTAAGGTGTCAACATCCTCTTTATTCCATTGTTCGATCTTAACAAACCCCCTAATGGTTTCTTCAATACCGTTTTCCAGAACTTTAATCTTTTTTGCCATAATATTCTACAGAATTGTTTTCAGTTTCTTCTATCTTAACACAATATAATTCAGCGCCGATTGTTCTTACAGGTTCCTCAAGCTCATCCCATATTGCCTTTACCAGATTTTCAGTTGTGGCATTCAAACCTTTCATAAAATCAACCTCAAGGTTAAGATTTCTGTGATCAACTTTTTCAATTATCTTTTCCCGGATAATCTCTTTCAACTGGTTCATGTTTAGAACCATACCGGTTTCCTTATTAATATTACCTTTAATTGTAACATACAGTACATAGTCATGTCCATGCCAATTCGGGTTGGAACATTTTCCGAAAATCCTCAGATTTTCATCATCATTCCATTCCGGATTGAACATTCTGTGAGCTGAACTGAATCTTTCCCTGCGGGTTAGAAAAAACATTAATAATAAATTTTATTGATATCGTCCGGGTAAATTATCATTTTTAATCGAAAAAACAATAAATTGCCTTATTTTTTGGAAATGCAAATATAATAATATTGTGAAAATATTATTGGTTTTTGCAACTGAGCAGGAATCATCATGCCTTGAGGGATTCAAAATGAAGCCCGGGAGTGTTATCTTTGCAGGGTCTAATACAATATCGTTACTTGTGACGGGTGTAGGCACTGTGAATACCGCATGGGCGATGATGAAATGGTTTCAGTTAAACAGGAAGCCTGACCTTGCAATAAATGCAGGTATAGCAGGATCGTTAAATAATGAAATTTCTGTGGGAGAAGTAGTTATGCCTGTTTCTGATTGTTTTGCAGACCTTGGTATAGAAACTCCCGATGGTTTTATACCTCTGAAGGATACTGTGTTTATGAATCAAAATGAATTTCCTTTTATTGAAGGCAGGATATTATGTGAGAACGAGTTTAAAGAGAAAGCTTTGAAAATTTTGAAGCCGGTAAGGGGAATTACTGTCAATACTGTTACCGGCACCGGAGCTACGAGGGAAAGGCTTAAAGCACTTTTTAATCCTGATATAGAAACGATGGAAGGAGCGGCATTTTTTTATGTATGTGCAAAGGATAAGATTCCTTTTCTGGCTGTAAGGGCTGTTTCTAACATGGCAGGCGAAAGAGACCCCGGTGCATGGAATACTTCACTTGCTATTAATAACCTGGCCGCCACATTAGTTGAACTGATAAAACTTCTTTAATGAATAAAATTAAGGTCACAATAGGTTTTTCTCCCTGCCCTAACGATACATTTATCTTCGGGGCTCTGATTAACGGCAGGATTGATACTGATGGTCTGGAGTTTGATTATTTTATGGCCGATGTTGAGGAACTCAACCGAAGGGCTTTTGTAGGCAAAGATCATATATTAAAGTTAAGTTATCATGCTTATGCTCATGCATCTAAGGATTATCTCATTCTTGATTCCGGTGGTGCTCTTGGTTATGGGACGGGTCCATTGCTCGTAAGCAAAAGGGAAATTAGTGAAAGTGAAGTAGCAAGTTTGAAAATAGCCATTCCCGGCAGATTTACCACCGCCAACCTTCTCTTCAGTATAAAATGGCCAGATGCATCAAACAAAAAAGAATATCTTTTCTCGGATATTGAAGATGCAATTATTGCCGATGAAGTAGATGCCGGAATTATTATTCATGAATCGCGTTTCACCTACTTCAGAAAAGGACTCCGGCTTTTTACAGACCTTGGTCGTTACTGGGAAGAATTTTCAGGTTTACCGGTACCACTGGGTGCCATCGCAGTAAACAGATCGGTTCCTGAGGAAATTGCAAAAAAGATTAATAGTCTCATTGTTAAAAGTTTAAATTATGCTCACGACAACCCTGATTTTGTATATGATTTTATCCGAAAATACGCAAAGGTGCAGGATGCAGAAGTTATTAGCAGCCATATAAATCTGTATGTTAATGAATTTACTTTAAATCTTGGTGCAGAAGGCAAGAAAGCGGTAAGAGAGCTATATCGTAAAGCTTCAGAGGCCGGAGTAATTCCTGCTTTGCCGCAAAGGATATTTCTGTCAGAAAAAGATGAATAGAATAATATGAAAAAATTTTAGAAGGGCGACATAATAAAAAGTTTAAATATTTAAATATATTGTATTGATGAACAATGCTTAACATAAGCAAGCTTTTTATTAAAAAATTTTTCTGGCATAGTTTAATAATAGATTATTTTTAATGTAAACATTGAGGTTATGGAATTTAATGAACTAATTACCAGGTGCAGAAGTTACAGGAGGTTTGATGAATCTTATAGAATTGATCATGAGTTGCTCATTAAACTGATAGGGTATGCCAGGTTGTCGGCTTCGGCTGCAAACAGGCAACCTCTTAAGTATTTGATTTATAATTCTCCAGAAGATTGTGAAAGAATTTTCCCGTGTACAGCATGGGCTGGATATTTGCCCGATTGGCCCGGTCCTGAACCAGGAGAGAGGCCTGCAGCTTATATTATAATTCTTGGTGATCGGACAATAACTGAATCTTTTGGCATTGATCCTGGAATTGCTGCACAAACAATTATGCTGGGTGCAGTTGAGGCAGGGCTCGGAGGTTGCATGATTGCCTCAATAGAAAAAGAACAGCTTCGGAATGAACTGAAAATACCTCAAACTTATGAGATACTGCTTGTGATCGCACTTGGAAAGCCTGTTGAAAAAGTAGTAATTGAGGATATCAAGAATGATGATGTAAAATACTGGCGCGATGAAAACCGAGTTCATCATGTTCCCAAAAGACCTCTCAATGAGTTAATACTTAAACTTTAAAATGCTCATGTTTAAGGTGAGATATGTTTTGATATTAGTATTCTTATTGTCTCTGAAGTCTTTTGCACAACTTACAAATAACCCTGACAGTTTGCTTCTTTTCAGAGGGGTTGTAATAGATGCCAGCACAATGGAAAGGCTTGCAGGAACTATGATTTCAATAAACAGAATTAACAGAACAGCAAGCAATACCGACGGAACATTCTCATTCCTTGCAAATAATCTTGATACAGTTGAATTCACAATGATGGGTTATAAACCTTTAAAGATAATTATAAGTGATACACTTCATGCACCAGTATTTCTGACAGGAGTTTATCTTCATCAGGATACAGTTGCAATTGGTGAAGTGATAATTGTACCCCGTTTTCCTTTGATCATGTCAGGGCGTATAGATGCTCCAAAAATTAGTGATATTAACTTAGAAAATGCAAGAAACAATATTAATATAGCTGCATGGCAGGGTAAAACAAGTCAGCCCAGATTTGGTGATCCAATGATAAACTATGAATATTTAAGAAATAAACAAAAAGCAGAAGCATATGAGAAAGGAGGGATTCCATCTGATAAAATGGTGGGTCTGAGCCCCTTGCTTCTTATTCCGGCAGCTTACCTTCTTATTAATGGATTCCCTGCGAAACCGGAATTTATTCAATCATCTGTATCACAAAGTGAAATTTTTGAACTTAATGAGCTATTCCTTGAGAAAATCAGGAAAAAACATGAAGAGAATGCAGAGAAAAATTAAAAATATGATAAATAGGTGATTTTTTACAGAATATTATCCTTTTATGAAAATTGCTTTGATTATATGACTTGCCATTCGAGGATTCTCTTTAAGCCTGCGCGTTGAATAGCCAAACCAATCTTTCCCGAATGGTACATATACCCTCATGGTATGTCCAGCTTTAACAATGCTTTCTCTTAATTTCGGCGTAACACCATAAAGCATCTGAAATTCATACATATTGTGTGGCACATTATATTTCCTGAGTAAATTACAGGCACCGTCAATCAAAGGTTTATCGTGTGTTGCAATCCCAACATATACCTTATTCTTAAGCAATATATCCAGGTCCTCAAGGTAATGGTCGTTAATTTCTTCGTATTTTTTAAATGCTATTGACGGTGATTCGTTGTAAATGCCCTTGCAGAGCCTGATATTTAGAGAAGTTTTTTCGTTATTCAATTCCAGAAGGTTCTCGATATCTTTCTTTGTACGGTGAAGATAAGCCTGAAGAACTAATCCCACATTATCTGGAAATGCTGCCTTTAACCTCCGGAATAAATCAATCTCCATGTCAGTACAGGGAGAGTCTTCCATGTCGATTCTGATGAAATTATTTAATGATGATGCTTTTGCAACAACTTCATAAATGTTTCTGTAACATATTTCACTGTCGATAAGAAGCCCGAAACTGGTTGGTTTGAGAGAAACATTTCCGTCTATTCCATTTCTATGAATGACTTCAAGAAGATTTATATACTCATCTCTGTTTCTCTGTGCCTCATCGAGATTCTTTATGAATTCTCCGAGAACGTCAATTGTAACCATTATCCTCTGACTGTTCAGTTCTTCAGATACACGCATGGCATCATCTATTGTTTCGCCTGAGATATAGGATTTCGAAAAAATCCAGATAAATTTCTTTGGAAAATATGGAAGCATCGAAGCAATAATCTTATTTATCATAATCAGGAATTTTAAGCGGTTAAAATAATATTTTATCGATTTCTGTAGCGTTATGAATATTCATTATTTTTAAGTTGTAAATTAAACTTTTATGCAATCACTAATCAATGATGTTTGTCAGACTCAAAAATAGAGGGTTGTATAATTCGTTTATTTTATAAGCATATATTTTTGAATATTTTTTAAACAATGCAACCATTAATTTTTTCAAATTGTCTTAAATCTGTCGGAGCGAATGTTGAGTGACCTTGAAATAATTGAAGGATGTATTAGGCGTGAGAGGAGAGCGCAACAGATGCTATACGACAGGTATTCACGCTTTCTGTTTGGCATTTGTTTGCGTTATGCCGGCGACAGAGCAGAAGCTGAAGATATATTGCAGGAGAGTTTTCTGAAAATTTTCTTCAGCATAAAGGATTATTCAGGCAGTGGATCTTTTACAGGATGGATGAGGAGAATCGCGGTGAACACAGCGATAACATATTATCACAGGAATTTAAAGCACAAGCATCACATTGAGATTGAGGATTATGTATCGCTGGAAACCGGGACTACAAGTTTTGAAGAGGATCTTTTTTCAGCAGATGAGCTTATTAAGGTTCTAAATGAATTGTCGCCCGGCTATAGGATGGTTTTTAACCTGTATGCAGTTGAAGGGTATAAACATAAAGAGATAGCAGAATTACTGGGAATTGATATAAACACTTCAAAATCACAATACAGCAGGGCAAAAGCTGTATTACGGGAAAAACTTGATAAGCTCAGGAAACTTAAACAGAAATATCTGGCAGGGAACAATGAAATAATAGAATAAACAGGTGAAAGGGGATAAAAGAAATATGGAACTGGAGGAACTATTCAGGAGCAAGCTGGAAAATGCAGATGCGATACCTTCGATGGCTGTCAGGCAGAGAGTAATGAAGAAACTGGCAGTTAAGGAGTTTCTGCATTTTAATCCTGTAAAGTTTAACATATATTATCTTGGCGGACTGATAGTTGCCGGTATTGTGGCCGCTCTGCTCCTTTTTTCGGATGTCGGTAGTGAAGATGTTATTAAACCTGAATCAATACCAGGAAAGCCAAAAATAATATCGGATACAATTATTAATAATGAAGCTGGTAGAGAGGTTCAGAACCTTAAGGGTTTGAAATTTGAAAAGAGACAGGAACCTGTTTCGCGACAGGGGGCCAGAGAGTCGCAGGAGGTTATTAAGGATGCTGATAAAGGCAATATTCTTATAGAACCAGCTGGCGATTCGATCGATAAGAAGGATATAACTGTTTCCATTACTGATAAAAATATTTCAGTAGACCTTATGAAAACTCCTCTGGCTTCGTTCAAGATTTCTGCAAGCGATGGTTGTACCCCATTAAAAGTTAAATTTTTCAACAAATCATCACTTTTTGATTCATGCCACTGGTCATTTGGGGATGGAGGGAGTTCATCACAGGTTAACCCCGAGTGGATATATGACAATCCGGGTACTTACCTGGTAACACTGAATGTGTACAGATCATCAGGAATATTTGCGAGTGCTTCAGATGTGATAACTGTATATCCACGGCCAGAAGCCCGTTTCGAGGTTCAGGAACCCGACCCCTCGTCTGATAACGATTTACTTCAAATGATAAATTATTCCACAGGTGCCGTGAAATACAGGTGGGAGTTTGGCGATGGAACATCCTCAATGGCATTTGAACCGACCCATAAGTATGAAAAATTGGGTACATATAACATAAAACTTACAGTGTGGTCGGAACATGGATGTGTTGATACCTCAACTTTCTTTAATATAACCGGCCATACCAGCTATTATATAAGATTTCCAAACGCATTCATGCCCAACAAATATGGCCCCACAGGAGGACTTTACAATGCAACAAGTGATGCCTTTGCACATATTTTCCATCCCGTAGCACATGGTGTAGCTGAATATAACCTTAAAATTTTCACCAGAAATGGGATACTGGTTTTTGAAAGCAACGATATTAACATCGGATGGGATGGATATAACAAAGGTAACCTCTGCGAACCTGGCGTCTATATCTGGAAAGCAAGCGGAACCTTTAAAAATGGTGAAGCATTCGTAAAGATAGGGGATGTAACCTTGCTCAGGAGTAATTGAGATATTAGCTGACGCTTCCTGTCAAAATAATAGCATTGTTAATCAAAAAAAATCCTATATTAATCTAAATTTTTTGATATTTCTTATTGCATAAATTACTATTGCTGTATCCTTTTGTTAAAAATATCGTTTAAAGATATATGGAATTGAAATCAAATAACTATTTTCGTAATTGAAACCAAATGCCTTATATTTTGGTTAAGAGATTTATATATTCTGTAATATCACTTATACTCCTGCTAACTAATAATTTATTCGGGCAGGATCCAACGTTTTCCCAGTTTTATGCCAACCAGTTATATCTTGCTCCATCTTTTGCTGGTGCAACAGAGGAGTTCAGGTTAGGAGTCAATTACCGTAATCAGTGGCCGGCTATACCTGGGGTTTTTCATACATATAGCATTGCATTTGACAAGGCAATGCCAAACTTCAGCTCAGGTATCGGAGTACTTGCCACCTACGATGTGGCAGGTTCAGGAGATCTGAGTACTACAAATATAGGCTTGCTATATTCCTACGACTTCAATATTACACAGGACTGGCACATAAGACCGGGAGTACATTTCAAATTTTATTACCTCGGACTTAATATCTATAAGCTTATTTTCAACAGTCAGATAACAGGTAGCGGGACAACACCTCCTGTCACTCCACCTCCCTTCGATAAAGTGGCCGATGTTGATTTTGCTGCATCAGCTCTCGTATATAACGATCAGATTTGGGCAGGTTTTACACTCGATCACATGTTCACCCCGAAACAATCATTTTATGGGGATGAGGCTCAGCTGGCAATGAAATTTAATCTATTTGGAGGTGTAAGAATTATAGGTAATACACGCCTACGAACCAAAATGATTGAATCACTTGCCATTGCTACTAACTTCCAGACACAGGGGAAATTCTATCAGACCGACATAGGACTATATTATCACAAAAGCCCTATAATATTCGGGTTATGGTACCGCGGAATACCTTTTGTTACATCCCAGGCTGGTGATGCAATAATCGGACTAATTGGTATTAAAACTGATAACCTGCATATAGGCTACAGTTACGACTTCACAATTTCAAACCTCATCACCTCAACAGCCGGAGCACACGAAATATCTTTAATTTACGAATTTACATCCTTCTCAATTACAGGCTATAAAAGACGAATACGTGCAATACCCTGTCCGGAATTCTGAGGTAATCATCCTTAAATGTCTTTAAAAACACTCCTCTACATTTTGACATTTTTCTTCTATATTTAATTATATTTGCGGCAGTAAACTTTAAGATAGAAATGATGAAAAATTTATCAATTAGTCTATTTGTGATTTTGTTTCTGGCAGTAGCCGGACTTTATATTTTACATTTTACCGGTAAGAAACATGCTGGTGAAACTTCTTCTGAAGCAAAAACACCGACAGAGTCTCAGGGCATTGTTTATGTAAATATTGATACAATTGTCTTAAATTTTGACATGTTTGCCGATAGGCGGAACGATCTGCTCAACAAACAAAAAAATGCCGAAGCTGAACTCAGCTCAAAAGGTTCAAAATATGAAAGAGATCTTAAAGATTTTCAGGAAAAAGTCAATAAAGGACTCGTTACAAGGGCTACTGCAGAGCAGATGCAGCAGGCACTCCTTCAGCAACAGCAGGATCTGATAGAGCTCAGAGATCGCCTGCAGAATGAACTGATTGAAGAAGAACAGGTTATGAACAGACAGATTATTGATTATATTACAAAGTTTCTGGAAGAGAACAAAAGTGCTTATAACTATCAGTTTATCCTTGGAAAAAGTTTTGGAGGTCCTGTGCTTTACAGCGACTCAGTCCTCGACATTACTCAGAAAGTACTTGATGATATAAATTTAAAGTACCGTTCCGAAAAAAAATCCGAGCAAGAATAGCCTGAACCTGCTTTCTAAGGTGTGGTCGTCAGAAAAAAAATTGTTCCCGGTTCTGGTTAATGAGCCACCTCATCCTGAAACGGGAATAATCGTTGTTATACCTTCCTTTAACGAACCAGATATAACTCAGACTCTTGAATCACTTTACTCATGCACACCCACCAGGTGCCACACCGAAGTACTGGTAATAATTAATGCACCTCAGGGTTCTACTTTTGAGATAGTTGAAAATAATCTTCTTACAATAAAGAACATTAATGAGTGGGAAAAAAGTAAATCGTTTCTTCCTTTCACACTTCACATTGCAGATCTTGGAACACCTCCTTTTAAAAAATGGGGGGTGGGTATGGCACGTAAGGCGGGTATGGACGAAGCTCTTTCCCGTTTTCTCAATATTCGACATGATGATGGTGTAATAGTAAGTCTCGATGCTGACTGCACAGTTAAGGAAAATTATCTTGTTGTAATTGAAAGTGAGCTTTTAAATATCAAAAATAGGAAAGGATGTTCAATTTACTTTGAGCATCCTCTTGAAGGAACCGATTTCCCTGCTGAATATTACCAGGCTGCAGCCCATTATGAGTTGCATCTTCGGTATTATTATCAGGCTCTTCGCTATACAGGTTATCCCTGGGTATTTCATACCGTCGGATCATGCATGGCCGTGAAAGCATCAGCTTATATGATGGCAGGGGGGATGAACAGACGACAGGCCGGAGAGGACTTCTATTTTATCCAGAAACTTTTATCGGCAGGAGGATATTTCAACCTGAATAAAACAGCTGTTTATCCGTCACCCCGTGCTTCTCAAAGAGTTCCATTCGGAACAGGCGCCACAATACACAGAATTATCGAAAATGGAGAAAAAACACTGCTTACCTATAACCCGGCAGCATTTGACGACCTTAAAACACTTTTTTCAAAAATATCTGAATCAGCCAGACAGAATATTTCAGACCTCTACTCGCTTTTCCCAATCTTACCGCCACCATTACAGGAATTTATAAGTCCAGATGAATGGCACAATAAGATTGCTGAAATAAAGTTCAACACATCATCTGCTGAAACCTTCCTGAAAAGATTTTTTGGATGGTTCAATATGTTCAGGGTAATCAAATTCCTGAATTATGTGCATAATAAAAACATATATAGCAAGCTTCCTCCTGATGTTGCTGCATTAACACTACTGGAGAAACTCGAATTAAAAAATTATCCCACTGACTTAAAGGGGCTTGTCAGATATTTTAGAAAACTTGAATATGCTGAATAAAAATTCTATTTCTTAATATGCTTATTTTCTTCCCGGGTTAAAACTACAAACAGATCCTCATTCTTTTTCTTCATCATGTATTGTTCCCTTGCAAATTTTTCGAGATATTCGTCATCAGTCCGGAGTTTATTCAACATCTCTTTTTCTCTGGCAATCTTCTCTTCATAATATTCTTTTTCTTTTTCCAGACGGTGCAATTGATTTATTTGTTTTATCCTGTCAATAAGATTATTGGCATCAAAGAATGTAATCCAGAGCAAAAAAGATGCAACGGCAACGAAGTATTTGTTCCTGAAAATGGGAGGTATTTTATCGGAATATTTGAATTTTATTTTCACAATTCAAAATTATTAATAATTTTTAATTAAACATTATCCTCCGCTCATTAAGTATATTACCTGCAAATTATCTCCGTCGTTGATAAAAGTGTTTTCATATTCAGATGAAGGTATAAACCTGCCGTTTACCTTTACAGTACGCATTCTGAAAGAGAATTTTTTTAGTTCGAGAAGTTGCTGAACGGTAAGTATTTCAGCATTGAATTCTTCATTCCGGTTGTTAAGTATTATTTTCATCTTGCATCATTTTTCCTCATCAATATTTCAACAACAAGGTTTGCCTGCATATTTGCCACAATACCAACTCTGGGAGCAAGGGGTGGGTTTTCGTCCGACACTTCCGCGCTTTCATCACCACAAACATAAAGATAGTCGTCAATTTTACGGCTTTTCAAAGATTCATTTTTCCCCCAACCTGCCAGACCCGATCCCACAATAAGTGGTACTCCTAACATCCTGGTCTGTACCGCTTCAACAATCATTTCTTTCATGTCGGCCCTGTCAAAAGCTTCCACAATTACATCACATCCAGAAAAAATTTCCGGGATATTATCCCTGTTCAGTACCACATCATGTGCTATAACATTTACTGAAGGATCAATTTTCCTTATGTTTTCTTTCAGAGCATCAGTTTTTTTCATTCCGGTCTGAGACCTGAAATAAAATTGCCGGTTTAGATTCTCTTCTTCCACAATATCAAAATCGCATATAACAAGAGTACCTGTCCCGCATCTTGCAAGTGCTGCGGCACAGTTTGAACCCAGTCCGCCTGCTCCTGCAATACCAACTCTGAATTTTGACAGATACTTTTTAATCTCTGAGAATCTCATAGTAGACTGAATGCTTTGTGATTAATACAAACTTTATTTTTCTCTGTAAGAAAATCCCTTGCACCATGTCCCAAGGTAATCATATCAAGAACCCTGTGGTCGAATCTTTCAAAAACTGAGCCAAATACAACCTTTATATTTCTATATCTGAACATATCTGGATGCAGAATATTTGAGGGCCCAAGTAGAAATATACTGCAACCTTCAGGGGTGATTGAGGTAAGGTTCAAAAAAGTGTTGTTTGCCAGTGTTGATCCGGTTATAATTGCCGCATCTGCTTCACTCAGGGCTGAATGAAGCTCGTTCAGGGGAGAAATTTTTTCACTCTCAATATTTCCGTCTTTATCGAAAATCCGGAAACGAATTCCTTCATTCAATAATTTTGTAACCAGCGATTCAAAATAACCTACAATTACAATCCTATTAAATTTTTTCAGGTCTATTCTTTCAAGAATATCAGAGTTACAGGGTAATTCCCTGGAATAATTAAATAAGGCATTAAAATATGCATTAAGTATAATCCTATGGCCATGGTTGGTAAGGTCAGGGACCCTTCTGCCGGTAAATAATGAATCGTCTACCTGTGCATCAAGGATTGCACAAATGCCAATACGTCCATCCTTGAGCATTAAACCCGCAAATTTTTCTCCGATAGCATAACGCATAACAGACGAAATGTCAAATCCTTCCTTTGCAAAAAAATGAGCAACAGGTTCTTTCATCAGAATAAAACAAAAGGTTTCATTAACAATGGTTATAAAGTTATTTAAAATCTATTAAAAAAGATTAAGAAAATGGATAGATCTTCATTGCGGAGGTAGCCGTTAAACAGTAAAAATTGATTTATATCATTAAATTGTTTGTTTTTATTGGTTAAATTTGTTTTAACTGTATTAATCAATTTTTTATGGAAATAAAAGGCAATGGTGAGAATCTTGTCCTTATTAAAGAGTGGCACTATAGCTGGAAACCTCTCTGGAGGGGATACACTGACAAAATATTATATATAAATGTAGGTTCGAAGGAGATTTTCGAAAAAGATGTTCCACCGGTTATGAAGGAGAAGTTTATCGGTGGCAGGGGATATGGTTTGAAACTATTGTGGGATGCTACAAAACCGGATACGAAGTGGAATGATCCTGAAAATGAGATAATTATTTCATCCGGGCCCATTGGTGGTATAACACAATATTCTGGTGCTGGCAAATCACTTGTGGTGAGCATATCTCCTACAACAGACCTTGTGATTGATAGTAATGTGGGAGGATTTTTCGGTCCTTTTCTTAAATTTTCAGGTTATGATGCACTTGAAATGCAGGGAAAATCTGAGAGGGATATTCTTATTTTTATTGATGGCGTCAATCATAAAGTTCAGATTTTTGAAGTGTTAAAACTTGAGACTGACAGCCATCTGCTTGCTGAGCAGCTTACTGATATGTTTTCAGAGAATGAGCAGGAGAAAAAGAACATAGGTGTTGTCTCAAGCGGTATTGCTGCTGAGCATGCGCTTTTCGGGATGCTTAATTTCAGTTTTTATGATCCCAGAAGGAAAAAGGTTCGTCTTAAACAGGCAGGTAGGGGTGGTATAGGAACGGTTTTCAGGAACAAGAAGATAAGGGCTCTTGTGTGCAAGGTGCCGGGTGTGAAGGGTAACCTGAATAATGTCGTTGACCTTGAAGCAATTATAGAGAGAGGCAGACGCTTCAACCGTGAAATAAAGGAACTCGACGACAAACAGTCGAGGATGCGACAGGTGGGAACAGCACATCTGATGGAAATAATGAATGACCACGATCTTCTACCGGTTATGAACTTTCAGTACGGGAGTCATCCTGAGGCTTATAAGATCGATTCATCAGTATGGAAAAAGAATTTTACCCAGAATGTGTTCGACGGTTGCTGGATAGGATGCAATATGTCGTGCACTAAGGGAGTTGATGGATTTGAAATCAGAACCGGCCCATACAGGGGACATAAAGTTCTTGTTGACGGACCTGAATATGAGAATGCAGCCGGTTTGGGCTCTAATGCAGGTATTTTTGATCCTGCCTACATTATTGAAGCCAACTTTTATTGCGACACTTATGGCATCTGTACAATAACATGGAGTACCGTTACAGCATTTATTATGGAATGTTTTCAGCGTGGAATACTTAATAAAGAGAGGGCAGATGGCTTTGAACTCCATTTCGGCGATGCCGAACGCGCACTTGAATTACTGCATATGACAGCCCATGGCGTCGGATTCGGTAAAATAGCCGGACTGGGAGTAAGGAAAATGAAACGGATGTTTATTGAAAAGGGTTGGGGTGCCCCTGATTTCCTTTTTGATATTGCCATGGAGAACAAAGGGCTGGAATATTCACAGTACATGTCGAAAGAGTCGCTCGCACAACAGGGCGGCTATGCCATGACAAACAAAGGACCACAGCATGATGAAGCATGGCTTATC
Source organism: Rikenella microfusus (assembly GCA_020722575.1). Classification (GTDB taxonomy): domain Bacteria; phylum Bacteroidota; class Bacteroidia; order Bacteroidales; family VadinHA17; genus LD21. Next base: position 813 of record DYKN01000007.1, on the reverse strand, counting down.
TTTATGGATATGGTAAACAATCAGATTCCTACCTTCGAAGATAAAGCCGAAGCACTCCATTATTTTCCGATGTTCCGTACATGGTTTGGCCTGGTGGGATTATGTAAATTGCCATGGAATGATGTGGAACCCATAAATAACGCTATGACTGACGAACCTCACAAAGTACCTGAACATGTAGATAATTATGTAACTATATATAAAGCAGTTACAGGCAAGCCTTTTGATAAGTACCGGTTAATAGAAGATTCGGAAAGGGTTTATAATTTTCAGCGTGTCTTTAACCTTCGTCGGGGATATGGCACCCGGGTACACGATCGTCAGCCATACCGCGCAGCTGGACCGGTGACGGTGGAAGAATATGAATCGCGTGCCGAACGATACGACAAACAGCTTAGGGAACAGGTCGGAATTAACCCGGAAGGAATGTCGACCGAAGAAAAAATAAAAGCTTTAAGAAAATACCGCGAAGAACAATTCGAAAAACTTCTCGATGCCGTATATGAACGACGCGGCTGGAATAAAAACGGAGTCCCGAAAATAGAGTTCCTTAAAAAAATCGGAATGGACTTGCCGGAAGTTATCGAGGTGGTAAAGAATTATCAGTAATGTTACTGAAACTTCAGGAGTAAATTTTTACATTTCTTCTCACATAAAATAATCTCTCTTGATCGATTACAATTAAAATCCATGTAATTTGTTGAGGAGAAATATTTTACTAAATTCTCAAATAAATCAACTATCATTATTCCTGCCATGAGTGAAAGAAAAGAAGTTCAATGTCTTTTTTCTTCTTTCCCCTAAAGATAAAAG
>DYKN01000077.1:4422-6449 GCA_020722575.1 Rikenella microfusus | reverse complement strand
TCCTCCTATAAGTTATTTACCTCATATCTTCAATTTTGTCAATAAACAATATAAGCCCAAAATCCGCTCTTGATTTCTCTGAGGATGGTTTTTTGATGATTTTGGGCAAAAGTATGTTAAAAGAATGTTTTCAACCTTCAATGTTTATATGCTAGGACAATTTTTTTATCATTTTGACCTCATTTTTTAACAAAGTTTTCAAAAAAATTAGATTTTGGTCAAAACATCCCTTTTTCAACAGACTTCAATCCAGATTTTGAAAAGGATTTATTTAAGTTATTAATCATATGCAAATTTATATATCCTATATCTTATTTCTTTGAATAATGCGTAATATACGCGCTTAATTTTGAGGAATATCTGACCAGAATGATATGTTATCTTACCCGCTATTTGGTATAACTTCCACCTTATTGCTGCAACCTGGTGATGTGAAAAATCTTCAGGTAAAATGCTGATCTGAAATATTCGGAACAGGTTATATGCAATCAAACCTATTCTAAAAAAGACTGCATTGGCAAAAAACTGACCACATGGTATCCTTTCCATCCCAAATCCGCACTTTAATTCCTTTATCCTGTTTTCGCTATACTCTCCTCTTTTGTTATACCATTCTACTATCTCTTCTGCACTCTTATTTCGATTTGACACAATTACAGTATAACGATACTTTTCTTCCTCATTTTTAAATAGATTTAACTGGCTATATCTCCTGATTATTATTAACCTGAAAGATGTTTTTGTATTGTTCATTGTATGAATAGTTTCTGCAATCTGGCACCCTTAAAATTTTTCCATCCGTTTTCACTAATTTCATCAATTGTTTGCTGGACTGAGGCATCCAGATCACATCCTATTGCAAACTTTATATCGTTATCCTCACAAAAATTTATTATCTCAGATTGATATGCCGCACTATCTGACCTTAAATATTTAATCCTTTTACCTTCAGGCATCTGGGAAATACAGTACTTTATAAATTCAAGATTCCTGCTGGCTGGTGATTCATTGCCTTCTCTAAATTCATCCCCTATCACCAATCCATTTTCTGCTAAATGTCCTACAATTGGATAGTATCCTTTGAAGCCCTTATAGGTCATTTTTGCACTTTCTTTTTCTGATTCTATAGATGTTGCATCTATATCAAGCGTATATTCCATTGTATCTTCTTGATCCATCCTCTTATGCAATATTACCCTGTTCACCCTTTCCAATCCATGTAAACCTTCTCTTTGTCCCATTCGCCTTAACCAGTCTCCGGTGGCATCAGATGATGGCATGTGCTAAAGTTTTAATAACTCTCTTAATCCACTATCATAACGAATCTCCCTTAAATCCTCTAATGTCCTGCCTCCTCCGTTTAACATTAAAATCAATGGCTCAACAAATGACGACGGCGAATATCCAACTCCACTCCCAGGTTTTGGTAACTCTTTATCTATTAAATCTGATAAGTCTAACCCCTTCATAAACTCTCCAAGCAATATCAATCCTCCATGAGGGGTTATTTCATCATTTGTTATTTCAAGCTTGTATGGTAAAATTGTTTTTATCATTTTAACCCTCCTGGTGAGTTATTTTTTGATACATTTTTCTCTTATTTTAGCACACCAGTAGGCTTTTTTTATCTTTTTTTCTTCTCTATCTCGGATTTTGGGGATAAGGCAATCAAGAAGATATTTCTTTTGGGAATAAGTACCAGAAATGTAGGCAAGGCATTAAAAGGGCTTTTAGATTACGAAGTGTCTGCGCAGACTGTAAGTAATATAACTCAGGAAATAACAGAAGAACTTCGAAAGTGGCGTAACCGCCGGTTGAGCGATGAATATATTTATCTCTTGCTTGATGGAGTGAATTTTAAGTACAGGGTTGGTGGAAGGGTGAGGAAAAGTGTTGCTCTTGTTGCCATGGGTATTAAGGAGGACCTGACCAAAGAGATAATAGATTTCCAGATTGTTGGCAGTGAGAGCAAGGTAAAATGGGAAGGATTTTTAAATTACCTTTTTAAAAGGGGATTTGAAGGAAAA
>DYKN01000077.1:0-4322 GCA_020722575.1 Rikenella microfusus | reverse complement strand
AGAGATAAAGAACCAAGAGCAGTCAGGTGTATTGAAAAGGACTTAGAGGAATTATTGTCATTTTTTAAGGTTCCAAAAGATGACTGGAAGAAGGTCAGGACAACCAATGCCATTGAACGTTCTTTCAGGGAGGTAAGAAAACGGGTAAGACCTATATGCAGTTTTTAGGAATAAGGAGAGTTGTGAAAGGATTGTATTTGCCATTTTTAGTGGCTTAAACGCAACATGGGGGCATCATTATGAGTCTTTTCCTTTTTCAGATGAATTTACACAAAATACTTGACACTACCGAGTAAATTAACATTTTGACAACCGATTTTTTTGATATTAATAAGATTACATTACATAGTTCGAAATGAAGAATTTAAGATTACATCTCATTTTTCCTCCACTTACTGTCATGACAGGTCACCCTGAATTAGGTATACCACAGTTGACTGCCAACATAAGAAAAAAGGGCTTTATTGTGAGACAGAGTGATTTCAACGCAGAATTTATTTATAGGTATTTAACAGAGAAAGATATTCTTTTGAAAATTGCTGAGAATGGACTAAGGCTTACTTCATCCCCTCTAAATTACCCTGATTTAACCCCTGAGAAACTCTTAAATCATATTGCAAAGGGGATTTTTTTAGGCACTGGAGTATATAAATCAGAGGAACTCGATGAAGAGCCTCTCAAACTACTGAGAAGATACATGATATCCTCAAATATATTTTGCAATTTAGCCGCTCAACGAGTGTGTCAACAATTTAAAAGGCAATACTTTCCATTAGAGGGCAAAACGAGCCGTAATTCTTACTTTCTGAAAATTTTCTCAGAATATTGTAATCGTTTTCCAGACTTCTGGATAAATATTATAGAGATACTGGAATTTTTTTATATCCGGCCAAAGTCATACCTCTATAAAGATATAATGCAAAGAATGAGGGGTAAATGGGATATCTTAGAGGATTTCTATATCAAGAGATTTGAACAAATTTATAGTGATTTTGAGCCGGATATTATAGGGATCTCTATATGGACAACGAATCAGTTGCTTCCATCTTTTGTCCTTAGCCGGGTCATTCGTAATATCCTGCCTAATGCAAAGATTCTGGCTGGAGGGGCTTGGTGTAATGCGGCAATGGAACGGGTGTGGCTAATACCAGACATCTTTGATTATTTTGATGCGATAATCTTTCAGGAGGGGGAGACGCCCCTTAATCATCTGTTATCCTGTATCAGGGATACAAATAAGATAAAAAATATTGGAGGTGTCATTACTAAAGATACCCGGCACAATAAAAAGATCAAAATTGAACCCCCTCCCAAATTAAGTACATTGGCCATGCCTGAATATGATGGATTTGATGTTAATCTCTATAATGAGCACAAATTGGTTTTAAGACTTTCTCGAGGGTGTTATTGGGGAAGATGCCGTTTTTGCTCCCATATTCGTGATTCTTATTCGAATCTCTACTTCACATCAAGAAACGAGTTGCTGGATAAAAGATACCTTAAGTCTATTGAAAATTATATTCGAACCTGTGAGAAAAAATACAATATATCGAGTTTTAGTCTCTCAGATAATGTCATCTCTCCTGCGATCATGAATCAGATAGCAGAATTTTTTGGCAATTTTGACCACAATGTTGAGTGGGATGCCCTTGCAAGAATTGAAAGAGAGTATACCTTAGAGTTTTCAAAAAAAATAGCACGAGGGGGATGTAAGCAACTATTTATGGGACTTGAAACCGCATCTAATAAAAAACTTGCCTTTTTATGTAAAGGAATAAATCTTGCTACTGTACGAGAGACAATTAAGAACTTAAGCCAGGCAGGAATAGAAGTCTTTCTATTTGTTCTCCATTATCCACATCAACCCGAGAAAGAATTTGTAGATACCTTAGATTTTTTATGTGAGAACTATAGATATATAAGGGAGCCAATTGTTCAGAGATTTACACTTGCCTCCCAGAGTCGAGCAATAAAAGACCCTGATGCTCTGGGAATAAAACTAACTCAAGAGACCATGCAGAATATGGACATATTCAATCTCCCTTTTGATAACCAAGGAATGCTTCCTTTAAAAGACTATGTAAATATCGTTAACCTTAAGATGCATGAATTTAAGAATTTACAAGGCAAAGAGTTTGCTAATTATATGCTGTATTGAGGAAAAATGAATATTATGAAAATTTTTTAAGAATTTGATGAGTAAAGATTTGGAAATTAAGAAACCTCCTCGGAAATTAAAGGTTATGTTTTTAGTGCTTCCTGCTGTAATCAGAGGGGATCACTATTCGCCAGGACCTGGATATGTAGCCGCATATTCCCTTACACATCCTGAAATTAAGAACAAGATCGAGATAGAGTTCAGGGATGACCTCGATGGATTGACTGATAGTGTTGAATACATCGTTCAGGAAATTAAAAACTACTCTCCTGATGTGCTTACACTGAGTATGTATGTGTGGAACTCCTATAAGATGAGACAGATAGCATCGAGTTTGAAAACTCACGGGTTTGATGGACTGATAGTGGCTGGAGGTCCCTGGGCATCAGGTGCTTCAGAGGACTTATTAAATACCTCTTCTGGCATTGATGCGGTTATTATCGGAGAAGGTGAAGAGACCTTTGCAAGGTTATTGAACCAGTGTACTAATTCACTCCCTATTCCAGAGGCAATTGCAGGTATGCCCAATACAGTGGTAAGGATAGGAGAAGATATAATAGCAGGACCTACAATTTCTGAGTTTGTTGACCTTTCAAAGGTCACTTCACCATATAGAATAGGTATTCTAAAGCCGAACAGGGTTATGTTTTTTACATTTTTTAGAGGATGTCCATTAAAATGTACATTTTGTTCGTGGGCTGGACGAAAATTGAGATCGTATCCAAGAGATTATTTGATAGAAGAGCTAAAATGGGCACAGAGAAAAGGAATTTCTGAGATATGGATTACTGATTCCGCTTTGAACTGGAATGATAGGATGTTTTTTGAAATTGCCGATATAGTTCATACTGCAGTTCCTGATTCATCTTTTTTTAATATGATAGGATTCATCAATGTTGAGAGATTCAACACAAGACAGTTAAATATTTTAAAGTCAATACCCTTTGGTTCTGGTATCATAATGGTAGGATTACAATCAACAAATTCCCTTGTATTGAAAGCAATCAACCGCTCCTTTAATAAAAGGCAGTTTGAAAATGGCTTGGCTCGAATTTCAGAAACAATAGTCCCAACAGTAGAGATAATGTTGGGATTGCCAGAAGAGACCCCTGCAACATTTAAGGAAACAGTGGATTATGTAGCGAATTTAGATGTAAAAGCCCAGTTATATCATCTCCTTGGATTTGCTGGGACAGAGATATATAGGACAAGAGATAAATATGGAATGGAATTTAATGAAAAAGGAATTTCATACCTGAAGAGGTCAAAGACATTTTCTGAGAAAGAACTAACAAAATCAGCAGAGTACTTTCTGACCCATATAAAAAATATCCAGGATGGTTCGGATTATTGTCCAAATAATGCCATGTTTCACTGGTTTGATTACAATTTAAGGGTCTCAGATGCCATATATCAGAAAGTCTTTGGCAAAACCATGTTTCTTCCTGATAAACCTTTTTCACTGGGAAACTCATCTTTGAAAGTGTCCATTCCCCCAAGATTGAAAAAGAATATTGAACTTATATTTGGCAAAAGGGCTATGCAAAAGAAGATAGATATTCTCGGCTTTTCAATAGATAAGGTGGCTATAAAACCTGGAGGTATATTTATTATGAATTTTTCAAAGAGAGATTTATCTATTGAGATTACCCTTTCAGAAAGATCAGATGAGAAGCCGTATTTCCTGCAAACTCAAAAATTTAATGTTTCGTATCGCGCCAGTTCAAGTAATAGGAACCAAGTTATAAATTTCCTAAAAAAACTTAAGGATTTCATACTTGAAAAGGAAAAGTAGGAGTGCTCTTCAGACCGCCACAGTTCAAAGGACTGCTTAATTTCTTACCTAAAAAGTCTGAAGTCTTGGTAGTGTAAAATAAATTGTGTAATTTTTTTTGATAGGGGAAGACAATATGGTGCCTCCTTTGGTAAAGTAAATGAAAAAAAACTAAAACAAAGGAGGTAAATATGAAAAGTTTATTAAACCTATCAAAAGAGACTTTAGCACAAACCTACAAAGAAATGAAGGGGATTTTTGAGGAGAAGTGGGATGAATATATAAAGCAAGCGACTAAAATAATATTAGAAGAGACGATGAAGGCGGAACTATGGATAAGGCAGACATATTGTAAAATAAAAATAATCTTTATTGAACAAGTGAAGACAT
>DYKN01000204.1 GCA_020722575.1 Rikenella microfusus | reverse complement strand
TATTATCCATATTATCGGTTGCCGCATGTTCTTCACGCGCACTCACAATAAGCGATACAGCCTTTAAAAAAAGTATTAAAAACATCATCGTGCTTCCTGTTTATATAAGTGAAATACTAATACCCCCATTGCCTGGCTCACTCAAGGAAATGGATTATGATACAAGTGAACGAAAGCTATTTTATAGTAGTGTGACGAAAAGCATGCCATACTTCCAGCAATCTGCCAACATTGTATTAAGCAAAGGCAAGTTTAACCTACATACAATCGCAATAGAAGAGAAGGAAGCAAAAGAATTATTTCGAGAAGTTCGGTTTAAAACCGACCCTCTTGTTATTGATAAAAACAGAACATGGCCCCTTAATTTTATTTACAAGCTGGACAATCAAACCATCCAGAAAATACTAAGCAAACACAATGCCGACGCAATTTACTTCCATTTTTTCCAGGCAAACAAGCGACTATACACTCATTCATGGTATGGATACAAGGTTACATACTATGTGACCCTTCCTCTTTGGTATCTTGAATACTCTGGAGTGATATATGACAGTTCTGGGAAAACGATATTCAGCAAAACTGTTAAATATTTAAAGATGGAGACGATGATAGATCGTGGCAATGGCAAATACGGCAGCATTAAAATACCCGTAAGAAATATGGATCTTTATTATTTAGAAGAACAAAATGTTAAAACTGAAATGTACCAAAAAAGAGGTTCCTTTTTCAGGGATTTTATCAAAATATAATAGATTCTCAGATATAGAAAAAAACATTCTTTTTCTAAGCGTCTCCCGCGCGGCCACATCCATGACCGCGTCCGTTTTCTACTCTTTGGTTTTAATCGTTGATATTCCTTCTTTTACGCGCGAAAGCTCCGGACCGTACTCGTTCAATATCAGGGAATATATCTCGTGCAACCTCTCGGGAAGATAATCGTGAACAATGCGGTTTCGCAGATCCCTCATTTGAATCGCTCCATCCGGAGGGTGTTGAGAAATGCCGTAAGCGTCAATTTCTCCGCGACTTCCCCCATG
>DYKN01000203.1 GCA_020722575.1 Rikenella microfusus | reverse complement strand
ATACCCCGTCTGAAACAGCAGTGCGGTAATATCCAGATTATCAATCTCATACGTGGAAAATACTGTATCATCGGCTAAAAAGTCTTCTGCCTGTGGCAGATAATAGTTATTATCCTTGATTAAATTCACCAGAAACGTGGGAGTCCCGGATTCAAACCAGTAATTGGACAGCTCCTTCCTGGCAAAAAAGTTTATCAAGGAAAACGGGTTGTACACCTTTGCACTACTTCTGGAAAACCGGTATCCGTTATAATACCTCCGAACTTCCTCCTTTGCTTCATCATATCTTACATTCCTGATGCCTGCATAGTCTTCCAGATATTCCTTCATATACTCATCTATCTCTTCATCCGTAATCCCCCGCATCTCTGCATACCTGCTGTCCATAGTCAGATCAAAAAGATTGTTCAGCTCTGAAAACACCCCCGCTTTAGAAAACTTGCTTACCCCTGTTACAAGCACAAAACGAAGCTTCTCAATAATATCTGCCCCTTTCAAAAGACCAAAAAAACTCTTCAGTATATCCCTGTTTTCTTGAGCAATTTTTAGCCTCCCTGCACCAAGGCCTATATGAGCAATAATGGGCTTATCATATTCGTCAATGAGAATAACCACATTTTTTTGTACTTTTCATAGAGGGTTATGATAATTTCCATAAAAACATACTTGTAGTTATCTTCCTTTAGAGCAATTTCATAATTTTTGCCTATTGCCTGTAAATGCTTGACAAGCCCCTCTTTCAGTGTTTCAGGAGTTTCAACCAAAACCTGATTAAAATCTATTCTAACAACAGGAAATTCTTCCCACTGGTAATCCGCATCATATATCCACAAGCCTTTAAACAGCTCTTTATTCCCCTTAAATATCTGCTCCAGTGTGGATATTAAAAGCGATTTCCCAAATCTCCGGGGGCGGGAAAGAAAATTAAACTGCGTGGAAGTAATGAGATTATAAATATGCCAAGTCTTATCTACGTAGATATAATCATTTTTTATTATTCTTTCAAAACTTGATTGCCCTATGGGTAAATTTCGCTTTTTCAT
>DYKN01000202.1 GCA_020722575.1 Rikenella microfusus | reverse complement strand
TTGGAGCCAGTTTTATTTTTATCAGTCTCGTTAAAATATTAACCGGGGTTTATGAGCCTGAGGACTTCCCTTTTTGGGAGTATCTTTAACACTCGGTGAGTCAGGAGGTATTTTAGCAACCTATCCTCTGGAACGGGCTGTCAGTCTTATAGGCTGGAGAAATTCCTTTTTAATTGCGGGGTTGTTGTGCTCCCTGTTTGCTCTTGCCTGTGGACCAATACTTAAATCTGCCAGAACGGTTTACAGGCAGGAAAAAACATTTTCATTGCAGGCACTTTTTGAAGTTTTTAAAAACAGGCATTCATTGCCGGTTATTATTTCGGGAGCGATAAATTTCGGAATTTATTTTCTTTTTCAGACAACGCTGGGTAAAAAATATCTTCAGGATTCTTTTAATATTTCTTCTTCGCGTGCGGCATTATTTACTTTCATTATGATGATAACCAATACAGGATTTGCTTTTATATCGGGTTATACATCCCGTCTCATAGGCTTACGCAGGCCGATTATACGCACTGCTACGACTATTACCCTTACAGCGACGATTATCCTTTTCTTAAATCTTTTATTAACAGGCAATGCAAACATAGTTCTATCGGCATACATCCTTCTTGCCATTTCTGCTGCTGTTGCTCCCATCTATGTAACTACAATAAAGGAAATGAATTCTGTTAAGGTTGTGGCTACCTCTGTGGGATTTCTCAATGCAATGACCTCTCTTTTCATAGCATTTTTAGGATATGGGGCAGGCTGCATACTTGATGCCTTCAAAGACTCTGCAGTTGAAATTGCGGGGATTATTATTTATCCTGATTTTGCATACAGGATGATTTACCTCCTTTGCATTGTGCTGGCGCTATTCTCTTTTCTGATATGTTTCTCAATAAAAGAGACCGGTAACGGACAAAAAGCATGATGTCTCTTTTCCTTTCCTTTTGCAGGTACTTGATTTACAATATTACTATAATTGCTTAAGCGCCTGTAGCTCAACTGGATAGAGTAGTGGGCTTCGAACCCAAAGGTTGCCCGTTCAAATCGGGCCAGGCGCACC
>DYKN01000076.1 GCA_020722575.1 Rikenella microfusus | reverse complement strand
CATAAATAAAATAGTTAAAAAACACGGATTATTGTTGACATTTCCCCCTTGGGGGGAAACACAAAGGGGGGTAAATAAAAAAAGCAAAGAATTATGAAATGAAAAGAAATATAGAATTAAAGTATTAATAAATTGATTATCTTTTGTCTGATTAAATCATTTGCATATGAAAAGACCATTTCTTCTTCTACTATTACTGGTTATATTTTTTCAGGTCAGAGCTCAGTTTGTTGGTGCTCCGGCAGAATATGTAAAATCACTAACTCCTGAGTGGAAAGGTGAAAGGTTTCCTGATGGCCGGCCCAGAGTGCCGGATGTACTTCTCGAAAGGCTTAAAAATGTTTCAATCGAAGAAGCATGGGGCTACCTGCGTAACCGTGGATATCAGAATCAGTTCGAAGGCGACTGGATTGTCCTTCATCCCGACCAGCCAATGACAGGCAGGGTCGTTACCGCACAATATATGCCTCTCCGGCCCGATCTTGAAAAAATTATTCGCGAACAGGGTAAAAAGGAAGGACGAACTCAACAGGGAGGAACAAACTCATGGCCTATTGATGTGCTCATTGAAGGAGATATTTACGTGGCAGACAGTTACGGAAAGATTGTCGATGGTACACTTATTGGTGATAATCTGGGAAACTCAATCTATGCCCGGTCAAAAAGAGGCATTATTTTTTATGGATCAGTAAGAGACCAGGAAGGTCTTGAGGAAATCGTAGGCTTCAATGGCTGGATAAAAGGTTCCGATCCTTCTTACATTCAACAGATGTCGCTTACTGCCATCAATGTACCTGTACGTATCGGAAGGGCTACTGTATTGCCCGGCGATGTGGTACTTGCAAAGAAATACGGAGTTATTTTCATTCCGGCACACCTTCTGGCTGACCTTGTAATCAATGCTGAAGTAACTGCCCTGCGCGATGAGTTTGGACATCAGCGATTGCGCGAAGGAAAATACAAACCCGGACAAATAGACAGCGCATGGAGTGATGAAATAAAGAAAGATTTTATGAATTGGCTCAGTAAATATCCCGGTAAACTGCCCATGTCGAAAGAGGAACTGGATAACTACTTTAAGGAGAGAAACTGGTAAAAGCACCAGAGATAGGGCAAAGGGTATAAAGAATATGGCTATTAGCATGAAGTGCAGGATACAAAACAAAAAGCAAATTGAAATCGATATCCATTGTTTTAAATTATATCATTTCACTTTTATGGACTGCTCTATTTCTACTTTAGAGTTAAATTAATTTATATAACATATTTATAACCTTTTATTTAAAGATTGATAATATATGAAAAACATTATTGAAAAAATCAAAAAAGAAAACCGGCTGTTAGAACAAGCTGGAGATGGAATAGCTCTTACAGGGGTAAAGAAAACTTCTACATCAGCCACCCGGCGTGATTTCATCAAAAAAACTGCAATTGGAGGTATTGCTCTCGGTGGTTTCATGACCCTGCCTGTTGAGGATGCCATCGCTCAGGCAACTTCAAGGGTAAACCGGTCATCATATCCCTCCGGTCTCCGGATAACCGACATGAGGGTCGCTACAATAGCCAGTAAACATATTATAAGGATAGACACCAACGAAGGGATTTATGGTTTAGGCGAAGTGCGCGACGGTGCCGATGCACGTTATGCCCTATTTCTGAAAAGCCGTATTCTGGGGCTCAATCCCTGTAACGTGGAGATGATCTTCAAAATTATTAGCCAGTTTGGCTACCACGGACGACAGGGAGGAGGCGTTTCTGCAGTAGAAATGGCACTGTGGGATCTTACCGGAAAAGCATATAATGTTCCTGTATGGCAACTTCTTGGAGGAAGATACCGCGATAAAATTCGCCTTTACGCAGATACACCCGGTGTGCAGGATCCCACCGAATTTGCCGAAAAAGTGCGCCTCCGTATGGAAGTCCAGGGCTTTACATGGTTGAAAATGGACCTCGGAATACAACTTGTGGCAAAAAAGGAAGGTAATATTGTCAACAGCAAGTTCTGGGCTCCAATGGCACAATACGACCTGCGCGATTATATGGGTTACGGTAACACCCTCCACCCCTTCACGCAGGTTCAGATAACCGACCAGGGTCTCGCCGACCTGCAGGAATATGTCGAAAAAGTCAGAAATGCTGTCGGCTACGAAATACCACTTTGTGCCGACCATTTCGGCCATTTCGATATCAATAATTCAATCCGTTTCGGAAAAGCAATGGAAAAATTCCGTCTGGCATGGCTCGAAGATATGGTTCCGTGGTGGGACATTGAAGGAAACAAAACCCTTTCACAGGCACTTGAAACACCTATCCTCACCGGTGAAGATATCTACTCCCTCCGCGATGGCTTTAAACCCCTGATAGATGCCCGCGCTGTGGATATAATTCATCCCGACCTGGCAACTGCCGGAGGAATACTCGAAACAAAGAAAATAGGCGATTATGCAGAGGAAAACAATATTGCCATGGCTCTCCACATGGCAGGCTCCCCTGTAGTCTTCATGGCAAACGTTCATTGCGCAGCCGCAACACAGAACTTCCTTGCTCTCGAACACCACAGCATTGACACACCATGGTGGGAAAGCCTGGTGAAGATGACTGGCTCAAAACCAATGATAGAAAAAGGCTTTGCCAATGTGCCACTTGATGCTCCAGGACTCGGAATCGAACTTAACGAAGAGGAATGCAAAAAACGGCTGGGTAAAGAGTACGGATGGTTTAACCCCACACCCGAATGGGACCAGAAACGCTCACATGACCGTATCTGGAGTTGACCATTCATACCCCTTCGCGCCATCCTTCGTGTACTTTTTGGTTTAAAGATGATATTTATGAAGTACAAATTATTATTTTTTATCCTGTTATTCCTTCTCTCCGAGCACCTGTTCACCCAGATCAGCACCTCTCTGCCTCCCTCACAGAAGCTATCTCTGCTCAGACAGGCTTGCGATGAGAATCTCACACAGAATATTCTTTCGTGGTGGTCGTCAAAGATGCCCGATGAGGTTAATGGTGGTTTTTACGGACGCATAACGTTCGATAACGAAATAGTACCTGATGCACCAAAAGGTGGTATACTGAATGCAAGAATTCTCTGGACCTTCTCGGCTGCTTACAGGGTTACAAAGAACGCTGCTTACCTGCAACTTGCAACAAGAGCAAAAGATTATATCCTCAGGTATTTTATTGATAAAGAATACGGAGGTGCATTTTACAGTTTAAAATCAAATGGCGATCTGCTGGATACCCGGAAGCATACATATACACAGGCCTTCTTCATTTACGGACTATCTGAATATTCAAGTGCAACAGGAGACAGAGAATCTCTCGAAGCCGCAAAAGAGATCTTTGAGATTCTTGAAAACAAAGTGCTTGATAAAGAAAAGAACGGATATTTCGAAGCTTTCAGCCGCAACTGGTTACGCATCCGAGACAGAATGATCGGTGAGAAAACTCCTTATGACGAAAAGAGCATGAATACATCTCTTCACATTCTTGAAGCTTATGCCAGCCTTTACAGGATCTGGCCTGATGCATACATGAAAGAACGGCTCAGGAACATGGTCGATATCTTCCTCAACAAAATAATTGATAAAAAGACCGGACATCTCATACTCTTTTTCGACAGGGACTGGAACGGCACTTCTCAGGTTGATTCATACGGCCACGACATCGAATCATCGTGGCTTCTTTACGAAGCCGCCCACCTGCTTGACGATAGTGAACTCCTTCAAAGAGTTAAAGAAATAACCGTCAGGATTGTAGATGCCGCTGCTGAAGGATTGCAGCCAGACGGCAGTATGGCCACAGAAAGAGACCGGTCAACAGGCCACATTACGGTTAACCGTAGCTGGTGGGAACAGGCCGAGACAGTCGTTGGATATCTCAATGCTTACCAGTTGACTGCCAGAGAAAAATATCTTGATAATGCCATCAGGGCATGGAATTATATTAACAGATATTTTGTTGACAGAATCAACGGAGGATGGTACAGTTCAGTTACACCCGAAGGCACTCCGCGTGGCGACAGGGCAGGCCACTGGATATGCCCTTATCACAACGGCCGAATGTGCCTTGAGGTGATTGAAAGAATAACCCGTTAGTATTATTTTTTAGTTTCCGACCTTTTGTCAAGCCATTTGAGCCAAAGCTTCAGGTTGTTCTCCCATGAAGATAAATGATCATTACTGGTTCCGAGCCCGAAACCGTGACCACCTTCGGATATTATATGAAGCTCTGCCGGTATATTATTTTTCCGAAGCGCAGCATACATAAGAAGCGTATTTTCAACCGGTACACCTTTATCGTCGTCGGCATGAACAATAAAAGTCGGCGGAGTATCGGACTTTACCTGAAGTTCATTAGAATAATATTCCAGCAATTCTCTGGAAGGTTTTTCACCCAGAAGTGCATCGCGTGATCCTTTGTGTGTGCAGGGAGCTGTGAAGGATATTACAGGATATAACAGTATCATAAAATCAGGCCTGCAACTTAGCTGCTCGATCGAATCGGACGACGCTTTGTTCCCGTAATCGAAATGAGTACCAAGTGTTGATGCAAGATGGCCTCCTGCCGATGAACCCATGATACCTATTTTTGATGGATCAATATTCCATTTTTTAGCATTATACCTGACCAGACGCATTGCCCTTTGTGCGTCGGCGAGCGGGACTTTATATGGCTCTGTAACATTCCCGCTTACCGGCAACCGGTATTTGAGCACGATGCCGGCTACACCAATGGAATTAAGAAATTTTGCAATATCCTTCCCCTCATGGTCATAGGCAAGGATTCTGTAGCCTCCGCCGGGACAGATAACTACCGCCTGCCCTGTGACAAATCTCCTGGCCGGAAGATAAACGGCAATGTCGGGTATTACAACATTTGAAATACGGGTAACATCTTCCTTTGTTACCTTTTCTTCTATGATTACATCGTTCGAGAAAGGCATTTTCCCGGGATAAAGAGGCAGGACAAATTCCTGTCCAGAAGCAGTGAAAGACATAAGGATTACAGTCGTTAATGTTGTTACTATTCTCATAAAAGTTACTATTTTGAAATAATTACATTTTCTCATCCGGTTTCTTTTCCTTTACCGGCCGACCCCTCCACCAGTTTGCAAGGATTGATCCGGTAATGTTCATAAGTGGTCCAAATATAGCAGGGGCGAGTCCCACGGTAGCCAGTTTTCCCATCTGCAGTGCCAGTCCTGATGCCAGCCCTCCATTCTGCATTCCTACCTCAAAGGCAATGGTGCGGCGGTCACGCTCGGGCATGCCCGTCAGCCATGCAATTGCATATCCTAATGTATAGCCAGTTAAATTATGCAGGAGGCTGGTAATAATAAGCAAAAGGCCTACCTGCAAAAGGCTCTCACGTCCGGAAGCAGTGATAATGGTGATAATCACAGCAATACCTGCCATTGAAAAGAATGATAGAATCTGCTCCATTATCTTGTTGTCGCCTTTAAGATATTTCGTAAAAACCGATGCTCCAACTGCAGGGAGAATGATAAACCATCCCAGTGATTTAATGAACTTTATAAAAAAAGCGGTTAATTCTGCATCAGTAGATTTAAGGTAAATAAGCGTTGTAAGTAGAATAATTAAAGTGAACGAAATAATCTGAATAACCATTGATTTCCTGTCTGTTTTCCTGCGGGCAAAAAGGTTGAATGTAAAGCCTGCAATGATTGGAAGTATTATCATGTTCATTATATCAAGCATCATGCTCCAGAAATTAACTTCAATAAACTGACCTGCAATCAGTTTCATCAGTAAAGGTGTAACAAAGGGAGAAACCAGGGTAGTGACTGTGCTTAATGTGACAGCAAGTGGCAGGTTTGCCCGCGCAAGGAATGACATCACATTTGAAGCCAGTCCGCTTGGTACACAGCCAATAAGAATAATTCCTGCAGCAATTTCGGTCGGAAAGCTGAATATGTTTGCAATTGTGAGTCCGACAAGCGGCATTATTGTAAACTGGAGAAAAGTTCCAATAAGAACGCCTTTGGGCATTTTAATAATCCCTGCGAAATCGTTGAAGCTCATCTGTGAGCCCATACCGAACATAATTATTTGCAGAAGCGGGACAATGAGAGTTTTAAGCTGAAAACTGCCGATGGAAGTGAAATAGTGGGGGAAAAACATTGAGGCAGTTACGGCTGCGAAAATCCACAAAGTATAGGAGAAGCCCCTGAGGACAGGAAATTTACGTATTCCAGATGCCAGCAATATAAAGGAGGCCACAAGCAACAGCCCGGCTGGTTGATAAATTGTACAAAAAATGAGTATAACAGATGTTACCGCAAGGATTAATGAAGATATTAAAAGGTAAAAATATAATCTGTTTTTCATGAAGTTATGATAAGTTTTCTGTAAGCATGGCGATGCATCGGGTTTATTGTCTGACGGTCAAAAATAATAAAATAACAGGTTGCAAATGTGCCGATTTATAATTTTTCTAATGGTTAAATCTCTATTCCCCGGCATTGCTGGGGCTATGATATTCAGCCCTTTCAGGGCATAATTATATTTCCAATGATTCTCTG
>DYKN01000201.1 GCA_020722575.1 Rikenella microfusus | reverse complement strand
TATTCCTTTTCAATTTCTTCTAAGACCTTCTTTTTAGCATCTTCTTTAACCTCAGTAATAATATAAGCGGCAAAATAAATTACCCTTTCCAATTGCTGTTGAGGAATATCTAAAATCATTCCCATTCTTGATGGCACTCCTCTCAAAAACCAAATATGGGAAACCGGGCAGGCCAATTTAATATGACCCATTCTTTCCCTTCTCACTTCTGATTTGGTTATTTCCACGCCACAGCGGTCACAAATTATTCCTTTGTATCTTACACCTTTATATTTTCCGCAATAGCATTGATAATCCTTTTCCGGTCCAAAAATCTTTTCACAAAAAAGACCATCCTTTTCCGCTCGCTGGGTTCGGTAGTTAATGGTTTCTGGGTTTGTTACTTCGCCATGGGACCAATTCAAAATCTCCTCCGGACTGGCAAGTTTTATTCTTATTGATTGTAAATCTTGAACCCACATAAAAATTAACGAATAGCGAATTTGTTACGAATTTACGAATTCGTTTCTTTCGCTTATTCGTTTATTCGAAATAGATTCGTTATTCGTTGATTTTGGTTTTTCCTTCACTTCTACACTCAATCCCATAGATTTCAACTCTGCCACCAAAAGGTTAAAAGAGGCAGGAACATTGGGTGCTTTAATTTCCTCTCCTTTTAAAATCGCATTGTAAGCCGTGGCTCTTCCTGAAATATCATCAGATTTTATGGTCAGCATCTCCTGCAAGGTATGGGCAGCGCCATATCCTTCCAGGGCCCAAACCTCCATTTCTCCAAATCTCTGACCGCCAAATTGGGCTTTTCCTCCCAGGGGCTGTTGAGTAATCAGTGAATAAGGACCAATACTCCTCATATGAATTTTATCTTCAACCATATGGATTAATTTCATCATATAGATATAACCGACGGTGATTTTCTCTGGAAAGGGTAAACCAGTTTGACCATCATACAAGACAACTTTTCCATCTTCAGGAAGACCAGCCCTTTTTAATTCTTCTTTTATATCCTTTTCAGTTGCTCCAGCCAGAGCCGGAGAAATGGCAATATAACCAAGTT
>DYKN01000075.1 GCA_020722575.1 Rikenella microfusus | reverse complement strand
GTCAATATATTAAAAACTCTTTCAATTATCTGTTATTTCCCCCTCATTTACATTATCAACTTTTCGCATTTCCTCTAAAATTGTGACAATTGGTAAAAATTTTAGATAAGAGGTTGGGTCTGCCCCGATCGTAAGCGCAGGCGGGGGAGACTAAGAGGGACATTTCTCACTATTCAGGAAGTCCAGGTAGGGATCATGTTTAAAATATTTCAAAAATTAAAGAACTTATTAAGTGATAACTTAAAGCTTACCTTACCACTCTTCCTGAAACATTTCCTTTCATCAATTGTTCTACTTCAGTAACTGTCACAAGGTTGAAATCACCATGAATGGTATGTTTAAGGCATGAAGCTGCAACGGCAAAGTTAAGAGCCTTCTGATCGTCCTCTTTATATGTAAGAAGTCCATATATTAATCCACCCATAAATGCATCGCCCCCTCCCACCCTGTCGACAATGTGGGTTATCTGGTAGACAGGAGCATGAAAAAAAGTTTTCCCGTTATATAGTATGCCGGACCATGTGTTATGGTCGGCGCTAATCGACCCACGCAGGGTTATAATAATTTTTTTTGCCTGTGGAAATTTTTCTTTCAGTTTCAGGCAGACTTCCTCGAACCGGGCACTTTCAACTTCACCTTTCTCAACATCTGCTCCGGCAGGTTTAATTCCGAAGACTTTTTCGGCATCCTCCTCATTACCAAGGATTATGTCGCTATTTTCAACCAGTGCTGGCATTACTTCTGCGGCTGTTTTACCCCATTTCCAGAGGTTTTTTCTGTAGTTAAGGTCACAGGACACGGTAATACCTTTTGATTTTGCCTTTTTAACTGCCTCAAGGCATGTTTCTGCTGCACCTTCTGATATAGCAGGCGTTATACCTGTCCAGTGAAACCACCCTGCATTTTCTAACACTTTGTTCCAGTCAACCATTTTAGGTTTTATTTCAGCTATTGCCGAATGAGCCCTGTCGTAAATAACCTTTGATGGCCTTGCATTAGAACCAGTCTCGAGGAAATAGATTCCGAGACGTTCACCACCCCATATAATATTATCAGTTCCGACGTTGTATTTTCTCAGCTCCATTACCACAGCCCTGCCAAAGTCGTTTTGTGGAAGGCGGGTAACATAATCTACCGGTAATCCGAAATTTGCAAGTGATACCGCAACGTTTGCTTCACCTCCACCGAATGAGGCACATAACGTTTTGGCCTGTGTAAACCTCTGATGTTCGGGAGTTGCAAGTCTAAGCATTATCTCACCGAAAGTAACAATCTTTTGTTCCATAAATCTGATTAATGGATTTTACATTGAAGGGGTAAATATAAATAATGTTTTATGATTTATAAACGGCCAGCGTTTCTCTGTTTTGATAAATTTTTGTAATGGCTTTTACGATATCATACCTATCACTTCTGCTTCCAGGGAGAATGTTCTGATAGAATATTATTTCCCCGCGGCAAAGTTTATCATTACCATGCAGTACATTCTCCTCATGCCATCATCTACCTGTTCTGAGCATTTCGACTAGACTGATTTCAGCCTCACGATCCCATACCGGCCATCCACCGGTGATTACACTGCTTTCCCCCATAATGGCAGGTTTGTCCTGATCACCCTTTATTATTGTTAATTATGGGAATGACCATTTCATGAATATACCCAGCATGCCTGCAGATCCAGCTGCAATTACCTTTCGTCGGGAAATAAATAATCTTTTCATGGCAAAAGCAAATTAATTCTGTTAATTTAAGCTCTTTTCAGATAAATGGCAATACCACATAGAGCTTTTCTGCAGGGGTCCGGATTAATCTTTTACCGGTCTTATTTTAATTGTAAAATCGAACTTTCCGGGTATTATTTGATATTGAGGAAATACCGAAAGAGCCGTACAACCTGTCCCACTGGTTGCATAATCAATATTAAGTGTGTTCCTATCGCTGTAGTGGAGTTGATACGTGTATAATGCTTTTGTGAGGTTCCCGGTAGTGAAAGGGTAATAATTAAAATTGAACAGCTTTTCTCCGCTGAATTCAAGTCCCGTCCCCGAATTATCTGTAATCCTGAGCCACCTGTTATCGGTTCTCAGTCCATAATCCTGCGGAATAAGATAAGGTTCATACATGTCTTTAACTTTTGTCCTGTAAATACCTGTTTTATAACCCGATTTCCTGTCGGGATAGTTTTCCTGAGGCCCCCGTCCATACCATTCTACATTTTCAAGGTGGCTTTCAAGTGTAAGGCTTATACCAACCCTCGGCAGCCATGAAGGCAAATCGCCTTCCGGAATAATGATATGGTGCATGCTAATTTCACCATCAGGATAAATAACATAATTTAACCTGTTTATGAAACTAGCTCTTCCATTATTCAAGGTCTGAACGATTTCTGTATTCACATTAACCGACTCTTTATCATATTTTATTTTAAAATAAACCAGCTGTGATGCAATGTTATCCAGTCCTGTTGAATACCATTCAGTTGCAGCCATCCTGCCAAACCAATCGGCTCTGTGTTTAATGTTTGCTCTCCAGTAATTCCATTCATCAATTTCATTTGCCAGAGGAGCACGCCAGAAATTTGGTTCCGGACCTGTTTTTATCATTTCCTTTCCTTTCACTTTTATCGATGAAATCTTCCCACTGGTTCTGTCAAATGTATATTCAAAATCTTTTCCTGAAATAATTAACCTATCTGCTGTTTCAGCTACTGATAATTGTTCGATTAAAGGTGTATTTTTTACACTTATTATTTCTTCTTGCCATGGCATTTTGAACTGTTCCCATGCAATTTCAAAACCAGGTTCTGCCCATAATGTTTTTGTTTTCTGTCGGAAGCTAATAAGTAAATGATATTCTGCTTTAGGCTTTAGCACAGGCTTATGAAATGGAATTACTATTGTAGCAGTATCGAGGGGTTCAAGATTTACCGTCAATTCTCCTTCTTCGATAGCAGTTCCGTTTTCAGATAAACTCCACACGGTATTAAATTTATTCAGATTAGTAAAAAGATATCTATTAATAATTTCCACTTCACTTTTTTCTGCAGACAATAATCTGACAGTGACAGGCTGACCTGATTTTTTAATCTGCCACATTTCAGGCTGAGGCTTTCGGTTGGGCCATATTGCTCCATAAGTTCTTGCCCCGATTCCGTAACTGAAGAATGTTCCTTCGTCCTTTTCCTCTTCAAAATCGAGCCAGATTGATGCTTTTTTTATCGTTGTGATATCAGGAGTCATCAGTTCCTGTAGGGGTATTATTTCACGAAAGATTCCTGCCTGATCGATTATTGCATCGCACAGATAAACAGAGGTCTCCTGACCGTGAATTTCGGCATTACGGCCGATGTTAACCGGGAATGGAGTATTGCGTATATTACCTGAAACTTGTACTTTATCACTTTCCTTACCATCAATTACAAGCCAGATAGATTTTCCGTCGTAATATGCAATAATATGATGCCAATTATTTTCCCATTCTCCGGGCAGTGACATTGAAACGTTGTATTTTCTCTGTGTGGTTACATAAAACCTCAGTGAATCGTTTCCGACCTGATTGATGCCGAACTGCCAGTTTCCTTTGGTAATTATGGAACCTGAGGAGTTATTCAGTTTACGCGGAAAGATTCTAAGCGTAATTGTAAGGTTGTTGCCGTTTATTTCCAGAGAATTATGGCGGTAGATCTCGACCCATTGATCATGACCATTAAGGTCGATTGATTTACCTCTGAAACCGGGTACAAGTTTAGCATTCCCCATTATGTTTGCCTGGACATTATTACCTGAGCCATCGGTCAGGGTTCTTATTCTTTGCGTTATTCCGGTGCTTACAAAATCCCAGATAGCGCCGCCCATGCTTCTTGGATAACGATAGAAAAGCTCCCAGTAATCGTCCAATCCTCCGCCTCCGTTTCCAGTAACGGCAAGGTATTCATCCAGAAATGAAGGCCGTGGATCTTTCTCGGGTGGAATATTATAAACCATGGTCAGGAGTGTGGATATTGAGGGATATCTTGGGCCAATTATATCTTCACACTTATGGGCAAAGGCGTTGCCTCCATACATCCAGTAGCGGGTCAAATCGTATTTTTTACCTTCCGCAATAACCGCGCAAATGTTATCGCCTTCACCGCTTTCGTTGCCGGCACTCCAGAAAAGGATAGATGGATGGTTTCTGTCGCGAAGCACCATTTTACGAGCACGATTCCTGTACATTGCTTCCCACTCTTTCCTGCCCGAAAGATATTCTGTTGCATGTGCCTCATCGCCGGTTTCATCAATAATATAAATACCGTACTCATCTGCCAGTTCAAGATACCTGTTCACCGAAGGGTAATGTGAGGTTCTCACACAATTGATATTGAACTGTTTAAGAATGGTCATGTCTTTTCTGATCGTGGCTTCATCCATTGTGTGGCCTGTTTCAGGATGTTGCATATGGCTGTTAATGCCGTTGAGTTTAACTGGGATACCGTTCAGATAAAAGATCTGGTTTCGTATTTCAGTCTCTTTAAATCCTATTCGACCGGCCGATGCTTCGATAATTTCACCGTTCTGTCGAATAATTTCAAAAGCGAGATAATAAAGTTCAGGATTTTCTGCCGACCACAAGCGGGGAGTTTCTATTTCTCCGGTGAGGTTTACCTTCTTTTTTCCTCCGGCAGGAATGGAAAGGCTTTCTGAATTAATTATTTTAACCACCTTCATTTCCGGATCGTACAGTGTTGTCTTCAGCACTACATTATCGGCCCTATTGTCGGAGTAATTACTAATATCGGCTTCTATTTCAAGTGTAGCATTTTTAAAGTCTTCATCAAGATCGGTAACTGCATACCAGTCGGACAGATTTATTTTTGGCCTGGCAATTAATACAACATCGTCAAATATTCCAGCAAGACGCCAGTAATCCTGATCCTCAAGATAATAGCCAGCTGAATATTTGAATACCATCACGCAAATAGTATTTTTTCCGGATCGGACATATTGAGTAATATTATACTCAGCAGGCTCCTGTGCCCCCTGGTTATAGCCAACTTCTTTTCCGTTAATCCATACAAATGAAGCTGAAGCCACTTTTTCTAATCTCAGGAATATTTCCATGTTTTTCCATGAGGGAGGCAATAAGAAAGTTTTCCGATAAATACCGGTTGGGTTATATTCCCGGGGGATATGGGGTGGATTGGGTTTAAAAGGGGTTGTTACATTACGGAACAATGGATCTCCGGAACCTTCCATCTCCCAGTTTGAAGGAACTTTAATAGTGTTCCATGTTAGGTCGTTGAATCCAGGTTCGTAGAATCCACCGGGAAAATTTTCCGGTGTATCATTGTACCAGAACTTCCAGCTACCATTAAGAGTCATATAACCGGTTGATTTCATTTTATCTCTGGCAAGCGCATCCTTAACAGAGCTGTATGGAATAATGATGGAGTGGGATTCAGTCTGATTAATCCCGAAAACAGCAGGATTTTCGATATAATCATAAATATTTGAAAGGAAATCTACTCTTTGTGCTAAACATAAAAAAGGCAATAATATCAGGGCAGGAATGGATAATCGTTTCATTTTATTTGATTTTGATCAGAGTTAAAGATATACTTCGTGCTCCTGATTTCAAAGAGAAATGAATCTTTTTTTCATCACATCTATTCAGGTGCGGTTTTAGATGGGAGGTTCAATATTTATACAGCAGGTTTCAGTATTTATTTTACCTCGTTTTCACCTTTTACATAGCCAAAATTAGCAAGGATACCTCCGTCGACATAAAGGATATGGCCATTAATGAAGTTGCTGGCTTTTGAAGCTAGGAACAAGGCTGCATAGGCAACGTCTTCAGGTTGTCCCCACCGGCCTGCTGGAGTGCGTGTCATAACGAGGTCGTTGAAAGGATGATTACCTTCTCTTATCGGTGCTGTTTGGGCAGTAGCGATATATCCGGGGCCTATGCCATTCACCTGAATATTATACTTCGCCCATTCGCAGGTCATGTTCTGTGTCAGCAGTTTTAAGCCGCCCTTTGCAGACGCATATGCCGAAACGGTATTGCGTCCGTAAACACTCATCATTGAACACATATTTATTATTTTGCCTGCCCTCTTTTTAATCATATTCGGCACCACTCTCTTCGAAACTATAAAGGGCCCTACCAGGTCAACCTCAAGTACTTCTTTGAATTCCTGAACTTTCATATCAAGAATAGGAATTCTTTTTATTATGCCGGCATTATTAACAAGTATATCAATTGTTCCGACCTTATTTTCAATTTCGGTTATTCCCCTGTCCACATCTTCTTCATCCGTGACGTTGAATTTAAGTGTAAAAACATCGAGTCCTTCCTTTGCATATTCTTTTTTGCAGTTCTCGAGCTTTTCATCGCTCAGGTCGTTAACGCATAGCTTAGCACCGGCCTTTGCCAGTATCAGCCCAATTGCTAATCCAATTCCGTGTGTACCCCCTGTTACAAGGGCAACTTTTCCTGTGAGATCAAATAAGTCTTTCATAATATCATTTTTTTTTAAAGTTCTTATGTTTTTACCCCCTGTGGTCCCCCCTGGGGGGGACTTTGGTGTCGTACTTAGTTTTAA
>DYKN01000200.1 GCA_020722575.1 Rikenella microfusus | reverse complement strand
GATTTTATAATATGGATCAGAAATTGAACAGGGATATCACAATTTCATTTCTCCGGACAGTAAAGCCAAGAATAGCCCTCGATGCTTTTGGCGGTACCGGGGTAAGGGGGCTTAGAATAAATAAGGAAGCGGGAATAAAAGCAGTGATATCAGAAATCAATAAAAAGTCATTCGAATACATTAATACAAACAGAGAATTAAACAACTCAAATGTGGAAATATACAATAAAACTTTTCAGGCGGTACTGAATGATTATCTTTTTGATTATATAGATATAGATCCGTATGGTTCTGTATTGCCATATATGGATGATGCCATGATTAATGTTCGCAATAGAGGATATATAGGAGTCACCGCAACTGACCTCACATCGCTGACAGGTTCCATGCCCGTTAAAACATTCAGGCGTTACAGGGCATCTATTATAAACGATGTTTACCGGCACGAATCAGGAATAAGGCTTTTAATAGGGGAAATTGTAAAGAGGGCTGCGGCACTGGATAAGGCAGCAATTCCAATGATATCTCTCTGGCATTCACATTACTACAGAATAATATTTCAGATAATTTCATCGTCCGGTAAAGCCGATCAACAGTTAGATCAGATTGGCATGTTTGATAAGCACTCAGGATTATCTAAACTGTATCCCTCTTCCCCGGAAGGACCTTTGTGGCTTGGAAATCTCAACTCCGAAATAGCTCAAAATCTGGATTACGTAGAAGAGCCGGATAAGCAATTTCTTTCAACAATGGAAAGGATTAAAATGAATGACCTTTCACTTTACTTTGCAGATATAGCTGATTTTGCAAGAATATCCGGAAATAATACAAAGCCTATCGAATCGAGCATGATAAAGCTCCGCGATAATGGTATAACATGCGGCAGGTCAATGTTCTCTGATACCGGTATAAAAGTGTCTTCTACTGTGCTAGATGCTTTTAAAATAATATATTGAATTTTTAAAAACTGTTTTCTTTTTCAATGACAAATGGCGATACGTCTATCCCACTGTCCGATAGTATGGTGATTATAGCTGTTTCAAAATCTATAAATTGCATATTGGATA
>DYKN01000199.1 GCA_020722575.1 Rikenella microfusus | reverse complement strand
AATTTTGATATAACCAAGAGGAATATAGCAGAGTGGAAGAGTGAGAAGGTAAGTATATGAAACGGAAAAAGCTTCCCATAGGGATACAGACATTCAGTCAAATGATAGAAGGGGGATATTATTACGTAGACAAGACACATTTAGTGAAAAAACTTGCCGAAGGGGGGAAATATTATTTTCTTTCCCGCCCCCGGAGATTTGGGAAATCCCTGTTTCTGGATACGTTAGCGGAGGCCTTTGCAGGAAACAGGGAGCTTTTTAAAGGGCTATACCTTGAAAACAACTGGGACTGGACGAAAAAACATCCGGTGATTCGCATAAGCTTTGCATCTGGAAGATTTAAAGATAGTGAACAGCTTACAGAACATATCAATGCTCTTTTAGAAGAAAATGCCAATAGATTAAATATTGAATTTAAAATTGTAACTCAGACCGTCCACATTTCATTCAAGAAACTTATAGAAGAAGCTTATAAAAAATATAATGAAAGGGTGGTAATACTTGTAGATGAGTATGATAAACCTATTCTGGACAATGTAACACAAGCTGATATTGCCTATTTGATGAGGGATGGCCTCAGAGAATGTTATTCCGTATTTAAGGATATGGATGCGTATCTCAGGTTTGTATTTTTAACGGGGGTATCAAAATTCAGCAAGGTTAGTATATTTTCAGGGCTGAACAATCTTCTGGATATCACTTTATTATCTGAGTTTAACACTATTTGCGGATATACAGATAACGACATAGATACAGTATTTGCTCCGGAGCTGGAAGGGCTTGAGCGGGATGAAATACGAAACTGGTATAACGGTTACTCCTGGCTGGGAGAGGGAATGTATAATCCGTTTGATGTACTTTTGCTATTTAAATCCAGAGAATTTCGATCCTGGTGGTTTGAGACGGGTACTCCAACGTTTTTGGTAAATTGGTTAAAGGAGCGGAACTTTTTTACGCCAAAGCTTGAAAAGCTTTTTGCCAATGAGGATTTACTGTCTGCCTTTGACGTGGATTATATTCGTCCTGAGGCTATGCTCTGGCAGACAGGGTATCTCACCATAAAGGAGCAG
>DYKN01000198.1 GCA_020722575.1 Rikenella microfusus | reverse complement strand
TGAATATGGCTTCGAATATTAGAATTACCTTTCTTGGCACCGGCGGTTCAATGCCGAAACCGGGTAGAGGGCTGCCGGCAGTCGCAATTCAGGTTGAAGACACTCTCAACCTTTTCGACTGTGGCGAGGGGACTCAAAAACAATTTATGAAGAGCGGCGTATCATTTATGTCCCTCTCAAATATATTTATATCACACTTTCATGCCGACCATTTTCTCGGGCTGCCCGGCCTTTTAAATTCCTTATCATTCCTGGGGCGAACACAGGATATTAACATATTTGGACCTATCGGAGCGGCTAATTTTATTAAAAACGCCATCAACCTGGGATATGGCAGAATTAGTTACAATATAAACGTATATGAAGTTACACCGGGTACTTCATATGATTTTGGCATATTTACGGTAAGAACACTGGCGAATAACCACACAGTTCCATCCATTTCCTATTCTCTTGAAGAAAAAGACCTGGTAAAAATAGATAGAAAGAAAGTAGATGAAATAGGCTTTCCTGTATACAGGCTTGAAGAGCTCAGGAAGAATGGAAAGGTTAGTATAAATGGACAGGAATATTTCCTTAAGGATATGGCTATGGGAATAAAAAAAGGCAGAAAAATTATATACACCGGTGATACAAGACCGGTTGCAGAAATGCCTGAATTTGCTAGAAATGCAGATGTTTTGATACATGATACAACTATGGATTCGTCTATGGAGCCTATGGTAAATGAATATGGCCATACCTCTTCCAGGCAGGCTGCAGAAATTGCATTAAAAGGAAATGTCAAAAAATTATTTTTATTCCATTATAGTTCCAGATATAATGATCTGGATATACTCCTTAATGATGCCAGAAAAATTTTCAAAAAGGCATATTTAAGCCATGAAATGGAACAGTACGATGTAGAAAAAAATGATAAGCTTTTAAAGATTAAGTGATATTTATCCTGTTAGTGCAAGGTACTTTCTGATTGCGATAGTTAATTAAATTATGCCCCGTACTTTTCAGATCTATTGGAATATGACATTATTATTGGCATAATATCCTCGCTGGTTATCTTGTAATAACCA
>DYKN01000197.1 GCA_020722575.1 Rikenella microfusus | reverse complement strand
TCTGATATCTCCCTCGCAAACCACCTATTTTTACATGGAATGAAGTAGCATAGATGAAACTTGACTCGAGGTGCTCTACCTGACATATAATCCGAAATAATACAATAGGGTATGTTATCACAAACATCGCTGCCCCAGCAGGTAGCGCGCAGCCCCTTTAAGCTTTCTCCAATAATATCGCTTAAAGGAATTGCGGTTTTCATTATGCCGCTTTCAATTAATATCAGATAATATTCCCATTGAGCTGTCTTATAATTCTTTAGATTCTCGCTACAATAGGAAGCAAAAACCCAAATAGATTCGCCAACTCTCCCTATCAGTTTGTGAATAAGCCAACCTTTAGGGAATTTGTAAAGTGTTGCGTGCCTTACTCCTTCATCTTTCAAGAAAATGAAGCTTTCAACACCGCCAAGACTATTTCCAAGAAGTTCATTATCGTTCCCGATCGTTATATCATCAATGTATGCTGGCGGTTTAAATGTGTAAAACTTTATTTTTTTCTTAACCTCACAACTTTTTACAGAAAGATAACCTGTACCATCCGGATAGGAGCATCTTTCCCATTGAAGATTTTTAGTTTCTAAAACATTTCTACTCCCAGGAGTTTTGCAACCTATCATCATAATGAATAAGACCAGACATATTCCTACCCGGACGCAAAGTTCATTTATTTTAAAATTCATATGTTTTTCCTTCTCCAGGCATCCTCAAAGGCTTCCATAAATTGAATCGCCGCGTCGTTCGCAACGGGGAGTTCTTTTTCGAAAAAGTCCCTATAGGATGAATAACCGAATTGGTTTTTTAAATTCATTATTTCTTCACTTGAACTTATAACGCTATCTATTATGTCCTTTGGAACTTCTGTATCGCCGCCACTATTTATGGTTTTTATAATAAATTGCCAGGCACCAGCACCCTCATTAAGGATATCCACGTTCCCACCTAAAACGCCTGAAGCCAGAAAGTCATTTACTTCTGCCATTGAGTGTGCTAGCACAAAGAGAAATAATGTGCTAAAGACATCCCCTCCGCTCAACAGCGTGGAAACTAAAGGAAAATATGGGTTCTTACT
>DYKN01000196.1 GCA_020722575.1 Rikenella microfusus | reverse complement strand
GGCTGCATGGAAATAACAAAACCCGGTTCTTATACTCTGTCAAAAGAGATTACTCCTGAAGGCTCAAGCAGTTCTTGTATTAAAATAAAATCATCAGATGTCAAAATAAGCTGCACATCTAACGGAAAGATAAAAGGCAGCGAAGGCAGCGGAAAAGGATACGGAATATATACAGAAGGCTCTTTATCAAATCATCTTGAAGGCATAGAAATAACTGGCTGTGATATTTCGGGCTTCGGAGATGGAATTGATTTTAATTATGCAGACAAATCACATATATCCAAAAACACAGTTCACGACAATTCTTATTACGGCATCTACCTTTATGAATCATCTTCCAATACCATCACTGCCAACACGGTCACCGGCAACTCCGATAGAGGCATCTTACTTTCGTATTCCTCTTCCAATAACATAATATCAGAAAACACATTGAAAGATAACAAAGATTATGAAATACGTTTTACAGATTCATCAAAAGGCAATACAGGCTGTTTCAATGATATTGGAGACATAACTAAAGTGCATTTGGGAACAGGACTTGGCAATTACATCGGTGTAAAGGAAGGCGACCAGTGCGGTGACTCTAAAACATGTTATGGCGACATGACAGGAAAAACCAGCTGTGATGCTTTCGGATGCTGCGATAATTCGATAGTGGAACCAGGAACAATTAATGGCTGCATGGAAATAACAAAACCCGGTTCTTATACTCTGTCAAAAGAGATTACTCATGATGGATCAAGCGATTCCTGCATAAAGATAAAATCATCTGATGTCAAAATAAGTTGCACTTCTGAAGGAAAGATAAAAGGAAGCAGATATGACATCGGAATATATGCAGAAGGCTCTTCATCAAATCATCTTGAAGGCATAGAAATAACTGGCTGTGATATTTCGGGCTTCGAATATGGAATTGATTTTTATTGTGCAGACAAATCACATATATCCAAAAACACAGTTCACGACAATTCTTATTACGGCATCTACCTTTATGAATCATCTTCCAATACCATCACTGCCAACACGGTCACCGGCAACTCCGATAGAGGCATCTTACTTTCGTATTCCTCTTC
>DYKN01000195.1 GCA_020722575.1 Rikenella microfusus | reverse complement strand
TTATGTTTTCAATAACATTGGGATGGTTCTATGGTTCAATAGCGGTTCTGATAGCAATTTACGCTGTTGCTCTGTTTTTATTTCAAAAAGGAGGGTATTGAGATGGCAAGAAGAGTATTTTTTAGTTTCCATTATAAGCCTGATAACTGGCGTGCATCACAGATTAGAAATATGGGAGTGATAGAAGGAAACAAACCTGTATCAGATAATGACTGGGAACAAATTACGAGAGGCGGAGATAAGGCAATACAGGACTGGATTGCTGAACAAATGGACGGGAAGTCATGCGCAGTTGTTTTGATTGGTGCAAACACGGCAGGCAGAAAATGGATTAAGTATGAAATAAAAAAAGCATGGAATGATGATAAAGGAGTTTTAGGAATTTATATCCATAATTTAAAAGATAAAGAAGGAAATCAGTCATCCAAAGGTAAAAATCCTTTTGATGACTTCACTGTCGATGGAGAAAAACTTTCAAAAATTGTTAAGGCTTATGACCCGCCCTATTCAATGAGTACATATGTTTATAACCATATTAAGGAAAACCTCTTAGACTGGGTGGAAGAGGCCATAAAAATCAGAAATAAATATTGAAAACATTGCAAAGACATTGGCGAGATAAGATATAAAACTATGGATAAACTAATTCTTAAAGATATTTGTGAGGACATTCAATATGGATATACTACTTCGGCTAAAAACAAGGAAGTAGGCCCTAAATTTCTCAGAATAACTGATATTGTCCCCGACATAATTGACTGGAAATCTGTGCCATATTGCGAAATTGAAGAAAAGAATTTTGATAAATATTCCCTACAGGATGGGGATATTGTCATTGCTCGGACGGGAGCTACAACAGGTTACGCTAAATATTTAAAAAGGCCACCTATGGCTATTTTTGCGTCTTACTTAGTGCGATTAAAGATAAAAGAAGGGATAGATAAACACTTCATAGGATATATTGTTCAATCTCGATCTTATAAAGATTTCATAAAGAAAACTTGGGGCGGAGCCGCTCAGCCAAATGCGAATGCACATGTTTTAACATCTTTCCCTATTTTATTACCTGAATTAGATAT
>DYKN01000030.1 GCA_020722575.1 Rikenella microfusus | reverse complement strand
TTAAATAATTATTATTTTAAAAACATAAATTTAACAAAAAATTTTTTATAATCAACAAATTTTAAAAACATATTATTGCAAGAATTATTTATACCGGAGGTACCAGATGAAGGAGTTTTCAACAAACTAAAATACTATATTTCTTTTCTAAATTTATTCTTAACTTGGAGGCGCATTTTAACTTTTTTAATATGAAGGTGGATATTTTACTGGGTTTACAATGGGGCGATGAAGGTAAAGGTAAAATTGTCGATGCTCTCACTCCTGAATATGATCTTATTGCAAGATTTCAGGGTGGCCCAAATGCAGGACATACTATTGAATTCAACAATAAAAGATATATTTTACACCTGATTCCATCCGGCATCTTCCATGATGAAAAATTAAACCTTATAGGTAACGGGGTAGTGCTTGATCCTGCTGTCTTCAGGGATGAAATAAATAATCTTGGAATCCCTGTTGAGGAAATAAAGAAACGCCTTCTTATATCAAACAGGGCCCATCTTATCCTCCCGGGCCATAGATTTCTTGATGCTGTATATGAATCGAGTAAAGGAGATGCAAAAATAGGCTCCACATTAAGAGGTATCGGACCAGCTTATACTGATAAAGCTGGACGTATTGGACTGAGAGCAGGAGATATAATGCGCTCTGATTTTGAAACGATGTACAAAAAAATAATGGATATTCATCTGAAAATAGCAGAAATTTACCATCATAATTACAGCATTTCAAGCTTTGAAAAAGGTTGGTTTGAAGGGATTGAACTACTTAGAAACTTCAAACTTATCAACAGTGAATATTTTGTAAACAAACTTCTTAAAGAAAACAAAACAATACTTGCTGAGGGTGCCCAGGGAACAATGCTGGATATTGATTTTGGATCATATCCATTTGTAACATCTTCAAATACAATAAGTGCCGGTGCATTTACCGGCCTTGGAATACCTCCTTCTAAAGCAGGAGAAATATTTGGAATATTCAAAGCATACTGTACCAGAGTGGGAAGCGGACCCTTTCCAACAGAACTTCATGATGATACTGGTGATTTTCTGAGGAAAAGGGGAGCAGAATATGGTTCCACAACAGGAAGGCCCCGTAGATGCGGCTGGCTCGACTTGCCAGCACTAAAATATGCAATTATGATTAATGGAGTTACACGGTTGTTTATTATGAAGTCTGATGTGTTATCGGGACTTCAAACAATAAAAGTATGTACCTCATATAAAGTAAATGGCGTTGAAACTGAAGAGGTACCTTTATGGTATCAGGGTGAAATTGTTCCTGTTTACAGTGAATTTGCCGGATGGGAAAATAATCTTTCAGAAATACACGATTACAATAATCTGCCCGAAAATCTGAAACATTATATAGAATTCATCGAAAATCAAACCGGAGTTCCGGTAACATTAATATCTCTTGGCCCAAACCGTAATCAGACAATTTTCAGAAGATAGTTCACTGGCCTATTTTCTGAAAATATATATCCAGGCATCAAAAGCTACATTATTTCTAAAGTATCTAAGCCTTTCAATAGCTGTACCAAGCTTGTCGTGAGCTTCAGCGGCGACCATTTCAAATTTTGTATCTTCAAGTGGTATAAGCCTGGCATCAGGAAACCCCTGCGACCTGATCTCTTCCAAAAAATTCCTTGCATATTCAGGTGTAATAAAACTACCAACAATAATGTTGTACCTGAACTTTCTCTCCCACTCCAGCCTTTGTTCTTCTGCAAGCTTTTCCTGCTCCAGCCTTTGATTTTCGAGAGCTATCTTTTCCTGGACAGCCTTAAGAGAATCAGCTACCCTTATGCTATCCTGACGGGCATGCCATATTGCCATAGTATCAGCTTTCCTGCCGAAAATACCTTTTTCCTTTAACCACTTACAGGATGTAAGCGAAAGAAAAAGTGAAAAAGCTAAAATTGTCAGAACTACTTTCATAATTTTTAAATAAAGTTTTAACCTTAATTAATATTAAATCAAATATAATAATTTAATAATGAGCATACAAAATATTCAATATTTATTTTTCAAAATTTCCCGTTTCTCAACCTTTATAACGTTTTGGCAGACAAGCCTGTCTTAATTTAAGTTTCTTCAAACAAATCCAACTTCACTAATTAACTATTTAACAGAGAGATCCCATGTTCAGAATGAGATTGTTCACTCATTTTGGTGAGATTAATGAGAATTTAGAATAGCCCTCGAAACCACCACTTTACATTATAATAAAATTACCTGTCATCCTCAGCAAAACAAGGTGAAGTAATGAAACTCATATCTATTTATTAATATTTTAACCGTTTAATAATGATTGATTATAATTGTCGCACGGATTTTTCATTTTTATTTTAATATCTTAGATGTAATTTTTACCATTGTAAATTCGAAACTTTAAACATATCAACCATGAAATCAATAGTTCAGTTTTTTGAAGAAAATGTTGAAAAGTTCAGTAATAATGTATATCTCTGGGAAAAACCTTCCGATAAGTACGAAGGGACAACGTATGGTGAAGTCAGAAAACAGGTTCATGAGTTTGCTGCTGGATTGATATGTCTGGGAGTCAAAAGGGGTGACCATATAAGCTTAATTTCAGAAGGAAGAAATTGCTGGGTGATTGGTGAACTTGGAGTTCTTTACACGGGAGCGGTTAATGTCCCGCTTTCGGTAAAACTAAATCCGGAAGAAATAAAATTCAGAATAAACCATTCCGAATCGAGGATGGTGATGACATCTGCACTGCAGTATCCCAAACTTAAAGAAGTGCTTAATGAATGTCCTGGTATTGAAAAAATAATTCATTTTGATGCAAAAGAAGAGTACCAGCAAAATGAAATTCATTTTAATGAAGTTAGGAAAATCGGAAGAGAATGGCTTGAAAATCCTGAAAATGTTAAGACTTTCGAAAAAATTTATAAAAGCGTCTCACCTTCTGATTTTGCAAATATCTGTTACACATCAGGAACTACAGCCGATCCAAAAGGAATAATCCTTACACATGGCAATTATGTTACAAACGTTTATCAGGCATATTCATTGATGGATATTCCTCCGTTTTTCAAAACTCTGTTAATGCTTCCCTGGGATCATTCGTTCGGTCATACCTGCGGTATTTATGCGTTTATGGGTAAAGGAGCAAGTATTGCTTCGGTTAAAACCGGGAAAACACCGATGGAGACTCTAAGAAATATTCCATCGTGCATGAAAGAAATAAAGCCAAACATTCTGCTCAGTGTCCCAGCTCTTGCAAAAAACTTCAGAAAAAATATTGAAAAGGGAATCAGAGAAAAAGGAAAACTTATTGAAACCCTCTTCAATCAAGCGCTTAAAGTGGTATATTCTTACAATAAGGAAGGATATAACAAAGGAAAGGGTATTCAAAAACTTAAGAAACCTCTGCTCAGGTTTTATGATAAAATACTATTCAGCAAAATCCGTGACTTTTTTGGTGGCGAGCTTGAATATTTTATTGGTGGAGGTGCACTTCTCGACATTGAGCTTCAGCGTTTCTTTTATGCACTCGGAATTCCCATGTATCAAGGCTATGGTCTTACCGAGGCATCACCAGTAATATCTTCAAACTCAAAGGAAAGGCATAAACTGGGATCATCCGGGGTACTTGTCAACAACATGGACCTTAAGATTTGTGATGAGGACGGTAATGAACTTCCAATTGGTGAAAAAGGTGAAATTCTTATAAGAGGTGGTAATGTTATGTACGGCTACTGGAAGAATGAAAAGGCCACAGTAGAAACAATAAAAGATGGTTGGCTTCATACAGGCGATATGGGATATCTGGACAGTGACGGATATCTCTATGTTCTTGGCAGATTCAAAAGCCTTCTGATAGCTGATGATGGTGAAAAATTCAGCCCTGAAGGAATAGAAGAAGCCATTAGTGAACAATCAAAATATATTGACCAGTGCATGTTGTACAATAACCAGCGCCCCTATACGGTAGCACTAATCGTACCTAATCAACACGCTCTGAAAACCTATCTTGAAGATAAAGGTGTTTCAGCCGACATTGAAGAAGGGAAACGACTCGTACTGACACTTATTGAAAACGAAATCAACGAATACCGAACTAGCGGTAAGTACGGTAAAATGTTCCCCCAGAGATGGTTACCCGTTGCAATAGGAATTCTGGATGAGGCATGGACAGAAGAAAACGGACTGATGAACTCAACAATGAAAATAGTCAGAGGTAAAATAACCGAAAAATATGCCGAATTGATAGAATATCTCTATACTCCAGTTGCAAAAATAATCACCCACGAAAGAAACATTGAAGCAGTTGAACGTATGAAACTCGGTTAAAAATTTTTTTTCATTATATTTTTTGGCTTTCACGAAACTTACAGTCACTCTAAAAAATGTATTTTTAACATTTATTAATAAAAATCTGAATAAATTGTATTATCTTTGTAACGAATTGATTTTTGTATTTTTATATATAAGTTGATGAGTGTTTTGAGTAATCTTAGGCCGGAGGATGTGTGGAGATATTTTGAAGAAATCTGTAAAATACCCCGAGTTTCAAAGCATGAAGAAAAAATAAAGAGATATCTTTTAAATTTTGCTGCTGAACATAATTTATTTTCAGCTGAGGACAAAACAGGTAATATCATAATAATCAAACCTCCTTCTGCAGGCTATGAAAAGAAGAAATGTGTTGTCCTTCAGAGTCACATGGATATGGTCGGTGAGAAAATTGCCGGTCATCCTCATAACTGGTACTCCGATCCAATAATCCCGTACATCACAGACGGATGGGTGCATACAATTGGCACGACACTGGGTGCCGATGACGGAATAGGAATTGCTGTACAACTTGCACTACTTGCAAATAACGATATTAAGACAGGCAGAATCGAATACCTCTTCACCGTTGACGAGGAATCGGGCATGACTGGAGCCAAAAATCTAAGTCCTGATTTTTTCACCGGCAGGATACTTATTAATCTTGATTCAGAAGATGAAGGCATAATTTATATTGGATGTGCAGGAGGCATTGAGACCGATGCTTTTTTGACATATAAGCCCGAAAAGGTACCGGAGGGTTCATCATCATACAAAATCATGCTCAAAGGTCTCAGAGGTGGCCATTCTGGAGATGAGATTCATAAAGGATACGGTAATTCTTTAAAAATAATGGCTGAACTTCTTGCCCTTCTAACTGAAAAATACAGAATAAGACTAAATATGTTTGAAGGTGGAAATATTCGTAATGCTATACCGAGAGAGGCCACAGCCATTATTACTGCAAATGGTTCATATAATGGATCTATCACAGAAGAGATTAGAAACTTCCATACTATTATTAAAGAAAGATATAAAGACCTTGAACCAGCGATTGAACTAATTATAACACATGGTCCTCTCCCTGATAAGGTTATGGATCTTGATTCTCACAGGAAATTACTTGAGGCTTTTTCCGAATGTCCGAATGGAGTAATAAAATGGTCGAAAGAAATGGAAAACCTTGTTGAGACCTCCACCAATCTTGCATCAGTCAGAATATTAGAGGACAACAGGATAAAAATAGTTACTTCACAAAGAAGCTCGGTTGACTCCGAGAAACATGAAATTGCAAAACTCGTTAGTGATTGTTTTGCAATGCGAGGAGCTGAAGCGCATTCATCAGGAGAGTACCCGGGATGGGAACCAAATATTAATTCAGAAATACTTGAGATTACCAGAAAATCATATAAAAAGCTTTTTGGAAATGAACCTCAGGTAAAAGCAATTCATGCTGGATTGGAATGCGGTTTAATTTACGAGAAAAACCGGGATGTTGATATGATTTCAATTGGCCCCACAATAAAAGGTGCTCATACACCTGACGAGAAGCTCAACATTGAATCAGTCGGCAGGTTATGGGAACTCCTTATCAAAATCCTCCAGAACATTCCCGAAGAATAGTTGCAGGTTTACGGAAGAAACCGGCAATTTTTAGAATATTATACATCAGTCAGAAAAAATTCACTCTTTCCTGCAGAACAGATGGGACATACAAAATCATCAGGTAATTCATGAAACGGCTTTCCTGGTTCAATCCCTGCTGATGGTTCTCCAATAGCAGGATCATAGACATATCCGCAAACAGAACATTTATATTTTTCCATAATTTTTATTAATATTGTTTTTAGAATCTGATTCGTGTTCACAAATTTCAATCAGTACGCCTCCGGTTGATTTCGGATGAAGAAAAGCTATATCAAGCCCATCTGCACCTGCCCTCGGAGTCTGATCAATAAGGGAAACCCCATTCGACTTAAGTTCAGTCAGGCTTTCTTCAATCGAATCAACTGCAAATGCAATATGATGAATACCTTCTCCCCTCTTCTCAATAAATTTCCCCACAGGACCTTCAGGATCAGTAGATGCAAGCAATTCTATCTTTGTCTGCCCCACCATGAAAAATGCTGTATTTACCCTCTGTTCAGGAACTTCTTCAATTTTGTAACAATCTATTCCAAGCAGGTTTTCATATATCCTTATAGCTTCCTGTAGATTTTTTACAGCAATTCCGATATGCTCAATATACAATGGTTTCATAAAAGTGCTATATTTTGAATACTTACAAATATAATCCAATGCCAACAAAATAAACATATAATTTGACTTATAGCAACAATCATTTCAGCACTTTATGAAAAATTACTATTATCCCTCAGCATGCTCAACAGATAATCTTTTTTGTGTCTTTTACGAAAAAATACAATTTCTCATTTTTTTGATGCTTGTGGTAAGTTAACATAATTTAACCATACAATAATTAACTTTATGCAGAATTTTTTGTTATCAAATTAAACTGTCAAATGAAAAGAGTACTCTATTACGACTGTTTTTCCGGGATCAGCGGCGACATGAATCTTGGGGCAATGATTGACCTTGGGGTAGATGTAACCTTTTTAAAGAAGGAACTTGAAAAACTCAACATTCAAGGTTGGGACCTTCAGGCCGAAACTGATCAGAGGCATGGCATCCGTGGCACAAAAGTCACCGTTATTCAATCGTCTCACGAACATAAACATCGTCATCTTTCTGATATCTTCAATATTATTGACAGATCTTCACTGAACAAAAAAACCGGAGATCTGGCAAAGAAAATTTTCCTTAAACTGGCTGAAGCCGAAGCTACTGTTCATGGAATACCAGTAGAAAAAATTCATTTTCATGAGGTTGGGGCAATTGATTCAATAATAGACATTACAGGAGCAGCTATATGTTTCAATGCTTTGAATATTGATGAGGTACACGTTTCGATTATTGAGACAGGCGGCGGTATGGTTAAATGTGAACATGGCACTCTGCCGGTTCCAGCACCTGCAACAGCCGAAATTTTGAAAAATATTCCAATTTCAAAGGGTGGGGTTGATTTTGAAGCAACTACACCTACCGGTGCTGCCATATTAGCCACTCTCGGAACAGTTTTCAACAAAACTATTCCTTTCAAAATACTCAGGACAGGTTATGGTGTAGGTCATAAAGATCATCCCTCAGTACCAAATCTTTTAAGAATATTTTTGTGTGAAAAAGAGGAAACAACTGAAGCCGGTCATGAGGCGTTACTAATAGAATGCAATATTGATGACATGAATCCGGAACATTTTGAATACGTTACAGAAAAGCTTTATAGAGCTGGTGCATCAGATGTCTATCTTACTGACGTCATAATGAAAAAAAGCCGACCGGGAACTATTCTCAGCGTTATTTGTGAAAAAGGAGTTGAGGAAGCACTAAAGGAAATAATTTTTAAAGAAACAACAACTCTGGGTATAAGATGCCTGAAATTCAATAAGGAGACACTATCAAGAGTTATTGAACAAGTTTCTACGAAGTTTGGTCCGGTGACATTTAAACGTTCATTTTACAGAGGAAAGGAAGTGTCGTTTAAGCCTGAGTACAGCGACTGCAAAAAAATTGCAGAAGAAACAGGATTACCTCTGAAAATGGTTTATAATATTATTTTATCTGAGATTACTAATTTATCAGGTACTGATGACTCTTCAGAAAAAAATTGAAAAACTCGAAAACATTCTGTCATCACTTAATCCCCTAATTGTTGCTTATTCGGGAGGTGTTGACAGTTCCTTTCTCCTTATAAAATCATCACAGATTCCAGGTTTAAGAATTATGGCCGTAACTATAAAAACACCATATATTCAATCACGGGAGACAGATGAAGCAATTGACTTTTGTAAAACACATAATATCAGACATCAAGTTCTTCATACAGATATTATTCAGGAAATTATCAATAATCCGGCCGACAGATGCTACTATTGCAAGAGACACCTTTTTAATTTGATTCGTGATTATGCCAGAAAGAACGGATTCAGCTATGTTGCAGATGGCTCCAACGCTGATGACCTGAACAGTTTCAGACCAGGATTAAAAGCACTTAAAGAACTGGAAATAAGAAGTCCCTTGCTTGAAGCCGGTCTTACAAAGGAAGAGATACGTAAAATACTGAGAGAATCTGGTTTCAATATATGGGATAAACCACCAATGACCTGTCTGCTAACGAGGTTCCCATATAATGTTCAATTTAGTGCTGATGAGTTGAGAATGGTAGATGAAGCTGAAAATTATCTTTTCGAACAGGGATACTATGGATCAAGGGTTAGAATGCATGGCGATATAGTACGGATTGAATGCCTTCCCGGTTTTATCGAGAAAATTACTTCAAACAGCAACAGGGAAAAAATTGTCAGTAAATTTAAAGAGATTGGTTTTAAATATATTTCTCTCGATCTTGAAGGTTACAGAAGTGGAAGTATGGATACTTTTGCAAATGATTAACAATATAAAAGTTACTACATTAAAATTCCAATGCAATGAACATTAAAGATCTCGAAAAACTATTGAATGAAGTAAAAGATGGCCATAAAAGTGTTGAAGAGGCACTTGATACTCTTAAATTTTTTCCAGTTATCGATCTGGGTTTTGCAAGACTTGATAGCAACAGAGAAATCAGGACTGGATATCCTGAAATAGTTTATTGCTCTGGGAAAAGTGTGGAACAGGTTAAAAAAATATTTTCAGTTCTTTCGGAACATGAAAACAATGTTATCGGGACAAGGGCCACCCATGCAATGTTTGATGCGGTAAAAAGTGTGATTCCTCATGCGGTCTACTATCAAGAAGCAAGAATTATAAGTTTAAAGAAAAAGGAGCCAGAAATGGCCAGTACGTATATTGCTGTTGTTACTGGAGGGACATCAGATATACCAGTAGCAGAAGAGGCTGCTATAACTGCAGAATTACTCGGAAATCCTGTCGTCAGGATTTATGATGTCGGAGTAGCAGGCATTCACCGGCTGGTTGACAAACTGCCAGAAATAAAAAAAAGCAGGGTGATAATAGTAATAGCCGGAATGGAAGGAGCTCTGGCAAGCGTTGTTGGTGGACTGGTTGACAAACCTGTCATCGCAGTACCCACAAGTGTTGGTTATGGAGCAAATTTCGGTGGAATTTCAGCTCTTCTGGCAATGCTTACAAGCTGTGCCTCCGGCGTAACAGTTGTTAATATTGATAATGGCTTTGGAGCAGCCTTTTCAGCAAGCATGATCAATAAACTAAAATGAAACAAGAACCTCTTATTCTCTCATCAGCATATTTTCCTCCTTCACATTATATGTCACTTGTTGCAGCTACAGATAAAATCCTTATCGAAAGAGAGGAAAACTACATTAAACAAACATTTCGTAATCGTTGCATTATCCTCTCTGCCAACGGCATTCTAACCCTCTCAGTACCTATCCTTGAGGGAAGTTTCCACAAAAGAGCCATTAAAGACATAAGGATTGACTATTCAAAAAAATGGCAGCAAATTCATCTTCGAAGTATTTATTCAGCTTACAAAGCAGCACCCTATTTTGACTACTATTATGATAAAATTGAAAACATTATTTTAAAAGGCTATCTGTTCCTCCTTGACCTCAATATGGCAACATTAAAATGTTTAAAGGAATTTTTCAATTTGCCGGTTGAAATTTATTAT
Organism: Rikenella microfusus; assembly: GCA_020722575.1. Lineage (GTDB taxonomy): Bacteria > Bacteroidota > Bacteroidia > Bacteroidales > VadinHA17 > LD21. The sequence continues at coordinate 26,208 of DYKN01000030.1, read as the reverse complement.
ACTTCAGAATTTAAGGCAGTGAAAAACCTTGATAATGATACCAGATATTTTTTAAATCCAAAAAATCCTGAAGCAATCAACAGGTTTAAGTTCAAACAATATATTCAGGTATTTTCGAGTCGATTCAAATTTGTATCTGGTCTTAGCAGCCTCGACCTCTTATTTAATACCGGACCTGATGCGATAAGTTATCTTCCTGAATTTAATCTATATGATAAATAATTCAACTGTAAATTCCTAAATATCAGAATTTAATCTTAAATCCAGAATAATTTTTATTCATTCAAGGGTAAATATGAACTTAAAATATATTGTACTGCTTGTATTAAGGATAAATTCTTTTAGAAATTAGATCCCAGGGTAACCGAAAAAGTATTCCGGGCAGTATTGATCGTAGCCGGTTCAAGATATCCTGGATCGAAATACATCATATATTTCATTGAGCTGGTAAAATTAACAAAGGCAATATCTATGAAGAAATTTTGCTGGCGGAACCCTGCACCCAGTGACAATGATGAATAATTTAATCCTTTATTTATTTCACTTCCTGCAAAAGCACTTTCGTAAAATGCGAATCCTCCTCGTGCGTAAAGGTTACCGAATCTGAATTCGGTTCCAAGCTTAATGTTTGAAGCCGGTTTCAGGCTGTTTTTAATGGTCTGATTTTCGTCATAATAGTTATAACCATCGCTACCTTTGCTAAGTCTTGCAATACGATAGTCGGTAAATTCATAATCAAGGCTAACTATAGCAAGTTTTTTAAACTGAAGTGCAACACCTGCTGTTGCTTTAAATGGTGTGGTAAGAGTGTATGAATATCTCATCGGTTCATTCTGCGCTGAATATTGCATCCCGTCATCAAATTCTGAAGATATTTGATCGTAATAGTATTCCCTTATTTTGTAAATTACCGGAGTATGAATGGAAGCACCAATACGCAACATTTCCGTCGGGCGGATAATGGTTCCAAGTTTAAGTGAAAAACCATTTCCTTTGGCTTCAAGGTGGTCGGTGTAAACAAAATTCTTGAAATCGTATATCTTATTTTCATAGTCAGCTTCAAGATGCTCATAATGGCCTGTATAATTCAGGTGGTTAATTGTAAGGGTTGCGCCGAGAAAATATTTTTCAGAAAAGTTGGCTCCTATTGACAACGAATGCTCTGAACTGTAACCTTCATTTGCAACAAGCCGTCTGATAGTTTGTCCGAAAACATATTCTCCATCACCATAATTCTGAAAAATTGTTCCATAGGAGCTACCTGATGTTCCTCTTATAGTATCCATAACCCAAACGTCATAAGCTATTCCTTCTGGTCCGGTTAAATTTTTATAATAAATTCCTTCTGACCTGGCTGCCCAGTATTCAGCCATTGACGTTTGTTCGCCAATGCCTTTAATTGTAAGATTTTCATTATAATTATTCGTTTTCTGAAATGAATATGCAAAATTCAAATTAACAAGTCCTGATGACGTGCCATGTGAAATGATATTAGCAACAACTCCTGCCTGGCTTAATCCCAGGCTATATTTGAAATCATCTGAGCTGGAATTGTTAAAAGTTGATGTAGTGTTGTTATAGAGGAGTTCAGGTGTAATAGTAGCTCCAAATGATCTGAATACCCCGGTTCCGGCCGGATTAAGTCCAATTGCTGACAGATCAGCACCAAGTGCGGTAAATGCACCTCCCATTGACACAAATCTTGCGGTACCACTATTAAATACTCGCGAATATCTTAATGCGTCATCTATATTTTGTGAAAAGAGTCTTGTTACTGCAAGTAACATTATAACCAAAAGACAAATTGACTTTTTCATGAGTAAGTAATTTTATGAAGTAATATTTCTTTTTATAAAATGTACCATTCCTTTTCATTCCTAAACGGAATGATATTATTTTTATTTATTACTGAACTCTATATTTAAATTATCTGCGGTTTCTTACCTTCTGGTTCCTGTTGATACAGAAGAACCTCCTGATGAGGAACTACCCCCTGACGAGCTTATTGAAGATGAACTTCCTCCCGAAGAAAAGCTGCCAGAAGAGCCTGACATTCCCGATGAGAACCCACTATCATATCTTCTGCTCTGGGAGGATATTCCTGAAGAGCTGCCAAGGTTTCTGGATGCTGGAACCGAATAATTACCAATACTTGATGGGGTTGTTGTACGGGTTTGCCCCACTGAATATGATGATGGCGCTCTCCTTTCAGCACTGTTGAAGTAATTGTTATTAGATCTGTATACACTCACCGGATTCGAAGATCTTCCTGAACTGGCATTACTTCGTACCGTCTCTGAGGAGACCCTGCTGGTATTATAAGCAGGTCTTTCACTCAGCCTTGGATTATTGTAAGTTGGTGTATATGATCTTGATACCTGGTTGTATTCAGGTTTTGCAGCTACACTTCGGTCAGTGGATGTAGAAATCCGTCTCGACTGCACCTGCCCTGATTTTGTATCATCAGCGATGCCTGTACTTTTTGAAGTGCTGAATGCTGGATCAGACCTTCTGGTAGTTGTTGAAGTAACATCAGGGGTTGAACCTCCTCTCCTGCTACCAATAGCCATTGATGACGGTGATTGTACATATCCGCTTCTTCTGGTGGAAGGTGCAGCTTGATAGCTATTGGTAAGTGAGCTTGACCTTTCACGCCTTGCCACCGTAGTGGATCCGATATCGTCACTGTAATAGAAACGATATGTTGGCCAGTAACTGTAATATGAAGAAAATGGTGTATAGAACGAACTGTAATACATACCATAGTAGCCGTAATACCCACCTCCATAGAAGAACGGATCGTAGAAATAAGGACTATACAGACCGCCCCAGTATGGATTGTAAAAATCGTAAGAATACCATGGGTAATAGCTCCAGCTATAGTAGAAAGGATCTCTCCAGTAAGGATAGAAAGATCCTCCGTAAAATCTTCTCAACCTGTTCGAATAAGACCAGTCGTCTATATATTCAAAGGGGCTGTTATCTTTATTGTAAAACATTGAGTTACTGAAATCAACATTTTCATCCAGCTGGTCAGCGTAAAGCGTATCACCTGAATAAATATTGTCGAAAAATTCCCCTTTTTCAAAATCGGCAGGTAAATTGTTTGCTTCAACCCTGTTATTTACCACCACATTATCGGATGGCAAATAGTAAAGGTCGTCAAATTCACTTTTAACGAGCCTTCCTCCTGTAGCACATGAACTTAACAGTAGGATTGCCAGAACCGGTGTGAACCATTTTGCTTTCATTTTAACCTCCCCTTGATTTATATTTATCATTATTAATTTATACAAATTCTATACCAAAAAACTGTTTGTTTAACTCAATTTATCGCAATTACAAATTTAATTTATTCTTTATTAATTTATGTTAAAATATATGATATTTTAATATGAATATCGATATAATTATGAAACTTATACCTGTTACTGTTATCTTCTTCTTGTGCCTGAATTATTTTCTGAATTTTTCTTATTTGACTCTGACTTTGAGGAGGATTTTACCGTTGAAACTCTGGTATTTGATTTCGAAACATTTGCAGAATTTCCAGGTGATATTATTGAAGTGGGTCTCCGGGTTGAAGTCACGGAATACCTCTGGATTGTTGATCTATTGGTCTGTGTCGAGGTTCTTCCCGTACTCGAAGAACTGCTTCTCCCGGAACCTACTGTAGTATTGATTCTTGATCGTGAAGAAGATGCAGCAGGCATAGAAATACTACGGCGATCAGAATTATTATTAGAAGGAACAGTCATTACCTGGCTGCTGGCTGCATTACCCTGATTACGATTGGCCTGAGGAATTTCATTTCTTCTTCCAGGGTTATTTCCTGAATTTACACCTCTGTTAACATTATTGGTATTACCGGGATTGAGGCTGTTATTATTACCCTGATCGCCCTGATGAACATTATTACTATTATTCTGGGGTATTCCTCTTCTTCCGGGATTATTTCCTGAATTCACACCTCTGTTAACATTATTGGTGTTTCCAGGATTGAGGCTGTTATTGTTTCCCTGATCTCCCTGATGAATTCTGTCGGACTGATTTTCATTGGATGTACCGGGGCCAACTCTTCGATTCTGGGTAGCAGACTGAGGCGAATCACTTCTGTTGTCTGTATGAACAGGATGCGTTGTAATTACCGACGGCGTTGTTCTTCTGGAATAATTAGCGGAAGTTTCATTAACTCTCACAGGTGTATTGTAATAATAATAATTGTAAGTATTATAAACAGGCCTGTAATTCCCAAACCCATGGTATCTGAAATTATAACCGTAAAAGTGAACGGGCCACCAGTTACCTATTCTTACATTAATCACAACAGGTGAGTACCAGTGTAAATAAAACGGGTCGTATCTCCACCAGTAAGTTTCACCATACCATGCATAATCCCAACCATCGTACCAGGGGTAATCCCAGTAACTATAGTAGATCGGGTAATTATATGTCACACCTATTCCTATCCTGCCTCCACCATAGATGGTCAACCCCCAGGTGTAGGGCTGATAGCTATACCAGTAAACATCAGTAAAAACAGGCGAGTAATAATCAAAAGCAACATATGATCGATGAAATCTATTTATTCTTGATGAATAATGGAAATCGTAATTGTAGTAATTATTTATTACTATATCTGAATTGTTATTTTCATAGCTTCTTGCAACTGCTGTCTGGCCTTCTGTTTTAAGAGATGCCGCCATGATTGCAGCAATTATTCCGATGTAAAATTTTGTTTTCATGACAAACCTCCCGGTTTTTAGTTTTATTTAAGTTTTTCTCTATTTTTGCGCATTCAACAATTTATTGCAAGTTAAACAAATACTGTACCAAAAATATGGCAAAATTTTTAACAAATAGGGAAGAGAATTACGCACAATGGTATAATGATCTGGTAATCAAAGCTGATCTTGCAGAGTATTCAGCAGTGAGAGGATGTATGGTAATAAAGCCCTACGGGTATGCTATATGGGAAAAAATACAATCGGAACTTGACAGACTTTTCAAGGCAACGGGGCATGTAAACGCATATTTTCCACTTTTTATTCCTAAGTCTTTTTTCAGTCGTGAAGCTGCACATGTTGAAGGATTTGCTAAAGAATGTGCTGTGGTAACTCATTACCGGCTTAAAAATGATGAATCGGGTAAAGGTATTATTGTAGATCCCGAAGCAAAGCTTGAGGAAGAATTAATTATAAGGCCAACTTCCGAAACGATCATCTGGAACTCATATAAGAACTGGATACAGTCATATCGGGATTTGCCCATTCTGATAAATCAATGGGCAAATGTTGTTAGATGGGAGATGCGTACCAGGCTTTTTCTCCGTACCGCAGAATTTCTCTGGCAGGAAGGGCACACTGCTCATGCCACTTCAGAAGAAGCCATGGAAGAAACCTTAAAGATTGTTGATCTTTATTCAAGTTTTGCGGAAAACACTATGGCTATTCCTGTAATAAAAGGCTATAAAACTGAGAGTGAACGTTTTGCAGGAGCTCTTGAAACCTTCACTATTGAAGCTCTTATGCAGGATGGTAAGGCATTGCAGACCGGTACAAGTCATTTTCTCGGACAAAATTTTGCCAGAGCATTTGATGTAAAATTTACCGATCGTAATGGAAAACTCGATTATGTGTGGGCAACTTCATGGGGAGTATCAACACGGCTGATGGGTGCCATAATAATGACTCACGCCGACAATAACGGACTTGTTTTGCCTCCCCGACTTGCACCTATTCAGGTTGTAATAGTTCCAATATACAAATCTAATTCTGATCTCAGCTTAATCTCAGCAAATGCAATCAAGATTAAAAACGAACTTGAAGCTGCCGGTTTAAGTGTGAAATATGACGACCGGGATACACAAACCCCCGGGTGGAAGTTTGCACATTATGAATTTAAAGGAGTCCCTATAAGAATTGCAATTGGTCCACGAGATGTTAAAAATAACACCGCCGAAGTATCCCGAAGGGATACCCTTGAAAAAGAAACTATACCTGTAGAAAAACTCTGTGACCACATTAAATGGCTGCTCGAAGAGATACAGAAGAATATCTATCAAAAGGCCCTTCGCTTCAGGGAAGAAAACACCTATTACCTTAACAGTTGGGATGATTTTAAAGAGATAATAGCTGACAAGGGTGGCTTTGTAATGGCACACTGGGATGGTACAGCAGAAACGGAAGCAAAAATCAAAGAAGAAACCAAAGCAACAATAAGATGCATTCCTCTTAATGCTCCTCAAGAAGAAGGCAAATGCATCTATTCAGGAAAGCCTTCGTCAAGAAGAGTGCTTTTTGCAGTAGCTTACTAAAAACAATTTTTTATATTACAGATAATTATTATCTTGGTTGTTCATTTTCAACCAAAACATTTTTTATGTCTGATGCCCAGGATAACAAATCAAATATTGTAAGCACCCTTAAAAGTAAATCGGTGCTTAAACAAGTTGTGTATGACAATACTTTATCTTCTTTTAACACAGTTAAGGAAATCCTGAAAGATCTTGCAAAGGATATAAATTTTAGTATTGCAGGAATTGATCAGAGAGTAAGGCTTGAATATACTGATAGGGGCCAATTTGATGCCCAGCTAAAGGTAGCCGGAGATATTCTCCTTTTCAGTATGCATTCAAATATCTTTCAGTTCGACAGAGATCATCCGGTCTGGAAAACCCCTTATGTTCTGAAGAACAAATTCAATGCATATGTAGGTATTATAAATATTTACAATTTCCTGGCTGACAGTTTTAAATACAACCGTCTCGACGACCTTGGTTACCTGATTGCCCGCATTTTTATTAACCATGAAAAACAATACTTTGTTGAAGGCAAAAGACAGATGGGAATGTTCTTTGTCAACTTCGGCAATGAAGAAATTAGTAGAAACTCTATTGAAAAAATAGTGCTTACAGCCATCCAGTATGCACTTGAATTCGAATTGCTTGTCCCTCCCTATGATACGGTAAAAATTGCAACTGTTGGCCAGGCTGAAACAAAAATACAGCACAGCAAAATAACCACAGGCAAAAGAGTGGGATTTCAATTCAATTCTGACGATGTCTTGCTGGCAAATTCCTCAAAAACCTGATGCGCAGGTTAGTAAAAAGATATCCGGTATTACACAAATTTGCACTGGCAGGTATATTTTTACTGCAGTTTATAGACTACTCATTTTCACAGCATCAGATTGAAAATGACACCCTACTTAAAATCTCGGGTGGTTCATTTCTGAAAGTTGAGAACAATAAATTTTTTATCAAAAGCGATACCACGATAGTGTTATCACCTCATCTTGTAAATGTTTCTTTAACAGATAATAAAACAATAGCATTTTACGATTCTCTCAGGTCAAAAGCATCCAGAAGCAAACTTACACGGATTATTTATGACATGATTATCATTTCTCCTGATTCTGCTGATCCTCATAAAATTAAAACCAGAAGTGATGAAAATTTTCTCAGTTATTCCGGCTTGCGAATCAGGTCAATTACTATAAGACAGGTAGATGTTTTCGGAGGGAATATTTACAACCCTGCCAGTCCAATCACCAACCGGCTGGAGAGATTTCTTAATCACACCCATATTAATACAAACGAAAAAATTATCAGAAGGAATCTTCTCTTCCGGGAAGGTGACACGATATCTCCATTGAGAATATCAGATAATGAGAGAATAATACGTCAGCTGCCATATATTGATGATGCAAGAATACTTATCGTTCCTGTTTCAGACGAGGAAGCTGATATAATTATAATTACAAAGGATGTATATTCACTTGGTGGGGACCTTACTATCAGAAGCAAAACCAGCGGTTCGATCTGGATTTTTGATAAAAACATATTCGGTATGGGCCATGAAATAAAACTGGAAATACCATATTCATCATCTTTTTCTGATTCACCCGGACTGGGAATAAGTTACTATATCAACAACATAGCAAAATCTTTCGTTAATCTCGATCTGAATTATTACGATGGCCCGGGAAAGAATTCATACGGGTTCCGGCTTTACAGGAATCTGCTTGGATCAGAAATGAAATATGCTTTTGGTATTTCTGTAAACCGTACTGAAACATTTCACGATCTTGACACGCTTCTGGTACTGGAACCTCTTAAATATAATTTTCAGGATTACTGGTTTTTGCGTTCATTCATGGTTGATCCTGTAAGCGTTTCTAGAATTATTGCAGGTGTACGATATATTAACAATAATGTATTCAGGAAGCCGGAAATTTTACCCGACTCACATTATGAACTGCAACGCTACAGATTATATCTTGGTACCATTGCTTACTCAATGCAGAAATTTTATAAAACAAGCCTGATATACAGTTATGGCCGAACAGAAGATATTCCATACGGTGGGCTGGTAAGAATTACAGTTGGACTGGAAGATAATGAGTTCAAAAAAAGGAATTATACTTCCGCAGATGTGTCAGCAGGGTTTTCAGCAGGTAATCTGGGGTATTTCCATCTGTCAGCTGCTGCCGGTACTTTCTTAAACCACGGAAAACCTGAGCAGGGGGTCTTCTCGTATAATCTGAATTATTTCACAAATTTGTTTTCGGCAGGAAAATTAATGATAAGAAACTTCCTACACGTTAACTATACTGGGGGATTCAAAAGATACCTCGATGAATATCTTACCGTACCAAAAAAATACGGTTTCTCCTCTTTTGAGAACGATTCCCTTAAAGGAACCCGAAGATTAAACATGGGCGTTGAATCGGTATTGTTCAATCCAATCAATTTTTTCGGCTTCAGGTTTGCATTTTTCGGTTTTTCCGACCTGGTTGTAGTTGGAGGTATAAACAATAACAATTTTTTATCCGGTCATAAAGGAATTATGCTTGGATGCATAGGAGCCGGTCTTAGAATAAGAAACGACAACATGGTTTTCAGAACTTTTCAAATAAGGGTGGGATATTATCCATACCTGCCGGCGTTCTCCGAATCAAGCATTTTTGTAGTTTCAGGCGAACAATTACTAAGACCCGGAAATTTTGACCCTGGCCCACCAGGACTATTGCCTTACAATTAATTCTGAAATGCTTGTATCAAGACCTTATTGAGTCAAATAAAAATGTTAAAAAAATTTATTGATTATATAAAATCAAATAATATCGCCAGAAAAACAGACAGGATTCTACTGGCTGTCAGTGGCGGAATTGATTCTATGGTTATGGCTGAGCTTTTCAGGAAAGCAGGTTTTGATACTTCAATTGCACATTGTAATTTCAAACTAAGAGAAAGGGATTCTGATGAAGATGAAAATTTCGTCAGGGAATATGCCAGGATTTCTGGCAGGGAATTTTTCTCTAAAAGCTTCAACACTGCAGAATATGCTGATTCAAAAAAGATCTCAGTGGAAATGGCAGCAAGAGAACTGAGATACAAATGGTTTGATGATTTAAGTAATAAACATGGATTCAATTTTATAGCCCTTGCTCACAACAGAAATGATAATATTGAAACGATGCTGATTAACCTTATCAGAGGGACGGGAGTTGCGGGACTTACCGGAATGAAGGCCGTAAGCGGAAAATTAATCCGTCCGTTGCTTTTTGCTTCCCGTCAGGAAATTGAAGAATATGCATTATCAGAATCCCTTCAATGGCGCGAAGATAAAACAAATCAAGAATTGCTTTTTCTCAGAAATAAGATAAGGCATCTTATCATTCCCCTTATCAAGGGAATCAATCCATCGTTTGATTTTACAATGATTGAAACAGCTGAACGATTTCGCGAGTTACAGGAAATTCTTGAAATTTATGTGGAAAATATCCGCAACAAGATATCAAGTAAAGAAGTAGGTTGTACAGTATTTGACATTAAGCAGCTTCTAAAATGCAGGCCATTTAAAACAGTACTCTTTGAATTGTTCAGGCCTTACGGACTTTTACCCGGTCAGGTTCCATCACTGGTTGAATTGCTGGAGGCACGAACTGGTGCTGTTCTTTTAACCAGCACACACCGAATAATTAAAAACCGTGAGGAACTGGTAGTAACTGGATTACCTGATAAATACATGCCGGAATATCTAATTGCTGACATTGAAGCACTGCAAAACATGCCGTTTATTGAGAAAGCAGGGATTCAAACCCTTGAAATGGATTATAGAATACCTGATGATCCAAATATTGCATGGCTTGATGCTGATGAGGTAAAATTTCCTCTTCTCATCAGGAAGTGGAAACATGGCGACAGATTTCAACCTCTTGGAATGAATTATTTTAAAAAGCTCAGTGACTATTTTACCGACCGGAAATTGTCGGGGTATAAGAAAGAAAAGGTTCTTCTCATAGAAACTGAAGGTAAAATAGCATGGGTTATGGGGGAAAGGATTGATAATCGTTTCAGAATTACTGAAAGGACAAAAAGAGTACTAATTATTAAATTATCGGATGAATATCATGATTTATGATATTATCTTGGGTTTATTCCCCTGTCAATCAGCAGCAAGTCGGCAAGTGCTATAGCCACAGATGCTTCAACAATTACAGGTATTCTGAGTGCGATACATGTATCATGCCGGCCCTCAACTTTAAGTGTGTCCATTGTTTCTGTTTCGAAATTGAAGGTTTTCTGTTCCCTGCTAATTGATGAAGTTGGTTTGATTGCTATTCTCAGTACAATATCGTTTCCATTGGTTACACCACCATTGATACCTCCGGCATTGTTGGTCAATGTTTTTCCATCACTATCAATAAAAGGATCATTATGTTCTGATCCTCTCATTTTTGCTGCGGCAAAACCTGAACCAAATTCCACGCCTTTAACTGCGGGGATTGAAAAAAGTATCTGGCTTATGGCTGCTTCTACCGGATAGAAAAAAGGTTCTCCAAGTCCTTTTGGTGGGTTTGTAACACAGCATTCAATTAAGCCACCGATGCTATCACCCTCACTTGCTGCCAGTTCAACAGCTTTTTCTATATCCTTGCTACCTCCAGCTTCAACAATTTGCGCAGATATATTAGAATTGCGGAGGATTTTCTTTGCCAGCACACCTGCGGCTACCAGCCCCCAGGTTAATCTTCCAGAGAAATGACCGCCACCTCTCAGATCAGCAAATCCAGAATATTTAAATGTTGCAGTAAAATCTGCATGACCTGGTCTGGGTACTGTTTTAAACTTCTCATACGATACCGAATCAGTATCTTTGTTCCACGAAGCAATGGTAATTGGGTAACCGGTTGTGAATCCGTTGTAAATTCCGCTAAGTATCTCCGGAACATCACTTTCAGACCTGGGTGTTGTTCCTTTCCTACCGCTTCTTCTCCTCAACAGATCCTTCATAAAATCTTCAACGGTAACGGGTATTCCGGAGGGACAACCGTCAATCACGACACCTACTGACTTTCCGTGTGATTCACCGAAAATAGATACTCTGAAAATATGTCCGAATGTGTTCATTTTTAATTATTTAATAATCTTAATTGTACCGCCGAGATGTCTGAAATCATCCGTAAATTCAGGGTATGATTTGTTTATACATTCATACCCATCTATTACCACCGGTGTTTCAGAAAGAACTGAAGCAGTAACAAGCGCCATTGCAATACGATGATCGTTGAAAGCCTCAACTTCTCCCCCTTTTAATTTTTCACCACCGAAAATTTCTATAATATCATCGTGATATGAAATTTTTCCTCCAAGTGCTGATAATGCCCTTGATATTGTTTCTGCCCTGTTGCTTTCCTTTACCAGAAGTCTTTCTGCGCCATGAAGAACTGACCGACCATTGCAGGCCATAGCGAGTACGGCCAATGGGGGTGCAAGGTCAGGGCATTCGGTGATATCGAACTCAAAACTATTAAGCTTATTGCGTGTCACGGAAATTTTATTAGGTGATTTTTTAATTTCTGCGCCGGCAAGTTTCAGGGCATCAAGAACAGATTTATCGGCCTGTACTGACTGAAGATCAAGCCCTGTCACCTCCACATATCCTCCAATTGCTCCCATAACGAAAAGAAATGAAGCTCCGCTCCAATCGCCCTCCGCAACAAATTTACCTGCTTTATACCTCTGATTTCCTCTTACGTCAAAAACACTATATCCATTGTTGCCAATCTTAATCCCAAAATCGTTCAAAATATTTATTGTAAGGTCAATATAAGGTTTACTGACAAGGTTTTCCACAAAAACATGACTGTCGCTTGAAGCAAGTGGAAGAGCCATGAGAAGACCGGTAATAAATTGAGAACTTATCGAACCGTCGGCATAAACATCCCCGCCTGAAAGGGGACCTTTTATTTTGACCGGAAGGAATCCATTTTCTGATGTTATATTGACTCCAAGCTGGCGAAGTGGTTGTTCAGCCATACCGATCGGGCGTTTTAATATTGATCCTTTGCCGGTTATTGTTATTTCTCCGTCGTAAATTGACACAAGGGGAATAAACATTCGTGTACATAAACCTGATTCGCCGCAGTTGATTTTGCTGGTTTTAGGTTTAAATCCTCCCTTAATGATTATATTATCGCCGCAGGCAGTAACTTCAGCTCCTAGAGCGGTAATAACTGACAGAGCTGCCATTGAATCATCACACATTGATCTCACATGTATCTCCGTTATTCCTTCAGAAAACAGAGCGCCCGCAATATATCTCTGAACAGCACTCTTTGAGGATGGTGCCTCAATTTTACCCTTAACCTCCCTGGCCGATGCAACTACTTTCATACTTGTTTTTTAATTGAACGATACAAATTCATGATTTCATAAACAGTCATCTTCCTTACAACCGCTCTACCCGGAGATTGGAGAAGTACAAAACTAATCAAGCTGCCCTGTTTCTTTTTATCTTTTAACAACATTTCCTGAAAATAATTATCATCAAGTGAGTATTTTTTCAAAAGATTCAGTTTCTCGAGCAGGCTTTTAATTCTTTGAAATTCTTCAAGTCCAATCAATCCCAGTTTTTCTGATATGCCCGAAGCGATTACCATTCCTGCTGCAACGGCGAAACCATGTTTCATGGAAGCAACTGTTTCAATTACATGCCCGAAAGTATGCCCGAAGTTCAGGATCATTCTTTTACCCGATATTTCCTTCTCATCTTCTCTCACCACTGAAGCTTTCAGTTCTACAGAGTCAGAAATAAGACTCTCCAGTAAATCAGCATCCTTAGACATTAACAGGGCGATATTGTTTTCTATTTTCTCAAAAAGATTATAATCGAGTATAAGTCCCATTTTGACAAGTTCTCCCAATCCTGAGAGGTACTCATCATCTGGCAGAGTTAAAAGCAAATCCGGATCGCAAATAACAAACCGGGGTTGTCTGAAACAACCGAGAATATTCTTTATTTTTCCAATATTAACAGCGTTCTTGCCACCAACGCTGGCATCAACCTGAGACAGTAGTGTAGTCGAAATAAAACCGAAATTTATTCCCCTCATATATATTGAAGCAAGAAAACCTGTTATGTCACAAACAACTCCACCTCCTATTCCGAGAATAAATCCAGTTCTGTCAATACCTTCATCCAGAAGCTTTTCAGCAAGTGTAACGATTGTGCCAATATTCTTACTATCCTCTCCTGGTTTTATTGATATTACCGGAAAATCAGGAAACAATTTGCCATAAATTTTGTAAACATTATCATCTGTAATAATTACACAGCCTGAAGCTGGAATAAAATTTCTTACCTCATTCCAATTAAGTCCGACGTATACTTCAGACTTATGATTATCCAAACTAATAATTACCTTTTTCAATATTTTATCATTTACGGGCTAAAGATAAAAAATCCTTTGCCAGTGTATGATTAATCAAATAATATTTAAAAATTAAAGTAAATTTTTTTACTTTTCTACCCTTTTATGTAAGGAAAGTTTATGTTATTAAGTGAAAGGTACAGAGAGGTTCTGGACTATTTTAGTAAGAATATGCCGATGCCAAAGACAGAGTTGAAGTACAATGATCCTTTTGGTTTGCTGGTTGCGGTGATGCTTTCGGCACAATGTACTGACAAAAGGGTAAATACAATCACTCCTGTTCTTTTAAAGGTATTTCCAGATGCAAAGACAATGTCGGAAGCAAGGCATGATGAGGTATTGGAATTAATAAAGTCATGTTCATATCCGAACACCAAGGCAAAGCATCTTATTGCAATGTCAAAAATGATCATGGAGAAGTATGGTGGGAAAGTACCTGATGATCCTGAAGCTTTAAAATTGTTGCCTGGTGTTGGACGAAAAACTGCCAATGTGGTTGCTTCGGTAGCGTACAATAAACCTGTTATTGCAGTTGACACACATGTTTTTCGTGTTTCTTTAAGGCTCGGACTTGCAGGTAATGCAAAAACTCCATTAAGTGTTGAACGCCAGCTTGAGAAAAATATTCCGCCTGAACTGAGGCACATGGCACATCACTGGCTTATCCTTCACGGAAGATATGTATGCAAAGCACGCAAACCGTTATGTGATGAATGCGGACTGAAAAAAGTCTGCAAATATTTTGCCACAAAAAAATTCAAAATCGGTTAGCCTGAAGGCAAATTATTATTATTCAAAACGCTGGATAAAAAGTTTAAGTTTTTGATTAAATTTGAAATTGTTAGATTTAAAAAGAGGATGTTTAACCTGAAGAAAATTTTTGGCCGATCTTATTTGTCAGTTTTTCCGTTAAGCTATCGGTTAAACAAAGGTAAAAGCTATCGAAAAGAACTGGCCGAAAAAATATTTCGTGTTGCTCCCAGCATGATGGTTATTAGCGACCTTAATACCAGCAGGATATCAGATGTAAATGAGACGTTCCTTAAAGCATTTGGATATCAAAGAAATGAAGTTATTGGAAAAACTTTCGAAGAGATACATCTTTTCCCTGAACTTGAAGAGAGCAACAAATTTATCAGGTTTTTGCCGAAACTCAGGAAAGTTAAAGATTACCCCGTTGTATTAAGGTTAAAAACAGGTGAAAAAAAGTCATTCCTTTTTTCGGCAGAAACAATAAAGTTGGGGGATGAATATTATTTGCTTACAGTATATACTCCTTTTAGAAAAGAAGGAGAAAAACTGAAGGAAAGGACTGATGAAATACTCGAAGATATTTTTGAAACTGTTTCAAGTTATTTGCTCAGAATTGGAGTTTCCGCTGACAACAGATTTTACATAAAAGATATAAACAGAAAGGCTGAGGATATTGAAAATGTAATCAAATCGGTTGTTGCAGGGAAATATATTGAGGAGACATCTCTGGCAAAAAAGGTAAAACTTCTTGAACTTCTTAACCATATTAAAATTACCGGTGAACCCTTAAAGGTTGCCGTTTCACCAGAGGGTAGCAGGTCAGAAGGATTTTATATGGGGTATCTTCTTTCATCAGGTGATATAATAGTAACATGGGAGCCTCCATCGGAAGTCATTAAGACCGAAGTGGCAGAAACCAGGTATATACCTGTTACGAGTTCTAAGGGGGAAATGATATATAATATTGATCTGACCGGTAAAATAACTTATGCAGAAAAACATAGTATTGAATACTTTGGATATACTATTGATGAGTTCAGACGTGGCATAAAGATAAGTGATCTTTTCCCTCCCGACGAATTCAAACGAGTTATTGAGAATCTCAAAAAAATAGTTGATAAAAATGATACCATCAGCAATCAGTATTATGCAAGAAAGAAAGACGGAACAATATTACCTGTACTAACATGTACTTTTGGAATTTTTGAAAACGGGAAACTAACCGGTTACAAAGGAATAGTATTTGATCTAACCGAACATAAAAAGCAGGAACTTCAAATTGCCAAAGAGAAGGCATTTCTGGAGCATCTGATTGATTCAACTCCCGAAGCATTAGTAATCACGGATATACCCGGTAAGGTAACTCATGTAAATCGGGAGTTTACAAAACTTTTTGGTTATTCAAACGAAGAAGCTGTTGGAAAATACATCAATGACCTTATTGTTCCTGAAGAGTATTTAGAAGAAGCTGAAAAAATAGATGAACAGACTCTCCGTAATAAAAAAGTAAATCTTGAAACCATCAGAAAGGATAAATATGGCAACCTGATTCATGTAAGTATTAATTCATCGGTGATCGAAATCAAAGGGGTGACTGTGGCAACCCTTTGTATTTACCGCGATATTACGAGGGAAAAGAAAGATATCTTGCTAAAGGAGATATTATACAATATATCAGGCGCAACACTTGAATTTTCTGAGATAAGAGATATTTATGCCGTAATTGTCAATGAACTTGGAAAAATTTGGGATACAAACAATTTTTTCATTGCGCTCTATGATGAAAAACAAGAAACACTTTCGGTTCCATTCTTTGCTGATGAGAAAGATCATTTTGAAAGAATTCCCATTAAAGGGACATTAACTGGCTGGGTAATCCGTCATGGTAAGTCAATACTTATGAAAGAGCCGGAGATAAAGAAATTGGAGGAATCAGGAGAAATTGATCTGATTGGTTCACCATGTAAAGTATGGATGGGAGCTCCCTTAAAAGCTGAAAACAGAATCATAGGGGCAATTTGCATGCAGGATTATCATTCCGAGAATAAATTCACTTCTGAAGATCTAAGCATACTCGAACTTGTAGCTAACCAGGCGGCAGCTTCCATTCAGAAAAGAGCCATGATAGAAGATATTGTAAAAGCCAGAAAAAACGCAGAAGAAACGGCAAAATCGAAGCAGACATTTATGACTACACTGAGTCATGAAATCCGAACCCCACTGAATGAAGTTATTGGAATATCAAATCTGCTTATGAGAACCAATCCAACTCCTGAACAGCTTGAACTTATAACAACACTTCGTTTCTCGGCAAACCATCTGTTGACTCTGGTAAATGATGTACTTGATTACAGTAAATTAGAATCAGAGAAAATAGAATTCGAACAAATCCGCTTTAACCTGAATAATTTCCTTAATGAGATAGACAGAGCATATTCACACAAGGCTAAAGAAAAAAATCTGGATTTCAAAGTAATAAAAAAGCCGGATGTTCCCAATGAAATTATCGGAGATCAGCTCAGGCTTAACCAGATTCTTACAAATCTTCTTTCAAATGCATTTAAATTTACGAATGAGGGGAATATTGCAGTTCTTGTTTCAGTTTTATCGAAATCAGAGAACTATTCAACGATCGAGTTTAGAGTAAGTGATACTGGAATAGGCATTCCATTTGACAAACAGGAAATATTGTTCGAAAGTTTTACGCAGGCTACTGCTGATACTGCCAGGCGATTTGGCGGCACCGGCCTGGGTCTGGCAATCTGCAAGAAACTGGTTGAATTACAGGGAGGAAAAATATCTATTGAAAGCGAACCGGGTAAGGGATCAACTTTTATTTTCACTCTAAATTTTGGCATTCCTGAGAAAACAATACCTTCCGCTGTTGAGCCACCTGCTGAAACATTCAAGGGGCTTGAAGGGAAAAAAATACTTGTTGCAGAGGATAATAAAATCAATTTTTTTGTAGTAAAAAAATTTCTTTCAGGATGGGGTGTTAATGTTTCTCATGCAGAAAATGGGAAAGAGGCACTAAATCTTATTGAACAGGAGAACTTCGATCTTATTCTGATGGATTTACATATGCCCGTGCTTGACGGTATTGATGCTACACAAATTATTAGAAACTCTGAAAACCCTGCAATAAAAGATATACCGATTATTGCTCTTACAGCGGCAGTTATGTCGGAAAACGCCGACAGAATCGGGACATTAAAAGTAAATGATTATATTCTGAAGCCATTTAAACCCGAAGATCTTTTCGGAAAAATAAAAAAGCATATCAAATAATATTCTAACATAACCACTGATTTGAAAATTATATTATAAAAGGTCAGAAAATATAATTCCTGAGATTCATCTAATTATCCCTGGCATTCGTGAATTCAATGAATGCAGTATTTGTTGATTAATGGCGTTGCCTTTTTATTCCCAAGCAAATAGGCTTTTTTAAAGTCGAAACATGCATCTTCAGTTTTACCTGTATTAACAAGGGCAATACCCTTATTAAGCCATGCATCAGCAATATCAGGTTTAAGGTCAAGAGCCATACCATAATCGTAAGCCGCAAATTCCCATGCTTTAGCTGTAAAGTAGGCATTGGCCCTGTTCAACCAGCATTCGGGATCTCCTGGATTAAGTTCAATATTCTGGGTAAAATATGAGATACCCTTAAGGTTATCTCCCATTGCCCCGGCTACAGTACCTGCCATCTTTAAAGCTTTCTTGTTTTCAGGATAAAATTCAAGATATTGATTAATATCATTCATTGCTTTTTCAAGCTCCCCTGTTTTTATGAAACATTCTGCCCTGTCAAGAAAGAAGCCCGCATCGGTATTACCTGATTCTATAATTCTGGTAATTGACCCAATTGCTCCGGCATAATTGCCAATAGCGGTTTGCGCCCTGGCAAGCAGGATAAGATAGTCTGAATTATTTCTGTCAGCAAGAAGTAGTTTTGAAATATTTGTAATCACTTCCTGATAACGTTTAAATTCGTAATCAACAAGTGCTATAGTATAGTTTGCCAAATTATCCTCAGGATAACTGCCGGTAAGTTGTGTTGCAATTACCCGGGCTTCATCCATTTTACCTGACGAGAGATAGTATTTGACCTCTTGAACTTTTGTTTCAACTTCTGAGTATCTCTCCTTTTTCCAGAACTGTCGCCATTCCTGAGTGTTTTCAATTCTATCAAATACCGGGTCAAGCATAATTTCCTTTTCGCTTTTTCTGAATTTCGAGGCGAGGTTTTCTTCAAGATAGGCAAGCGCTCTGCTGGCATCTCCCTTTAACGCATAAATTCTTGCAAGTCCGTAATCACCTGAATGCGGAATAATTTTATTTATGTATTGATAATCTTCTTCCGCTTCAAAATATTTGCCGATATTTGCATATGCATCACCGCGAAACAAATAACAACGATTATCCTTTTGATTATCAATAGCTTCTGACAATACATCTATTGCCTCATTGTTTTTTCCCGATTCTATAAGTGCTCTGGCTTTGAAAAGATAACCCGGTGCCTGTTGTCCGCCTGTTTTAAAAACGACAGTGAAACAAAAAAGGAATATCGGTATTTTTTTTATCAAATTCATTATTACTTCTTTTTGGTTTGCTGAGGAATAATTTTTGCTCCTTTTTCAGTGATTACGTGAATAAAACCCGATAGATGGAACATTTCGGAACCTGTTATTCGCCGTTCGGTCACATCACACTGGTAAAAGTAAACACCGGGGGATACGATCTTTCCCTTATAGGTCCCATCCCATTCGATTCTTGGATTATCAGTATGGAAAATCAATTGACCGTTTCTATTAAACAATCTGAAATCAATCTTTTCAACGAGACCTGATGTTTTAGCAATTAAATAATCATTGAAACCGTCTCCGTTAGGTGTGAAAACATTAGGAATTTCGTAAAAGTTACATGAATCAACGCATATCATTACTGATTTTTCACTCTCATTCCCAATTGCATCAAAGGCGGAAACGGCATAACATCCTGCTACAATCTCTCCCGGGTGATGAATATATGTAAAAATATACTTATTGTTTATAACATCTATTAATTGTAGTGTTTCTGCCGTCAATAGTTTATAATAAATATTATATCCCGCAACATCATCGAGGCACAGGGGATCATCGAATGACCAGTAAAGTGTATTGTAAAGGCTATCACACTGGGAGGTTACGCGGAGTGCCGGAACACATGGAGGTTCGTTATCAACAGGTATAACTTCTGCGATTTGTGATAAATTAATCAGGTTTTTGGGAAGTTCCGGTCTGGAATAACCTCCCGTTGATCTGATATAGTAAGAATATTGCCTATCATTTTCAAGGCCAGTGTCAACATATGTAAGCTGAGATGTTGTTCCGACCGAATCGTAATTCATAGTTGATTCATTCAGGCGGAATATGTCATATCGAGAATTTATCCAGGGTACGTTTCTATTGATGGTAAATCGGGCCTTTTGGTCTCCGGGAGAGATTACAATAAAAAGTGAGGAGGCGTATGAAGGTTCTCCTATCATAAACCGGTTACCGGGATCATTGTTATATAGTTCGATTCTGTAGATATAGCCTCTGTCGCGGGTGTTTAGCAGGGTATCAAGGTAAGTAGTATCATTAAGATCAGGTGTGGTGAAGGAGTCTATTTGCTGGAAGTCAGTACCGGTCACTCCATTTGCTCTGAAAATTAGATATTCATAAGGACCATTAGCGGGTATTGTATCGAGGTGGTCGGGCTTTTCCCATGCAATGAATATTGATCCATTCATTGGGTCGGTATTTCTGACCGTAACATTTGTAATTACTGGAATTCCCGATACCAGTGTGGAGGTTACCTCGTTTGAAGCTTTGCTTTCGGTACCATTGGGGTAGACAGCAACAATCCGGTATGTATATTCCTGGCCGAACTGCAGTCCCTGTCCGTTATCGGTATCAATAAAGGTTACAGTTGAGCTACCGGGGGCATAACCCACTTTAACAAAACCTGTTGAGGCCGGTATTCCTCCGCTACATGAATCAGGCACAAAGGTTGTTGTCCCTACTCTTCTGTAAATGCTGAAACCTGCAATTGCATCGGTTCCGTAGTCTTCCCATTGCAGTCTGATAAATTTTCCTTCAGGATAAGCATTAAGAAGATTTGGTGGTGGACCCAGTACCTTAATACGGAAGTTGTCTATATCAACTAATGTCAGATCATTGTTGTTGTCTTCTGATTTTATAATAACATCATACGGCTGATTACGAACATTCTCATGACAGGTTTTCCAGAAGAATCTTGCTGAAGCAAAACCGGGTAAAGAATCGATTATTGTAAATAGAGCCGGACATTCTGAAATAGTGTAAATCCCTGATGTTGATTTTAGTAAAATATTATCTTCATCCGGATCGGATGCTGAAACGACAAACTCAATGGAATCGCCTGCTTCAATGCAGAAATCACGTAAAAGACTATTTACAGGTGGTTTGTTTTTTGTGTTATAAACCTCTATCTGAATATCTCTAACAACCACACCTATTTTTATTCCATTGCGCCACTCTTCTATTTCCATTGCCACATTAAATTTTCCCGTATCGATCGGAGAATCCCAGATAAGGTCTCCCTTAACCGGATCAACGTACAGGGTATCAGATGCGGGTGGAAATGTATAATTTTCAATTGGTTTACCATTTTCCCTTGTACAAACAGTCAGTTTATACGATAGGCTGTCACCATCAGGGTCAAAGGCTCCGGGATTATGAATAAAAAGGTAACCTCTTGCAGCTTTATCGTAGGGAGGATTCAGCAAAATCGGTGTACTGTTAAGTCCCATGGAAGGGTTAACTATTAGTTTGGTACGTATTGAAAAAACAACATTAACAGAATTAGGTATATTCTGTACGCCGTAATTTCGGTTAGGGTCCTGAACCACAACATCATATACTCCAGGGCCGGGATATGTATGCTGGATTTTATAAACATTCTTCCGGTAGTAATTCGGAAGCATAACTATCTCAATACGTTGTGCAATGGATGATGTATTATCTCCCCATTCTATAGGGAGCTGTGGTCTGTCAGCATAGCTCAATGTATAAGTATAAGTGGTAATGGTAAATTCATAAGTCAGAGCCGATAGCTGAACATATGTTATTTCTCCTGCTCTGTTATGAGTTGCTTCTGCCCTGGAAAAGCAGAAAATAAAAATCATTAAAGCAAATAGAATTTTCTTCATTCTTTCTCTCTATCATAAATTGTGTTTTATTTCAAAAAGATGTTCCCTTTTTTCCGGGGTCAGCTTCACACCTTCCTCAAAATCGGCATACTTAAAAATCAAAAGATTCGACTGATCATTATAAATATTTACAAGTATGGTATTTCTAACCATAACTCTGGTAGGTTTCCCTGGATTAAGGTATTGCAAATAAATACTCAGTTCATTGTCTGTGAGTGTCATATCAGTAATCTTGAAGTCAAGATTTTGATTTTCCGCAACAATTTGAATTTTTTCTTTAAGATAACGTGAAAAACTGTCAATTGTTTGTTTAGTCTTTCTTGTTACATAAAAATCAGGAGTCTCATTTGCAAAAGCTTTGTAATCGAGCAGGAAATCGTCATAATAAACTCTGAGAAAAACATTAAATGAATTGCTGTAGTTCGAATATTCGATACTCAGAAGTGTAACATGCACCGGATGGGTTGCAAGAAGCCAGATTCCTATTATCAGAAGTTTGAACATCAAATTCACCTGTCATATAATCTTATCAAAAATCAGACCATAAAAGGTTAATCGGAGATAGTAACGCGGTTTTTAAGATAATCGACTGTACCCACTTCGATGAAGGAAAATCCTGAACCACCGTAAAAATTTCCAGCAAGGATAATGACAATCTGATTTTCTTTCAGGCCGTTTTCAACAGTAAGGTTTTTAAGGGCATAGTGAATAAAGCTATCGACCGATTTTCGTTTTTCGAGGTAATCGGCATAAACTCCATAAGACAGGGCAAGCTCTCTCATTGTTCTTTTACTGTAGCACTGGGCAAGTATGAGTTTATATCCTCTGAAGGCTGCCATATCTCTTATAGTTTTTCCTCCGGCAGTATCGGCAATTATCGCCTCTGCTCCTACCCTGACAGATGTTTTAACTGCCACTTTTGCAAGATAGCCTGAGACTTCTCCTGTATATGTGCTGGCGGGTATTTCGAGAAATTTTTCGCAATTGTTTTCGACTTCAAGGGCTACTCGGGTCATTGTTCTAACTGCTTCAACGGGGTATTTACCCTGGGCTGTTTCACCGCTCAGCATTATAGCATCGGTATGCCAGTAAATAGCACTTGCAATATCACTTACTTCAGCACGGGTTGGCCTGGGATTAGAAATCATCGACTGAAGCATCTGTGTAGCCACAATTACCGGTTTTCTCTTTTCTATACATTTATTTATAATAATACGTTGTATCCCGGGGACCTTTTCATAAGGGATCTCTATTGCGAGATCTCCTCGAGCTACCATAATGCCGTATACTTCTTCAAGTATACTGTCGATATTGTCAACCCCTTCCTGATTTTCAATTTTAGCAATTATTTTTATTTCGCTTCCGGCTTCTTCAAGCAGGGCTTTTACATCACGAACATCCTGCCTGTTCCTCACAAATGAATGTGCAATGAAATCAATATCTTCTCTTATTGCCATTTCAATAAATGAGCGGTCTTTAGGAGTAAGAGAGGGCAGGTTTATTTTTACACCCGGAACATTAACACTCTTCCTCGAACCCAGAATGCCATCGTTACAAACAAGACAATCAAGTGATTCACCTTTTTTTTGCAACACTTTCAATTCGATTTCTCCGTCATCAAAAAGTACCGTAGTTCCTTCAGGAACAGTGTCAGCGAACTGTTCATAGGTCACAAAAATATTACCGGGAATGCTTTTTTTACCGGGATTGCCTGAAATTGTTACTTTTTCACCTTTTTTCAGTTGTATTGGCTCATCGCAGATGGTTGTACGTATCTCTGGTCCCTTAGTATCGAGTATTATCGGTATCCTGTCCGACACATTCCTGACATTTCTTATTATCTGGAGGGCACCCTCAATATTGAGATGTGCTGTATTAATTCTTACGGCGTCCATTCCCGCTTCAAAGAGTGCCCTTATAAACTCACTGCTGCAATTTTTATCGGAGATTGTTGCAACAATTTTTGTTCTTTTCCTGTTCATGATTTATTTACCTGTCATTTCAATCAGAGCTTCAAGGGCAAGCCGATATCCCATTAAACCAAGTCCGATAATAGATCCCCGGCAGAATCTTCCTACGAGGCTGTTATGCCGGAATTCTTCCCTTGAAGCAACATTTGTAATATGAACTTCAATTACAGGGCATTTCACTGAAGCCACTGCATCAGCTATTGCCACAGAGGTGTGTGTATAACCGCCAGGATTAATTATAATACCGTCATAATCAAAACCTGTTTCGTGAATTTTGTTAATAATCTCCCCTTCCACGTTGCTCTGATAATAATCAATCCTGATCTGGTTATATTTGGCCCTGAGAGTCTCAAGATATTCTTCAAAAGAGGTATATCCATATTTCTCGGGTTCTCTTTTTCCGAGAAGGTTCAGGTTCGGGCCGTTTATTATCTGAAGTTTCATCCTTTACGGCATTTGAAGAATTAATGATATAATTCACAAAGGTAGCGCAAAAAAACCATAATATTTACCTAATTTAATAAATTTGATGTATTGAATAATTGAAATAAAGCAAAAGGCTCCGATAATATCTTTAACATTATAATTTTTCACCACTCACAAATTTATGAGTATTGAATGGAACGATGCAATAAAGGATTTTGTAACATATCTACGGTTGGAAAAGTCTCTTTCGTCCAACAGTGTGGAGGCATATATTCATGATGTCACCACTCTCAAGGATTATGTTGAAGAATCCGGGATCAGAAAAAAACCTGAAGAAATTAACTATGATGATCTTCAGGGGTATATTTTATGGCTCAATAATAAGAATAAGAATCAGAATCCGAGGACTCAGGCGAGGATAATATCGGGGATACGGGCATTTTACAGGTACCTGCTTATTGAAGAAGTGATAGAAGATAACCCTGCTTCACTGATTGAATCACCCAGGATTGGATTTCATTTGCCAGATGTTTTGTCGGTAAAAGAGATTGAAAGGCTTATTGAGGCAATTGATTTAAGCAAGCCTGAAGGACACAGGAACAGAGCTATTATCGAAACCATGTATGGTGCAGGTCTCAGGGTTTCGGAACTTGTTAATTTAAGAATAACCGACATTCACAAGGATGAAGGATTTGTGGTTGTTACAGGCAAGGGAAACAAGCAGCGGATGGTTCCTATTGGGAACAAGGCACTTCACGAGATAAATCTCTATCTGGAAAAAAGAAGGATGCTTCCGGTTATTCACGATGAAAACATACTGTTTCTAAACAGGCGTGGAAGCAAATTAACAAGAGTAATGGTTTTTAATATTGTCAGGGATCTGGCAGCAAGGGCAGGGATAAGAAAAAAAATCAGTCCGCATACCTTAAGGCATTCTTTTGCAACCCACATGATTGAAGCCGGGGCTGACCTTAGGGCTGTACAGGAGATGCTCGGACACGAATCTATACTTACCACCGAAATCTACACTCACATCGATCGAACCTTCCTGAGAGATACCCTGATAATGTTCCATCCCAGATCGTAAATAAAAATGATAGAACTGAAAACAATATCTATGCTCCATTGTTTATTTTAACGACAGATTAGATCATATTATTAATCATTTTGGGCAATGAATTATGTGTCTGGTTTTTTAAATGAGCTTGCAGGTATTTTAATGGAGATGTCTCCATATCTTCTACTTGGGTTTATTTTTGCCGGCCTGATGCATGTTTTGATTCCCGGGCAGAGTGTGATAAGGTATCTTGGGGGGAATAACTTTACTTCGGTGCTTAATGCCTCGCTTCTGGGGATACCGCTACCATTATGTTCCTGCGGTGTTATACCAACGGGATTATCTTTTTACAAGCACGGAGCTTCAAAATCCTCAACAGTTTCATTCCTTATATCAACTCCTCAGACAGGTGTTGATTCAATAATGGTAACTTGGTCGTTGCTCGGGCTGCCTTTTGCAATAATCAGGCCAATTGTGGCGTTTGCGACGGGTTTATTTGGAGGGCTGATGACAAAAAAAATTGCTGGAGGAAGTGACAGTAAGCAGGAATCGCAGAATTTAAACAATGTAGTTAACAAAAGTGGATTCTGGCCATGGGTAAAGGAATTGTTCAGATATCCATTTGTGGATTTCATGCAGGATATATCAAAATGGCTTGTTACAGGTCTGTTAATTGCAGCACTTATTTCTGTAGCAGTACCGGATAATTTTTTTGCTAACAAACTACCCGGTAATTTTGCAGGAATGCTGATGATGCTGGTTGTTGCCATTCCTGTTTATATATGTGCAACTGCATCAGTTCCGATTGCAGCTGTTCTTATTATGAAAGGACTTTCGCCTGGAGCGGCATTTGTTCTTCTCATGGCAGGCCCTGCTACAAATGCCGCTACCATAACCATGATTGCCAGAACAATGGGAAAAAAGACGCTGATCTCCTACCTGACATCAATTATCGCAGGCTCCCTTGTCGCAGGAACAGTAATAGATTACCTGTTACCTGCTGCCTGGTTTACACTTCCTGCAGGTGCTGTACATGCAGGTCATAACCACGAAATAGTGCCTCACTG
>DYKN01000194.1 GCA_020722575.1 Rikenella microfusus | reverse complement strand
ATCAACTGGGCATTAAGGCAGATTGGAAAACGAAATCTTGACTTGAATAACAAAGTAACTGAGACCGCTAAAGAGATCCAAAAGATAGATTCAAAAAGTGCTAAATGGATTGCTCGAGATGCAATCCAAGAATTAACAAGTGAGGCAATCCAAGAAAGGTTGAAAAAAGGAGGAAAATAAAAATGGGCGAGCTTGGGCACTCTACAGTCGCTAACGCTCCCTTGCCTTCGCTTTGCTCAAGTCACTTAACAGCAGATAAAATGCTTCGCTACGCTTCTCCTAAATTGCTTTTGGCAACTTCTTTTATCCGCAAAACGTTATACGCAATCGGCTTCGGGATAAGGAGGTAAACAATGATAATCTTAAAAGATACAATTGAAATTAAGGCATCTCCGGAGCAAATTGTTGATTTCTTCCTCCATTTTAAGGATAATTTTCATGCTTGGCATCCAGATCATGTGGAATGCCGTTATCTTACCCCAGGTCCATTGAAAGAAGGCTCAGTTATTTATATTGAGGAATATATTGGCGGGAGACTGGTCAAGGTGAGGTTGCATATTACAAAAATTGAACCACGTCGATTAGAGTGCAAAGTTTCTCCATATGGTTCAAGATCGATTTATATTATGGAACCAAAAGGAGATAAAACACTCCTTACCACAGAAATGCACATGGGGACAAAAATCCCTTTACTTGGAAGAATAGTGGATAAGATTATAAAAGGTCGAGCTGAAGCCTTAAAGCGACATTTGGCTGAGGAGGGGCAGAACCTTAAAAGAATTTTGGAGGAAGGCATTTAATGGAGGAATTCCCTCGCCGACAGCATATAACATGGTGTAAAAGACTACGCTTCGCTCCGTCCAAATTACACCGAAAACGTTATATGAAATTCCGAACCCACAATTTATTTGAAGTAAAGAAGATACCAAAATGAATAACGAAAAAGGAAGGGTAAATGAGATACTGAAAGGAAACCTTACAGCCAGAGAAATAAAAGAAGAGCTCCGGAAAAGGGATATTAGCTTTGTGAAGTCATATGACAAGCCAGCTTCTATAATAGCCTATCTGCTTGCCGCTTTATGG
>DYKN01000193.1 GCA_020722575.1 Rikenella microfusus | reverse complement strand
GTGAATGGGTGATAAGAAGGAGGTCTGCCTTGTTCAGCACTCTTTTCAGTTTCCATGGGTCAACGTAGATA
Organism: Rikenella microfusus; assembly: GCA_020722575.1. Classification (GTDB taxonomy): domain Bacteria; phylum Bacteroidota; class Bacteroidia; order Bacteroidales; family VadinHA17; genus LD21. Next base: position 1,021 of record DYKN01000193.1, on the reverse strand, counting down.
CTCTTTCCTGCGTACTCTATCAGTATGTTTGAATGCCCCAACCACTTAATATTTTCCAGCATTTTTATCTCACCCTCCTGAAGATAATCTGCATAACACTGCAAATAATATTCCGTATACCAGAAATTTTATGTTTTTTTTGCTATAGTCATAAGCCCAAGCCCTGAAATAAATATACTCCCACTTTAAGTAAAATGCAAATTTTATCTGCTTTGGAAAAAACAGAAAAATTAGTCCGGTTTTCCATTTGTCAATCACAGTACTGTTATTGTATAATAACTTAACCACCAGTGTCGTGTCTCATAAATCTTTTTACATTTGACTTTTCTCTTGACACGACACTTTTAGGAAGGGGCAAGTCCCCTTCCTAATACCCCGCAGAATACAGCGGGTCTGTTCTCCCCAGATATGAGGGAGCTTTTCCCTAGGTGTGCTGTGATACGCCTTCAAATGTAAAGACATGTTGGAAACAGTACACTAGAATAAGGGAGAAATGAGAAGGAGAGATTACTGGCACAAAAAAGATTTCCTAATTGATATATCCAGAGGTGCAAAATTACAATCCTTAAAGGAAGGGTATCTGGATAGAAACCTTATTGACCAGGGTTGGAAAAATTACATATTCAAGAAGAATCTCCAGAGGCAGACAGCAATAAAAAAACTTGAAAGAAATATGGATAATAATCTATTGGCTAAAGTGCTGCTTATTATAGGCGTGCTTTTTATATTGGGGTCTATATTGATTCAGAGAGGAATAAAACTGCCTTTTGGCAGGTTGCCAGGTGATATAATAATAAAAAAAGACAGCTTCACCTTTTACTTCCCATTGACGACAGGCATTATAATAAGCATTATCCTGACGGTTATATTTACCTTCCTGAGAAAACGCTGATTCCAGGCAAATCCTTCATCCTCAATTTTCTTGCTACTATGTCTTAAAAATTATACAGAAGTTTCCCAAACGATGCTCAATAATTGCTGTGATGAGTCTCAGAATCAACAAAGAGTAATTATAATGGTC
>DYKN01000192.1 GCA_020722575.1 Rikenella microfusus | reverse complement strand
GTGAATCAGCGGTTCAATATTTGGGTCTATGTGAGGATAAGTTAAACCAGCAAAACATTTTAGAACTGACTCAAAAATTACTTTTGCACCAAAACAGGGTACAGCCATGCCTATTTGTTTCCTGACGCTTTCCTTTGAACCAGTAAAAATAAAGTCATCAGGAAATGTCTGTAATCTGGCGCGCTCTCTGTTTGTTAATGCTCTATTTTCTTTCCAGTGGTACATATGTGTTCCGCCACCCCCGCTTCCTGTTACAGTATATGCAGGCTTATCCGGGTCTAATCGTTTATATATTTGGCTTATTTTCGCACCTCTGACATTCAGCCGCAGATGCTTTGGAAGATCAGCGGTAAAGGCGTTCTCTCCCGGTTTAATGTAACGTAATCTTTCAATCACGGTATTTAACTGGCGAGTCAATTCATTGTTAGGGGCGTCTTTCGGTATTGGAGGACTTTCTATGGCTTTTCGGCACGATACATTTTGTTTTTCAAAAGGCTTTGGTGAAGGAATTTTGAATATAACATCTATATTATCTCTTATGCCTATTATTATTATTCTTTGTCTTGTTTGAGGTACGCCATATTGGTTAAAACTATATAAATGTGGATAAACAGAATATCCTGCGTCAAATAACTCTTCCAAAATCAGCGAAAACGTTTTGCCGTCATTAGAGCTTCTAAGACCTCCCACATTTTCAGCCAGAAAGAATTTGGGCTTAAAAAAGCGTAGTGCCTTTACTCCATAGGCGTATAGCGGGCCATATGTTCCGTTAATACCTTTTTGCTTTCCAACAACACTAAAATCATTACAGGGAAAGCCAAATGAAAAAGCATCTATTTCAGATATTTTCCTGAGTCTGTTAAAATTCAATTTGCGTATATCTTCACACACAACAGATTGTGGATTGTCAGGGCAAATATTCAATCGGTATGTTTCACAACTGTCATGATCATAATCTGTAGCCCAGGCATGCGTAATAGAAAAAACTCCGTCACTGCATTTGACTGTAGCCAGCTTTGCGCCTAATGCCAACCCGCCAGGACCACAAAAGAACTCACCTAAACGAAAAGTTTGCGACTGTTTATTTTCCAT
>DYKN01000029.1 GCA_020722575.1 Rikenella microfusus | reverse complement strand
ATATCTGATGAAATCTAAGAGGCTGTTCCAATTATGAAACAGAAAGTGATTCATGGGAAGCAAAATTGATTTTGTATCTGGTTGATTTTCCCAGTATAATTTCTGGGCTTTTACAGGAAAGACTTTATCGTATTCAGAAATTATTGCATAATCCCATTTGTAATTTGTTTCAGATGATTCCATTATCCTGTTGTACATCCATCTTAATTCAGATTGTAATGAAGACACATCTCTGTGAGGAAGCTGGTCGAGATTCTTCATGAAGGTTTTTTTGTTGCCAAACATCCGGTAATAAAACTTTTTAATATTCTTTTCATTCAGGCTATTTAGTGTTCCTTCGAGTTTACGCTGGGATATTCCATATTTCTCATCAGCAGGAAGTGGGGTTCCATTTACGGCAATATTTATATCCGGAATTATACCTGATTTATCAGAAAGATATTGAGCAGCCCATACCCCCATCGACCAGCCGATAAGAGTTACCTTTTCATATTTTTTAATTTCCGGAAGTAAAAGTGGCTCTGTAGAGAAATAATTGTAAAATAAAATGAAATCGAAGTCATCATTAATCAACGACGCAAAAATATTTTCATCAACGCCCCATCCCGAATAAAACAATAATAATTCTCGGTTCTTCTCCCTTCGTCTTATATACGTTTTCATTGACTCTTAAATGATACTTGTCTGAGTAACCCCTGTTAAAATTTTTAAATTTAAATGTAAAGTAAAAAACATTTCCGTGGTAACACAAACATTCACACAATAATTGTAATTTTTTTTAAAGTATAAAATGTTGCAACTCGAAATAACTTCCTGATATATAATAAAAAAGAGGAGTATGGGTGAATGTGAAAGGGAGTGGGCTTTATTGAGATAGTCCCCGTGTTTACTGTCTGATAAAAGAAGGTGCCTCGGTAAGCTGGCGCTCTAACCTTGGCCCTGAGATGTGAAAGTCAATGTCTGCAATACAATCCTGTTGATTTTCACATTTCTACCCATATACTCCTCATACCGTGTGTAGCTTTCACAGCTATCGTCGTAAATATAATAATTATTTTTTATTAAATAAAAATTATTTTTAAATTTTGTTTAATAAATTTTTTATTCAAAATAAAACTATTGAAAGGTAAATTTTTATGAATGGTTTAACAGAAGGGGATAAATTAATAATATTAAATTTTATATTTCTGATATTCTGTAATTTTATTTTTTTTCTTATTTTTATTGATTAATGACCTGTCATTATTTAACTTATGAAAACTCCAATTGCTGAAATTGAACAGGTTTGTCCTTCTCCTGAATTCAGCCTGATTGCGGAATATCTCAATGATAAAGGCGGAATATGGCATTGTCATCCAGAATGTGAAATTACTCTTAACATTAAAAATAATGGAACAAGGATTATCGGAAACAATGTGGAACTTTTCGATGAATATGACCTTGTTTTGATTGCCGGAAATGTGCCACATTGTTATAATTACTACAAAACTGAGGATAGGTTGCCTGAAAATCATGGCATTACAGTACATTTTAGCAGGACTCTATTTGGTGAAGAATTACTGAATCAACATGAAATGACCAAAGTTCGTCAGCTGCTGAATGAAGCTTCAAGAGGTGTTGCATTTTCAGTTCAGGATGCTAAGGAAGCAGAAAAGTATCTTACTGCAATGCTTCAGCACTCAGGTGTTGAAAAAATCATCAATTTTCTGCAGGTTATTAATTTAATGTGCAACTCACAATCAAGGCGTATCCTTAGCACGAATACCTTTAAATCGGCGTTTGATACTTACACAAGTAAAAGAATGGCATTGGTTTATAATTACATCAAGGATAATTTCAATAAACAGATCTCTCTGGAAAGTATCAGCACTCTTGTGAATCTGAAGCCTTTTTCATTCAGTAAATATTTTAAAAAATCTACTGGCTCAGGATTTGTTGAATATATTAATCAGGTAAGAACAAACAGAGCATGTTATCTTCTTCGCGAAACCTACAAAACAATTAGTGAGATTGCCAGAGAGTGCGGGTTTAAGAGTGTTTCAAATTTCAACAAGCAATTCAGAAAAATCACAGGTATATCACCTCGTGAATATAGATCACAGTATGTTTAATTATTACTTTTTTTACCATTATAATCTGCATAATCTGAAACATTTTAAATAATTCAGGTATGAAACGGATCTATACATATTTTTTACTTTTTTTAAGTACGTGGTTATTGTGTGCCCAGAACACTGATTCTGGATTTAATTGTTCAACACTTATTATTGGGAGAGAAGCTAGTGCTGCAGGTTATGTAATTGTTGCGCACAATGAAGACGATGGTGGAAATCAGATTATAAATTTCTATAAAATACCAGGGAAGGATAACAGGAGAGGACAGATATTCAGATTTAAGGAAGGAGGAACAGAGTCAATGCCGCCACACTCTTATGCTTGTCTCTGGTTTGAAATGCCCGGTCAGGATTTTGCTGATACTTACATTAATGAAAATGGAGTACTTGTTACTTCAAATGCTTGCCCTTCAAGGGAATTATATGGTGAGATTACTGACGGTGGAATAGGCTATGAATTGAGAAAGCTGATTGGAGAAAGGGCTATTTCAGCCAGATATGGTGTTGAACTTGCCGGACAACTGGTTGAAAAATGGGGTTATAATGCTTCAGGACGAACCTATATTATTGCTGATAAAAATGAAGCCTGGCTCTTTTCTGTGGTTAGAGGAAAAAACTGGGTTGCCAGAAGAGTGCCGGATAATCACGTAGCATTTATTCCTAATTTCTATACTATAACAGATGTTGACACAAATGACTCCGATAACTGTCTTGCATCAAAAGATCTTGTCAATTATGCTATAAGACGTGGCTGGTATAATCCTGAAAATGACGGGAAATTTAATTTTACCAGAGTCTATTCAGCTGAACGTAACCTTACAAATATATCGAACATTGGAAGAATGTGGATGGCGATGAATTTACTCTCAGGGAAAGAATATAGTGTAAATGACAGCTTCCCTTTTTCTTTTGTTCCTGCAAAGAAAATTGAAATGAAGGATATTTTTGATTTGCTTTCAAATCATTACGAAGGGACCGAACTTGATGATTCTGAAAACTATAAAAAGGGATCTCCACATTCAAATAAAACCCAGAATATTTGTGCTTCACATCAGCAAATGTCTTTTATTGCTGAACTGCGACCAGGTTTACCTTTTGAAATCGGTGGAAGAATATGGGTCGCCCCACGTCGTGGCTGTGTTAATGCATATATGCCAGTATATTTTGGAGTAACAAAATTCTCTGAATTTATGACGATGGATAATCATGAAAAAGCTTTTGAACTCCACTTTAAAAGAGATCAATCAATATATGACAGAACTAAACCAATGGCATGGTGGAACTTCGTAGCAGTTGCAGAATGCACCGATCAGGATTTTATAAAACGTTACCCCGAAAGAATAAGAACAAAGAATAATTTGTACAATTTGTACCTTAAGATGAGCACAAAGCTTGAAAAGGAGTATCTCCCAATTTATAAAAAACAACCCGAAAAAGCTGAGGAAATGATTAATGATTTTACCCGGCAGGTGGTAAATATGGCGATTGTAGAAAATAATAAATTTCTTAAAAAATATAACTGGCAGCATTGAAAAATTCATTTTTTACAAAATAATTCTTCTTGCAGAAACTGAAAAAAGAATTAATTTTGCATCCTGAAAAAAATCTCCAAATGTGACATACAGAGCTTCACATAGGAGAGAGTGTTCTTATGGTTATTACCTGTTTTGCAAAAGTCAGTAGTTGAAACACTGGACTTGATTATGGTTCCGTAGCTCAGCTGGATAGAGCAACAGCCTTCTAAGCTGTGGGTCACAGGTTCGAATCCTGTCGGAATCACTTAAAAGGGCAGCCAAACTGGCTGCTCTTTTCAATTTAATCAATTCAGGTATCTGAAATTTTGAGCTTTATCAGTATAAGTAAACAGTTTTTATTGCCCGATTAAGAATAAGCTTGTGTAGAATATTTACTGACTTCTCAACAGAGGTACAAAACGTACCATTGCAAGCTTTGTTTGTTCAATCTTTCCCTTCTTTTTTACAGCAAGTATTAGCTGTTGTGCCGACCATTGAGGCCCAACAGGCATAATTAATCTTCCATTCTCTGCAAGCTGATCAAGAAGAGGTTGAGGGATATGATCACCTGCAGCAGTTACTATTATGATATCAAATGGGGCATGCTCTTTCCATCCTGCATACCCATCTCCGGTTTTAACAATTATATTCTTGTATCCTAACCTCAATAGCCTGTCTGATGCCTCTTTTGCAAGCTCTGGAATTATTTCAATTGTATAAACCGTATCAACTATCTCAGCAAGAATTGCAGCTTGATAACCTGACCCGGTACCTATCTCAAGCGCTTTCTTCCCCCGGGATGGTCTGGTAAGTTCTGTCATATACGCCACAATAAATGGCTGAGATATAGTCTGATTATAACCTATAGGTAATGGAGAATCATCATATGCTCTTTTAAGGTACTCCTTTGAGACAAACAGATGACGGGGCACCTTAAGCATGGCTTTGATGGTCTGAGGATTCCTTATGCCATTTGCAATTATCTGTTTATTAACCATATCCTTTCTCATCTCTGCAAACCTCTCTTCGTTCTGTGGATACGCAATTATTGTAATTAATAAACACCAGAAAAGAATAATATGATTCATAAATTCTTCTATGTCTTAATTCAGATTTTCTTATTGATCGTTAAAAAATAAAGCTCTACAAAGTTAAAAATTATATCCCAGAAATTTAAGAAAACCTTTGCCAATGAACTCAATAAGAGGCCAGATAGGTAGAAAATTTCTGTTTGAAACAAATGACAAAATGATAAGAGCAAATAATAATAAAGCACCGTATTTATAAACCGCATTGTAAATAGCAGGGTATTTCCTGAAGAATCCAAAAAGCAAATGCGAACCGTCAAGTGGTGGCAATGGTATCAAATTAAAAACAAAAAGACCCCAGTTAATGAATATTGAATAAATAAGTAATTCCGCCGCAAGAGTATAAGTATTTAATTTTATAACAAACACAAAAACCACTGATAATATGATCGCAGTCAAAGCATTTGAGAGAGGACCTGATACAGCAATCTTTATAATATCTGTTTTAGGGTTGCGCAGGTTCAACTCATTGAATTGAACAGGTTTTGCCCATCCAAAACCCGCAATGAAAAGCATTATGAATCCGAGTGGATCAATATGCTTCAAAGGATTGAGAGTCACCCTGCCCTGATCTCTTGATGTATTATCACCGCACCTGTGTGCTACATAAGCATGACTGAACTCATGAACAGTGAGGCCAATTATTATGCCTGGTAGAAGTTTAAGACTATGTATGATATCTATGCCACCCATTTGAATTTCTTTTCCTTTTTTGTATTACTTTTATCCGGCTAATTAATTCCACTTTTTGATGGCAAGATAAAACAATTTATTATCTTCTTCTGGAAAAGATGGCCACAATTGATAAAATTATTTTAATTTTCCCGTTTTTATTAAGCTGTTAATTATTAACATATTGTATAAAATAATCATATGAACCGGAGTTTTTTAATTCTCTTGATTCTATTTTTTCATCTCCCGGTTTCAGATTTGAAATCACAGGAATCTGCCGATACATCTGTTTTTTTAATTACATGTTCACCGGGCACCGAAACATATTCAATATACGGTCACAGTGCTCTCAGAGTTGTTATTCCTTCTGCAGGGTATGATATGGTATATAACTGGGGAGTTTTTGATTTTAATACACCTAATTTTGTTTTAAAATTTGCTCAGGGACGTCTTAACTATATGCTCGGGGTCTACCCGTGGGAACTTTTCCTGAAAGAATATTTCATAGAAAGGAGATCTGTATATTCACAGAAGGTTATAATTGATGGTGCAGAACTCAAAAAACTGATGTTTTTGCTTGACGAGAACCTTAAGCCTGAAAATATTTATTACCGGTATGATTTTTTTTATGACAACTGTTCAACACGTATAAGAGATCTTTTTGAGAAAATATTCGGAGACCGCCTTATTTATCCTGCTGATGAAGTAAAAAATCCACCGACATTCAGAGATAAATTAACAGAATACCAGCGATATTATCCATGGCTTAAAGCAGGGGTTGACTTCAGTCTCGGGCTTCCGGCTGACAAAAAAACATCTTTCCGGGATAGAATGTTCCTGCCAATGGAATTAATGAATAACCTCTCAAAAGCAGAAATAAAAAAAGAAGCACACATAGTTCCATTGCTTCAAAATGTACAGACCATATTTGAATTTGAACCACCCGAAATTAAAACTCCTTTTTACTGTAATCCTATGTTTGTATTCATGTTGGTATTCATTTTAGTTCTGACATTATCAGTTAGATTAAGACATTCTTATTTAATTAATTACATTGACATTCTGATCTTCGCTTTATTTTCAGTTCTTTCTTTGTTTCAGGTATATTTTAATTTTGTTACTGATCATATTGAGACACGGATGAATTTAAACCTTTTATGGATTAATCCCTTTATTATTATTTGTCTTGTTTCAATTATTTTTAATAGGTCCTGGTTGTTGTGGTTCAGGATAGTATTCTGGCTTTCTGTACTTTTCCTGGTTTTAGCTTCCATATTTGTTTCAAAAATAAACGGGGTATTTATTCCTCTTGCACTAATCCTTGCCTTAAGAAGTTCGGCGAGATCAGAATTTTCATGGTGTTCTTATACTGTTAATTTTAGTCGATACACGTAAAAAAGTCATTTAACATTATTTTAACACACATTAACATCATCTTTCAGAATTGAAGTATTTTTTTGCAGGATCTCAATGTATTAATAAAAGGATAAATAATCTTAAATCAAATAATATGGAACAAACCATTGATATTAAAATTCTTAATGAAAAGATTGAAAAAGAGAGTGCATTTGTTGATATAATCAGGATGGAGATTGGGAAGGTTATAATCGGGCAAAGGCATCTTGTTGACAGTTTGCTTATAGGACTTCTTGCGAATGGTCATATTTTGCTCGAAGGGGTGCCCGGACTGGCTAAAACTCTTGCAATCAGATCCCTTGCAACAATTATTGATGCAAAATTCAGCAGGATTCAGTTCACACCTGATCTTTTGCCGGCCGATCTGACTGGAACATTGATTTACAGTCAGAAAAAAGAAGAGTTTGTTGTAAGAAAAGGCCCCATTTTTGCCAATTTTATTCTTGCAGACGAGATAAACAGGTCGCCGGCTAAAGTACAGAGCGCACTTCTTGAGGCAATGCAGGAGAGACAGGTTACAATCGGCGAAACAACCTACAGACTTGAAGAACCATTTCTTGTTATGGCAACACAGAACCCTATTGAACAAGAAGGTACGTATCCCTTGCCTGAAGCACAGGTCGACAGATTCATGCTGAAGGTAATAATAGGATATCCCTCAATTGAGGAAGAACGGAGCATCATCAGGGAAAACATTGCAAAGGAATTTCCGAAGCCAAACACTGTTATTAAAACATCTGATATTATAAAGGCCAGGGATATTGTCAGGGAAGTTTACATGGATGAAAAAATTGAAAACTATATTCTTAATATTGTTTTTGCCACACGCAAACCTGAAAATTATAACCTTGCCAGGTTATCAAATATGATTTCATACGGTGCATCTCCTCGTGCATCAATTTATCTTTCCCTTGCATCCAAAGCTTACGCATTTATAAGGCGAAGAGGTTATGTTATTCCTGAAGATGTCAGGGCAGTCTGTGCCGATGTTCTCCGGCATAGAATAGGATTAACCTATGAGGCTGAAGCCGAAAATATCAATCAGGAAACCATCATTTCAGAAATACTTAATACAATTGAAGTCCCATAAAAATTTTTTCTATGAATCAATTGAAAGCTTCTTTGATTATCCTGTTGTTGCTCCTCGTCAAGCCATCTTTTTCACAGAACCTTATTGATTACCGTTTGAATGACATTATTAAATACATGATGGAAAACCAGAAAAATATGGTTCTGCAGGGTATGACCTTCAATAATACTTTCAGATACCTCAAATATACCGACAGAGCCCAGAAGCAGACATTGTTCTTTTTTCTTTCAGCAGACTCGGTTTGCAGAAGTGTGAGACTTGTCTGTGATAAGGACCTGAAAGAAACTAAAATTAATGAGCTTAATTCCAGGTATAAAAAGGTAGGAGAAAACCTGTGGGAAGACGAGAAAAACGGGAAAAAATTTTCTATCGATTTGAAAGAAGAAGATTGGACATTTAATATCAGTATTAATATCAAACCATCAAGATAAGTCAACTGAAAAGTGGAAACTGCTGAACTAATTAAGAAAGTCAGAAGAATAGAGATTAAGACGAGAGGATTAAGCAGGCATATTTTTGCTGGCCAGTACCATAGTGCATTTAAAGGAAAGGGTATTGCATTCAGTGAAGTTCGTGAATACCAATATGGTGATGACATAAGGACTATCGACTGGAATGTGACTGCCCGGTTCAATCATCCATATGTAAAAGTATATGAGGAGGAGAGGGAATTAACGGTTATGCTCCTGATTGATGTAAGCGATTCTGGTTCATTTGGTACGGTGAAGGGTTTTAAAAGGGACGTGATGACTGAAATTGCCGCAGTGCTTGCATTTTCGGCAATATTAAATAATGATAAAATTGGTGTAATATTCTTTTCTGGAAAGGTTGAGAAATTCATCAGACCACAGAAAGGGAGAAGACATATTTTGAGAATTATTAGAGAACTCCTGGATTTCAGGCCAGAAAACAATTTAACAAACCTTAACGAACCACTAAGATATCTTACAAATGCAATAAGAAAACGCTGTATTGCATTTGTAATTTCTGATTTTTTATCTCCCGAGTTTGAGGAATCTCTCCGGATTGCCTCAAACAAACATGACGTTGTTGCTTTGAAGATTTATGATCCAGCTGAAACATCAATTCCTGATATTGGATTTACAAGAATTCATGATTCCGAAACAGGCACGGAAAAATGGATTGATACATCATCAAACAAATTCAGAAAAGAATATAGCGAATGGTGGAAAAAACATAACATGAACCTTACAAACACCTTAAGAAAATGTGGTGTGGATTCGGTATGGATCTCTACCGGCGAAGATTATGTTCTTCCTCTAATCAGGTTATTTAAAGGCAGATAGGAATGAAGAATTTCCGGTTAATATGCTTATTTACAGCAGTATTCGCTTTAAATGCCCGTGCACAGGATGTTCTGGTAGAAGCACGTTTTGATACTTCATCTATTTTTATTGGTGATCAGATTAAATTTTCAATTACTGCCGATAAACCTTCAGGTGTTGAACTTATTCTGCCATTCTTTTACGATACTCTCGTAAAGGGAATAGAAATTCTAAAAGGCCCTGTAATTGATTCATCACAACTTGATAATGGATATGTCAGAATTAAACATGAATATCTGGTTACGTCATTCGATTCAGGTTTTTACCAGGTTCCACCTGTTTACGGAGAAACAAAGAGTGAATCAGGAATCAGACGTTATTATTCTGACTATTCATGGCTTAAAGTGATTAGAGTCAACATCACACCTCCCGATTCTTCATCTGCTATTTTTGATATTATTGACCCGGGTAAAGTACCTCTAACAGCAGATGAAATTCTACCATGGATACTGCTGATAGCTGGAATTGGTTTTGCTATCTGGATGTTAATACGATTGGTTAAAAGGTATATAAAACGAGAAAAGGCAATGGTTAAGCCTGAAATAAAGGAACCAGCACATGTAATAGCATTTAGAGAACTCGATAAACTGAAAGATGCCAAACTCTGGCAGAAAGGCGAGGTTAAACAATATTATTCACGACTAACCGAGATTATACGTCAATATATCATGAACAGATACTTAATTTCTGCACTGGAATTAACAACAATTGAAATACTTAATGCCTTGCTTGAAAAAGGCATCAAAGAGGATGAGATTTTCAGAAAATTGAGGACTGTTCTTACCGGTGGTGATCTTGTGAAATTTGCTAAGTATCAGCCTGAACCTTCTGAGAATGAATTACATTTTGATTATGCATGGGATTATGTGAAGGCAACAATGCAGTTGCCTGAAATGGAAAGTGTTGAATCATTAACAGGAAGCGAAAAGAAGGAGGCGTTATGAGAAATATTGTATTTGCTTCACCAGGTTATTTATATCTATTGCTTCTGTTACCATTGATGGTTTTTCTGTATCTGATTAAATACAGAAAATCGTCGGCTTCAATCAGGGTATCATCTGTTGAACCATTTAATTTACAGGGTCAGACTTTCAGACATATTCTGCGACATATTCTTTTTACTTTCAGAGTTTTGACCGTTGGTTTTATTATTATTGTACTTGCCAGGCCACAGGCAACCAGTAGCTATCAGGATGTTTCAACTGAAGGCATCGATATTATTCTTGTGCTTGATATTTCCGGTAGTATGTTGGCCAGGGATTTCAAACCCGACAGGCTGGAGGCGGCCAAAAGTGTTGCAACGGAATTTATAAGTGGCCGTCCTTACGACAGGATGGGACTGGTAGTTTTCAGTGGCGAAAGTTTTACACAATGCCCTCTAACTACAGACCATGCTGTCCTGATTAACCTGCTCAGGGAAATACAAAGCGGAATAATTGAAGATGGAACAGCAATTGGCGAAGGACTCGCTACTGCAATAAACAGAATCAAGGACGCGGGGGGAAAAAGCAAAGTAATCATTCTGCTTACCGATGGCGTAAATAATAGAGGCATAATAGCTCCAATTACAGCAGCCGAAATTGCAAGAACTTTTGGAGTACGTGTCTATACCATAGGAGTTGGAACAAGGGGCGTCGCCCCATATCCTGTTAATACTCCTTTTGGTGTAAGATTTCAGAATGTGCCTGTTGAAATTGATGAAGAAGTTCTTCAAAAAATATCTGATATGACCGGAGGTAAATATTTCAGGGCTACCGATAACGAAAAACTTATACAGATTTATAACGAAATTGACAGGATGGAAAAATCAAGGATAGATGTCAGACAATTCAAGGTAAGAGAAGAAAAATTTATGTTGCCGGCATTGATCGCGGCATTGATTTTTCTTGCGGAATTGATTCTAAGAAATACTATTTTAAAAAATCTGACATAAAGGAGGTGCAATGAGTCTGTTCAGATTTGCTAATCAGGATTATCTTTATTTTTTGCTGGCTATCCCAGTTCTACTGATTTTATGGCTGCTTAATAACTATAGAAGAAGAAGAGCTTTACTCAGATATGGTGAACCGGCACTGGTTATGGAACTTATACCTGACAGATCAGGAATAAGGCCTGTCCTGAAACTCATTTTACAGCTTATGGTAGTTGCAATGATCTCAATTATTCTGGCAAGGCCTCAATTTGGATCAAAAATTGAAGAAGTGAAGCGGCAGGGTGTTGAAGTTATTATTGCACTTGACGTAAGCAATTCAATGCTTGCTGAAGATATTCCCCCAAGTCGACTGGAAAGAGCTAAACAGGCTCTGGCAAGGCTGGTTGAAACGCTTGCCAATGACAAAATCGGCCTGATTGTTTTTGCAGGCGATGCATATGTCCAATTACCAATAACAACTGATTATGTTTCAGCCAAAATGTTTCTTTCAATGATTAATCCATCAATGGTACCAAAACAGGGCACAGCAATAGGCTCCGCAATTTCATTGGGCATCAGATCTTTCTCCCCGGGTACGGAAAAAAGCCGGGCGATGATCATTATTACCGACGGTGAGAACCACGAGGATGACCCGATTGCAGCAGCCAGAGAGGCTGCAAAAGCTGGAATAGTTATTCATACCATCGGAATCGGCTCACCTGAAGGCGTCCCTATAATGCTCAATATCAATGGAAAAAGAGAATACATGAAAGATCCTCAGGGAAATACCGTAATAACAAAACTTAATGAAAATATTTTAAAGGAAATTGCTGTAACTACAAATGGAAAATATATCAGGGCAACAGCATCAACTACTGGCATTGAACAGATTTTTGCAGAAATAAGAAAAATGCAGAAACAGGAAATTGAAGGAAAAATTTTTACTGAATACAACGAACAGTTTCAAATTTTTGCAGGAGCTTCATTACTTCTGCTTATTTTTGATTTCCTTCTTATGGAAAGAAAAAACAGAAAACTTTCTGGACTAAGATTATTTAGAATAAAAATCTAATGATAACTATGAAAAAGATTTTTATTATCAGAAAGATGAACAGGACGACAGGTATAGCGGTTATTTTAATGCTTTTGAACATTCTGGGAATCTATGGACAGGGTGATAAAAAATACCTGCGGCAGGGAAATAATAAATATTTTAAGGGAGATTATAACGAATCAGAAATTCTATACAGGAAGGCAATTGAAAATACTCCATCATCGACAGATGCCGTTTTCAATCTGGGCGATGCACTTTACCGCCAGAATAAATTTGAAGATGCATCAAAACATTTTTCCACATCTGTTGAAATGAGTAATGAAAACATGAAAAAGGCAGAAAGTTATTATAACTTAGGAAATTCCCTTCTTAAAAACAACAAAATTGAGGAGAGTATTGAAGCCTATAAAAATTCATTAAGATTGAATCCTTCAAGTATGGAAGCCAAGTATAACCTCGCCTACGCCCAGGATTTGCTTAAAAAGATGCAGCAGCAACAACAACAGCAACAGCAACAAAATGAGCAACAAAAAGAGGATGAGAACAATAATAATCAACAGCAAAATCAGGAAAACCAACAACAGCAACAACAGAATAGTAACCAAAATCAGGCAAATCAGGATCAGCAGGGTGAGCAGCAACAAAAGATATCAAAGGAGGATGCAGAAAGAATTCTGAATGCACTGGCAAATGATGAGAAAAAAGTACAGGAAAAAGTTAAAGAAGCTAAAACAGCACAGGAAAGAGTTAGAACTCTGATTAATTGGTAAAGAGCTATGAAAAACAAAATATTAGCATTTATTATTATAATACTCCTGACTTCCGGGCTAAAAGCCCAGGAGGTAGTTATAAAAACTGAATACCCGAGGGTTGTGAGCGTGGGAGAACAGTTTACTATTAGCTGGACAATAAACACAGGAGGAGGAGAATTTACTGCACCACCATTTACCGGATTTTACAAATTAATGGGACCACATACATCATACAGTTCAAGCACTCAAATAATTAACGGAAAAATATCTCAGGAGACTTCATATACATATACATATTATCTCCAGTCTATTGAACCCGGAAAATATGTTATTGGTCCGGCTTCGATTAAAGTAAAAGGTAAGGAATATCAGTCGGATTCAATATATATTGAAGTTGTTGGAACACCTTCGGGACAAAATGCAAGACGGGAAACAGAAAAACCTGAGAAAGAGGTCTCCACAGCTGAACCTTCGGGAGATCTTTTTGTAAGATTAATTCCAGGCCGTACTGAACTATACGCTGGAGAACCAATGGTGGTGTCACTTAAGATCTATTCAAGAATTAATATTTCAGGGCTGCAGGAAATCAAATATCCTGACTTCAGTGGTTTTATCCGTGAAGATCTTGAAACACCACCTCTGACATCACTTGAAAGGGAGAATGTTAAAGGTGTTATCTATGGAACTGGTATTATTCAGCAGATTCTTCTGTTTCCCCAGATAACCGGTGAAATAACTATCAATCCTGTAGAAGTAACGGCACTTATTCAACAAAGGATAGGAGAACCGGATCCTTTCTTTGGCGATTTCTTTGCGAGATATACAAACGTCCCCAGAGTACTTGCCACTCTACCTGTGAAAATTAAAGTCAAACCGTTGCCCGAAGGTAAACCTGATGATTTTTCAGGTGTAGTTGGAAAAATATCAGTCTCGGCATCCATTAATAAAGACACTGTTAATGTTAATGATGCTATAAACCTTAAAATTACTTTAAGCGGAAGTGGAAATCTTAAATTTGCAAGTGCTCCATTGTTGAATTTGTCACCCGATATAGAAATATATGATCCAAAAATTATTGATAACTTTACCAGCACAGCTTCAGGTACAACGGGTAAGAAAACATTTGAATACGTTCTGATTCCCCGGCATCATGGAGATTTTATATTACCGTCTATTACTTATTCATACTTTAATCCTGCATCAAAACAATATGAGAAACTTACGACGAAGGAATTCAGGTTTCATGCTGTAAGAACTACTGATCAGGCCGGTCCTGCTACAGTTTTCAGCGGAGTGTCACGGGAAGAGGTGAAATACCTCGGGAAAGATATCAGATTTATAAATTCAGTACATGGAACAATTATCAGGCCTGATAAACTGCTGATATCTAAAAGAGGATTTCCATATATTTACTTACTGGGTCTGACACTATTTTTGATTGTTATTTTCGTCAGGCGTGAGCAGGTCAGACGATCAGCCGATTTAGTGCGAGTCAGAAACAGAAAAGCCGGTAAAGTTGCGTCCAGAAGATTATCTTCCGCATCAAAGTGCTTGAAAACAGATAATACTGATAAATTCTACGAGGAACTTTTGAAGGCTTTATGGGGTTACCTCAGTGATAAACTTGCAATTCCGCAGTCACAGCTTACCAGAAACGTTGTGGTGGAAAAACTGAAAGAAAAAGAAATAAGCACCGAACAAATTGAAAAACTGCTTGAAATAATCGACAGATGTGAATTTGCAAGATTTGCACCTGCTTCACAACCTGCAGAGGCAGAAAACTTGTACAATAGTGCAGTGAAATTTATAAGGGATCTCGAGAATAAACTTGGATAAGGAGGGTGAAATGAAAAAATTGATAGTTATTCTTTCATTAGCGATTATTGCAGAAAATATTCCTGCCTTTTGTGATAATGCCTTTAATGAGAAGTTCAGGGAAGGCACTGAATTATACTCTAAAGGAAAATATCAGGAAGCTCTCGATGTCTGGTTGTCACTTTACAAATCAGGTATGAGTTCTTCCAATTTATTTTATAATATAGGAAATGCCTATTTCAAAATCAATGAAATACCGGAGGCTATTCTATTCTTTGAAAGGGCACTTCTTCTGGATCCTGCAGATGAGGATATTAATTATAACCTTCAGATTGCACGCACTTACACAGTTGATAAATTCACTGAAGTGCCGGAATTATTCTTTATTACCTGGTACAATTTTATTTCACTTCTGCTTACTTCAAATAAATGGGCTTTAATAAGCATATCTTTATTTATATTGTTTCTCATCCTGCTTTCAGTATATTTATTTACATCGGTATACAGGCTAAAAGTAACCAGTTTCTGGATAGCTCTTATAATGCTGTTTATAAGCCTTCTATCACTGGCTTTTTCTATCCGTAACAGAAATCTTGTTTATAATAGTGACAGAGCAATTATTTTATGCCCTCAAGTGAATGGGAAAAGTTCGCCTGATTCCGGAGGAAATGATCTTTTCCTTATACATGAGGGAACAAAGGTTACAGTCACAGATGCTCTCGGTGAATGGAATGAAATTAGGCTCCCTGACGGTAATAAAGGCTGGATTCCTGAGAATTGTATGGAAAAACTTTGATTTATATGCAACTATTTTTTTAATTTTAATGTCAGATTTAATAAGTTTATTTACAGTAAGGAAAACATTATGAAAAATCTATTGTTCTTTCTTGCCCTTGCGGTTTTAATGTCTTCGGGTTGCAAGAAGCTTGAAAAAGAACCGCTCGGGCCTACTGATATTAGAGTAAGAAACCTTACCGACCTTACTATGACCGAATTGACGGTTGAGACAGGTGGAGGAATATATAATTATGGTGTGCTTGAAGGAGGTCAGGTTACTGATTATTACCGTTTTGAAAAAGCATATCCGAAGGCAAATATTTCGGCATATATTAATGGCATCAAATATAAAACAGATACTGTAACATATTATTATATGCAGTATCTCGGGCAGGTTAAAGCCACTTATGAAATTTTCATTGAAAATGATGCTCAGAGAAAACTTAAGATTCACAATGTAATAATGGAATCTCCTCTTAAATAATTTCTTTACCAAAATAACAAATAAGATAACCTGATTTTTACCATTTTATTGGTTCAATACCATTACTTATAAGATACTCATTGCATCGACTGAAATGTTTATTTCCGAAAAAACCTCTTGTTGCTGATAAGGGGGAGGGGTGGACCGATTCAAGCACAAGATGTTTTGACCTGTCAATAACTGCACCTTTCTGTTGGGCATAGGCACCCCATAATAAAAATACAAGATTACGTTTCTGTTCATTAAGTATTCTGATAACCGAATCGGTAAATTGTTCCCAGCCTTTTCCCTGGTGAGAGCCTGCCATGTTCGCCCTTACCGTTAATATTGCATTCAACAGAAGCACTCCCTGAATAGCCCATCTTTCAAGATTACCTGATTTTGGGAAAGGAATCCCCAGATCCGACTCGATCTCTTTAAAAATATTAACAAGACTTGGAGGAAAGGGAATGCCATCTCTTACAGAAAAGCACAGACCATGCGCCTGCCCGGGTCCATGATACGGATCCTGCCCTATTATAACTACTTTGACCTTATCGAAGGGACAAAGATTGAATGCATTGAAAATCAAACTTCCCGGCGGATAAATTGTATGAGTTCTGTATTCCTCTCTAACAAAACTGACAAGCTTCATAAAATATTCCTTTTCAAACTCATCACTCAACTTCAACTTCCAGCTTTCCTGAATTTTTACTTCCATTATTACAAAGAATTGAGATTTGAATTTATTAAAATTTCCCGTCGATTTCTATTAACACATAAAAATAAAAAAAGCCGGTAGGAAAAACCGGCTTTGACATTAAAAAAATTAATTATTTCTGGCCTGGACTGATTAATGATACAATGCTTTCAAGCTGTTCGATTCTTTCTTTCAGAATTTCATTTTCTGACCTGAGTGTTTCAATTGCTTTTTTCTGTTCCTGAACAGCTTTCAGCAGGGGCGTGATTAGTTTAGAATAGCTTACAGTCTCAGGTTCTCCTTTCTCATTAAATGAAACATAATCAGGATTTACCTTCAAAACCTCTTCGGCAATGAGACCGGATTGTTTATGAGAAGATTCTGAGTTGATATATCTAAAGGATACAGGTCTGAGATTGTAAAGCCAGTCAACATCTTTAAGATCTTCAATATCTTTCTTATACCTGATACTTGATGGAAGGTGGCCGATTAAACCTGTACTATCAATAACTAAATCCATGTAAGGTGCACTAATTAGAGTATTATAAGCTCCAGTTGATCTAAGAGTGGTTGTAATATTGGCTTCAGGTGTCGAAAACAAATCTGCATAAAGGCCGCGATAGATTCCTTCAGTACCGGTTGAAGTAAAATAACCACTGTAGTAATACTCAATATTTGGATCATCGCGATTAATCATTGTATAAACGCCATAAATATAATCTTTCCAACCTAATAGATATATTAGTCGGGATTTCTTGAAATTGAAGGTTGATACTGCATATCTTCCCCTGATTATACTTTTACCATCCTTATAAATGGTAAGGGCATTTGACCGGTTTGCATCATTAACACCATTTCCCAGGGTAAACAGCAGTTCATTTTGATTCCATGTATCTACAGTTCCGGCATCGGTTTGATTAAACTGTCCCAGTGCAATTTCTCCGTATGAGTTTGCGGTGACATTGTTACCTATAGCCATGGAATATATTCCATTAGCCATTGTGTTATAACCTATTGCAACAGAGTTTGTTTCATTTGCAGATGCTGAGTTCCCTAAAGCAAGAGCACCGAATTTTATAGCATCGCTGTTTGATCCGAAAACAAAACCTCCGGCTTCTGCAAGATTTCCATTTCCGATGGCAACCGAATATTGCCCTGTGGCTTTATTTTCTCTGTTGAATGTTCTAGAAATAGTTGTAATTGGAGTAATGGGTATGATTGGAAGCAAATCGTCGAATCCTTTGCTGTCACCACCGCCTTTACCAAGGTTTATTATTGGAACCAGGTATGAATAAGAATAATACGACCCGATTGCTATTGACTTATCACCTTCAGATTTTGACTGGTAACCAATTGCAGCAGAGTTGGTGCCTGATGCAATTGAACCGTTCCCGAGGGCGAGAGCATTGTTATTGGTAGCCTGGGCTTTATATCCCAGTGCTGTAGAATAAGTACCTGATGAAGTGCTGTAATATCCTAAACTGTTTGAATAATAGCCTGATGCGTTTGAGCCTATGCCCAGTGCCATAGCACCCTTTTGTGTAGCCTGTGCGCCCATGCCTATTGCAACTGTGAATGGATGGCTGGCTGTTGTGGGTATTGTTGTCGGATTGCCTAAACTATCAAGGCCAACAGAACCGAAGGCAAAAGCACGGTATCCTGTAGCATTAGCCCCGGAACCAAAGGCATATGAATCAGATCCTGTTGCTTTGGCACCGTCGCCAAAAGCAAATGCATTTTGTGCAAGGATTTTTCCTGCTCCGGCAATGGAATTTTTTCCAATGCTTGTCGAGAAATTTCCGAGTGCTTTTGCTTTATAACCGAATGCCTGTGAATAATCTCCCATTGCAATAGACCTGTATCCCAGAGCAGTCGAATAACTGCCAACACTATCAATAGCACCAATATGTACATTACCGGCCAGAAAAGCATTTTTGTTCGGATACCACAATACCTGAGGTGAACCTTCAACCGTATCAACATTATTTGCCCCGGTTACATTCATATAAAACTCAGGCAAGATACCTTTTGTGGGATCGAAACCACCAATTGCAAAACCTCCTTTAGCTCCTTTTACCGATGGTGAATTGTCAATGTAGATCCTGACACTGTCGGGAGTTACCCTGAAATAATCCTGTGAAGGAGCTTTTTCACCGAAACCGCCAATTGCAAAACCTCCCTTTACACCTTTACCACCTGACGGAACATAAATGTTTACTGCATCAGGGTAAACAGCAAAAACAGTTTGACCGTCGTTCCTTTTAACTTCAAAAAGTGGATCAGAAGATGTATCATCTTTACTTACAACCTTTGCTCCTGAGTTTAAATCGGCAGCTTTATCAGCCATCATTGCATATGGTACAGACCATAATTTTGCTGCCCCCATTATCTTGAAGTCAGTATCAGCAGGCCTTTTAATTTTTGTTCCGATATAATAGGGCCCTGTTTCCCATGTTATTTCGTTGAACGAAGAAGCAGACCCCTGATCCTTCACTCCTGTGCCAAGCACAACAGTGAACATACCATATGTATTTGTCATAATATTGGTATGAGTCTCCTCCCAGATATAAGTGCCACTTCCTGATGAATTAAAGCCTGTGGTATCTGACAAAATCGAAAGTTTGACACTTATACTGGTATTGGCAATGGGTCGTCCTGAATTATCTACGGCAACAGCCTGATAATTAAATCCATGGGGGACCTGGCACAGGGCTCGGTGCTCAGAGCCCAGGGCAAGAAGAAGATAAAAGAAAATAGTTAAAATACTAAAGCGGAAAATAAATTTTGTTTTCATAACTTTTATATTTTATAGTTTATAACTCATTAAAATATAAAACGATAAAACATCTATTATACAATAGATTGAAAGATAATAATATACGCAATTTACAACAAAAACTGATAAACTTCAATTTTTTTTGACCAATGGCAGGTTTTTGTACATAAACGTAACAAAAAAGCCGGTTTTAATAGCCGGCTTTTTTTACATAGATTTATTGCAGTATTATTGCAGTGAAATTAGCACCATAATTTTTCCTGTACCTGAGCCTGAAAAGCCTTCGACAGCCTTACCAATTATTGTACCTCTTCTTCTTTCATTCTCGGCAAGTATCTGTTTCAGCTCATCGAAATCCTTTGCTTCAGTAACATCAAGCAATGTCCATTTCATTGCAAATCCGGGAGTTGAGGAGGTTGTAAGGTAATCACCGGGTTGTATCGGGCCGTTTTCTCCAGTGACGTTAACCGGAACACGGCCAGAAAGGGCAAGTTTTGCAACATTTACGCCCTTCTTCTCCTCACCGGTTTTTTCATCAATGACGAGTTCCATTCCCATGGTAAGACTGGGATAAGTTGATATCACACCAAGTACACCTGTCTGATATGGTTTTGATGATTTAACAACACTTTCTTTATTATAAGCATCAGCAACCACAACATCAGCTGGCTGGGTGTTTCCGTATGAGTCTTTAATATATTCGGCAACATCAGATTTAGCAGTGGTAAGAATATTGGTATATAAGCCATAATTGGTTCCATTGCCGTAATTAGAAGAATAAAAGTACCCTGAATAAACAGGTGAGTTGGAGCTTGTATTATATTGATATGCATAACTCATAAGTCCATAATTATATCCTGTACCATAGTTGCTAGTTCTGAAATACCCTGAATATGTGGAACCGGTGGCATCTGAATTGTTCTGGTTAGCGTAACTTCTTATTCCGTAAATTGAGGAAGTTTTATAATTTTGAGCATAATTATAGATATAAAGGCCGTATGTTGTATTTGTAGCATAATTATAGATACCATAAGATGAACTGTCTGGGTAAACATACAGGGCGCCGCTTTTTCTAACTTCCAGGGCATTATGAGGGGTTCCCGAATCGCCATTTCCTACAACAAACAACGGGTCTGAGTTAATCCAGCTTGTTTTATTGCCGGCTGCAACATTGTAGGTTCCAATTACAAAGCTGTTTGCGGCCTGGGCTGTAAGGCTCTCACCGAAAGCGAATGCGTTGTACCCGTTAGCTACATTATTTGCGCCAACTGCAACTGAATATGCAGAATCAGCAACATTTGAATGGCCAATAGCAACAGCACCTGATTTATAAGCCGAGTTATTTGAACCAATGCTCATCCCGCCATTGTTTGCATAGTTACCGTTGCCAATTGCCAGTGAATAGTCGCCTTCGGCAGTATTGTATTTGTTGACAGTAAAAGGTGTCCAGTGGCACAAACCTGTAATTCTATTGCAATAAAGTCTATAATATGTATAGCTGTACTGGCTGCCTATTGCCATTGATTTATTACCATAAGCCCTTGAGTAGTATCCTATTGCAGTTGCGTAGCTACCGGTAGTTGTGGCTCCCATCCCAAGCGAAGCGGAATAGTTACCTCCTGAATTAGCAGCATAACCCATGGCAGTGGAATATGACCCTGACGAGACAGCCGTATATCCTATTGCTGTGCTGTATGGTCCTGAAGAGGTTGGTGAATATCCCATAGCTGTGCTGTATCCTCCTGACGCGGTAGAGTTAACGCCAAGTGCCATATCTCCCTTAAGGCTTGTCTGAGCTCCCATACCCATAGCTACAGAATACGACTGAAGCGTCTTAGTTGGACGACTTGTATTGGGATTACCGCTTGCATCCAATCCGTAAGTTCCGATTGCAAACGAATTTTCGCCTGCGGCTTCACTGTTGTATCCAAACGAGAATGAATTTTTTGCAGTGGCTTTTGATGCATATCCGATTGCCACTGCATATTTATTTGAAGAATTTGCAAGGTAACCCATTGCAACTGAAGTATCGCCGGAAGCGGCTGCACTTACTCCAAGAGCCATTGATGAGGAGCCGGAAGCGTTGGCGAGTCTTCCGAAGGCACTTGCATTAGTTGCACTTGTACCTGTTGTTGCACCATAACCTATTGCAACAGAGCTGCTTCCCTGAGCGAAAGCACCTCTTCCGAATGCACTTGCGTATGTATTTGTTGCCCTTGAGGATGCACCAATGGCCGAAGCATAATTTTGTGTTGCCTGGGCACCATAACCTAAAGCAAGTGAACCCTGTCCAGAGGCGGCGGCATAGTACCCGAGTGCACCGGCATAATATTGTGAGGCAGTGGATCGAAATCCCAGTGCGGTAGAATAATACCCGGATGAGTTGCTGTAATATCCGAAACTGTTTGAATAATAACCCGAGGCATTAGCTCCAATGCCCAGTGCCATAGCACCCTTCTGGGTTGCCTGTGCTCCCATGCCTATTGCAACTGTATATGGCTGACTTGCTGTTGTGGGTGTTGTTGTTGGATTGCCTGAATCATCAAGGCCAACCGATCCGAAGGCAAATGAACGGTATCCTGTTGCAGTAGCTCCTGAACCAAAGGCATATGAATCAGATCCTGTAGCCTTCGCGCCATCACCGAATGCAAAAGCATTCTGAGCCACTGTCTTTCCGGCACCTGCAATGGAATTCTTTCCGATGCTTGTGGAATAATTTCCCATTGCTCTTGCCATGTAACCGAATGCCTGTGAATAGTCACCATATGCCACAGAACGATATCCCAGTGACGTTGAATATTTACCCACACTGTCTGGATGGGGAATCCATACATTGCCGGCAAGAAATGCATTTTTATTGGGGAACCAAAGAACCTGTGGCGAACCCAGAACGGTATCCACTGTATTGGTACCAGAAACATTCAGATAATAGTTCTTAAGAAGCGAACCTTTGGCAGCATCAAATCCACCAATAGCAAAACCTCCCTTAGTACCTTTGGTGCCTGGAGTGTTATCAATGTATATCCTGACACTGTCGGGTGTAACCCTGAAATAATCCTGTGAAGGTGCCTTTTCACCAAATCCGCCAATAGCAAAACCTCCCTTAACACCTTTTCCACCCGATGGGACATAAATGTTTACCGCATCAGGATACACGGCAAAAACAGTCTGACCGTCTTTTCTTCTTACTTCAAAAAGAGCGTCTGAAATTCCGTCATTTACACTTACGACTTTTGCTCCCGGGTTAAGCTCATCGGCTTTTGCCGATACCATTGCATAAGGGACAGACCATATTTTTGCTGATCCCATAATTTTCCATGTAGTACCGTTGTCCTGTGAAATCTTTGTTCCGACATAGTACGGGCCCGGTGTCCACACTATCTTATCGAATGCATCGGCAGAACCCTGAATTTTTGTTCCTGTTCCGAGAACAACAGTGAACATACCATATGTATTTGTCATAATATTGGTATGAGTCTCCTCCCATATATAAGTGCCACTTCCTGATGAAAAAAAACCCGTAGTATCTGACAAAATCGAAAGTCTGACACTTATACTGGCATTGGCAATGGGTCGTCCTGAATTATCTACGGCAACAGCCTGGTAATTAAATCCCTGCGGTACTTGAGAAAAGAGCATGGCACTCACAGCACAAAATACTGTAATAAGCAGATTTTTTTTCATGGCATTACAATTATTATGTTATTTTAAAACAAGTTACAAAATATTATGTAATAAATATTATTTTTCTGACACTTTTACATAAACATGAATTAGATTTTGATAAATAGCTCTTTTTAATAAATATTCTGCATTTTTTAATAAATATTCTGCATTTTATTTGTGACTAAAAGAAAGAAAGAAAAAAATTGCTATGATTTGTACGTACAAAACGAATTATCACTTTTACCTCCTCACTTATAGATTACGGTAAAAATATTCAGAGCTTTGCGTTCTAACAGATGTATTTTTCAGAAATACTACTTTTTAAAAACAAAGTAGATAGCCAGAATTATAAAATCAAACGCTATAAGGTGGTTAATTCGTAAATGTTCGGTTTTAAAAACCAGCAAGGTAAATATTATAAATACTGAGATGGAAATTACTTCCTGTATCACTTTGAGCTCAAGAAGTGAAAAAGGTCCACCGTTACCTCTGAATCCTATTCTGTTGGCCGGTACCTGAAAGAAATATTCAAACAAAGCTATGCCCCAGCTGAAAAGTATGACTGCCAGAAGTGTCATATTTTCAAACCGGCTCATTGTTTTGAGTTTAAGGTGTCCGTACCATGCAAATGTCATAAAAGTGTTTGACAATATAAGCAGTAATACTGTATAGAGTCCTTTCATTTCCTCATTAATTAATATCATCTATAATTCTTTCAAGTACCCTGGTGAACTTATAACCAGCTTCACGGGTTGCCGCAACAAATCCACTATCAGGTGAAATGCAGGGATTTGCATTTACTTCAATAACGTAGATATTATTACTGTTATCAACTCTGATATCCACCCTTGCATATCCTTTAAGGCCAAAGACCTTCCAGCACTTAAGAGCTGTTTTTTCAATTTTATCTTTTAACATTGAATCGAGCTTTTTTCCCGGAAATTCCCTTATGGTGTTTCTGTATTCAAAGCTGTCATGAATCCATTTGGCTTTAAAATCCACAATTTTTGGTTTATCGCCGAAATCAATGAATTGCATTTCGGCCGGTGGTAACATTTCAGGACCGTCGGGTCCTGCAAGCAGGCTCACGTTAAACTCTCTTCCATCAATATATTCCTGTATAAACCAGTGAGAATTCCTGAAATTGCTGAATCTGCTTTCAATCCCCTGTTTATATGTAAAGACCGAATCAGATGTGATATTCGTAGAACCATCTTCCCAGATCGGTTTAATAATATATTTTTTACCCTCAATAAGTTTCCGGCATTCGTTTAACTGGAATGATTCAGGAAAATGAATACCTGCACTGTAAAGCATTTTAACTGTAAGAATCTTGCTGGTGGTAATGAAAAGTGCTTCAAGAGAATTGCCGGTATAATGGATCCCATACATATTAAGAAGTGCAGGGATAAAATAAAGTAATTCTCCCCTGTTATTTATTGATTCAACGAGGTTAAATACGAAGTCGGGTTTTTCAATTGTAATTTCAGGTATTTCCGACATAAAATCCTTCGTGATTCCTTTTCTGTATGTTTCGTAACCTAATTTCCTCAGGTTGTTTTCCACCCACTCAACCTGATGGAGAATATCGAGTTCATCGGGAAGTGCATTTTCCTGGGGTTGATTAAACAGGATACAACATTTCATGGATTAATATTATATCTTTTCAGAGCAGATTTTACAATTCTTGCAATAAGTTCAGGGTATTCTATTCCTGCAAATCTTGAAAGAATCGGCAGGTCTGAGTCAATGGGATGGAGGCCGGCCAAGGGGTTCGCTTCGAGGAAACATATTTTTCCGTTCCTGTCGGCTTTTACGTCAACTCTTCCACCGTCAAGACCTCCGAGTGCCTTCCATGCCCTCAAAGCAACATCTTTTGCTTCATCAGCATAATCAGAGTTTATAGGAAGATATCTGCACATAAGTTTATAATTTTCTTTATATTCCATAGAGTATGGCAAATCGTCATTACAGATAACCTCCATGCCCCCAATGACTGTAGCTTCATCTCCGCTACCTGTTATTCCAATGGTGAATTCCTTTCCAGGAAGATACTCTTCAACCAGAGCAGGTTGATTAAATCTTTGAAGGATATAATGCACAACGTTATTGAGTTCTTTTCTATTTTGGATAATATTTTTTGAGGATATTCCTTTTCCTGTTCCCTCAGAAACCGGCTTAACAAAAAGCGGATATTGAAGGCTACATCTTTCGATATCATCAGCAGTTCTTACAATCATACCAGGACTGACAGGAACTCCCGCGGATGACACAACAAGTTTTGCCAGATGTTTATTGAGTGAAACACTGAGTACTATAGGTCCACTGAATATATATGGTATTCGATACTGATCAAGTATAGCTGGAATGGCTGATTCTCTGCCGTCTCCATATAATCCTTCAGCAATATTAAATACAATATCCCATTTCCGGCCTGAGGCAAGTGCTTTTATAAGTTGAAAGAGGTTTCCGATCTCTTCCGTTTCAAAGCCCATGTCCTCCAGTACTTTCTTAATGGCCTCTATTGTTGTTTCCTTATCAAATTCTGCAGTATCTTCCATAGAAAAACCACGGTCGAGGTACCACGACCTGAGGTCAAAAGTGAGTCCGATTTTCATGAAATATTATATTTCGGGATATTCGAAAATTTTACCCTCATAATTGCGAAGAACTATTTTTTCATTGTTGTGTTCAACAACATAATCGGGGAGAAGGGGAATTTTGCCTCCTCCACCAGGTACATCAACAACATAATGGGGTATAGCATATCCACTTGTGAAACCTCTGAGTCCTCTTATTATTTCAAGTCCTTTATTTATAGATGTTCTGAACTGAGCAGAACCAGGGATTAAATCGCACTGATATAAATAATATGGCTTTACCCTTATCATCAATAGTTTGTGGAATAATTTCTTCATTGTCTCAACGTCATCGTTAATACCCTTTAGAAGAACAGTCTGACTTCCAAGTGGAAAACCACCATCGGCAAGTTTAATACATGCTTCAGAACATTCCGGTGTAATTTCATCAGGATGAGTGAAATGAAGACTAATATATAAAGGATGGTATTTGCGTAATATTGATATAAGGTTTTGGGTTATCCTTTGTGGTAAAACAACAGGGACACGACTTCCTATTCTCAATATTTCAACGTGAGGTATTGCTCTTAGATTACTAAGAATATAGTCAAGCATTCCATCAGACATTGTTAGAGGATCTCCGCCACTTATTAGGACATCCCTCACTTCCCTGTGATTTCTTATATACTCAAAGGCCTTTTCAAAATCATTTTTTCCAAGTTTATCGAGCTTGCCGACTGAATGTGACCGGGTACAATACCTGCAATAAGCAGAGCAAACCTGGGTAACTGTGAAGAGAACCCTGTCGGGGTATCTGTGCACAATACCTTTAACTGGTGAGCTTAACTGTTCATGAAGTGGATCAAATTTTTCTTCCGGAGCCTGCAAAAGTTCCTCAACGACAGGGACAACAATTCTCCTGAGGGGATTTGATGGCTTTGTTTTGTAGATCAGTGAAGCATAATAAGGCGTGATTCTAAGAGGAAGCCTGCCTTTCAGATTATTCAAAGCCATTATTTCCTTATCGGAAAGGGGCATAATTTTCCGGAGTCCTTCAATACTCGTAATTGAGTTTCGAAGTTGCCACTTCCAATCGTTCCATAAATCAACAGTTGCCAGAGGGAAATAGCGGTGCATAAATTCCGCATTCCGATTGCTAACTAACTGGTCTGGGGTTTCAATTTGCGAAAAAATCATGGTTTTCGCGCCAGGCTCTTCATCTGAAGAGCAACCCGTGAGGTGGCCTTCACCGTGGAAGACAGAAACCTCGTTTTTGTTAGCGTTCATGATGTGTTGAGAATTTCACTACTTTCTTAATATTTCTATTTTTAATTTTAAAATTTCGCCGAAAGTAAATATTCTATAAATACATTGTGCATTTTATATCAAAAAAATTTCAACAGAAATTTTATTTTTTCAACATTTTTGAAGAAGGTAAAAAATTAATTTAATAACATACGTTTCCAACTTGACCAGAAAGCCTCATTAATTGTCATATGAAGAAATATTATGTCTTGGATTGAAATATATTTTTATGAGATGAAAAAATGTTTGATGTGGTTCCTTACCTCTAAAACCGGCGAGACAAGAAAGCTTAGTCTCAAAAAAGTTAAAGAGTTTTACACTTACCATCACAACTATGACCCGTAGGGCAATGAGCAAAATTTCTGAAAATAAATAATAATCATAAATTTGTTTACTGTTTTACTAATTTTATAGCAGTTCTAACTTAATAATCGGAATATATGAGTAAAATTTCAAGAAGGGATTTTCTGGGTAAAGGTGGTGCTCTGATCGGATCAGCACTTGTTGCCCCTGAGGCATTTAGAAGTCATTCACCTGCTTATGCACCTGGTATGCTTAAAATGCCTCTCGGATTTCAATCATGGACAATAAGGGAAATGCTTGTAAAAGATTTCCCCGGAACCCTCAAAATAATGTACGACATGGGCTACAGGAGTATCGAGATGTGTTCCCCTCCGGGTTATTCTTCAGCAGGTTTCGGTCCTCTTACAAAATACAGTGCGACTGAAATGAAGAAGATTATCACCGATGCTGGTCTGATATGCCCTAGTTCGCATTATGTAATGAATGAATTACGGAACAACCTCGATGAAAGAATTAAGTATGCAATCGATTTGGGGCAGACTCAAATGATACTATCATCTTTTGGACTTCCACAAGATGCAAAACTCTCTGATTGGTATAAAGCCGCTGATGAATTAAATCAGATAGGTGAAAGGGTTAAAAAGGCAGGACTGCAGATGGGATTCCATAATCATCATACAGAATTTCAGGAACTTGAAGGCAAATTAATTTATGATGAACTGATGTCAAGGTTTGACCCGGCTATTGTTAAAATGCAGTTTCAGGTTGCTGTAATAAATATAGGGTATAAAGCTGCAGATTATTTCAGAAAATATCCGGGAAGATTTATTTCTGCCCATCTGGCAGACTGGTCAGCAGAAACAAAAAAAGAGGCTCCTGCCGGAAAAGGAATCGTAGATTGGAAAGAGTTTTTTGAAACTCTTGATACAGGCGGAGTAAAAAATGTATTCGTTGAAATGAGCTTCGGAACATTTAAAGAAACAGCCGATTATCTTTTAAATCTTTGATTATGCCATTAAAGCCTTACTGAATGAACTGGTATTCTGAAATTGTATTTTTTAAAATCAGGCAATAATACGATTATAGAATCAGGACTTAACCTTTTATAGATATTGCATTTTGAGTATGAATTTGCGGTTTTTTGACTGTAAATCAGCGGATGAACAATAGAGCAACGCCTGCTACAGAAATTACTGCGCCGGACACTTCTGCAACCGTAACTTTTTCTTTTTTGAGCACAACTGAAGGAGGTATAATCAATATTGGAACAATTGCCATTATGGTCGATGCAATACCTGCTTGAGTAAATTTAACTGCCATTAATGAAAATGAGACTCCGAGGAATGGGCCAAAAATTGCTCCTATTGTTACTGCTGTGACAGCCTTTTTATTTCTTGTTCCTTTTAAAACTTCAGGCCAATGAGAGATAAAAGTTGTCAGCGCTATGAAACCTGCAGCACCTGCAAAAACTCTTATCTGCGTAGCGGCAAAAGGATCATAGGTCCCCTGCATTCCCAGCTTACTCAGAATAAGCCCCAGTGCCTGTCCCATGGCTCCTCCGAGAGCAAGAAATATACCCGAAGGTGTCAACTTGAGCGAAAGCTTTTCACCTTTATTGTTACGATGGAATATTGCAAGAGATATTCCTCCAAGAGTTAAAATCATACCCGTAAAATGAAGGATAGTAAGGTTTTCACCAATTATCAACCAGCCAAAAAAAGCAGTAAACAACGGAACAGTGGTCATTATCAACATAGCAAATCTTGACCCTATGACCGCAAAAGACCTGAAGAGGAAATAGTCTCCAAAAGTAAATCCAATCAACCCTGAGAGGGAAAGCCATAACCAGTTATGCATATTTGCATCGACAGGTAAAAACTTATCCCTTGCAAAATAATTGTAAAAAGAAAGAAGAAAAACAGCCAGAAACATCCTGATAATGTTCAGTGATAGGGAACCAATTCTTTTGCTGGCAATTTCATTTGCAAGTGCTGTGATAGTCCAGCAAAATGCTGTCAAAAGCGCTGCAGTTTCACCAAGAAAATCAGAAAAAAACGACATATATCCCTGTAAAGGATGCAAAAGTAAAAATTATCCGATTAATTCTCGTGTTTTGACAATTAACTGGAAAAAGAAAAAAATCAAGCTTTTAATCAGATGTAAAAGTTCTATCTATAAAAACATTATCATTTTTAAGTTACTTAACTTAATCGCGATTAATTGCTGATTAAGAATACATATTCGCCTGAACCTGTTTCAAAAGCCACTTTGTTATTAACTGTCCGGATGTTTGTGATTTCCTGAACAGAATTAATAGGTTTTCCACTTTCTGATATTTTTGATATATTATTTGTGGGTAATAATATAGTTGCTCTAGTATTTACAGGGATTTTGATTTTTACCGTAATACCACTCTCTATCTTTTCCCATCCTGATAAAATCTGGCCATAATAGCTTTCAAAAGTAGCTCGAGCGTATGTTAATTTATCAGTAGGAGAGGGTTGTATCAGAATGTTTTTGTAACCAGGCGCAGCGGCTTCTATTCCAGCGCAGACCCTGTACATCCAGTCACCTATTGCGCCATAGGCATAATGATTAAATGAATTCATGCCCGGATCCTGAAATGTACTATCGGTTTTTATACCATCCCAGCGTTCCCATATTGTTGTTGCTCCCATTTTCACAGGATAGAGCCATGACGGATAAGCTTCCTGCAATAAGAGGTCATAAGCTACATCTGTATAGCCCATATTTGAAAGGACATGGCATAAGTAGGATGTGCCCACAAATCCCGTTGATAATCTGTTTCTGCGACTTTTAATGTCTGCAACAAGAAAACCTGCTGCATTTTTTCTCAGGTTTTCAGGTAAAAGATCAAACATCAGTGCAAGGACATAAGAAGTTTGCGAACCTGTCCCGACTCTTCCGGCAGGAGTTATATATTCATGAGCGAATGCTTCTTTAATTTTATTGAATAAATCGTCATAGAATTTAAAATCGTCATCTTTGCCAAGTTCTTTTGCAGCAAGCGATAACAGTTTTGTTGAATAGCCAAACATTGCTGTAGCAATAAAATCGTGTTCTGTATGGCCATCAAATTCAGTATGATTTCTTATGGGGGGATGATAGAAAAGCCAGTCACCATATTTGCTTCCACCCTTCCATAAATAACTGTCACCTGCTTTTTTACGAATATACTCCACCCATGCTTTCATACTTGGATATTGGTTTTCAAGGAACTTACTGTCGCCGTAAACGAGATACATTGTCCATGGGACTATAACAGCCACATCTCCCCATGCTGCTGATGGTGAAGCAGTAGTGGCATCCTGCCGGTTAAGCACATCTGGAATAACATCCGGTACTTCTCCTCCCGGTTTCTGATCAGCGGCAACATCTTTAAGCCATTTTGTGAAAAATGCTGCCACATTCATATTAAATGCAGCTGTACGGCAGAAAACCTGAGCATCGCCAGTCCACCCTAATCGCTCATCCCTCTGGGGGCAGTCAGTTGGGACATCAACAAAATTGCCTTTCTGACCCCACTGAATATTGTGTTGTAACTGATTGAGAAGCGGATTCGAACATTCAAAACTTCCGGTAACCTCCATATCCGAATGAACAACCACACCGGTTATATTTTCAGCAGTAAGTTCACCCGGAAACCCGTTTACTTCAACATATCTGAAACCCATAAAAGTAAACCTGGGTTCATAAATCTCCTCACCATCTCCTGAAAGTGTGTATTGGAGCTGACATTTTGCCCTCCGCAGGTTTTCTGTATAAAACTCCCCGTATTTGTCGAGTACTTCTGCATGGCGCAATGTCACAACAGTTCCTCTTTCACCTTTTACTTTAAGCCTTACCCAGCCGACCATATTCTGTCCCATATCAACAACAAGGCTACCTTTTGGTGTCCGGAAAATTTTAACAGGTTTTATTTCCTGAATTTTTCTGACCGGAACACTTTCGGAGGCAATTATGTTATCCATCCTGTATGCAGCTGTCCTGACCGGTACCCATTTGCTATCGTCATAACCCGGCAGATTCCAGCCTGTCAGCCTTTTACGGGCATCGTAAATTTCTCCGTTATAAATATCGTTCATCCTGATTGCACCATCCTGGTTGGCTTTCCATGTTTCATCTGTGACAATAATTGTTTCTGAACCATCAGTGTGAACGATCCTGAGCTGAAGTAGCAAGCCTAACCTCTTACCGTAAATCGCCCAATTATTGCCCCAAGCAAGAGTCCCTCTGTACCAGCCATCTCCAAGAACTGCTCCTATAGCATTATTCCCCTTTACCACCTGTCCTGTCACATCATACACCTGATATTGCAGCCGCTTATTGTATGAAGTCCATCCAGGCGTTAAAACCTGATCTCCAACTTTATTCCCGTTAAGATGCAGTTCATAAAATCCATGTGATGTAACATATACTGTTGCTTTTGCAATCGGTTTGCTTATTTTAAATTCCTTCCTGAAATGAGGTGATGGAGAATAACGTAGCGTATCATCTTCTTTTTCAATCCATCGGGCTACCCAGCCTGATGGATCCATCAAACCTGTTTCGAAATGTGCTGTCTCACTCCATTTCGATTCCTTGCCTGAGTTACTCCAGACTTTAACTCTCCAGAAGTATCTTTGGCATGGTAATAGTTTATTACCTGCATATGGAACAAGAACTGATTGGTCTGAAGTAACTTTGCCCGATTTCCAGACAATTTTATCACGCGAAAACTTAATATCCGTTGAAACTTCTATTGACCATGCGTTTTGCATGACATTTCTTCCGGTGGAGTTTATTTTCCAGGAAAAACGAGGATTCTGAACGTCTATGCCAAGTGGATTAACCTTATGCTCACAGGTAAGATCGTAAATTGATAATTCCTGCGATGAGTTATAACTCACCCAGCCCAATATTAGTGCCAGAAATACAAATATTGTTTTCATATCGTACTATTTTATTCTAATATTTTTAAAAAAACAATAAACAAATTTGTTAAAAAATCTTTTAATTTTCGATGCTAAATAATTAAATCATTAATTTTAATTCGAAAAGATTGGAATAATAAAATTAAAAGTTCTGTAAATGAATCCAATAGCAGGTATTTTTCTTATAATGCTTGGCAGTATAGGAGCTGCAAGTTTTTATGTTCCTTTTAAAAAGGTTAAGAACTGGGCATGGGAATCGTACTGGATTTCTCAGGGATTATTTGCATGGATAATAATTCCATGGATTTTTGCTTTTATTTTTATACCTCAGGGGGAGCTTTTCCCGATACTCAGGGAAGCACCATCATCTGCAAAACTGATGGCAATGTTTTTTGGTATCCTTTGGGGTTTCGGAGGTCTGACATTTGGACTCAGCATACGATATCTGGGAATAGCTCTTGGTCAGAGCATTGCTCTTGGCCTGTGTGCTGCATTTGGGACCCTTATTCCACCTATAGTTGCTGGTGAGAACCTGTTCGCTACTTCTTCAGGAATACTTACCGTAATTGGTGTGGCAATTACAGTAGCAGGAATTGCAATTATTGGCTATGCCGGCTCTCTGAAAAGTTCAGAAATGTCGGAAGAAGAAAAAAGAGCGGCAGTAAAAGAATTTGCATTAAAAAAAGGAATTCTTATTGCAGTTTTTGCAGGATTGATGAGTGCCTGCTTTAATTTCGGCTTTGAGGCCGGAAAACCAATCGAAAAAGTAGCACTCGACCATGGAACCAACCCTCTCTTCCAGAAAAATCCCACTCTTATTTTCATCCTTCTCGGAGGATTCATCACAAACCTCCTTTATTGCGGATATCTTAACATAAGAAACAAAACATGGAAAGATTATACCACTGTCTCTTCACAGGTTTTTATAAACAATCTTTTCTTTACCTTCCTTGCAGGGCTGCTCTGGTTCCTTCAGTTCCACTTCTTTGGAATGGGTTCAAGTAAACTTCCATCAAACATGGCTGTCTTCGGATGGAGTATCCTTATGGCCCTTAATATAGCTATAAGCAACATCTGGGGAATCCTTCTCAGCGAATGGAAAGGAGTAAGAAGAAAAACCATTACTATCCTTATTTTAGGTATTGTAGTCCTTATACTATCAACTTTTATTGTAAAACTTGGATAATGAATTTTTTTGACTATGAAACGGTTCGGATTTAAAATGAAGCTTCTTCCCGGTCACAAAGAAGAATATAAAAAACGTCACGCTGAAATCTGGCCTGAACTTGTTAAACTATTGAAAGATAACGGTATTTGCAATTATTCCATTTTCTTTGATGAAGAAACAAATACACTTTTTGCCTACCAAGAACAAAAAGGTGAAAACTCTTCTCAGGACCTCGGAAACACAGCAATTGTGCAGAAATGGTGGAAATACATGGCAGATATTATGGAAACAAACCCTGATTATTCACCGGTAACTATTCCTCTCGAACAGGTATTTTATATGGAATAATTTTCAGTACTTACAAAGCAGTTTAGCTGATATTTAAATAATACATAAAACCTTTGATTAGAAATTCATAAACAATTATAATTATATTTCTTTGAAAAACAAATAATTAAAAATATTTACTTATGAAAAAGAATGACATTGAAAAAGCCTACAAGATTGCAAAAGAGCAGTATGCAGAATTGGGAATAGATACTGAAAAGGCCATTGAGCAGCTCAATGAGCTACCATTAAGTCTTCACTGCTGGCAAACTGATGATGTTGGTGGATTTGAAAAACCAGATG
The DNA here is from genome assembly GCA_020722575.1 of Rikenella microfusus. Classification (GTDB taxonomy): domain Bacteria; phylum Bacteroidota; class Bacteroidia; order Bacteroidales; family VadinHA17; genus LD21. Next base: position 2,576 of record DYKN01000029.1, on the reverse strand, counting down.
CAGAGTTGGCTGGCGGAGGGCTTCAGGTTACTGGAAATTTCCCGGGAAAAGCCAGAACAATTCAACAGATGCGACAGGACCTCGATAAAGTATTTTCACTGGTACCTGGTAAAATGCGTCTTAGCCTTCATGCAATATATGGAGAATTCGGCGGTAAGGTTGTAGATCGTGACCAGATTGAGACGAAGCATTTTCAAGGATGGATAAACTGGGCAAAGGAGAGAGGAATAGGTCTGGATTTTAACTGTACCTGCTTCTCTCATCCTTATGCAGATGATGGATACACACTCTCGAACCGAAATGAAAAAATAAGGAAATTCTGGGTTGAACATGTTAAAAGATGCAGGAAAATTGCCGCCGATATGGGCAAACAGCTTGGAACTCCAGCCGTACATAACATCTGGATACCAGATGGATCAAAAGATACTCCAGTTGACAGATTTACTTTACGCAGTATCCTTAAAAAATCACTTGATGAAATCTTTGAAGTGAAATATCCGCGAAAATATCTTAAAGATTCAGTAGAAAGTAAACTTTTTGGTATCGGATCTGAATCAATGGTTGTAGGTTCTTACGACTTCTATCTAAGTTATGCCGTGAAGAATAATATCATGATTACACTCGACAATGGTCATTTCCATCCCACCGAACAGGTTGGAGACAAAATATCCTCAATACTTCTCTTTATCGACGAAATAATGTTGCATCTGACACGTGGTGTCAGATGGGACAGCGACCATGTACTTACACTTAATGACGAACTTTTACTTATTGCCCAGGAAATAGTCAGGTCAAAGGCTTTGAAAAGGGTAAATGTCGGTCTAGACTTCTTTGATGCAAGCCTCAACAGGATAGGTGCTTATGCAATAGGCATCCGATCAGCCCAGCTTGCATTACTTTATGCCCTTTTAGAACCTCAGAAACTTTTAATTGATTATGAAACAAAAGGTAAATTTTTTGAAAGGCTCGCATATCTTGAACTTCTGAAAACAAAACCATTTGGAGTAGTGTATGACTATTTCTGCATGGCCAGCGGAAAACCTGCTGGTGAAGACTATATTAAAGAAATTCAAGCGTATGAGAAAAATATTCTTTTGAAAAGAAAATAATAAATGACATAAAATCAAAAGGATGAAAGAACAGGTTGTTGCAATCTTTGACATCGGAAAAACTAATAAAAAACTTCACCTTTATAATACAGAACTGGATATAGTTTATGAATCAGAAGAAAAATTCCCGGTTACTGAAGATGATGATGGCTTTGAGTGCGATGACATTGAACTGATAGAATCGTGGGTAAAAAGAACTCTGACTGATCTGATAAGGTCTGAGAAATATGATATTTTGGCAGTAAATTTTGCAACTTACGGTGCTTCATTGGTTTATATTGATAGTCATGGCCATCGTCTGACACCTGTTTATAATTACCTTAAACCTATTGATGAATCAATTCCCGATGAACTTTACAAAAAATACGGTGGAAGAGAGGAATTTTGCCGCCGGACAGCTTCTCCAGCTCTTGGAATGTTGAACTCTGGTATCCAGGCTCTCTGGCTTAAAAGGTCAAAACCGGAAATATTTTCAAAAGTCAGCCATATACTTCATTTTCCGCAATATTTTTCATTTCTCTTTACAAAAAAAGCTCTTTCCGAACACACCTCAATAGGTTGTCATACTGCATTATGGGATTTCGACAACATGAAATATCATCGGTGGGTTTCAGATGAAGGACTTAAATTGCCTGAGCCTGTACCTGTTTTTCAAATGAATGAAACAATATTCGCTGGTAAAAGATTTTTTATTGGTACTGGCCTTCATGACAGTTCTGCCTCTCTGGCTCCATATCTGACAACAGAAGCTGGAAAATTCATTCTGGTATCAACCGGAACATGGTGCATCAGTATGAATCCATTCAACAATGAACCTCTCACTGCAGAAGAACTTCAGGAAGACTGCCTGTGTTATATGAGCATTAACAGGGAACAGGTGAAATCATCCAGGCTCTTCCTCGGGCATATGCATGATGAAGCCGTTGAAAAAATCAGTCAGTATTTTAAAATCAACGAAAACTCTTTCAGGCTTATTAAACCTGATGTCAAACTGCTTAACAGAATGATGGGCAAATTTTCAGGCGAGAAGATTTTTACAATTCCCGAAGCCAAACTGGGTGCCTTAAGGGAAGAACCTGAAATGTTTCTTTTTGACAATTTTATCGAAGCTTACCATCAGCTTATGATCGAATTGGCCGACCTTACAGTTGATGCAATAAACAGAATAGCAGGCGAAAATGACTTAACCGAAAATCTGTATATTACAGGCGGTTTCTCAAAAAACCCCCTCTTCCTTAAACTGATAGCAAGTTCCTTCCCTGAAAAGAAGATTTACACATCAGAAATTAGCAATTCCACATCACTGGGAACTGCAATGGTAACCCTTAGAGCCCTTTTCCCTGCAAAAGTGATCCGAACAGATCTGGGCCTGACTGAAGTAAAAATTTAAATACATCTTTTTGTTAAGTAACATGAGTTCGATATAAAAAATTTTATATTTATCTGATTGTTAATAACTTAGTAAAA
>DYKN01000028.1 GCA_020722575.1 Rikenella microfusus | reverse complement strand
TGAGAGTGAGAAAAAGAATGAGAGTGTTCGCTCCCGCTCTCACTCCCGCTCTCACTCTCACTCTTTTTAAAGTCGGGGTGACTGGACTTGAACCAGCGACCTCCACGTCCCGAACGTGGCGCGCTAACCAACTGTGCTACACCCCGAATCATTATAATTTTAAAAGAACTCCCTGCTTCTGTGACTACCCCATAATACCCGGATCACTGACCTGACGCACTCTTTAATTTTCACGAAAATGTATTAAACTTCACTCCCGCCGAATGATCGGGAATAATGACCTCTTAAAAAGGCAAAAGTAATAATTTTTCAGTATAATTTTTATCAATCAACAAACTATCTGAAAGACATCCTGAAAAAATTCCAGGTTTTCTGCTCCCATTCACTCATTCCTGCTTCAGAAAGCATTGAATCATCTGCTTAATAAAATAATGAAAAACCTGAGACATTTTAACTAACGACCAATGCACAATTTATTTACCGATTTTTCTATAAAATCTGTTTAATTTTGGGGCTGTTATTATTGCAAGATGTCACACTCGACCCGCATTATATCAGCCGACATGGGAAAGGGATTTATCCTTGCAGCAATTGCTGCCCTGTCAGGTTATTATCCATCCATTCTGAGCAACTGGGTCAATGCTGTTGAAATGCAGCCGCTTCTCAACATTTTTACAGGTTTAACTTTCGGATTTTTTTTCTTCTTCTATGGATTAACAATCCCTTTTTATGTATCGAAAAAGATTAATAAAGGAAACGCATCATACGACATTCTGAAGATTATCTTTGCCAGAACGCTTATTCTCCTTGTGGTTGGAATTCTTCTGGCAAATATCTCGAGAGTCAATTCCAGACTTACAGGCATCCCTGCACCTCTGTGGTCATTTTTGCTTATAGCAGCAATATTTCTTGTATGGAACAGATACCCTGAAAAAGATAATAACTTTTTCACGGTGAGCGGACTGAGGGTAGTCGGACTGGCTGTTCTGGTTTTCCTGGTTTTAAAATTCAGATCCGGTTCGTGGGAAAACGATGGCTCGCTTGTACCGGGTTACTGGGAACTTCCGGGACTTGCAGGTTGGGGCTTCCTGATATCTTCACTCTCATGGCTTGCCCTTCGTAACTCCCTAACCGGCACTTTTATCCTGTGGTCTTTCTTCTTTTCATTAAATATATTGGCAGGTCTTGAAATGAACCGTTATCTCGACCCGGTAAGACCATTTATCGGAGTAATTATTGACGGCTACATACCTGTACTTGTGCTTTCAGGACATCTGGCAGGCATTATCGTAAAGAGACATTCACTATCAGAAATAAAAAAACTATTGCTTCCAGCTTTGCTAATTGCCGTAATTATAATAATCGCAGGCATATTCCTCTTAAGGTTTTTCCCGATTGGAAACAGTTTTGGCAATCCGGCTTTTGCTCTTCTGATATCAGGTTCAGCATCCCTGTTTTTTTTATTGATGTTTTTAAAATATGATATAAAAAATAAACCTATCAGTTTAAATATGTTCAGGATAACCGGACAAAGCTTTTTCACCGCATATATGATTTATCTTGTGATATCCGCTATTATTAAGACTACTGGAGCCGATTCTTTAATATACACTGATTCCACCTCTTCCCTTTTGCGGATGGCAGCGGCCATTTTTGTTTCATTAACAATAGTTATACTGACATATCTTCTCCACAAAGCAGGCATCAAGTTGAAATTCTGAGATTTATCATTCCTTGCTCATTGAATACGGGAAGCTTTCTTCCTTTGTGCCTCTCTTTTTGTCAGGACTCTTCGACATCATGAAAACCAGTTTCCCCCCTTCCAGAAGTTCATCATGTCTGATAAAATTTCTCTTGAGCCTCCGGCCGTTCAAATTTATATCCTTAACATAAACATTGTCCCTGCAATTTCCTGAAGCCTCGATAATCATCTTCCTTCCATTTTCCAGGATCAAGGTTGCCTTTTTGAACAGGGGAGATCCGAACACATATTCACCCGTGCCGGGAGTAACAGGATAAAATCCAAGGGCTGAGAATACGTACCATGCTGACGTCTGTCCGTTATCCTCATCACCACAATAGCCGTCGGGCGTATAGTTATACAGCTTATCCATCACCTGCCGAACCCTGTATTGGGTTTTCCATGGCTCTCCAGCATAGTTATAAAGGTATATCATGTGCTGGATTGGTTGATTTCCATGCGCATAGTTGCCCATGTTCATTATCTGCATCTCCCTTATTTCGTGGATCACCTGACCATAGTATGAATAATCAAATAGAGGCGGCACTTCGAAGACTGAATCGAGTTTTGCAATGAAAGCTTCCCTGCCACCCATCAATTCTATCAGTCCGGCAATATCATGGAATACGCTCCATGTATAGTGCCAGCTGTTACCCTCGGTGAAGGCATCGCCCCATTTAAACGGGTTGAAAGGCGACTGGAAAGATCCGTCGAGGTTGCGGCCATGCATAAGCTTACGTTCCGGATCAAATACGTTCCTGTAGTTCATTGCGCGATTACGAAAAAGTTCAATCTCTTCCTGAGGCTTCTTCAATGCCTCTGCCAGCTTCATGATGCACCAGTCGGCATAAGCATATTCAAGTGTGCGGGCCGCATTCTCTCTTATGCCAGCATCATATGGAACATACCCAAGCCTGTTGTAATACTCAGCACCCAGTCTTCCCACCGAACTTACGGGTCCGACGCCCTGGGTGTTTTTGATTATCGCTTCATACAATTTCTCAATGTCATAGCCTCTGATACCTTTCAAATAAGAATCGGCTATAATGGATGCCGAGTTTGAGCCTATCATACAGTCGCGGTGACCCGGGCTTGCCCACTCGGGCAGCCAGCCGCTTTCAAGGTAAGTATTGACCAGCCCGTTCATGATCCTGCTGTTAAGATCAGGATACATGAGGGTGAGAAAAGGAAACTGAGCCCTGAAAGTATCCCAGAAACCATTGTCGGTGAACATCTCACCAGACAATATCTGCCCGTTGTATGGACTGTAGTGCACCTTCTCCCCTTTGCTGTTCACTTCGTGAAGATCGCGTGGGAAAAGCAACATCCTGTAGAGGCATGAATAGAACGTCCTCAACTGATCATCACTACCGCCTTCCACCTTAATCTTTCCAAGTTCCCTGTTCCATATTTCCCTGCTTTCTTTCATAACCTCATCAAAATCCTTATCATCCGTTTCCCTTTCAAGATTAAGCATTGCCTGTTCAGGGCTGATGAATGATGAGGCAACCCTTACGTGAATTTTATCCCCTCTATTTGTACTGAAACGAATTACTGCACCTGTGTGGTTTCCCTCCTGACTGTTTTTGCCCATCTCGAGAGTATCACCATGCCAGGTCGAAAATGATTCAAAATCTTTATCAAAAACAGCCACGAAATAGTTATGGAAATTCTCCGGGACACCTCCGTGATTATTCCTGCAGTATCCTGTTATTTTTCTTTCCTCCGGAATGATTTTTACTGCAGAACCTTTGTTAAAGGCATCAAAAATGATATAAGATGAATCGCTTTCGGGAAATGTAAACCTGAAAATTGCTGATCGTGACAGAGAAGTAACCTCAACTGTAACGTCCCAGTCGGCCAGGTAAACGCTGTAATAATAGGGCTTTGCAACTTCGGCTTTATGTGAGAACCACGATGCCCTGTCTTCCTCCCTGAATATCTCTTTTCCAGTAACTGCCATAAGCGCAAAAGCTGCATAATCATTTATCCATGGACTTGGCTGGTGAGTCTGTTTGATACCGTTGATTTTTGTTGCGTCGTATGTATAGGCCCATCCGTTACCCATTCGTCCTGTCTGAGGTGTCCAAAAATTCATTCCCCACGGTACGGCAACTGCAGGATAAGTATTACCGTGTGAAAGACGATAATCCGAATCAGTACCCATAAGCGGATTAACAAAGTCGGCTGGACTGAAATCACTGCCGGTGGTAACATTATCCCTGTTGCAACCAGGTAAAAGATATACTGAAAATAATATTAATAAAAATTTTAAACAATTGAATTTCTGCTTCATACAATTAACATTTAAAGATTTTTCAATTATTTAAACTGCATCTTCCTTTTTTAAACTTCATCGGTTGTTAAGATAATAAATATTGACCACTCAGACACTTATCACACTAAGGTTCACTAAGTGAATTTGAGTGTCCTGAGTATCGCAATGGTAAAGAATTAGGATGTAAAGACGACATAGAGTTCGCGTAAAGGTGTTCGCAGGGTTAAACGAGTCAACGAATTAATTTTAAATCAGTTTAAGGTTTTTGATTTTTTCAAAGACCATTTCGGGAGTTAACCATGTCATACATGTAAAATCGCCTCGCCGGCATGATCCTTTTCCATAGATTGTACAGGGTCTGCAGGTTAGTTCGTCAACCGGTATTCTCATGGAAAATTCTTCGGGTTGTCCCCATGCTCCAAAGCCAGCCATAGGGTCGGTTGCCCCCCATATGGAAACAACCTTTGTTCCTGCAAGAGAAGCCATATGCATATTGGAGGAGTCCATTGCCACCATGAAAGTCAGCCGTTCCATTGCAGCAATTTCCTCGTCAAGCGAAAGTTTTCCGCATAAATTTACAGTAAAAGGTACTATTCTCTCAATATCAGATAGTCTCGCACATTCATCAGGTCCTCCAAAGAGCCAGAATCTCACTCCCGGGATTACCGATATCATTTTCATCAATTTAATGGTATTCTCAACGGGCCATTGTTTTAATTCATGTTTTGCGAAAGGAGCTATTCCTATGTTAATATTATGTGATGAGATTATTCCATCTGCCTTATGACCTGCTTCTGCTCCGGCATAAAGTAGCTTTCCGCTGTCTGGTTCAATGTCGAAGCCTGCTCTTCTGAAAACATCGGCATAACGTTCAACCGTATGTATCAAATGTTTCTTTTCTTTTCCATTGATAAGCCTGCGCTTTTCTTTTCTACCCTTGTTAATACGGGAAACATCAGCTCCACTCATTACGAAGAGGAAATCAAGCAGGAAAGTACGAATCACACCATGAAGGTCCAGAACACAATCAAACTTCCAGAGAGCCTTCAGATCCCTGAATAAGCGAAAAATACCTGTTATACCCCTGTGTCTTCCTCTTAGGTTGGGAGTGAAAATATTCAATCCCCTGATGCCGGTAAAAAAAGATACAAAATTCTTTCCTGTCAGCAATACCAATTCCGTATCCGGAAAGCTATTTCTGAAGGCTCGAAGAACCGGAAGTGTCAGGGCTACATCGCCCATAGATGAAAGTCTTATTACAAGAATCCTCATCAGTATTTACTGTATGACTTTTCTTCAATGAGGCCTGAGGAAGTTTTTATATTTATTTCGCGTTTCAGTTCAGCCCTTCTGTCGTTTTTAAAATAAACTGATCTGGCTGTTCTGATAAAATCTTCTCCAAAATCTTTCCTTCTCTCAAGTTCCCTGATATGATCCTCTATATCCCATAGCTCTAAGTTGACATGATACAATTCTTTCACTAGAGGATCGTTGAGGCTGATAACCGATTCGGCAGCTTCCTTCATTATCTCATATTCCTTTCTGACATTCCCGAGTTTCTTCTCATCTTTTATCCTCTCAAGCTTTATCATAAGAATTGTCAGCTTGTCAATAATTTCCCCGTTTGAAACTTCAATTTTCATTGTAAAGATATCATATTATAAATCAAAAAAATCAAGGTATAATCTTTTACGTTTGAAAAAGTCTTTTTAAGATTATTAGTCCGATATATTGTTTTTTATATATAAATACGTGCCTTCTATTGTAAATCAATTTTCTGTTAATCAGTTAAATCAAAACATTACTGTTCAAATGTAAAAATTTAAATTGACAAATTTTTCCTTAATTGAGGCAGGGTTATTTTAATAAGGATCCACATCAGCTGAAATTTTTGCCTGAGCACCTCCTTTAATGAGAGAGACTCCTTCAATAACCTCCCGGATAATATCTTTTGCTTTGTTCACCGGCTTATCTTTTTCAATTTTGACAAGTATTTCCATAATATGCCATAGTTGAATTCTTGAGATAACAGGCACCTGGGGGCCGAGAATTCTGTTTCCGAAATGTTGACGCAATTTTGAAGCAAATTCTTCGGAAATCTGTTTAAGCAGGTTTATATCTTTATGTCTGATTGTAATTTTAATAAGTCGGCAGAAAGGTGGATAATTAAAGATTTTTCTTTCCTCTATCTGGTTCTGGTAGAAAGTTTTATAATCATTTCTCAGTACCTGGCGCAGTATTCTATGATCAGGTTCGGAGGTTTGAACAATTACTTTTCCGGCTTTCTTTCTCCGTCCAGCTCTGCCGCTTACCTGTGACATCAGCTGAAAGGCTCTTTCATACGACCTGAAGTCAGGGAAATTAAGAAGAGTGTCGGCATTAAGTATGCCTACTACTGAAAGGTTTTCGAAATCGAGGCCTTTTGAAATCATCTGGGTTCCGACAAGAATATCAATTTTATGGTCTTCAAAATCTTTAATAATTAAATTAAATGCACCCTGTTTTCTTGTGGTGTCGTAATCCATTCTGGCTACTCTGGCATCGGGAAACAGCAACTTTATTTCATCCTCGATTTTTTCTGTTCCGAAGCCTCTTGTTTCAATTTCGAGTGATCCGCATTGAGGACATTTAGTAACAATAGTCGTTGTCAGGCCGCAGTAATGACAGACAAGTCTGTTTGATTCCCTGTGGTAAGTAAGGTTTACCGAGCAACGGTTGCATTGAGGTATCCAGCCGCATTGGTTACATTGAAGATATGGCGCAAATCCTCTCCGGTTACGAAACAACATAACCTGTTCATGATTTTTCAGGGCGTGTCCTACAGCCTCAATAAGCTGAGGAGAAAAATGAGAGGTCATCAGTTTCTTGCGGTAAGCATCCCGTGTATTTACAAGAACTATCTCCGGAAGATTGACTTTCCCGAATCGAACCTTCAGCTCGGTATAACCATATTTTCCGGTTGAAGCGTTGTAATAACTTTCGATTGAAGGTGTTGCCGATCCGAGAATTGTAGTAGCGCCCCACATGGAGGCCAGCATGATAGCTGAATCTCTCGCATGATATCTTGGTGCAGGATCCTGCTGCTTATATGACGAATCGTGTTCCTCATCTATAATAATCATTTTAAGGTCTCTGAAAGGCAGAAATAACGCCGATCTTACACCCAGAATAAGATTGCATCTTTCTTCAGGATTATTTTCACGGATTTTTTCCCTGAGTTTAAGTTTGTCAGTATTACTTAAACGTGAATGATAAACTCCGACACTCTTACCGAAATGTTTCTTCAGCCTTTCAACAATTTGAGCAGTCAGTGCTATTTCGGGAAGAAGATAAAGAACCTGACTGCCCTTGTCAAGATATTCCTTTATGAGGTGAATATATATTTCCGTCTTTCCACTCGATGTAACACCATGCAAAAGAATAACACCCTTCTTCCCTATCTGCTCCTTTATGGAAATAAAGGCATGCATTTGTGCTTCAGAAAGTGGCAAGGGTAAAGCTAATGGTTCATCTACTGTTGTTTCACCCTGATTGCCGGAATCAACCGAAACAAGAATTCCCTTCTTTTGTAATGACATCATGGAGGATATTGATGAACCCGATTCCTTTAAAAGCAGAGCTTTACGTACCGGTATGATGGGTCTGCCGGGTGAATAGCCCGATAACCTGATATAACTATGCAACAGATTATACTGCTTCGGGGCTTTTTTCAAGCTATCGAGAAGTGCTTCAAGTTCATCGGTCGTGTAATCATGGGTCAAAACAATATACTTCTCCGTTTTCCTGATTGCCCTCAGATGAATCTTTTCACCAGCCACAAGCAAATTTCTGCTTATCAGATAATTTACCATCTGCATCGCTTCCCTGTTTCCGAAAACCGGTATAAGGTCTTTTAATTTTGCCTCTCTTTTCCTTTCAATCAGATTAATCATTTGAATATATCTATCCCCGATATCTTCCGCAGGCTCAGAATCAATATTTACCTGAAGCAAAGTCTCACTTTCAGGAAGGAAGTTCGGTGGTAACGCCGCCTTCATCACCTCTCCTGGATAACACATGTAGTACTCTGCAATCCATTCCCAGAAATTTAACTGTAACTCATCAACAACAGCGCTATCGTCAATAACATCAATGATATCTTTCAAACCTGCAAAATAAGGCTTTTCAGAATAAACCCTTCTTACAATGCCAGTATAGAGCTTTTTTTTGCCGAATGAAACAATTGCCCTGACGCCCGGTAGTATATTACCCGTCAGCTGTTCCGTCACCCTGTAAGTATAATAACCTTTTACTGCCAGCGGAAGGATGATATCAGCAAAGAATTCCTGCTTCATTACGGCAAAATAAATATTGCAAAATAATAAATTGTTGCGACAGAAATGATCGTGTTTTTATGCATGTTTAGTGCTTTTTTTCTTCCAACAAGTATTTTAATAAGACAGAAAAAAATGCTTTTTTTAATAAATCAATCATTTAATTGATGATGTTTCTTATTTTTGAATTTCAAGAACATTGTTTAATAATCACAATGTCATAAAATAAATCATATTGATTTTTATGTAACAGAAATGGAAAAAAACAAAACATATAGTAGAGGCAGGAAATACACAAATGGTGAGATAACAGTTTACTGGAAGCCAGATGCATGCATTCATGCATCTTACTGTTACAGGGAGTTGATTGAAGTTTTCGATCCCGGACGCAGGCCGTGGGTGGATATGTATGGTGCTTCGACGGCTGAAATAATCAGGACTGTTGACATGTGCCCGACAGAAGCTCTGACATGGAAATGGAACGATGAAAAAAAGAATGAGAATATTGATCCTTCTCATACAAATCATGTGAAATTAAGAAGGCCCGAATTGGTTACTGATGACAATCAGGCAACAGCAGAACCGGTACTGGTAAAGATAATGCCATCGGGGCCTGTAGTTATAAATGGCTCTTTTACTTTAAAATACGGGAACAGGGTAAAAAATGTTAACGAAAGTGTGGTTTCATTATGCAGATGCGGTTCAAGTCACAATATGCCTTTCTGCGATGGTTACCACAGAAAAATTGAATTCAATGATGACTGATAATAACGAACAAAAAGAAAAGGATTTTAAGCCACAGGCTGAAGTTGAAGTTACCGAAAATGGTCCCATCATAATAAGAGGAAATATTATTTTAAGGGATCTGAAACGCGATATAATGGATAGTCCGAAAGAGGTTTATCTTTGCCGGTGCGGGCGTTCAAGAAATAAGCCATATTGCGATGGCTCACATAAGAAATAAGAAGAATTACTATTATATTTAATACATTATCAGATCTGCAACATCTGGATTTATGATCTATTAGAGACAATTTATCTATTAGCCCTGCATCTTCAAAAGTTCTCTAATCTTTTCTGCCGCCTCCTTGAAAGTGACAGCTGAATAGACTTTTAATCCTGAATTATTGATTATAGTACGTGCCTCTTCAGCATTTGTGCCTTGAAGCCTTACAACTATCGGGACCTTTATTTCGCCAATTGATTTATAAGCTTCCACAACGCCGTTTGCTACCCGGTCGCAGCGGACTATACCACCAAAAATATTTATGAGAATTGCCTTAACATTAGGGTCTTTCAGTATCAGCCTGAATCCTGCTTCAACTGTTGAGGCACTGGCACTCCCGCCTACATCAAGGAAGTTTGCAGGCTCACCTCCCGAAAGTTTTATAAGATCCATGGTTGCCATTGCAAGGCCAGCGCCGTTAATCATGCACCCTACATTACCATTAAGTTTTATGAAATTCAGATTTCTGGTTCCTGCCTCAACCTCAAAGGGATTTTCCTCGCCTGCATCCCGCATTTCAGCCAGATCAGGATGCCTGAAAACAGCATTATCGTCCAGTACAACCTTCGCATCAACTGCCAGTATCCTGTTATCGCTTGTCTTCAAAACCGGATTGATCTCGAAAAGTAAAGCATCGCATCCTGTAAAGGCATCATATAGACATTTAAGAAACTTCAGCATATTGTTGAATGCAACACCTTCAAGTCCAAGCTTGAAAGCCACATTCCTTGCCTGAAAATCCTGAAGGCCAATGAGAGGATCGATCTTTTCCCTGAAAATCAATTCAGGATATCGTTCGGCAATTTCCTCGATCTCAGTGCCTCCGGCAGATGAATAAACAAGCTCATATTTTGCTGTATCGCGGTTGAGAAGAAAGCTTATATAAAATTCTCTAAGATCCGCAGGACCTTTATAATATACATCCTGTGCAACTAAAACCTTTCTTATAATCTTCCCTTCTTCACCGGTTTGCGGAGTTATAAGTCTTGTTCCAATCATCTTTCCGGCTATATCGCCTGCCTCCTCAATTGATTTTGCTATCTTAACACCTCCTGCTTTCCCTCTCCCTCCTGCATGAACCTGTGCTTTAATTACAAAAACCTCTGAACCATATTTGTCCTTTAACTGCTGTGCAATCAGCTTTGCCTGCTCTGAATTCTCTGCTACAAATCCCTCCTGGATGTCAACCCCATATGATTTTAAAATAGCCTTGCCCTGATATTCGTGAATATTCATTTTACCTATCTGAAATTACCAGTAAAAATAATATATTTTTTCCGGCACTATTTGTCTGATTTTATTAAAATTGATTTAAATTTATCATTAACCGGAACAGAACCCATGCAATGGAGGCTATTAAGTTATTTTACATAATCGGTTTATAAGGTCATACATTTCCCCCGTTTTCCAATTATTTTATTATTCTTTAATTTCGCAAAAAAAACAGAGTGTGAGAAAGAAGCTTAACGAAGAGCTGGGCAGAAAGAGTGTGGAAGAATTTAAAAGAGCAGAGAAACTGCCGGTTGTTCTTGTTCTTGACAATGTCAGGAGTCATAACAATGTTGGATCGGTTTTCAGGACTGCCGATGCCTTTCTGGTCGAAAAAATGGTGCTTTGTGGTATCACTCCTGTTCCTCCTCACCGGGATATACAGAAGACTGCGCTGGGGGCTACTGAATCGGTTGAATGGATCTATTATCATGATACTTTAATGGCTGTAAAAGAACTCCTTGAGAAAGGATACACAATAATTGCCGCAGAACAGGTTGAAGGGTCAGTCGCACTTCACAATTTCATCCCGGAAAAAGGTAAAAAATATGCAATAATATTTGGTCATGAGATAAACGGAGTGTCTCAGCAGGTGGTTGATTTATGCAATGTATGTATTGAGATTCCACAATTTGGGACGAAACATTCGTTTAATATTACTGTAAGTGCCGGAATAGTGTTGTGGGAATTCACCAAAAAGTTTTTACTGGAATAAAGATAAAAAAAGAAGTGCCTCTTTTCCGGGGCACTTCTTTTTTAAATTGATATATTTTTTACTGAACCACTGATTTGAAGGTATCGTCGTTCCAGTATTTTGCAAGTTCAAGGTCTTTCTTTGCATAGTCTTTCCATGAAGCCTGGAAACCAACTGCCTCACGAAGTCCATTCATTGCATAGTTTCTGTCATCGAGCCTTGAGCCTATTACTGCTTTGAGGTATGAAGGCTTTCCGCACTTGCACATTTCTTTCATTCCGTCAAGGGTGACTTTTGCACGGGCTGCATCACCTTTCAGAACATAGGCAAGAGCCAGGTTAAAGCAGGATTGTCCCGTGAGATAATTAACTGCGGCATCGTACTGCCCTTTTGTTATGGCGATTGCACCAAGCCCCATTTTTGACTCAGCAGTTGCTGCCGACATAGAATTGTATACCTCTTCAGCCTTTGCAAAATCGCTTTTTGCAAGGTATGCTGCACCAATATTGTTCTTTACTACATCATTATTTCCATCGATTGCTTTAGCCTTTTCGAATGCAGCCAGAGCTTCGTCAGCTTTACCAAGATTTAACAGGCAACATCCTGCATTATTATGAGTTCTTATATCATTCGGGAATAAACGTGCTGCAGTCTGATAAATGGTCAGTTTTTCATTAACATCGGTAGTTACTGAACCTGCTCTGAGTAACTCTTCAACTGTAAGGACCGACGGATCGGATTTAAACTGTGCTACTATTTCCTCATCGCTTCTTCCAATAAGGTCAACATCTACAGTCATTTTTGATCTTCTCAGTCGCGGAAGTATATCGGTTTTTAACACTTCAAAGGCAGCCGACATATTTTTTATCTCTTTTTCACGAACAGCAGGGTCAGAATACATTGAAAGGACTCTTATAATAAGATCTTTGTCCTGTATATTTGACTTCTCAACCTCTGTTCTGAAGCCTTCCCAGTCTTCTGCGGTTGTTGTTTCCTTAAAGAAGTCGGCAGCTTTGGCGGCTTCAATCTTTGCAAACTCACTTTTAAGAAATTTATCAGCGGTATTACCCCTGTTTCCTGAGAGTTTCTCATTGAAATCAAATGGGCCGTCGGGGGAGGCATATGAACTTACATTTACACCTTTAAACTGTCGCCTGGGATCAGCACTAACCTTCTGTATATATTCTTTCAGAAGCTTAATATCCTCAGCTGTAAGCTCCGAACCGCGGAGGTCATACCTGTTAATAAGATAATGGACATCAGCCATTATATTTTCAGGTATGATCCTGACATATTTGTCAGTCATAAAGATAGTCTTGCCCATAGAACCAACTAGTGTTGAAGTGGCAATGACACCATCGGCAACTTTTACCGGATCGAAATCAAGGGTCTGGCTTCCCCTGGTAGCTTTGACTCTCACGAAAAGCTCCGACTTCATCATCTCTTTTTTATATGGTACTTTATCGGTGTATGTGAAATTATCACCGGTATAGGAAATAACTTCGTTATTTGCCTGAACACTTTCGCCCTGAACTTTAACGGGTTTGAAAGCTGTCTCTCCACCATCGTAAACAAGTACCGGAGTTATTTCAAGAGTGGTTTTTTTGTCGAAATATTTCTGGGGATAGCTCCCTTTTATGGTGAGATCAACAACGCCTGCATGGGTTTCGAGTACTTTGGGCGTAACCTCATATTTAACCTGACTGGCGTTCTTTTTCATTTTGTTTAACCCGCTACAGCTCGACATTACAAGCGCGGCGAGAATTAGAATTAATAAGCTTCTGAATTTTTTCATAATCTGACAGTTTATGTTTTTATAACCAAATATTTATTGAAAGTTATTAAGAATATCAACTTTCTGCAAATCTAATAAAAAAAATTAATTTCAAATGATTATTCCGTCTAATTTACCTTATAAAATCACTTTATTAATACCAGGCTGATAATCTCTGTTAAAAATAGTATCAACAATTAATGGATAATGCTCTTCGTGTCCAACGAAATCAATTCTATTAATATCGATCACAAGATATTTATTTTCAGGATTTTGTTTGAAGAACAGGAAGTAGTTATCCTGTATTTTTTTAAGATATTCCTCTGTGATGGGTTCTTCATATGGTCTGCCACGTTTTCTGATATTCTCTATAAGTCGTCCGGTATTAAGATGAAGATAAACATACAGGTCAGGCTTTGGAAGCATACCATAGATTATATGAAAAAGTTGTCGGTACAGGTTAAATTCATCTCCTGTCAGGGTAGTTGCAGCAAAGATCAGTGATTTAGCAAAATAATAATCGGCGACAGTAAACGTTTTAAAAAGGTCCATAGGAATTAGCTCCTCTTTGAGCTGTTTATATCTACTTGCCAGGAATGATAGTTCGAGGGGAAACGAATAACGTAAAGGGTCGGCGTAGAATTTTGGAAGGAAAGGATTATCGTCAAATTTTTCAAGAATCAACCGGGCATTGAAATCAGAAGCAATACGTGATGCAAGGGTGGTCTTGCCTGCACCTATATTTCCTTCTATGACAAGGTAGTTGTATTTCGCCATAATAGCAGGAGTGATGTTGCTTTTTACCAAAATTATAAACCACCGGTTAAAAAAACAAATTCCTGCTGATATTAATGGTCTCTTCTTATATTTCTTTTATGGCGATTATCCTTATTATCTCTTTTAACTGATGAATAAGAGCGTTCTGAATTTGATTCTGTATGTTCAGGTTGTGGAAGCAATACTTTTCTCGATAACCTGAGTTTACCCGTTTTCTCATCAATACCAATTAGTTTAACTTCCACTTCCATTCCTTCTTTAAGAACGTCTGAAACATTTTCGATTTTTTTCCAGTCGATCTCCGAGACATGGAGAAGGCCATCTTTATTTGGTAATATTTCGACGAATGCTCCAAATTGTAATACTGATTTGACAATCCCTTTATAAACCTGTCCAATTTCGGGTACTGCAACAATTTTTTTAACTTTTTCAAGCGCTTCTGTTATTGCCTCTTTATTTTCACCGAAAATTTCGACTTCGCCGACTCCGTTCTTCTCTTCAACAATAATTGTAGTGCCTGTATCCCGCTGTATCTCCTGAATGATTTTTCCTCCCGGGCCAATCAGTGCGCCAATCATATCTCTTGGAATGGTAATCATTTCTATTCTCGGAGCGTGGGGTTTTAGATCCGGTCTGGGTTCAGCAATTGTTTTTTCCATTATGTCGAGGATGTATAGTCTTCCTTTCCTTGCCTGTTCAAGAGCCTTAGCCAGAATTTCGTAAGATAAACCTTCTACTTTGATATCCATCTGTGTGGCTGTAATCCCGTCACGTGTTCCCGCAACTTTAAAATCCATATCTCCCAGATGATCTTCATCGCCAAGTATATCAGAAAGTACAACATATTTTCCATTTTTTTCATCAGCGATAAGGCCCATTGCAATTCCCGATACCGGTTTACGTATTTTTATTCCAGCATCCATCAGCGCAAGTGATCCTGCACACACTGTTGCCATTGACGATGAACCGTTCGATTCGAGAATATCCGACACAACTCTGATAGTATATGGATTTTCTTCTTCAGCGGGGAGCATGCATTCCAGTGCCCTGTGAGCCAGGTTTCCGTGTCCGATTTCTCTACGGCTGACCCCTCTCGCAGGTTTGGCTTCTCCTGTTGAGAAAGGTGGAAAATTATAGTGAAGGGTAAATTTCTCTGTTCCTTGATTAAGTACTTCATCGATGATTTTCTCATCAAGCTTGGTACCAAGGGTAACGGTTGTAAGAGATTGGGTTTCTCCTCTGGTGAATAGAGCAGATCCATGAGTTGCCGGAAGGGTGTCTATTTCGCAATAAATCGGGCGAATCTCTTCTGGTTTGCGGCCATCGAGCCTTAATCCTTCATCAAGCAAAAGGCGTCGTGCAGCTTCACGATGTACTTCGTTGAAATATTTCTTTATCAGTAATTCATCTACTTCGTCTTCTTCTGAAAACTGTGCCATAAACTCCTTTAATACATTCTCAAAAGCTTCAGTGCGTTTCTGTTTACCAGGAATAAGACTTCTGGCAACCTGATAGCATTTATCGTAGGTTTCGTTCCATACTTTTTTCCGCAGTTCCTCATCGTTAACCTCATGGCAGTATTCTCTTTTTGGTGGAGCACCTGCCTCGGCAGCAAATTCAATCTGTGCCTTACAGTGAACCTTAATAGCTTCGTGGGCAACCTTAAGTGCTTCAAGAACAATCTCTTCCGACACTTCTTTCATCTCGCCCTCAACCATCAAAATATTATTAATCGTTGCACCCACAATAAGATCCAAATCTGCCTCTTTAACTTGAGTTGCTGTGGGATTAATGACAAATTGATCGTTAATTCTTGCAACTCTGACTTCCGATATTGGCCCATTGAAAGGGATATCAGAAATTGTAAGAGCTGCAGAAGCAGCAAGCCCTGCAAGTGAATCAGGTAAAATATCTTTATCGGCCGATATAAGGTTTATTGTAACAAAGGTTTCTGCATGAAAATCATCAGGGAAAAGGGGTCGCAGGGCACGATCCACAAGTCTGGCAACAAGTATCTCATTATCTGAAGGCTTCGCTTCCCTTTTCATGAATCCGCCGGGAATCCTTCCTGAAGATGCATATTTTTCTTTATATTCCACCGAAAGTGGCATGAAGTCAGTATCTTCTTTGGCTTCTTTTGCAGCCACAACTGTGGCGAGAAGCATCGTTTTACCCATTGTAAGCAATACGGCACCGTCGGCCTGTCTTGCAAGCTTACCACTCTCAAGAATTATAGTTCTGCCATCACCAGAATCAATAACTTTTCTGAATATTTTAAACATGATTTAGAAATAATAAATTTTACGAATTTAAGAAAAATGTAAAGACAAAAAAAGGCAATCTGAAATTGCCTTTCCTCCTATTTGCGGATATTAAGTGCTTTAATTATTTCGCGATACCGGTTTATATCCTTTTCCTTCAGGTAATCTAGAAGTTTTCTTCGCTTACCAACAAGCTTTATTAAAGCTCTCTGAGTACTGAAATCTTTCTTGTTCTTTTTAAGATGCTCGGTAAGAAAGTTTATGCGATATGAGAAAAGGGCTATTTGCCCTTCGGTTGCTCCGGTATCCATCTCCGACTTCCCGAAAGTCTTAAACAGTTCCTGCTTCTTCTCTGATGTCAAATACATGTTTTTTACAAATAATTTATTTATCCAAATGTAAATTGCTTCGTTGATTTTGGAACGCAAAAATAAGACTTTTTTATGTATTCTGGTAAACAATTTAATTTTTTTTTTAATTTTTTCGTTTTTTCCTATTTTCTCCAGGAATACTTCCCGGGCCATTAAGCAATTATTTCATATAAATGACGCAAAAAACATACCATGGGTTGCGCGATTTTAAGTAAATATTCAATTGTTTATCAAATATTTTTATTACTTGGTCAAAATCTGTTTTTTTTCAGATTACAGGTTTAATATTATTTTTATGGTTCAAGCATTAGCTCATCTTCATTTTTTAAAACAATTCCATTAAGAATAAGTTTATTCCCTATGCGGCAATGGATACATTTTCTTTTGTTACAATAGGCTGTACGAAGCTGCAGTAATCCCTGTGAGTCGAAAGCTGAGTTGGCTATCAAACCGGCTGCTTTCCATTCCCTGATAATACGATTATCCTCTGGCGAGGAGTTTTCGAGAAAATCGAGCGACCTTGAACAATATTCAATCTTATCCTTGATCTTTCCATACGTAAAAAGAACGGGAACTACAGCATTAATAATAATTATTCCGGTAGCCAGTTCACCTGTATTTTTTTTCTCTTCTTTGCTCACCTTACCGAAAATGTAATGAGTATCCCAGTATTTTGATGCCGATACACTGAACAGGTTGCGCAGTTCATGTATTTCTTTTGTTTCCAGAACTCTGGAAAACAGGCCTCCTGCGACACAAAGCATGCCTGCGAGTTGTGATAATCTTATTGTAGGAAAATTTACTGGCCGCAACTTATTAAACTTCCATATCCATCCATGCAAAAGCTTTAATGAATATTTCGTTCTTAATATGTAATACTCTCTGAGAAGTTCACGGTAATACTCATCACTTATTGCATCACGGAACAGACCTTCTGTCAGCAATCCTGCGGTGCCAAAAAGAAGTGCTTCAACCTGTAACCTGTTATCGGCGTGCTTTCTTATAATCCTGAACGGAAGAGCAGATGCCAGCATCTCAAAAGGCTCAGCATTTACTCTGAAACCAAAATATCTCGAAATCATCCTGTATAAAACCTCTTCCCAGTCGTTCCCCGTTTCTTCAAACATTTTTGCTACCATCCTGTACTTTTCCTCAAGACGTTCAACAACAAGCACATTCAACCAGTGTCTTACATAAAAATTACTGACTGAGGAAATTTCTTCCTGACAGGCAATAGAACATGGATTATTCACAAGGTTGAGATACTTCTGGTAAATAAAACTGTCAAAAGCTATCTCAACAGTTGTTATAGCCGTTCCGCTGGCAGAATAAACCTGGCAGTCGTTCACAGCAACAACATGAAGAATGACATTATCGTAAGCATGATCACGATTATGACCATGAAGGTTGAAATGTGAAGCTTTTGCATGAACCTCAACATTCCCTGCCCACTCAATATCCCTGTATCTTATTCTTGCGTTAAAAAAGTCAGGCCCTGAATCACGGTTGTAATCGCCCGGATATAGAACTTCTATTTTATATCCATCAGTCGTTCTGAGACTCTCCTGGTGGTATAAACCATATTTCCAGAGAAAATGCAGGAATTCTTCTTTCATTATCAGCACGATTTAAAATGCAGCAATGAAACGAAGATACAAAATTATTTCGAATTGCGGATTGCGAATTTTTGTAAACACAGTAAGTCACTTCCGAAGATCGGGATCCTACTCGGGATGACGAATTAAGGCATGGAAAGGGATTAGTATTCTATCAGATGAGCTTTTTTTGTTTCAGATATTTTTCCATTTCAATCTGCATTTCTCTGGCTTTTTCGCCTGCTGTCTTATCAAAATTATTTGAGTCATCGGCAAAAATTATGCCCCTTGATGAATTAACCAGTAGTCCGCAAGTACCATTAAGTCCATATTTGGAAACCTCGGCCAGGCTACCACCCTGAGCTCCAACACCGGGAACAAGCAAAAAATGATCTGGAGCAATTTTTCTTACATCTTTAAACATTTCCGGTTTTGTAGCACCAACCACATACATTGTATTATTAACCGATCCCCATTTCATTGAAACAGAAATGACCCTCTGAAAAAGTTTAATCCCGTCTTCATTGTGAAATTGAAAATCAGCTGAACCCTTATTTGTTGTAATAGCCAGTATAATTGTCCATTTATCCTCAAACGACATAAAGGGCACTATTGAATCTTCGCCCATATAAGGTACGACAGTTATTGCATCGAAAGGCATATTTTCAAAGAATGCCTTTGCATACATGCGCGAAGTGTTCCCGATATCAGATCTTTTTGCATCGGCAATAACAAATATTTCTGGATAGTTTTCTTTTATATATCTGACTGTTTTCTCAAGGGTTATCCATCCTTCGGCACCATTTGCCTCATAAAACGCAACATTCAATTTAAATGCCACAGTGTTCATGTGAGTAGCATCAATAATTCTGCGATTGAATTCATATACCGGATCATCTTCCCTCATTAATGCATGTGGAAGTTTCTCTTTTTCCGAATCAAGCCCCACACAAAGATATGACCTCTTTTCCCGGATATTCTCAAAAAGCTGCAATTGTGTCATGGATTTTAAGGTTAAAGATTGCTTGCTTTCAGTCTTTCTGCATTTTCAGCCATTTGAAGTCTGTCAATTACATCCTGAATTTCGCCATTCAAAATTGAAGAAAGGTTATAAACTGTATAATTTATTCTGTGGTCTGTCATTCTACCCTGAGGAAAATTATAGGTACGGATTTTTGCTGATCTATCACCGGTTGAGACCATTGTTTTCCTCTTCTTTGATATTTCGTCAAGATATTTCTGATATTCAAGGTTATAAAGGCGTGTGCGAAGTTCTTTCAGGGCTTTTTCATAATTTTTTATCTGTGATTTTTCATCCTGACATGTGACAACAATGCCTGTAGGAATATGAGTAAGTCTTACGGCTGAATAAGTAGTGTTTACTGACTGTCCTCCCGGGCCTGAGGAGCAATAAGTATCTTTTCGAATGTCTTCATTTTTGATTTCAATATCAACCTCATCGGCTTCAGGCAATACAACCACCGATGCAGCTGATGTATGGATCCTTCCCTGTGTCTCTGTCTGAGGTACTCTCTGAACTCGATGTACACCCGATTCATATTTCATAATGCCATAAACGCCATCACCAATTACCCTCATCACAATCTCCTTATATCCGCCTGCTGTACCTTCGGTAAATCTTGTAATTTCAATTTTCCATCCCTTGCTCTCAAAAAACTTTGTGTACATCCTGAACAAATCACCAGCAAAAATGCTTGCTTCATCACCACCCGTACCTGCCCTGATTTCAATTATAGCATTTTTGCTATCCTCAGGATCAGCCGGTAAGAGAAGCAATTTGATTTCTTCTTCCATTTCAGGCAGTCGGGCATTCAACTCTTCAATCTCAGCTTTGGCCATTTCCCTCATCTCTTCATCTTTCTCACTGGCAAGAAGTTCTTTTGCACTATCAATATTGGCCAGGGTAAGCCTGTACTTCTCATAGGCATCCACAACCGGCTTAAGATCCTTATATTCCCTGCTCAGCTGTATGAATCTTTTCATATCCGAAAGCACCTCTTCTCTGGTCAGCATCTCTCCGACCTCAAGGAATCTTTGCTTTACACCTTCAAGTTTTTCTATTATGATATTGTTTCCTGCCATTGGATGCCTGAAAATTTCAGGCTGCAAAGATAATAAAAAGATGATATGATTAAAATAAAAAGCAATGAAGCAAAATTACAGAGTACCATATTTAGAGAAGTTTCTGAAAGACAATAGCCGACAGGCGGATAATGACAACTGAATAACTGCTATTCCAATTTAATTAATACTCAAATACACCGAATTCTGACCTGATAGTGAGTTTTTTTGTTTCTGATGTCTCGCAATGGCCTATAATACGGGCATCGAGGCTAAATCTCGAGGCAATATCTATGATCCTTTCAGCTGATTTAACGGAAGTGTAAATCTCTAATCTGTGACCCATGTTAAACACCCTGTACATCTCTTCCCACGATGAACCCGATTGTTCCTGAATAATTTTGAACAAAGGCGGTGGATTAAATAAATTGTCTTTTATAACATGCATCTTATCAATAAAATGAAGGACTTTAGTCTGTCCACCTCCAGTACAGTGAATAATTCCATCAATTTCACGCTGCATTTCTTCAATTATTTGTTTAATCACGGGGGCATAGGTGCGGGTAGGTGACAGGACAAGTTTTCCCGCTGTGATATTCAGGTCTCTCACTATGTCATCAAGTTTCAGGTTGCCTGAATATACAAGATCGTAAGGAATGGCATGGTCATAGCTTTCTGGATATTTTTCTGCAATATATTTTGAAAAGAGATCATGACGAGCGGAGGTTAGTCCGTTACTTCCCATGCCTCCGTTATATTCATCTTCGTAGGTTGTCTGCCCGAACGATGCAAACCCGACAATGACATCACCGGGTTTTATTTTTACCGTAATTACTTCACTCCTTTTCATACGGGCTACGACGGTTGAATCAACGATGATTGTTCTTACCAGGTCGCCCACATCGGCAGTTTCACCTCCGGTTGACCAGATGCCTATGCCAAGCCCTCGCAATTTCTCAAGAAATTCTTCGGTGCCGTTAATTATTTCAGAAATAATTTCTCCCGGAATCAGCTTTTTGTTTCTTCCTATAGTTGATGAAAGCATTATATTGTTGTATGCTCCTACGCATAAGAGGTCGTCGAGATTCATAACAACGGCATCCTGGGCTATGCCTTTCCAGACTGACATATCTCCGGTTTCTTTCCAGTAGATGTAAGCAAGAGATGATTTTGTACCGGCTCCGTCGGCATGCATGATGTTGCAGTAATCAGGATCACCGCCTAAAATATCCGGAACTATTTTGCAAAATGCCTCAGGGAAGATACCCTTATCGGCAGCGGAAATAGCCCTGTGTACATCCTCTTTCGAGGAGGAGACTCCCCTTTTGCCGTATCGTAATGCTTCCGACATTGTTATTTTACCGGTGCTAAGGTAATAAAAACACAGGAGTATTTTTTACTCCTTTGTAAACTTTCAATAATAGTAAATTAAGAAATATTTAATATTTCTTTGCTGCTCCGGCTTTATCGCCCATAATTGAAGCAAAAGGATTTATGGAGAAACAGGTTCTGGTCGTTAGAGCCTCCTCTTACAATTATGTTTGTCGTTCTTTTACCTGCTGTTTGAATGCCGGGAAGAAGCTGAAGAATCAGGGTTTAATGAATTTTACCAATTAATATTTTTTATTCTTTCAATGGCCTTAATCACATTCTCTCTTTGTGCAAATGCCGAAAACCTTATATATCCTTCACCTGACGGACCGAATCCTGAGCCCGGAGTGCAAACAACATTGGCTTCGTTTAGAAGTTTGTCGAACAAATTCCATGAGGAGATGCCTTTCCCTGAATTCACCCACACATAAGGTGCGTTTATTCCGCCGTAAACACTGAAGCCAATTTGGGCCAAACCTTCGCGAAGAATGCGGGCGTTCTCCATATAATAATTTATCGTTTCTCTTATCTGTATTTTTCCTTCGGGTGAAAAGACTGCAGCAGCAGCTTTCTGTACCGGATATGAAACTCCGTTGAACTTTGTGGTCTGGCGGCGGAGCCATAGAGGATGAAGTGGTTTCATTGTCCCATCAGAAGCCGAAGCCCTGAGATTCTCAGGAATAACGGTATAAGCACAACGGGTTCCGGTAAAACCTGCCGTCTTTGAAAAACTCCTGAATTCTATCGCCACCTCACGTGCTCCATTGATTTCATAAATAGAATGCGGTACTGAAGGATCAGTAATATATGCTTCATAAGCCGAATCGTACAGAATAATTACATTATTTTTCAATGCATAATCAACCCATTTTTTCAGATCATCCCTGCTCGCTGACGCACCGGTGGGATTATTTGGATAACATAGATAAACAATATCAATCTTTTCTCCTGGAATTTCCGGTATAAAACCATTTTCCTCAGTACAAGGCATATAAACAAGCCCCCTGAAATAGCCATTTTCAAGATATTCACCCGTCCGACCCCCCATCACACAGGTATCAACATAAACCGGATACACCGGATCCTGAACCGCTATTATATTGTCATGACCAAAAATCTCAAGAATATTTCCCGTATCGCATTTTGCACCATCGGAAATAAAAATTTCGCCAGGTTTAATGTCAATGCCCCTGTTTCTGTAATCATTTTCAGCAATTGCTTCTCTCAGAAAATCATAACCCTGTTCCGGACCATATCCTTTGAAGGTTTCCTCTTTCGACATCTCCTCCACCCCTTCATGAAATGCCTTAATCACTGCCTGACAGAGAGGCTGTGTCACATCTCCTATCCCCATTCTGATAATCTCTGCATCAGGATGATTCTTCTGATATTCCCTTACTCTCCTGCCAATTTCAGGAAAGAGGTACCCACTGCGAAGCTTCAAATAATTTTCATTTATCCGTGCCATTTCTCAACATTTGCCGCAAATATATTTAAAGTTATCAATCTTTAGAGGTAATGAAAAAGATTAATTATAATCTTTATCTATCCAGTGATTCAAACAGATAGTTTCATTTTATTAAACAATGATTTATGAGCACAATACTCAGGAGGATTCCTCGCTACGCTCAGAATAACATTAAAACAAACTTTTTCAATTATGAGGAATCTGTTTTGAAAGAATAATTAATTTCGCCAAAAATCAGTTTATGGAAAGAAACAGTTTCGTAAAAATGCATGGCCTTGGGAATGATTATATTGTGCTCGATTCTGAATTAATTGATTTTAAACTTACACCCGGGGCAATTAGACGATTGTGCGATGTGCACTATGGAGTTGGTTCCGACGGTATCGTGCTCAAAGTGTCTTCATCAAAAGCAGATTTCGGATTCAGGGTGTTTAATCCCGACGGATCGGAAGCAGAAAAAAGTGGCAATGGATTACGTATTTTTTGCAAATTCATTTATGATTACGGCTACACCAAAAAACGTACTTTTTCTGTTGAAACGCTTACCGACATTGTTCATGCCGAAATTGTTGAAACAAAAAACGGAAAGGTATTGCAGGTCAAAGTTGATATGGGGAAAGCTGTCTTTGCCTCACACCTTATACCAGTAAATTCTGATGAGCCGGAATTTATTGCAAAGCGAATCCATGCAGGTGACAGGGAGTTCGAGGTAAACTGTGTATCGGTCGGTAATCCACACTGTGTGGTTATCAAAGATTATCTCGATGAGGCTGAAATCATGAAATATGGTCCATTAATAGAGACACATGAGTTGTTTCCCAACCGCATTAATGTACAGTTTGCACGGGTGATTTCGGAAGATGAGGCAGAAATAATCATCTGGGAGCGCGGAGCCGGATATACTCTTGCATCGGGAAGCTCGTCGTGTGCTGTGGCAAGTATGCTCGTAAAGAGAGGCTTAACAAAACGAGACCTCAAAATCAGAATGAAAGGGGGAACTCTTAAAATACAAATTGATAAAGAGTGGAACATCAATATGACAGGACCGGTGAGTGAGATAGCTGCAGGAATACTCAGCGGGGAAATGCTCGAAGATTTAAAGGATGTTATGTTATAAAATTTAAATCTGGTAACAAAATATTTAATAAACCAGATCCAGAATTCTTTTTACCACGCCAGCCAGAATGATTGCAAAAATGATTTCGAGGAAGCTGATAGCAAGTGCTTTTTCCCAGCCGTACTCTTTCCAGAGAACTGAGATTGTGGCTACGCATGGAATATAAAACATACTGATAACTGCGAGGGTTATCATCTGCACGGGAGAAAGGACACTGGCAAATTCTGATGTGCCAAGGTATGCCGCAAGCATAACGAGGATAAGTTCCTTCCTCAGTATTCCGAAGATAAGAAGAATACCTGTAATAGATGGCAGACCAAGCCATTTTACCGTAACCGGATCCAGGAAAGAAGAGATGGCAGGCATCCAGCCGGCTAAATTAATCGCTTGAATCAGAATACCTGTAACAATTACAATAGGTGCAGCAATATATATAAACTCCTTCATTGAAAGCCACGTCTGAGTAGTGATAGTCCTTAAATTTGGCATTTTGTAATCAGGCATCGGCATAATGAGCTCCACAGGCTCTCCAAGAAGCAATTTTGATGAGAGCTTGCCCGCAACAAAAACTACTATTGCTGCCAGGAGATACAAACCAAGTGCCCATAAAATACCGACATACTTCCCAACAAGACCAAAAATAATTACTGAAACTGCTGAACATGGGACAAGTGTTACAAGCACAGCCGTGATAAACCTTTCCCGCTTCGACTCCATTATACGACAGGCGAGGCACCCTGGAACGTTACAACCCAAACCTATTATGAATGGAATAATTGCTTTCCCGTGTATCCCCATTTTATGCATGAAATTATCCATCAGATATGAAATTCTTGCAATGTAGCCCCATCCTTCCAGAATATATAAAATAATATAGAAAGGCAGAATATACGGAAATGCTATCTGGATTAGTGCCAGAACTCCTTCAGCTGCAGACCATCCAAGTAAGGATATATGGGTGGTTCCTAATTTGCTTACCCACCAATCGTGAAATCCCTGAAAAAGACTATCAAATTTTGATGAAAGCCAGTTACCAAAAATGAATATAGTAAAAAACATTCCACCAAGAACCAGAGCCATAACCAGATATCCTGCAATCTTATGCGTGGTAAGAATATCAAGTCTTTCACTAAATGACAGTTTCCTGCGGGGCGATATTCTAACTGCATTTTTTACTATATGAGAAACAAGATGACACCTTTCATCGGCAATTATAACAGATGAATCGTGGCCATGCATGCTTTCGAGCTTTTGCCAGAGTTGCTCAAGTGTAATCATTATTTCAGGATTTATCCTTCTTACCAGTTTTAAAATCTCACTGTCCTTTTCTAATAGTTTGATTGCAATCCACCTGGCGGGATAAGAGAGATCATAACCTTTCAGTAAATTAATTACGACAGAAATTGCATCTTCAATTTCTCTCCCATATTTAAGTGTCTTATGTTCCGGTTCTTTATCTATCGCCTCGATTATCCTGTCGATGATTTCAGTAAGTCCTGAACCTCTCGAGGCGATTGCTGATACTACAGGTACACCCAAAATTTCCTGAAGCTTTTCAATATCAACCCTTATACCCTTTTTTCTTGCAATGTCCATCATATTCAAGACTATAATGATCGGGCATTCCAGTTCAAGCAGTTGAAGGGTGAATACAAGATTTCTTTCAAGATTCGAGCAGTCAACTATATTAACAACATAATCTGGCTTTTGATTTAAAATATATTCTCTGGCTAACAGTTCTTCCTGTGAGAGAGTTGCAAGGGAATAGATTCCGGGAAGATCAACTACATCAATAGTGTAGCCTTTATAAAAAAGAGTTCCTTCACGTTTTTCGATTGTTTTGCCTGCCCAGTTACCTATGTGCTGGTGTAATCCGGTAAGATAATTAAAAACAGTCGATTTCCCTGCATTACCCTGGCCTGCAAGTACGATATTGATTTTCTTGTCATCATTCATTCTTTTCGACAATTATTTTTGATGCAAGTCCCCTTCCAAGTACCAATCTTGATCCAAAGACTTCAACCTGAACAGGGCCTGCAAAGAAAGTTTTCCTGAGAATCTGTATTTCAACACCCGGGGTTAAGCCCAGGTCAGCCAGTCGCTTGTTTAGCATTTTTCCACCATTAACCGAAACAATTTTCCCTGTTTCGCCGTCATTTAATTCGATCAGGCTCAATAGATTTTTCTTTTGATTCATTAGAATTAATTAATTTGATTTTATCAGATAAATATTGACCAATTATTATTTCTCCTCCACATGTCTGAATCCTTCCTCGAAAAGATTATTTATATGTATATCATCCAGTGAGTAATAAATAATTTTACCAACCTTGTTATATTTTACCAGTTTCATGTTCCTGAGAGTCCTTAACTGATGAGAAACAACCGAATTTGATGCCCCGATTATTGTAGCAATATCACTTACGCATAATTCATTTTCCATGCAGAGGGCAAAAATTATCTTCGTTCTTGTAGGATCACTCATTGCTCTGAATGTTTCAGCCAGGTATTGAAAAAATTGTTCCGGTTTCATCTTCTTCTTGACAGACCGGACTTTATCCGTATTAATACATGTTTTCCCCGACTCCCCTATTTTCTTATCAGTCTTCATAATCATATATGAACAATTATTCAATTGTTTTGCAAATATAAAAGAAAAAAATATCTCTGATAAATTTGAGGTTGTTTTTATTGACTGCCGATAAATAAAATTTTCGAAAAAAGGAAAAAGCATTTATTGAAAGTATCGAAATAAGGTAAAAAATATTACAATAGTGTCAGCATAAAATCAAGCTGGATATTTAAGTCTATACGAAAATAAAGGCAACTTAAAATAGAGGAATTAACGATGCAATTTATTTAAGTTTTTACTTTACGTCTATAACTGCATGGTAGTCTCCTCCCCGCCTCTCCTGATGAGCGTGAGCGAAGAAATGCCTGCCAGACGATGATAAAGACTGTGATTATCCGGTATCTGATGATTATTTCACAACCCACTCAATAGCCTGTTTGAGAAGACGGCGAAAATTTGGGTTTTCAAACGTTGGTGTGTCGTGCCCTGATTGTAATGTCACAATTCTGGATTTTCCATAGGTTTTCGTCCATCCAATAACCGGATTGCTCGATTGTTCATCAGTCGTAAGAAGTACTTTGACTTCCGGATCAACCCAGTATCCTTTGTAGGTTTCATCAAATATTTCGAAGTCCCTCACTCCTTTTGTTACTGGATGTCTGGCAGCAACCTTCACTGTGAACTTTATATCGTGTATATATGAACAGGCTGGATATTCCTTCCCATCGAGTACGGTTGGTTTATGAAAGTATTTTCCTCCGATGATTCTCCAGTATTCTTCCCAGTTGTCGAAGGCGCATATGCTATGATGAAGTGCCACTAACGGTTTGCCACTCCTGATGCAATCTGCAAACATTTTTTCCTGCTCAGTGTTGATGTTTTGCCACATGTGATAAAACAGCAGGACGTCATAATCATTTCTCCTTTCGGGTGAAAACATATCAAAAGCCTCAGGAAATTCGACAATTTTGAAACTATATTTTTCACCAAGGCTTTCCAGCATTGCATTGAATGTTTCCCTGTTATATCCATGTCCTCCGGTAACAACAAGTGCTCGAATCACAGGGCTTCCTGCAAAGGAAAAAAAGAAAGAAAGGCAGAAAATGACTGATAAAAAAAGTTTCCTGATAAAATTTGAGTTATTCATTTCTTTTTTGGTTCGTAATCAGTTCTAAGAACTCTGAATTCTGTACGGCGGTTTATCTGGTGGGCTATTTCCCGTTGTTCGTCG
Source organism: Rikenella microfusus (assembly GCA_020722575.1). Classification (GTDB taxonomy): domain Bacteria; phylum Bacteroidota; class Bacteroidia; order Bacteroidales; family VadinHA17; genus LD21. Next base: position 9,004 of record DYKN01000028.1, on the reverse strand, counting down.
CTGGTCAGACTGTTGATATATTGTTCTGTAAGGGTTGCACCCTGTTTAAGGAAGGGATAAATTGCTGCCAGTCCGGCATCAACGACCTTTGGACTTGATTCGCCATATCCTTTTGCCGAGAGTCTTTCGATATCAATACCTTTCGACACAAGATAATCAACCACTGATTGTGCTCTTTTCTGGGAGAGTTCGATGTTATACTCTTCGGTATCCCTTGAATCGGTATGTGACATAAGTTCGATGGTTACCGTAGGGTTATCATTAAGTGTTTCGACTAACCTGTCGAGCGATACCATTGATTCAGGTCTCAGATCCCATTTCCCGAAATCGTAGAAAATATTTGGCAGTTCAATAGGTTTGTCAATTGATGACAGTAAAATTGTAACCATGAAATCCCGGCTTTTTTCCTGTCCTTTGGTGGTTAATCGTTCTTTACCGTTCAGGTAGTTTTTCTTTGAAACAAGGAATATGTAATCTACATTTGGTCTGAGAGTGAATTTAAAGTCGCCTCCTGTGCCTGTTTCCGTCTGCATGTTTGCGCCATCGCTTGCAATAAGCTGTACAGAAGCTGCCGGAATAGGCACACCTGTTTTTTCATCTTTAACCAGACCTGCTACGGTAAATCTTAACGGAGGCATTTCGAAATAATATAGTTCGTCATTCCTTCTTCCCTTTCTGGTTGAGCTGAAGACACCTGTTTCTGTATTTCCCTGGAAAACAATTCCGAAATCGTCAGCATTGCTGTTAATGGGTGGCTTCATATTCTGTACTATCCATGAGCCATCGGGTTGAGGAACAGCTTTGAAGATATCGAGGCCACCCATACCTATATGGCCGTTGGATGAAAAAAACAGTACCCCATCAGTTCTTATATAAGGGAAGAGTTCATCGTTAGGGGTATTGATATCCGGTCCTGCATTTTTGGGGCCAGACCATGAATCTGAAAGTTTGTCGCGTGTAACATACCAGATATCTTTCCCCCCGTAACCTCCCGCAATATCTGAAACGAAGAAAAGGGTAAGTCCGTCTGTTGATATGGCAGGATGTGCAGCTACGAGTGTATCAGCAAGCAGTCCAACATTTTGAGGGTCATCCCATTTTTCTCCGCTCTTTGTTGAACGCATGATAATACAACCCTTTTTTTCACGTTTTCCTACCTCACAGCGTGTAAAGTAAATTTCGTTAAAATCGGATGTTATATTTGGCGTTCCGTCTTCAAACTCGCTGTTAATATTTTCGAGAGGAACCGGTAAACTCCATTTACCTTTTTTATCAATTCGGGATTCGAAGATATCTGTAAAGCTCTGTCCTGTGGCTCCATGGGTCTTTTTCCCCTGTGTCCCCTCCCTCGAAGAAGTGAAATATATTACTCCGAAATCATCCCTTGCAAAAGCAGGACTGAAGTCCGCATCCCTGGAGTTCAGTTCTTTCAATTCCTCAACTCTGTACGATTCAGGATTTCTGAGCCATTCTGAGGCAAGTTCGCAGGCACGTATTTCTCTGTCGGCCCTCGCATCTGCAGGAGCAAGTTGTTTATATTTTTTGTACTCCTCTATTGCCTGTTCATACCTGCCGTTCTTTTTCAATGCATCGGCCAGCCAATATTGTGCTTCAGGTCGTGAATAGGCCGATTTGACAGCCCTTTTATACCATAATTCAGCATTACGGGGATCATTGACCAGCCTGTAACACTCTGCCACCATAAAAACCATCTCAGCTTTGACTTCCTTATCCTTTGATTTTGAATAAGCATTTTTAAAATGATCAATAGCTTCATAGTATTCTCCCGACTCGAAAAACTCATAAGCCCTGCCAACCTTCCGTTTCTGGGAAAAAAGAGGTAAAACCTGCAGAAACACCAATAATATTACTATTACTCTACTTTTCATAAAAACAACACATGGTAAAAATAATGATGTTTATTGAACAAACGTATCAATAAACCATAAATTATATTTGATATCAGAGATAAATTATACTCCATACTCCCTGATAATAAACAATCTTATTACCCGCGAAGTATTTCCTTAGAAAGCATCTGTTATACCTGCATTTTCCTTCAAAAAGGACCTTTCATTGAGCTGAACCAGTCCAGAGAAAATATCCTGAATTTCAGGCGCAGAATAGTATCTGCATCCAGAAGACCTTGAAAGTTTAAATATTGTTCCTTTTAATTATTCTCATCTTGTGAAAAGTATCTCCCTGTATTTCGGAAGTGGCCATCTTTCATTATCAACCACTCTTTCTAGTTTGTCGATATGCTCGCGGATTTCTTCAAAATAGGGTTTTACGTTTTTTTCGTAAGCAATAGCTTTTTCGTAAAGATCCGGTATTACATTTGCCTTTTTGCGTTCTTCCACCATATCGTGAACGAGTTTCTTTATTTCTGAGATATGGTCGGAAATTGAAATAACAAGTTCCTTCCGTGCTTCAGCAAGATGATTATATTCAGCATCATCAAACACATCCCTCAGACCTTTAATATTATTAAGAAGCTGTGTCATGTAATCTATGGCAACAGGTACAATATGATTTATAGCAAGGTCACCCAGTACACGCGACTGGATCTGCACCTTTTTGATAAATTTTTCGTATTCAACTTCAACCCTGCTTTTAATTTCTCTTTCGGTGAAAATACCTGAATCAACCAGCACTGATTTAGCTTCATGACCGAGGTAAAGTTTAAGGGTATCAGGGACGCTTGTGATTATATGTAATCCTCTCCTCGCAGCTTCTTCCTGCCACTCTTTACTATAGCCGTCACCTTCAAACCTGATGCGTTTTGATTCAATAATATATTTTTTCAGCACCTGAAAGATTGCTTCATCTTTTTTCCTGCCTTTTTTGATTATTGCCTCAACTTCAGAGCTAAATATTTCAAGCTGTTTTGCAACGCTCGCATTAAGTACTATCATTGCGGCACCGCAGTTTGCTGAAGCTCCCACAGCTCTAAATTCGAACCTATTACCTGTAAATGCAAATGGTGAGGTGCGATTTCGGTCGGTATTATCAAGGAGTATTTCAGGAATTTTTCCTATGCCTAATTTAAGGTCAGTTTTAAGTGAAGGAGACATTTTTCTGTTTGAAACCTTGCTTACAAGCTCTTCCAGTATGGACGAAAGATAGCTTCCGATAAATACTGACATGATAGCAGGAGGTGCTTCATGGCCTCCAAGTCGATGGGAATTAGGTTCATTAATAACGCTGGCAGCCAGCAATGCCTGGTTATCATTAACTGCTTTAATAACATTTACAAGAAATGTCAGGAACTGGAGATTTGATTTTGGGTTTTTGCCTGGAGAAAGCAGGTTGACGCCAGTATTTGTAGCAAGTGACCAGTTATTATGTTTTCCTGAGCCGTTAATACCTGCAAAAGGTTTCTCATGAAACAATACCCTGAAATGATGACGCCGAGCAACTCTTCTCATAACATCCATTATGAGCTGGTTATGGTCAACAGCAAGGTTAACTTCTTCATAAATAGGTGCGCATTCAAACTGGTTCGGTGCAACCTCATTGTGTCGGGTTTTTACAGGAATGCCAAGTTTGTAAGCTTCCAGTTCAAAGTCTTTCATGAAAGAAATTACCCTATCGGGGATAGATCCAAAATAATGGTCTGATAACTGCTGGTCTTTTGATGACTGATGTCCCATGAGTGTACGATCAGCAAGCATAAGATCAGGACGTGCATAATAAAGAGCCTCATCAATAAGAAAATATTCCTGTTCCCATCCAAGTGTGGCGATAACTTTTGTCACATTTTTATCGAAGTACTGACAAACCTTCACAGCAGCTTTATCAAGAGCTGAGAGAGCCTTAAGTAGTGGGGTTTTATAATCAAGGGCTTCTCCCGTGTAAGAAACAAAAATTGTTGGTATACATAAAGTTGTGCCTACAATGAATGCCGGGGAAGAAACATCCCATGCAGTATATCCACGTGCTTCAAATGTGTTTCTTATCCCGCCGCTTGGAAAACTTGAAGCATCAGGTTCCTGTTGTACGAGGAGTTCTCCTGAGAATGTTTCAATCATATTGCTGCCGTTTGTCCTCTCGAGAAAAGCGTCATGCTTTTCAGCAGTAGCATCTGTAAGCGGATGAAACCAATGGGTATAATGCGTAGCTCCTCTCTCAATTGCCCACGCCTTCATCCCAAGAGCAACCTGATCAGCAATCTGCCTGATTATTGGCTTCCCTGTCTCAATAGATTCCTTAACAGCTTCATAAGCTCTTACCGGAAGATACCTCTCCATCTTAGGAAAATCAAAAACATTCACGGCAAAAATCTCTGAAATATTTCGCGGATGATTCTCAATCTCAACAGGCTTCCTGTTGAAAACTTCTCTTAATGCACTAAATCTTAATTCAGCCATACTTAATTTTTTAAAATAATTTTTTGCAATAATAAGATTTTTTATTTTATATCCATATTTTTATAGGATAATTTTATTTTTTTTTGTATTTTTTAGTGAATAACCCTATTTTAGGAGGGGACTTCTCTATTGTTTTTATTTATTATTATTCATTATACCCTTCTTAAGAAGAAATACAGCTCACTTTTTTTATTAAAATACCCTTAAACATTAAAATTTATTTTATTGAAAACGGAAACAAAGCTCTTATGATATTGTAAATTGATTCCGGGATTTTTTTTAAAATCTTTTCCCCCGGTTATACCTGCACTGGTTTAATAAAATGTGAATGCTGACAAAATTCATTTACTGATATTAACATACACTATGATTTAAACTAAATTTGTTATATTTGTCGCCTATTATAAAACGACATAAACAAATTAAACATTTAATACATGGCTGCTATTCAGTATTTGCGTGAGAAGGCAGGTGTTTTTGTTGCAGTTCTTATTGGCCTGTCATTGTTCATATTTGTTATAAGCGATTTTTTCGGTGGAGGTCGTAGTGCCAGAATAAGGCAAAGGAAATATTATGAAATCGGTCAGGTGGCTGGTAAGCGTCTAATGTACCAGGATTATGAGCAGAGGATACAATCACTGCAAGAAATTTACAAGCTTACCGGAACAACAAATTTCGATGAAGCTCTGACAGAAAACATCAGGGAACAGGTATGGCAACAGATTATTCGGGAAAAAATTCTTGATGAGAAATACAACACTCTGGGTATTGGTGTAAGTACTGAAGAGCTTGACGAACTTGTACTTGGCAATAACCCACATCCAATTGTTACACAGCTTTTTACCGACAGGCAAACCGGCATATTCAACAGATCATTTCTGGTCAACTTCCTTAAATCAACAGAATCTGATGAAACCGCAAAAAAATACTGGCTTTTCTTTGAAGATGAGATTGTTAATGACAGGTTGAACACCAAATTCAATAATCTTGTCGGGAAAGGGCTCTATGTAACATCAAAACATGCTGAATATGAGAATAATATCACGTCTAAGAATGTTGATTTCAGTTATATGGCAAAAAATTACCTGATGGTTCCCGACAGTGCAGTTACAATTACACCAAAAGAAATTCAGGAATATTACAATAAACACAGGGAGAGTTTTACCCAGACGGCACAGAGAGATATTGAATATATTACTTTCGATATTGTTCCTTCGGAAGATGATTATAAGCAGGCAGAAGAATGGATTTTAAAAATAAAAGAAGAATTTGCAACTACTCCAGACCCTGCACAGTTTATAAATACTTCGTCTGATACGAGGCATACCGGATATTATTTATCCATTAATGAAATCCCTGAAAATTTAAGAGATTTTGTAAAGAAAGAAAACCGTAATGAAGTTTTTGGTCCATACCTTGAAAATGAATCATACAAGCTTGCAAGATTAATTGATTCAGGCGACAGGCCTGATTCTGTTCACGTCAGGCATATTCTTATTTCACCTCGTGAGAACAGAACCCTATCAAATGCGCAAGCGATAGCCGACAGCCTTGTTGCGGTTATTAAAGCGGGTACTCCTTTTGAAACTGTTGCACGGGAAAATTCCGACGATCAGGGTTCGGCATCCAACGGAGGAGATCTTGGATGGTTCAGGGAAGGTGTTATGATTTTGCCTTTTAATGATGCTTGTTTCAAAGGGAAAAAAGGAGAACTTAAAACTGTTGAAACAACTTTCGGTATTCATATAATTGAAATTCTCGACATTTCTCCCCGTATTAGAAAGTATGATGTTGGGATACTTGAAAGGAATGTCGTTCCCAGTTCTCTTACTACACAGAAAATTTACGCTGAAGCAAGTCGTTTTCTGAGTGCAGCCAACACTTATGATAAATTCAATCAAGTTATTGCTGATGAAAAGCTCAACAAAAGGGTTGCAACAAACGTAACACCTCAGCAAAAAACACTTCCAGGACTTACTCAGCCTCGTTATCTAATAATGTCGCTTTTCCAGACTGAACCTGGCAAAATTGTTCTGGATGCCAATCAGCAGGCAATATTTGAGATTGGTGACAAATTTGTGGTAGCTTACTGTACAAGAGCAACTGAGGATGGTTATGCACAGCTCAAGGATGTTGAAAATGATATCAGATTCACATTGATGAGGGATAAAAAGGCAGATGTGATCTCAAGAGAGCTTAAGGAACTTGTGAAGTCAGGAAAAACTCTTGAAGAGATTGCAACCCTTTCGGGAACTCAGGTAATGGAAGCTAAAAATATCAGTTTCAATTCTTATACTGTTCCGGGAGCAGGTATTGAACCTGCACTAATTGCGGCAGCTGTCTCAGCTCCTCAAAATGTTGTTTCTGGCCCGGTTAAAGGGAATAACGGAGTATATCTTCTTTCTGTAAACAATATCAGCCAGTCTCAGGATCAGGATCTTAAACTCCTGAAAGAACGACTTGCTCTGACCTACAGAATGAGAGGGACCTATGAGGCCTATGAAGCCTTAAAGAAAAAAGCCTCCATAATTGACAGAAGATATAAATTTTATTAGGAATAATCAGATCCTATTTCAGGAATTTTATTTCTGGTTTTTTACACTGAAACGTTCCATAACTGAAGGATCATTCATTTCCCTCGAAAGGCCTGCGATAAAATCCCGTGGCGTCTTGTAGAGATCAAGTATCATTAAACCGTCAAGGCAATTATTAAACTTCGGATCAATATTAAATCCGATAATTTCTCCGTTTATTTCAATATACTTTTTCAGCAACACGGGCATACGATAACCGGCTTCTGCATCAATTATTATTTTTTCTATCTTATTAATATCCCTCTCTGAGGCCTCAACAAAAACAGTCCGGTCGATAATAGTATTTTCCTCAGGAACAAATTCTCTGCGCGATTTTACATGTCGAGCAAGTTCATAATTGAAGAACCACTTTTTAATGAATTCAAAAATCAGGCTTTTTGAAAACCCGGAAAGATCATTGCTGATACTTACCGGACCTATCAAATACCTGTACTCCGGATGCCTGAGAAGAAAGACCATAATTCCTTTCCAGAGGAGAAAAAGCGGTACTGTCTTTCTCTGGTAATCTTTCACTATAAAAGAGCGTCCGAGCTCAATTGATTGAGAGAGAATTTCAGAAAATGATTTTTTAATTCTAAATAATGAACTTATATAGAATCCTTTTATACCATACAATAACATAATTTCTCTACCCTTACCCAGCCGGTATGCTCCAGCTAACCGGTTTTCCTGATTATCCCATAAAAAGAGATGCTGATAAAAAAAATCATACCTGTCGATATCAATGCCCTTTCCGGTGCCTTCACCCACTTCTCTAAAAGTAATTTCCCTCAGTCGGCCAATCTCCCTGAAGATGTTTGGAATAATGTACGATGGGGCACAAATAGCTGTAAAGTTGCCTGCTGTAAAAAGTTCATAGTTTTTTCTTACTTCTTTGAATTCCTCAAGTATTGTTTGTGGTTCACAAGCTTCAATTACAGGCTCCATCTTCACTTTTTCCCTTTTTCTTTTTACTATCTTCCTCGTTCCTGAAACGATCCCCAGAGAATAAACACGGGCCCGCAGGTACCTGCCGTATGTTTCAAAATCATGAAATTCAAGTTGTTCTTTAAGTGAAATCGGGGATCCTATCCTGATCTTTATCAATCTGTTTTTTTTGTTTAAAATTTCGGAAGGTAAGAAGGAAGCGCCTTTATAAAATAACATCTTTCCCATGAAATATTTCAATCTGGGCATAGTCGCATGAAAGTAAACCGGCACAACAGGAACTCTGGCATTTTTTATCAGTTTTACTGCAACACTATCCCATTCCCTGTCAATTACTATTTCCGACAGCTCAATCTGTTTTATATTTTCAATAGCAGGAAAAATACAAATTGAATTTCCCTGTGAAAGATGTTTAAATGCTGATCTTATTCCCTTAATTGAATGTTTTTCAGACGATAAGTTCTCTCTTGTGGTGACCGGTATAATTACATCATTGAGAGGTTCAATTTCAGCAAGAAGATGATTTCCTAACACCTTAATATCCGGTCTTTTCTGACGGATCAACCAGTAAAGTATCATGGAGTCAATCCCTCTGTAAGGATTGTTTGAAACTGCAATAAACGGTCCTTTTAAGGGAATATTATTTATATCCTTTTCGCTGAAGTCAACATGAATATTAAAGTATTTCAGCAGCGATTCAATAAGAGTCAGAGGGTCCTTGCTTTCAGCCTCTGAGTATATCTTATTTAATGTATTATACTTATAAATTTTCAAAAGAGTGTCAGTAAAAATAGTCCCTTCAGGAATTTTAAGACCTTTTTTAATTTCACTCATTCTTGTTTTCATAATATTATAACCTCAACAAAAATAATAAATAATGTGGTAATATCCCGGGGAGATTTTCATCACCTCACCTATTTTTGTATTGATGTGAATGTTCAGCTGAAGCGTACTGGAACGTTGGGTTTAATGTTTATGTTAAGTTTTTAAGAATCTTCGAATGATTATAGTGGATTAACGAGGGTGTTCAGGTCTGGACTTTTAAAAAAAGGGGGGGTTGGGGGGTATAAAAAAAGAGCCCCGGGGTGAACCGGGGCTCTCGAATAAAGTTTG
>DYKN01000027.1:31827-37150 GCA_020722575.1 Rikenella microfusus | reverse complement strand
GAAAAATATTTCAAAAAGAGTCTTGAAAGTTTTGAGAAGGAATATGGTAAAGATTATTACCGTACTGCTGAGGTGTGGTTTGAGTATGGGAAGTTTCTGCAGTCGAAGGGCAGGGAAACTGAGGCTTTTGACGCTAACAACAAAGCACTTGTCATTTGCCGGAAAGTTTATGGTGAAAAGCATCCGTTAACAGCTCTTGCATGGAAGAACATGGGCGACTATTTTACTCTTACTGGCGATTTTCGCAAAGCCCTTGAACAATATCAGAGAGCCTTGATTTCCATCTCTCCTGATTTCAGCAGTGAAGATGTTACTGACAATCCCGAGCCTGCATCCGCACTTTTCGACATCCGTCTGCTCGAAATACTCAAAAGCAAAGCTGTCGCATTTGAAAAACTGTCGGAATCACAAATAGATCGGGCAGAAAAGATTGCCAATCTCGAAAATAGCTTAAACACAATTTATATAGCATTGAACCTGATTGAACAGATACGCAGCAGTTATACCACCGAAGAAAATAAAATGTATCTGGCTGAAAACGAAAAAGAGACATATCTTCAGGGCGTGCATACTGCTTTCAAATTATACAAACTCACAGACGAAATACAATATGCCAGGGATATGTATACAATTGCCGGCAGGTGTAAAGCAGCCGTCCTGAGGAGTGAAATTGCAGGCAGGGAATATTACTTTACTGCAGGTCTGCCTGATTCGCTTCAGGAAAGACAGAAGAATTTAGCCAGGAACATTGCTGCATATACTCATCTTATAATTCAGGAATCCAGTCAGATCAAACCCGATAGTAATAAAATATCTGCATGGAAAGATGAATTGTTCGAGATGAACAGGGAGAATGAGAAACTTGGTCAGAAAATTGATTCGATGTTGCCGGGACTGAAGGTATTGCAACAAAAGACAGGACCGCTTGAACCTGAAGAAATTCAGAAAAGACTCAAATCTGGTGAAACCGTAATCGATTACCTTATTTCTGATCAATATGAAGATGGCAGGAAGAAGTTATACACATTTATAATTACCCGTAAAAAATTTGTATGTCTTGAATCGGAGGTTGATTCTCTATTTGATGTCAATACTGATATTATTAAAAGACTTCTTTCACCCCGCGGAGCATTGCTGATGAACCATGATTCATATAATTCTCTTATTGCAGCATTACATTATATGTATCATACACTTTTATCGGGAGTGGAGAAACATCTTTCCGGTAAAAGGCTTATAATAATTCCCGACAGTGAAATATCATATCTTCCGTTTGAGGCATTTATTGGAGAAAAATCATCTTTTCAGCCGGGGTTTGAAAATCTGGATTTCCTTATTCGCAGGTATGTATTTTCATACAATTACTCTTCATCACTTCTTCCCGAAAGATCAGGGAAAAGATTTAAACAGAGGCTTTATGCATTTGTTCCTGCGTACAGTAGTAATACATCTGAATCAGAAGTCCGTTCTCTGGAAGGAGCAGGCAGGGAGCTTGAACAGGCATACTTGCATTTTAAAGGTCGTTATTTTTACGGGGATAAAGCTACCAGGTCAGGCTTCCTGAATGTAATGGGTTCAGGGGCAATTATGCATCTGGCAATGCATTCGGTTGCTGATACCACCGACTCCCGTTTTTCTTACCTTTTGTTCGGCAGCCGTCCAGATTCTGAAGAGAGACCCGAACTCTTCAGTTATGAAATAAGTCTTGCCAGAATTTTTTCACCTCTCGTGGTACTCAGTGCTTGCAACTCAGGAAGTGGTCCGCTTAACAGAGCCGAAGGTACCTTGAGTATTGCAAGATCATTTGTCCTTGCCGGAGCATCATCCGTTATCAGAACTTCATGGGACATTAACGACGAAACAAGTGCAGAAATAATTTCGTCATTTTACAAACATCTGGCAAAAGGGAAAAGAAAAGATGATGCAATGAGGCAGGCAAAGATTGATTATCTTAATAATAAACCACCCGCATTACATAATCCCTATTACTGGGCTGCCTATGAGATTGCCGGAGATACTGATTTTATTATAAAGAATAAAAAATGTCTGTTATTACAGGCAGGGTTGATTGTTATTATCGTCTTTTCTTCAACTTTTTATTTAAGGCGCCGAAGAATCTTTAAAGCCTTATCGCGATAGTATCCTGGAGAAGATGCAAGCTGTTTGAAGCACTGAATAGCCTTCTCTCTTTCATCAGTCCTTAGATATGCAAGCCCGAGATACCATTGAGCATCTTTACCGAAATCCAATTCAGTACCGGCCAGTTCATCAAGATATTCTTCAGCCGACCTGAAATCACCCAATGCCAGACTGGTAATGCCATAATAGAATTTTGTACCTGTAGCTTTTTCATCAGCTTTCATGGCAAGACCGAAATGATATAATGCGCCGGTGTAATCTCCTTTCCGGTATTTTTCAATTCCGGCTGAATAGTTAACAGCAAAATCATTCTCAATTCCTCTTGTTACAGCCGATACAACAAATGCAGGCTGATAGTATTTATTAAACAGTTCATCAGGTGATTCCTGCGGAGTAAAAAACTTAAGTATCATAAACGTCAACAGTGCTGCCGCAGCGGGTAAAGAAAAATATTTAATTAATTTAAACGATCTGTTTTTTGAATTGATAATTACTGGTTTAACGGAATATTTTTCTTCATTTTCCTGCAATTCATCCGCCAGGGCTCCGCTGATGTATTCCCTTCTATTCTTTTCGTTATCGGAAATGAGGCCGTTATTTTTTCTTTCACTCCATCCGGCTACCCATTCAGCAGCTTTTGCATCAACTCCGTGTACTAAAGCATCTCTTTTGATTTCCCTGATCTCCTGACTTAAAAATGCCTCTTCTTCAGCCTCTTCTATTGATTCAATAACAAATTTTACATTTTCCCTGTTCCAGAAAGGTTTATTCTTGTATTCCAAAATAATTTCAGGTGCCATTGCCCTAACATTTTCATATCCCGGATCATTCTTGATCTCTTCAAGATCAAGCATCACTGAAATACTTGTTCCCATTTTCTCAAGCAAAACCTGATCCTCAGGAGAAAGGACAAAATCATCGCCGGAAAGTTCAGGAAAGTAATCTGAAAATTTTCCTGAATTAATCCCTCCATTGTTGTATTTTATCCTTTTCTCCATTGGTTGATTATGTGTGTTTAACCTTTAAAAATCTCTAATTAATAATACTCTTTATTCTGCTTTCCGATTTCTTTATCTTAATGTATTCAGGATGTTTCTTTACTTTTTCAGTCAATTCCGACTGTGCCTCACTTTTCTTTTTCTTTACATAACCGTAGGATAATCCGAGCATTTCTGAAATTTCTCCAGGTAACATGCCCTTCCATGAAAGCTTCAGTATCCTTTTAGACGATTCTTCGAGTGAATCAAATGCTTCCCTGAAAATTGACTCATAAAGGTCATTATCGAGACGGTCATCAATATCAGATTCTTCGTGTAAAGGACCTTGCTTTTCTAAATAATTCCCTGCTGCTTTCTTTTTGAGAAGGACCATCTTCCAGAGATTCTCGCATATACAATAAAGAAAGGTTATGAATTTACTGGTAAGTATAAATGATTTTTCATCAATTTTTTCGAGTATAATCATCAATCCCTCTTGGAAAATATCACGGGCGTCTTCGGAAGTTCCTCCCATATGTATTACCATGTGCCGTATTACAGGCATGTACCTGTTGAACAGATACTTCACCACACTACTATCCCTCTTACGCAGGCTATCAATTATTTCACTATCAGTGTACTCTTTCACAATCCGGAAATTTTGCAGTACTGTTATTTCAAAGATATGAAAAAAAAAATTAAAAAAGCAATTTTTTTTGAAAAATTAAGGTAACAAATCCGGGGTAATTTCAATTAAACAATGTAAATGTAAGTTGTAGAAGATGAATTATTGCCTGTTTGAATAAAAGGAAAAGGCAATTGATATGTTTATTTATGTAACGTTTTAATTTATAGAATATTAATGACTAATTCGCCGGAAATGTCAGGTTCGTTTAATTTTACTCCAGAGTTACCTGAAGGGTGGGGAACTGAAAATCATGTTGAGATTGATATCGCGATGCAAAGGATAATTGAAAGCGTTGGAGGAGTACCCTACAGAATAATGTTCGGGTTGCAACCTGATGACTTTAAGGTTTCTGTTGGAAAAGGTATTACAAATTTGCTCGGTATCTCTCCTGAGGAATTCAGTATTGAAAAATACATGGATATAACTGAGAAAGTTGTACCCTGTGAATCAGGTTTTCCGGTTGAAATTGCAGAAATCAGAAAGAAACTTGCTTCAGGAGAAATTAATCTTTTCAGAGCAAACCTTCTTGTAAATTTACCACAAGGAGAAAAGAAATGGATTTTTGAATCTACAATACCGGTTAAGGATCAAATTACTGGAAAAATAAAGGGCATAACCGGTATACTGTTTGATTCCGAAAAACTAAAAAATCAGCCGATTATCGTTGAAAAGTCAGATCAAAAAACGCAGGAAATAGATGAAGTTAAAATGGCTTTTCTAAGAAACCTCTTTCATGAAGTGAGAACTCCTCTTAATGCAATAATCGGATTTTCAACTTTTCTTGAAAAAATTTCCCGCGATAACAACTCAATTAAGGATTATAAAGAATATATTGAAATTATAAGTCAGAGTTCTGAAAAACTGCTTGATACACTCGATAAGATTGTTGAAGCTTCACTACTTGAAGCAGGGGAGGTGAAGGTTAATAAAGAAGCCATCAATGTTAATGAGATAATGAAGGAAGTTTACGACAGGTTAAAATCACAGGCATTTGATAAGGGACTTAAATTTTTGTATCACATACCTTTTGAAGACGAGCAAGTCTCCATTTTAACCGACCGTTATAAGCTTCTTCACATTATTATGAACCTTGTTGAAAATGCTATAAAGTTTACAGAAAAGGGTGAAGTGGAATATGGTTATGTTATTTCAGGGGAGAAAATTGATTTTTATGTCTCCGATACCGGAAACGGGATACCGGAAGAGTATCAGAATAAAATATATGATGTCTTTTTTCAAAGTGATAGTGGGCCTTCAAGGCTTTACGGAGGCACAGGGTTGGGTCTTTCAATAACAAAAGCCTATGTTGAACTTCTTGGTGGCAAAATCTGGTACTTTTCCGAACCGGGTTCTGGAACCACGTTCTTCTTCTCAATTCCTTTTGAAAGATTATAATTTATCTAAAGGTGATACAGTCAAAAAAATACATGCTTAAGAATAAAGTCAGTGTCATTTTTTAAGTAGGGCTGATAGTTCCCCGTTTTACTGTTTTTATTCTAACTCTGAAGGTCAGGGTCTT
>DYKN01000027.1:0-31727 GCA_020722575.1 Rikenella microfusus | reverse complement strand
ATGACACTCCTTCGGAGGTCATGGTCTTCGACCTGTGAAATGATACACCAGGGAATAAATTAATAAAATTGTTTAACTAAAAGTTTAAAATTATGAAAAAATTAAGTAAATTACTGATAAATCCTGAAAGGATTATGAAGAATGAAGATTTGAAAAGTTTAAAGGGAGGATATGGAGAAGAATCAACTTATTGTCTTTGCTGTTGTTACTTAATCCCAAAGTCTTGGTGGGGATGTTATTATTCAATGGAAGATATGATCCGGGATATAAACAACAACTGTGATTATGGTGATGGGGGCTGTGCATGTGGTGCCTCCTGTCCATAATACCTCAATGTTATTTGGAGTTGTGAATAGAAATGCTTGTTTGATAATTTAAAATGAGCATTTTTTCGATATCATATATTTGATAAAATTAATAATTGTTTTTCAAGTCAAAATGAGAAGACTATTTATTCAGACTATTATCTTTATTATATGCGGTTATCGTTCTGTGGTGAGTTCACAGGAAATCCCTATTTTAAGGCTTGCTTCAGCTATTGAGAAACCAGAAAAAATTAGTTTGAGTGATTTTATTGAATCTGTTACTTACATACCTCTTGCAACCGATTATAATTTTCTTGTAGATAGAAATCCGAAAGTTTATTTGACCGGAGAATATATCCTGACAGTAACTCCACTCAGATGTATCGTTTTTAACCGTAACAATGGTGAATTAGTGCGTGAAATAGGGCACTACGGAAGGGGACCTGAAGAATTCCAGTCAACCAAAGGATTTTTGAATGACAAAATTCCTGCAATTTATTTTATGGGTTGGAATGGAAATCTTCTCAAATATACACTGGACGGTACATTCAGGGGTAACATCAAAATACCAGGATATAGTGACAGTTTCGATTCACCTTTATTTCCGATGAACTATTCAAATATAAATAATTCGGCCATAGTTTGTGATCTATTGATTGCAACAGGCACTGAACCCAATTTGTTGATGATTTTTGATGAAAAGGGTAATGTCTTGAGAATGGTGCCAAATACAAATATTCTGAAAGACAAACAAAAATTTGTTTTGCGTACCGGAGAAACTGGTTATCATCATTTTAATGGCAATGTGTATTTTCAAACCATCTACAATGACACTGTGTTTCAGGTGTCTGTCGATGGAATCAAACCATACTTTATATTTGACGGGGGAAAATTCAGAGCTCCTTTTGAATCGAAATGGTGGTCATTTGAAAAGCAACTTCAGTCTAACTTTATCAACCAGCTTCAATATTTCGAGAATGAACGTCATATATTGTTTAACTTCTACTACAGTAAAAAGAAACATTTTGCAGTTTATGACAAAACTTCAAAATTGCTTAAGGTTACTGAAATTACAGATGGTATAAGAAATGATGTAGATGGTTTCATGAATATTACATTTAATTATGCCAATTCGAAAGGGGAACTGGCAGGAATTTTACTGGCAAACGAAGTGGTAAAATGGATAAAGCAGAATCCTGATAAATTTAATGCATTAAATTCTGAATTACGAAAAAAACTCGAAACAATTGAAATGTACGACAATCCGATAGTGGTAATTGCCAGGCTCAAAAAATAAATTTTAAATTTTTGTTCAATAAGCTATAAGGATAAATACATCTATACTCTTTTTTTAACTCTTTTCTGAATAAAACCATAGTATGCCCTTTCACTCCTCTAAAGCTTAGAGTCTTTGACTCCTTACTCAATGTCCTATGACTCATGCTCAATCTCTTAATAAGAATCGTTGCCCAAAAAGGGGGCTAAACTCCGGAATGTTCTCAATGGTCTCCTCACTTTAATTACGAATAGTTCATGATTCTTCCGGATAATTTCGGAAAATTCCGGAAAATTCCTTTATAATGTCCAGAAAATAAAAGAAATTTGATTTAACAAAAAGAATAGATTTTAGTTATTAATTCTTAATTCCCGAAAATCATGAAAAAACAAATTTTTCTTTTCCTGCTGGTCATATCTGTTTTAGTTTTAGGCAATATTTCAAAAATCAAAGCAGACCAGCCAAAGGTTGAAAATACCCGCGATATGGCATCCTGCGGTCCAAATTGCTTTTGCTGTTTAAACAATACTTATACTTCGTGTGGGGCTGCTTCATGCAGCAATTAACATAAAAATACTTAATGAGAGTAATGCTAAATACCTTAGCGTTACTCCTTAATTATTTGTAAAAAAACATAATGCAAAAAACTTACTTTTTAGTATTTAAATCTTATATAATTATATGAGAAAAAGATCAAGGATTGTAAATTTTTTTCTAATCTCAATTTTATTATTCAGTTTTGCATGTAAAGATCATATTTCAAAATCAAAAGCCGTTGTTGCTGAAACAATTTTTGTGAATCTGAAAAATGAACCATTAAAGACCTCACTTATTTTTAAAGACCCCATCTTGATTAGATTACAACCAGGGGTTTCCCCGATAGGGAGAATCGATAAACTTAAAGTATTTGATGATAATATTTACATTCTATCTAATATGAAAATCTTTAAATATGGTAGCAACGGTTCATTTTTAAACATATTAGATAAATCCGGAAGAGGCCCGGGAGAGTATGTAAGCCCTTTTGATTTTCTTGTTGATGAGGATGATAATATTGAAGTCCTTGATTTCCGAGGCAAAAAAATCTTAAAATATGATAAATATGGTGGTTTTCTGGATGAATGGAAGAATGAAATGTATGCATTCGCTTTTATTAAAGACAAAGAAAAGTATTTTATATTCGGGGGAAACAGCAATAAAGTAACTGATTATGAAGATAAAATGGTTTTTGTCTTTAATAAGTGGAAAGGACATGTTATCGAAAAATATATCCCGGTTGATAAAAATATGGCGAATTATTTAAATTTTGTAGACCTTAGGAATATTCAAAAAATAAATAATGAGATTTTTTTAGGCTTTTCGCCTTATGATACAATTTATAAATACGACGATGGTCTTTTGTCAACAATATTTATTATTGATTTTGGCAACAGAAAAATAGATCAACAAATATACTCAAGGAAATTTGATGATATCCTTGCATTTAACCAATTTTTAACCGATAAGGATTTATGCCATTATATATACAACTTTTTATTGTCGCCTCAACTTCTATTTTTCAATTTTTTCTATAAAAATAATTATTGGTTAGGAGTATATAACAGAGAATCTGGATTAGTTTTAAACTCAAACGTAATTGAAGATGACTTATTTCTAATTGGAAATAAATATCAAACACAAAATTTCTTTCCAATGGAGTATTATGATGGGTACTATTATTTTCTTCTTCAACCTTACGAATTAGTAAATTTCATAAAAGAGAAGGGGCTTGATAAAATATCTAAAACTAATATAAATCCTGATACACTTTCAAAAATTCAAATTGAAGATAATCCCCTGATAATTAAATTTAAATCTAATTTCCCAGAATAAATGTCATTTAAAATGTTTAATATCAATAAATTAACATTATTTATTCTCATATTAATCATTGTTATTTTATTCGTTGTAAATTTCAGTTCAATTATAAACCACTATTTCAATCCAACATCTATCGGATAAAGAGTAACATTTTTATAGCAATATTATTTCCAGCTTGCCAGTAATTAAATAATTATTAGTTGAAAAGATTAATAATCAAAAATTCATTATAATTTTAAGTTGCAATTAATATTGTTATTTGTAACAAACTGTCATAATGAGAGTCATTTTCTATCCTGTTATCCTTGCGGCTATGGTTCTCACTTTCTCGTGCAAACAGAGACCTGCTCAGAGCCTCGAAGAGATGGCCCGCAGAGCCGCACGCCCCGAAGCCGTCATCGTCAAAACCGTTAAAGCCGAAAAAACAACTTTTTACCACGAACTGCTCAGCAACGGAAAAATCACTTCAGCAAAAAAGGCAGTGGTACCCTTCAGAGTAAACGGAATAATCAGGGAACTATACGTTCAGAACGGACAGCACGTAACAGAAGGACAGCTTCTAGCCGTCCTCGAAGATTTCGACTACCGTTTTCAACTACAGCGCGCACGGCAAAACCTCGAAAAAGCCGAAATAAACTTCAAAGACGATATCCTGACAAATTTCTCCGTTACCGATACTGTCGGGCTTCCTTCATCCAAAATCAAAATAGCCCATATCCGCTCAGGTCTTGATGAAGCAACTACCGCCCTTGCACAGGCCGAATATAACTTCAGTAACACCCGTATCACGGCACCAATAACGGGTGTGGTGGGAGGCCTCGAGGCCCGCCAGTGGAACCCCAGCCAGAACTATAAAAGCCTCTGCACAATAGTTGACGACCAGCTAATGGATGTTGACTTCCCTGTTACCGAATCGGAATACCTGCTGCTGCACAGGGGAATGCCCGTAAATATTATCCCCTTTATTAACGACAGCATAAGAATTACTGGAACAATAACACAGATCAACCCCATGGTCGATGAAAACGGAATGGTCAGAATTAAAGCTTCTTTCATTAATAAAGCAGGCCTGATCGACGGGATGAATGTGAGAGTACTTATAAGAAGACCCGCCCCTGAACGCATAGTAGTTCCGAAAGAAGCCCTGGTGCGCCGCCAGGGAAGAGATGTGATATTTATAAGGCAGGACTCCCTGGCAATATGGAAATATGTGACTGTGGAAGCAGAAAACAGTACAAGCCTGTCAGTAAAGGAGGGTATCGAACCCGGCGACCTGGTAATCGTAAGCGGAAACATAAACCTTGCACACGAAACTGTTGTGAGAGAACAATGAATGGAACAACTCCATCAAGCGCCTTCTTTTCAGCCTTCAAAGTAAACATTCTCTTTGTTGTGCTTGTCATTTCAGGCATTGCTTTTGCGCCCCTTCTTTCACTTCAGCTTAATCCGACACGATACCTGCCATCACTAACAATAAGCTGGTCCTGGCCAAATGCACCTGTACGTGTTGTTGAACAGGAAGTTACAACTGCCATCGAGGGCGTGCTTGAAACAGTGACAGGTGTTACGAAAGTGAGGTCTCTTACACACGAAGGTTCGGGTTCTGTAACGGTTGAGTTCGATAAAAAAACCGACCTGCAGGCAAAAAGATTTGAAGTGGCCTCACTGATGAAAGAGGCTTTTAAACGTCTCCCTGAAGAAGTATCCTATCCGGCAATCAGAATGAATATGCCTGTGTCCTCTACATCAGGCTCTCTGATTCTAAGTTACCAGATTAATGGGAATGCAAGCCAGTCGTATATAGCAGAGATTGCAGAGGAACTTATAAAACCGGCCATTGCTCTTATTGACGGAGTTTATAGCGTTGACGTTTATGGCTTTACCCCACGGGAATGGGAAATCACATACGACCTTCACAAGTTATCTTCCCTTGGAATATCACAGGCTTCAATAGCCACAGGAATAAGAAACTATATGCTTGAACGTGAGCTGGGTGGAGGTTTTGAAGTATCGGCCGCAGGACCTTTGAAAAGAACATATATCACTCTAACCGGCAATATGACTGATACAATAAACTGGAACGGTATTCCCGTTGCAGGAATCGGAGGGAGAATTATCAGACTTGGCAACCTGGCTTCAGTACGACTTAAGGACAGACCGGCTGCAAGCTATTACAGGATAAACGGACTGAACACGGTAAATCTCAACATAAGTGCAGAGAAAAATGTAAATAACATCAGGGTTGCCAATGAGGTAAAGAAAACAATCGAAAAAATCAAAAAAGAATTGCCTCCCGGCTACAGCATCCGCAATTCGCTCGATAATACCATATTTATCAGGGAAGAAATTTCAAAAAACATTTTACGGACACTACTCTCGGTTGTCCTGCTCCTGCTTTTTGTACTGGCAATAAGCAGGGAATTCAGGTACCTGCTGATTATTGCAATAAGCCTCTTTTCAAACATACTCATAGCCTTTATCTTTTATTGTCTCTTTCGTCTCGAGATACATCTCTATTCCCTTGCAGGCATAACTGTTTCATTCGGAATAATAATAAACAACACTATTGTAATGGTTGACCACCTGCGGCACAGGAATGATCTGAAAGTCGGAATATCGCTTCTGGCCGCAACTCTTACTACAATAGGAGCACTCTCGGTAATTTTCTTCCTCGATGAAGCCTCAAAACTTACATTATCTGATTTCGCTGCTGTTGTCATCATCAACCTGTCGGTCTCACTTGCCGTCGCACTCATTTTCATACCGGCCCTGCTCGAAAAAATCAGACTTAAGCCAAAGCTTACCTCAGCCGATATAAGAAGAAAAAGAACTGCTGTAGAATTGACGCGACAATATCTTAAAACTATCAATTTCGTTATCCGTTACCGTAAAGCTTTAATTATTCTGGCAATACTTGTATTCGGTCTGCCTGTCTTTTACCTGCCCGACTCCCTGCCGGTAAACAGTGATATCAACCTGCCTGAACAGGAACGTACCAAATTTCAGAGAATTTATAACAAAACCCTCGGTAATGCAGAATATATTCAGAAGGTTAAACCTGTGATAAACAAGGTTCTTGGAGGCACACTAAGGCTCTTCAGCGACAAGGTAAAGAACAGCAGGTACTACTATTACGGGAGTTCAGGAGAAGTTCAGAGGACTCAAATAACTGTCAATATCGGGCTGAGTGAGCCGGGTCTGACAATTGACGACATAAACAATGTATGCATGGGACTCGAAAATATGCTGGCCGCATACGATGAGATTGACCTCTTTACTACAACCGTTTATGGTGCTGAAGATGCAACTGTAACAATTACTTTCAGACCTGAGCACGATTTTACCATTTTCCCCTATATTCTTAAATTCAGGATAGAAGATTACATGAATTCTATAGGCAGTTACCATGCCTCGGTGTACGGTGTAGGCAAGGCATTCAGCAACCAGGTTTACAGTGATTATATAAGAGGTACATACGCAGTTGCCATGCGCGGGTACAATTATGACGATCTCTATCGTCACTGCGAAGGACTTAGAGACAGACTGATAGAGAGTGCCAGGGGGAGGATAAAGGAGGTCTTCTTCCTTGCAAGTTCTGATCGTTTCAACATAAGAAAGAACTATCGGAACATGCTTCTGATGGACAGGTCGTACCTGGCGGCAAATAATGCGGATATTTTCGAAGCATATGCCCGAGCGAACAATTTTTCACGAAACCCTTCACCTGCAGGGAATGTTTATGCAAACGGTTTTACAGCCCCGGCATCCATTAAAACCGTTCAGGCAGATGAATTCGACTTCTGGGATTTCTTAAATGAACCTGTTGTTTTAGGCATGGGAGAAACAGTGAAACTGAAAGATTTCTCAGATGTTATGTCAGAAGTGTCAGATAATGCCATCAGTCGTGAAGATCAGCAATATGTGATTTATGTTACTTACGATTTCATAGGCAACTACGAACTCGGCAGGATGATACTTGAAAGGAATGTGAAGGAGACCAATGCATTGCTTCCGCTTGGATATAATGCTCAGATATCAACTTACGCTTTTTCGTGGGGCCAGAGAAAGGCAAACTACCTGCTCATCTTTCTGGTGGTGCTAATAATATGGATTATCTGCGCAATCCTCTTTGAATCACTTAAACAACCACTTATGGTTATAACTCTTATACCTTTCTCACTGATAGGTGTTTTTGTCACATTTTACGTTTTCAAGATAAATCCCGACGAAGGTGTATTTGCGGCAATGATACTTCTTTGCGGTATTGTTGTTAACTCGTCGATATATGTTCTTAACGATTATAACATACTGAAGAGAAACAAGCCACAGATGGACGAAAGGAGGCTTTACCTTAAAGCTTTCAACGCAAAGATAATACCTATCATTCTTACAATCTTTGCGGCTATCGTTGGTCTTATTCCGTTCCTGCTTTCGGGTAAAGATGAGCGGTTCTGGTTCAACCTTGCCGCCGGTACTATAGGAGGATTGATATTCAGTATGATCGGACTGTTGTTTTATCAGCCGCTGATGTTGAGAAAGGGGAATAAGGCATGGAGAAGGGAGCATGGGGCAGGGAGCAAGGGGCAACGAATATTGAGCATTGAGCATGGAGCAGGGAGCATGTAGTTTGGAGCATAGAGTAAAAAAACATGGAACAAGGTGCATAGGGTATAGATTATTGTAATAGAACTAATATTAAAATAATTATAAATATGACAGATTTCAGATTTGAAGATTTAGAGATTTGGAAAGGTGCCAATGAAGCGTCTGATTTACTTTTTGATTATGCCGACAAAGCAGAAGGAAAGAAATGTTTTAAGTTTGCCGATCAGTTAAGGGCTGCAGCCATGAGCATCTCAAACAATATTGCTGAAGGTTCAGGATCTTTTTCTGATAAGGAATTCGCAAACTTCCTGAATATTTCTAGAAGGTCAGTTTTTGAATGCGCAAATATTGTTAACATTTTTTTGCGCAGGAAATTAATTAACCAGGAAGAAAAGAAAATAATCTTTCCGAAATTGATCCCATTAAGCAAAAAAATCACAAATTTTCGTAAAAAACTGAAACAATAAACTTACATCCCAAGCCCTATGCCCTATGCCCTATGCCCCATGCCATATATGTACGTTATAAATAGCGAAGTACTAAATCCCATTCGTTAATAACCTCCCAATGATAAGATTCCTCATAACCCGTCCTATTGCAGTATTGATGACCTTTATTTCGGTCATTATGCTGGGCATAATCTCTTCCGGGAGGCTTCCGGTATCTCTTATGCCCGATGTTGATATACCCGAGATTACCGTCGCAATTTCACGTCCCGACGTCAGTGCAAGGGAAATTGAAAATAGTGTCGTGAGCCTTCTGCGGAGGAACCTCCTGCAGGTTCCCGGCCTGGCCGACCTGAGATCAGAATCGCGTAACGGAAGCGCACTGATAAAGCTGTCGTTCAGATACGGCATGAACATAAACCTTGCCTTCATGGAAGTTAACGAAAAAATAGACGCGACAATGAACAACCTGCCCCGTGACATCGAACGTCCGAGGGTTATAAAGGCCAGCGCCACCGATATACCTGTCTTTATGGTAAATATTACACTTTCTGAAGGTTATGAGAGCGAAGAAAAGTTCACTGAACTGAGCGAGTTTGCCGAAACAATTGTAAAAAAAAGAATCGAACAGCTTCCCGAGGTGGCAATGGCCGATATAACAGGCCAGATCAAAAGAGAACTTTATATCCTTCCCGACAAAGTAAAAATGTTGAGTCTGGGGATAACCGAACAGGATATCATGAGGGCAGTGGAGCTCAATAACCTTAATATCGGTAACATAATGGTGAAGGACGGGAAATATATTTTGAATCTTGAATTCAGTTCATACCTGAAAAATCAGGATGATGTAAGAAACATATTTGTTAATGCCGGCGGCAGACTTTTTCAGCTTAAAGATATTGCTGAAGTGGGTATCAGGCAGGAGAGGCCTCGCGGCTTATACTATTCAAACGGAAAGAGGGCCATCACCCTTGCAATTATCAAGGAAGCTTCTGCACGCATGGCTACCCTTAAAATAAAAATTGGGGAATTGATTGCCCAGTTCAGCAATGATTACCCGCAGATGGATTTTGAAATCTCCCAGGACCAGACACTACTCCTCGATTATTCAATATCAAACCTTAAGCAAAGCCTGTGGGCAGGGGGTCTGCTTGCATTTTTCGTGATGTTCTTCTTCCTGAAAGATGCCAAATCGCCGCTAATAATCGGCTTCAGCATACCTGCAACACTTATTATCAGCCTTCTTTTCTTCTATCTCACAGGGCTTACAATAAATGTTGTCTCACTGGCAGGCTTGATATTAGGCATCGGAATGATGATAGACAACTCAATTGTGATAATTGAAAACATCACTCAATGGATCAACAGGGGTGAAAACCTGCTTAATGCCTGTGTCAAGGGGACAAATGAGGTAATTACACCGCTCATATCTTCAGTGTTTACAACATGTGCGGTTTTTGTGCCTCTAATTTTTCTGAGCGGGATCGCCGGTGCTCTTTTCTACGACCAGGCAATAGCCATTATTATCGGCCAGGGAGTATCACTTGCAGTTGGAATCACTCTTCTTCCAACCCTTTATTACATTCTTTACAAACGGGGAAAAGAAGATTTTTTGTCCGGTCTCGTAAGAAAAGTTAATATTAAGGGAATAGAAAAGAGTTATGAAGGAGGGATGGATTTCTTTTTCAGGTACCGCAGAACAATGCTGGTTTCATTTCTTCTGCTTATAGCCGTTATGATATGGCTTTTTATTACCATGGAAAAGGAAAAATTTCCGGCAGTAAGGCAGGATGAGATTTTAGTTAAAGTAAACTGGAACGAAAATATTGATACTGGTGAAAACCTGGCCAGATGCAACCGTATGCTCGAAACATCAACCGGTTTGATCAGTCAGACCAACTCATTTATTGGGGAGCAACAGTTTCTGTTTAACCGCGATTATGACCTTTCATCTACTGAGTCGAAAATTTATATAAAGGCCAACAGCTTTAACGTAGTTGATCAGATAAGACATAATATTGTTGGTTTTATTGCGGCACGTTATCCTGATGCGGTGGTGGAGACAGCCCCCCAGCAAAATATTTTTGAAAAGATTTTCTCAGCTTCAAAAGTACCTCTGGTTGCCGAAGTGAGTCTTTTGAAGGAAAAAAGGATTCCGCCTCCGGAGCATATTGTTGAAACAATTAATAAGCTCAGGGCGGAGATTCCCACTACTGAAATGTCAGTCCCGCCTTTTGAAGATAAAATACTCCTGAGTCTCGATCCCGAAAAGCTGATGCTTTATAGTATTGATCCAGACATTGTTTACACAACCATGCGAACTGCACTTAACAGAAACAACATAGGGGAGCTGAGGACATCAGGTGAGATTCTGCCTATTGTACTGTCGGGCAAAGAAAGACTGGTTAGTGAAATAGTGGCAGAAGAATTTGTACAATCACAGAATGGGACTTTAGTACCATTAAAGGAACTGATTAAAGTAAGAAGAGTTCATGATTATAAGTCAATAACCGGAGGGATACACGGAGAATATGTACCGGTGAACATGTTTGTAAATACAAATAAACCTGCAAAACTTACTTCTGATATCCGCCGGATAATAACCTTGGATCCTTCTCTGGACGTTCATTTTAGCGGTGGCTTACTGGAAGGACAGCGACTTTTCAGAGAACTGGCAATAGTTTTGATAGTATCGGTTCTCCTGTTATATTTTATCCTTGCTGCACAGTTTGAATCGCTCTCACAGCCGCTGATAGTAATGCTTGAACTTCCAATTGATATAGCCGGAGCACTACTCCTGGTAAAACTCTTTGGCGGAACAATCAACGTTATAACAATGATTGGACTTATTGTAATGTCGGGTGTGGTTATCAATGACTCTATACTCAAAGTTGACACGATAAACAATATCCGCAAGCAGGGAGCAGGATTACTTGAAGCAATTTACACAGGAGGGGCAAGACGTCTGAAACCGATAATTATGGTAGCTTTTGCAGCACTGGTTTCAACATTTCCAATGCTTGTCGCCCGAGGCCTGGGTTCAGAACTCCAGCGTCCTATGGCCCTTGCACTTGTTGGCGGCATGTCGCTCGGAACAGTGGTAAGCCTTTTCTTCATACCTCTGACTTACTGGTATATTTACAGGAACAAAGAAAAAAATTAAAAATTTACAACCAATTCATGAGATCAACTTGCTTCAGGGGTAGGAGAGAGGTCCCCGGTTTACCGATGATTTTTTATTTATAGGGCAAGGAGAACCTGAAAGTTGTGCCTATATCTTCTTCACTTTCAACAGAAATCTTGCCATTGTGTTTTTCAACAAATTCCTTACAGAGCAGTAGTCCGAGGCCTGAACTGGGCTCTCCGTTCGTACCTGGCCTGTTGAATTTTGAAGAAATGCTGAAAATTGTTTCAATCCTGTCTGCGGGAATCCCTATTCCTGTGTCAGAAATTTCAACTTTAACAACGTCTTCTTTTTCAACCAATCCGGCAGATATTTTTACACTGCCGTTAACAGGTGTGAACTTAATCGCATTTGAAACAATATTACGCACTACTGTTTCAAGCATGTGCCTGTCGGCCTCTATAACTAATTCATCTGGAATTTCTTTCTTAATTTTTATCTCTTTCTTGTTAGCATTAAGTAAAAGAGGAGAGATTGACTTTTCTACTAACTCTTTAAAGTTAATTTGTTCTTTCTGGAATTTCAGGACGCCCCTCTGCAACCGGCTCCATTCAAGAAGATTTTCAAGCAGGAGGTAAATACTTTCTGCTTCCTTGTTCATATTAATTGCCAGTTCTTTAATCTCCTCATAACTCATATTGATAATTTCCTCTGATAAAATCCGTGTTGCCTCCATAAAGGCACTTAAAGGCCCTCTGAGATCATGTGCTATAATCGAAAAAAATTTATCTTTCTCCTCATTAAGTTGCTGCAGCATTATGTTTTTTAATTTGATTTCCTCTTCAGTTTTTTTCCTCTCAATAGCAAATGCAATCTGACCACCAATTGACATCAAAAAATCAATATCCTGTTGTGAATAAACATTTTTTTGTTCATAATTTTGAAGAACAAGTACTCCAATCACTCCCTCAGGGTTTCTTAATGGTATCCCAATCCATGAGGCTGAAGGAGTGCCAATTAACTCAACTTCTCCTTTCTCTTTAAGTTCAAGAAACCTTTCATCGGTAAATAAAAAAGGTTTATCAGTTCTGAAAACATATGAGGTAAGACTTTTAGCTAAATCTTTTGGAGTTGGGGTATTATCAAATTCATCAACGAAATATGGAAAACTAAATAAACCTGAGTCTTTGTTATAGAGAGCTATGAAACAATTTTCAGCATATACAACTTGTTTCAGCATTTCATGAATCAGTTTTAATAATTCTTCAAGACTGGAAGTTGTTGATGCGCCTCTAATAATCTCATAAAGAACCTTTAATTCAGTTTCTCGTCTTTTTATCTCAGTAATATCCCGTCCTATGCCAACTATACCAATAATATTTCCTTTATGGTCTTTCCACGGAACTTTTGTTGTCAGGTTCCACCTCTTCTCACCGGTGATTAATACTCTTGGTTCTTCATGGTTGATAAGCGGCTTTCCTGATCTGATTATTTCCTGTTCATCGTTATAAAACCTTTCTGCGAGTTCACGGGGTTGAAAATCAAAGTCAGACTTACCAATAACCTCTTCAATGTTGGTTTTCCCCATTCTTTCAATTAGGGCTTTATTACATATAACAAACCTGCTCTGTGTGTCTTTAATATAGATACGGTCAGGTAATGTATCAACCAGTGTGCGCAGAAGAGTTCTTTCTTTTTCCAGTTCCTCTTCCATTATCCTGATTGCGGAAATGTCCCTTGTAACACTAAGGATATATTTTTCACTCTCAATCTCCAGTATGGTTGCTGACATGAGACCTGTTACGATTGTACCATCTTTTTTTCTGAAACGGGCTTCAAAATTTTCAACCTTATCATTTGTATTGAGTTCTCTTATAAGTTTTGTCCTGTCGTTAGGGTCAACCCAGATATTAATGTCAAGTGATGTCTTACCAGTAATATCTTCTTCTGTATATCCGGTGATCCGTGTAAAGCTTTCATTTATTAATACATACATTCCGTCGGAAAGTCTGTTAATACAAATTGCATCTGGACTTGTAGTGAAAGCTTTGCAAAATTTCTCTTCGCTCTTGTAGATTCTGGCTTCTGCCTCACTTAGCAATGACTGATCTTTTTCATAATACTCCTTCAGTGCATTGTAAGCTGTTTGAAGTTCATTGATAATTCCAATTAGTTCTTCTTTATTTTTGCTTTCAAGTTCCATTAAAGTTTTAATTTTATAGTAATTCGTAAAATAATTTAAAATTCAAAATTATAAAAAGAAATAAATGTTTTTCTGATGTGTCTATTAAACCAAAAAACACTCAATTTTATAAATGTTTTTGAGTCCCCTGTTTAAACGGGAGATTATACGATAAAAAAGGTTTAATTGTTGCAAAATGTTGATTTTGTTTTTATAGAGCCTGAATAATATAATTCATGTTTATTTCGGTTTGACCTGGTAAGTGCCTGTTAATTCATAGCAACAAAAAATCAGTTATTCATTAATTTCCGGCCGCAGCAGTTTTTATATTTTTTCCCGCTCCCACATGGGCAAGGGTCATTTCTGCCTGGAATGGGAAGTTTTATCACACGATTCTCTTTGTTTCTGATCCATTGCATAACATTGGCTGGAGCTCTCTTATTTCTTAATTCTTCAGCCATAAAATCCATATAAGGTGTTACATGCTTATAGAACATTTTAAATCCTTCACATAGGTGATTTAGTCCGGGTTCACCATCTTCAGATAAATCAATTCGGTGTTTAGGGCATTCACCATGGCAGGCGAATAGATATTCACACCTGAGACATTGACGCGGAAGACTACTACGTTTTCTAATGCCAAAATCAAATTGTGCCTGCGACTTAACCATTTCAATTAAAGGCTTTT
Organism: Rikenella microfusus; assembly: GCA_020722575.1. Taxonomy (GTDB): domain Bacteria; phylum Bacteroidota; class Bacteroidia; order Bacteroidales; family VadinHA17; genus LD21. The sequence goes on along the minus strand of DYKN01000027.1, from coordinate 17,241 downwards.
CCAGAATATTGCCAAGATAGAATTCAGGGTATACAAAATGATCACACGAATAAACATCTCCATTATGTTCCATTACCAGGGCATCGCCACACGTTTCTGCATAGACACATACTCCCGGCATCTCTCCAACCCAGTTGGCCAGTGTTGCATCAAAAATTTGAACATAATACCTGCCAACATCATTCCGCACCCATTCATCAAAAATAGTTATAAGAAATTTGCCATAATCTCTTCCGTTAACCGACCAGCTGGTCAATTTAGCCCTATCCTTGTAATCGTTTGAAACCAGCTTAAGAGAATCATCAGAAATATTGTCTGCAAATCTTTCAACTACAGGTAGAAACTGCATAAATACGCTCCCGATAGCTTTAAGAAACCTATATGTCTCCTGCGCATAATGAACATTATAATCATTTACCACACTCAATGTATTGAATTCAACCCTGTGTTTCTGAAGCAGTTCAATACCCTTCATCACACTTTTAAAGGTTGGCCCGCCTGAAGCAGTTTTACGATAACGATCATGATTATGCTCTGCACCATCTATTGAGATGCCTACAAGTATATTATTGTCTTTGAAAAACTTACACCAATCATCGTTTAATCTGGTACCGTTTGTTTGAAAAGCATTATCTATCCGCTTGCCACCAGCATATTTCTTCTGTAGTTCAATGGCTTTTTTAAAAAAATCAAGTCCCATCAAAGTGGGTTCACCTCCCTGCCAGGTAAAAGTCACAACTGGTACTTCATTTGATTGAATGTATTGTTTTGTGAATTCTTCAAGGAGTTCTTCAGTCATTTTAAAATCATTCCTACCTGCATAAAGCTTCTTTTTCTCAAGATAATAACAATATGTACAGTTGAGATTACATACCGAACCTATTGGCTTCAACATCACATTAAATGCTGTTGGACGCCTCAATTTCAGGGCATCAGTAAACAAGATAGCCCGTTTTTTTCCTCCAGCTGCCATAATTGAAAAGTTTACAATGTTTAAAGTTCAAAAATTATTAATTTAATTAATATTACCTCACCATTAATGCTTAATTTATTATATTTAATTTAAAAGGAAATAAACTACAGCTATAAAAAGAAGAAAGTTTATCTGATTAACAACATCTCGATCTGCAGTAATTGCAGCATCTTTCTATATCCATGGCAGAGAGGAAGAAAAAAAAATCAAAGCAGGTTTAATCGGTGCTTGCTGGTATGGAATGGTTATAACACCTGCTGCCCTTAAAGTAGGTGGTGTTGAAGTTATAGGTGTCTGCGATGTTGATTCAGAACACCTGAAAAGCAGTGCGGATGAAATTGAAAAACTTCAGGGCAACCATGCCCTCCGGCCAAAATATTAGACCCGATCCTTTTTTGCTATTACTGATCTTTAATTTTTAATGATATCATTCCAAAGAATCTCCTGATAAATAAACCCTGTTTCTGATTCTTTGAAGGCTTTTAGGTTGAGGGAAAACTCTTTTTATTTACCCCGTTTTTAAGTTATAACAAGCTTTTTCGGGTTTTCTCTTCAAATTAATAAATCTTGACAATTTGTTAATTTTATTAGTTTTCAGTATTTTTTTAAATATTTCTTAATGTTGCAGCAAAAACCAGAAGTGTATTTTAATTCAATTTAAAAAATCTGTGAACCCGATTAAAAGTGGTTATATATTATTTTCTTGAACTGAACGATCCACCAATGATATCTTTAACACACCGGAAACCAACAGTCTCGCTTCTGTCAAAACCCTGTGATACCATTAGCATAATCTGTGTATGGTCAAGTGGTTGGGGCCCTCCTTTAATATACCAAATACTTGATTCAGGATTGAAAAAGCTTCCACCTCTTATAACTGTAAAGAAATAATTGCCGTTTGAATACATGTCGTTTGTCATTTGCCATATATTTCCGACAAGATCCATAACCCCGTATGGACTTGCTCCCTTCGAGAATGCGTCAACAGGAGTGGGCCTTCCGAATGAGTTGTTGCACCAGGTACCCCGGAACTCATTTCCCCACGGCCATTTTCTTCCGTCCGTTCCCTGCGCTGCAAGCTGCCATTCAGCTTCTGTTGGAAGTCTCTTTCCTGCCCAACTGGCATATGCCTGCATGTCCTCATAACTAACATATACAACCGGGTATTTTCCCTCTCCCTGCCTGTATATTCCATTCTCCCAGTGTTTAAGAAAATTTGTTGTATCTGCCGGAACATAACCAGAACTGATTATAAATTCATAAAACTGGGCATTAGTAACTGGATATTTATCGATAAGAAAACTATCAACTGTGACTGTTATAGGTTCATTAATAGCTGGGTAAGGGATAAAATTTTCTTCAGTTGTCAGTGTATATGTAATTTTGCCACCCGGGACAAGTACCATATCGGAAGGTATTTTTTCGGCTTCCTTTGTTCTGGTTACTTTGCTAATAAGCCAGGGTTTCCCTGCTTTAAAAAAAAGTACTTTTTCATCTCTTAATCTATCATCCTCAAGATACTGAATCACAATTTTGCCTTCAAAATTTCCGGTAAGCTTATTAATATTCAGAATTGTATCAATTTTAAACTTCAGGTCAAAGAACTTTTCATTGTTGTATGAAGGATTTCCCTGCCACAAAACCAGTTTACCCCCGGCTGGCTTTTTGATGAAAAGCGAGTCACCTGTTAAAGTTGTTTCTATAAGGCATGGCAAAACAGCAATACAATCGACTGATCCTTCAAGCCTTGTTCCAGTGAATGAAGGATCCCATCCAGGAGTAACTATTTTCACCCTCTGGATGCCATTAATGGCTGATATTGAAATATCTTCATGATGCCATAGTGAGATAAGGTGAGTCCCTTCAATATATTCAATATCAAATAATTCTCCATAAAAGCCTTCCTGATTCATATTCAACACTGTGAATATCACTTTCTCGTTTGCATTCCATCTATTGACATATACTTTATCTGTTGAAGTTTTAATCAGTGGTGTCCAGTTGAAATCGAGAAAAGCATCATTGTTCTGACGAAGGATAAAAGTAGTTTTTGCCAAAAATTCAAGATCTTCACGGTAACCATCATCTCTTCTTCCCGGACGAAAAAGATTAAGTTCAGTTCCATAGCCATTAAAGAAAGCAATAGCTATTTCCCTATGATTACGGTCTTCTCCTACATCACAAACCCTGAATATTGAAAAATCCGGTTTAATTAATTTATTAAGGTTTAATTCAGGGCTTAGGTAAATTGCATTATGAACCCGGCCAGAAATTATTCCAGGCATATCATGTGGTACAGCCATTCCTTCAGAGTACATTACAACCCCGTTTCTAACGCTGTCGGCTGCAGCTTGCAGTTCTCGACTTGAACTTCCACGGGTATCGAGTACAACGCCATCAGCTTCTGTTTCAATAATGAGTCTGGCCATACCTTTCAAATGGTCTTCCTCACTGGTACTGTTGTCCCACGGATTATAAGCGATAAAGAATCTTGTTCCTGCCTGCCGCGACATTCTGGAAAAAGCTCTCAATTGTCCGGTACCTCCAGGAAGATCCCTGTAAAGATCCCATTGATTCCGCTTATCCAGTCCAAGCCTCGGCCATGTAGGCCATATACCGAATACATCAATATAACCAAAAAGTGTGTTCCATTCCACAATTTCACTGGCATAAGTGTATTTTCCTGTAATTCTGTCAATAAAATCCCTGTCCCATGCCATCTGAAGAATTATTATATAGCTTCTCTTTATCCATTGCAGGTCTTCTCTTTCATAAAGAGTATTGTCAAATTTTTCAACATCAAAAAGATATTTATCACGAAATAAAAGCCTTAAACCATTCTGCCATTCACCTTCAAAAATATCAGCATAAATATTGTATTTAACTATGGCGCCTGGGGGTAGTACTGTTTCATATCTTTTTTTCTGTCCGCCTTCAGTTTGCCTGCGTCTTGCAAGTGCGCACACTGAATATTTTCCGATGCTAAAGGAAGAATATCCCAGTTCCCATGCATTGTCGGGAAGTATAACTCTTACTTTTGAGTAGCCGGGCCGGAAGAGATAAGCCCTTGCAAGATCCCACGGACCTGAACCTGTTATGTATACAGAGTTTTTATCAGTACCGAAGGGAACTACATTGCCAATTGTCAATGTATCAGTTCCATTGTTTTTGAAAATAAGTTCACTGCTGAAACAGTCTGAAACCTGTGGCAGGATTTTGAAAGTTGTTTCAAGGTTACCCTGAAAATTTTGCAGCCATTCACTACCATTATTTATTGCTGTAACACGTTCTGAACTAATTTGTTTACCATTAAGCTCAAATGTAAAAACCGGAATTGTTCTGCCAGAGTCATAATTTGAACTATCAGACAATGTAATACGGTCTACAGAAAAACCAGGTGTAGAATTAAGTAATATTCCTGTTAAATGCTGAGAATATATATTAGCCATACCTGTCAGCCATAAAGAAACTGACAAAAAACTTTTCATGCCCGTTTTCAATGCTGATATTCCATCTCTCAATTTTCTCGACATAGATTTTTTTTTTTTTTACAATATTAACATATTATTATTAAAATTTTAAAACAGGGCTATAATATTTATAACCAATAGGTTATCTTCCAAATAATTTTTCTTTTTAAATAATAACATATATGTTTCTCATAAATGACTTCCATTGTGTGGTTAAAACTTACCGAACCTGTTTGATATCAAAATCCCTGACAAGCCAGCACCTTATGTCACTCACACTATTAAAGTTCTTGATCCTCACTATCACAAGTAAAATACTACAAAATATCTGTAAGTGTATTTTCCCATTAAGGTGCTTGATCGTCCTCTTATCTGAACATACAGATATGACATTAAAAACCTCAGGGCACCCATACCCTCCGGTCCAAATTTTGGATCTCACCCAATTTTGTTCTCCATGATCTTTAATTTCTTAACAATATCATTCCATGAAATGGCCTGATATAAACAACATATTTCTGATTCTTTTTTTGAAGGTTTTTAGGTAGAGGGAAAGCTCTTTTAATTTGTCCTGCTTTTAAGCTATAACAAGCTTTTTCGAGGTTTTTTCTTAAATATAATAAATCTTAATTATTTGTTAACTAATGGTTTTCAGTATTCATAAACATCCCTCCGTAAATAAATGGCAAAAGGAGTTTTTAAATAATCATTCTTCAAAATAAGGGAGGAACTCTTTGAGGTTATATTCTATGCATAAACCTCTGAACTCATTGAGTAATTCCTTATTGAATTTAACGCCTGTTTCTTTTCTCTCCAGCCAGCAATAGTACTCTTTCTCTCCAGCTGTATATATTCTTTCATGTCCGGGCATTTTGCTCGAAGCCCTTAATTCACGCAGTATATTACCGGTTGTCTTTTTAAAATCAACAGGATCAGTAAATGCACTTATATCAATAGCTATGAAAAAATGACCGAGATGATATGGGACTTTTTTACCATCTTTTATTCCAAGAAGCATTTTCATAAATGAACCCTGTTGCAGTGCAGCAGAGAGTATTTCCACAACTGTTGCATAACCATATCCTTTGTATCCAGCCATTTCTTCACCTATTCCACCTAATGGTGTAAGAGCGGCCCTTCCTGCAATCAAATCTGAAATAACCTCATCAGGGTCAGTCTTCGTCCCTCCGTTAATATCAATAACCCATCCCTCTGGCAATTTTTTTCCTTCTCTCGCATAAAGTTCAATCTTCCCCCTCTGTGTTATCGATGTGGCGCAATCGAGAAGGAAAGGAAACGGTTCATCAGTAGGTATTCCAAATGTCAAAGGATTCGTGCCAAGCATATTTTCGACGCCAAAAGTTGGAGCAATAGACGGACGTGCATTTGTACCCGTAATGCCAATCATGTTTTCCTTCACCGCCATAAGTGCATAGTAACCTGCAATCCCATAATGTGTTGAATTGCGGACAGCAACCATGCCAAGACCATAATCCTTCGCCTTTTTGATTGCTATCTGCATAGCCCTGTGTGCAATCACCTGTCCCATACCGTTATGACCATCTATCACAGCAGTTGTGGGACCTTCCCTCACAACTTCAATATTTGTTACAGGATTCTGAATTCCATCCTTGATCCTGTCAAGATATATAAGTTTTAAACGATTTACTCCATGCGAATCAATTCCAAATTTGTCGGCCTGTACAAGAACATCAGCAGCTATTGCCGCATCAGCATGGGGTACACCGACATTTACAAATATTTGTACAATAAACTTCTCAATAACATCAAAAGGAATATATTTATGTTCCATATTCAGTTAAATTTAAAATTAATCAATCATTACAGGATAATTTTTCTTTTTTAATGCATAACAGCTTTTGATACCATTCTTAAGAAAAAGACTCTTTCAATTTCACGGAAGTTCCCATTTACTAACTCGATAACAAACATCTTACACTTACCGGAAGTCAACTTTCAAAACATGTAATTTAAAATCAAGGGTCATATTCAATATTAAATTTCATCCGTGACAATTTACAATTAGTAAAAATAAAATTACTTTCCGATACAGAAGTTTCTGAAGATATTATTGAGAATTTCATCGGTAGTGATCTCTCCTGTAATTTCACCCAGATAATGTATTGCCTGGCGGATATCCATTGCAATGAGGTCTTGTGAGAGACCGTTATTTAATCCTTCTTCAACCCTTGCCAGACTTTCAGCAACATTATTCAGGGCTTCATAATGTCTTATATTCGAAATTATTACATCTTCCGAATCTCGCCATTCTGTTCCGATTACCTCACTCAGCTTTTCTTTTAGTTCCTCAATACCGATTTTATTTTTGGCTGAAATAAAAAGAAGTGAATCATTCTTTCCGAGTTTTACTTCATCAAAAAGTCTTTTCTTTAAATTCACGTATTCCGAAGAAGACTCAATATCAATTTTATTAATAAGTATTATGATTCTTTTATTCTCATTATCAGTTATTTTTCTGAGATATTCAGCTCTTTTGTTAATAATATCCGGATTATCAGTTACTTCATCAACCAGGAGGATAATTTCAGCCTGTTTTATTTTTTCAAGAGTTTTTTTTATTCCCAGCAACTCAACATCATCAGAAGTTTCTCTGAGGCCGGCAGTGTCAATGAACCTGTATTCGACACCTTCGATGAAAATTGAATCTTCGATATAATCTCGTGTAGTGCCCGGAATGTCGGAAACAATAGCTCTTTCTTCCATAAGAAGTGCGTTAAGTAATGTTGACTTTCCGGAATTGGGCTTGCCCGCAATAACTACCGGTATACCATTTTTGATAGCATTCCCGGTTTTAAATGAAGAAGATAGTTTTAATGAAATATCCTTGATTTTTCTAATAAGCCGGAGTAATTCATTTCTGTCGGCGAATTCAACATCTTCCTCGCCAAAATCGAGTTCAAGCTCAATAAGTGATGCAAAATGAAGTAGTTCCTGCCTTAAAGCTTTTATTTCATCCGAAAATCCACCCCGCATCTGGTGTATTGCCAGCCTGTGCGATGCTTCAGAGGAACTTGCAATAAGATCAGCAACGGCTTCGGCCTGAGAAAGATCCATTCGTCCATTTATAAATGCACGCATTGTAAATTCACCAGGTCGAGCTGAAACAGCTCCATTTTTTATCAGAAGTTCAAGAATTTTCCTGACTATATAAGGGGAACCGTGACATGATATTTCAATAGAATCTTCGCCTGTATATGAATCGGGCTTACGAAATACTGTTACAAGAACATCATCAATTATTTTGTTTCCATCGAGAATCTCTCCATACCGCACCCTGAACCCTGTTTCTTCAGTCAGGCTTTTTCTGCTCTTAAAAGGCCTGAAAATTTTATTACAGATCTCAATACTTTGAGGTCCGCTTACCCTGATTAATGAAAGCGCTCCTCCTGATGCTGTTGCTGGAGCACATATTGTCTCGCCTGTTCTTACCACTCTTGTTTATTAAGCTTTACCGCAAAGGTAATAACTTAATGTTTCAGTTCTCACTTTTCAAGATTTTGAACTGTAAATAATTCATCAGCAATAATTTCGTTGAGTGATATATTTGTGAATTTTATTGTCGAACTTCTTCCATTTGATAAATTTTTCGCCTTCATCTCATTAATAATATATTTCCCGTTTTTCCCCGGATATATCGAAATGACTTCAATGATTCTGTTAAGTTTGTTACTGCGGTCATACATTTCCATTTTTTTAACCTGAAAATTTTTCATGTCAATGTAGCTTACTCTTCTAGAAAATCCATATTCAGCAACCTTTTCAGCATCCACAGGAATACTTTCAATTATCCAGTAGCCGCCTTGTCCTGAACCTTCCAGATGTTTGATCCTGAAATCAGAAAGGGCAGGGGAGCTCATATCAGCATTTGTAAATTCGGAATTCATAAAACTTTTCCCCTTTTCTGTAGTTGCTATTCTTCTTGTTCTTTTTAATGCCGGAAGATAAATCCACATCTCATCGGCAATGTTTTTATTATCAATAATAAGCATTCCTGTTCCCTTTACATCAGCAGGTTCAAGAAATTTAATAAGTCTTTTCTCAGTTCCATCAGGATAACTCTTTGAAGTAATCGAAACTGTACGATTTCTTTCCGAACCATTTTTTTCGATAATGGTCAGACTTATGTTAGCTCTGAGCGCTTCTGTTATTGTCAGATCACGGCTCTTTTCCATAATATTCACGGCATCAGGCTGCTGGGCCAATATGCTTTCCGATAGCAGAAGGAAAATGTAAATCACCTTTTTCATGTTCAGTAGTTATTTTTCCGTTAATTCTACGAGTTATAAATTTTGGTTTGAATTTTATGATAAATGCAGGTATAACAATCAGAGAACCTGCAAGGCATGATGCAATGGATATCACCACAAGGTAACCAAAGAATTTAATAGATATGAAACCAGAGAATACCAAAACTGCAAAGCCTGACATTACGGTGCAAGCATTAATAACAATGCTGTTACCTATTGAAGTCATTGTTCTTTCTGTGGCAATTTTATAATCACTGCAAAGCATAAACTCTTTATTAAACATCCACATATATTGAATTGCGAAATCTACTCCTACACCTATCATAATTGACGATAGAAGGGCAGTTGCTGGGTCAATTGCAATTCGTGAAAAACCCATAAACCCAAAAAGTATTATTACTGAAGCAAACAGTGGTATCGAACCTATAAGACCACCTGACAACGATTTGAAAATAATGGTGAGAAGTATAAAAACAGTAACAAGAGCAAAGACAAGAGAAAAAATTTGTCCTTTAACAAGTAACCCTGAAAACTCATACATAATCAAAGCATAACCACCATAATTTATTTTCACGGGTATTCTATCCTTCTCTTCATTAATAATTGCAGTAATGCGTTTTATTACATCCCTGTCAGGTCTTGAAAGTCTTACCAGTATGTGTGCCCTGTCATTTTCCGGGTTAATTAATTGTTTAAAATCGTCTGCATCTCCACTCATGTAATAAAGTTCAAACATCTGGGCTATTGCCTCCTTTGAGTCAGGTATCCTGTCATATCCATCTTCTCCTTTTTCAAATAAAGCTCTGGTCATTTCTCTTAAAGCCTGTGAAATCGAAAACACCTTTCCGACTCCCTGCTCCGACTCAATTCTTCTTGTAATTCTGTCGATTGAATGCATTATTTCAGGATCTTTGATATCTCCCGAAATCATTAAGGATAGGGTTTGAGACCCTCCAAAGCTGAAATTTATTATATCCGATGTTTTTCTTAAGGGATGCTTCTCAGGGAAAAAATGCTCCTGATTGGTATCAGTTGTCAGAAAAAAAATTCCTGATGCAAAGGTCAGAATAATAATTACAGATATTATCAACAGTTTTCCGGGATTTCTGATAATAATCATTGTAAGCCGTTCAAAAAGTCTGTTGACTATGGTTATATCATTTCGGCTTTCATTATGTTTTTTTTCGGGGAAAATATTGACAGAAAGAAGCGCAGGCACCATATAGAGGCTCATCAGTAATGCAACAGCTACACCTATCGATGCAAGTATCCCTACTTGTTTTGCAGGAATTACTGAATGGGTTAGCAGTCCAATTATACCTGCTATTGTGGTAAATCCGCTGAAAAGAATTGGCATTCTAAGTGATTCCAGAACGTTTTTAACCAGATCGTGTTCATTAAAATTATTCCTGGATTTAATGTGGTTATAATAATTTACAAGATATATTCCGTAATTATTTGCCACTGCAATAAGTATTACCGGCACCAGAAGGCTTATTATTGACAATTCCCATCCCAGAAGTGGAATTAATCCAATACTGATACCTGTAGAAAGAACTACCACTGAAAAAGGTATCCAGACACTTTTCCACGAACCCATTGTAAGACGCAGTACAATGAGCATTATTAACAATGCTGCCGGAATAATCATAAATGCATCCTTCTTTACATCAATCATAATGAACTTTCTTACAGCCGGTAAGCCTCCCTGCATTATTTTCCCGGAGGCTCCTGTTGAAACTATTATCGAATCAATCTGCTCAAGAAGTTTCGGTTCGCTTGTGTTGTCAGAAAGTGTCAGCGTTATGGCAGCCGTACGCAAATCAGACGAAAAGACAATACCACTCGAATAATTGTTTATTGACAGTCTGGAAATCAGATTTTCTTCTTCCTTTCTATTGGCAGGTATTTTCCCGACAAGTCGTTCGGCAACCATCATGCCATCTTCACCTCTAATTGTCTTTATGCTGAAAGGAGAAATTATTGAACTTATTCCACTAATATTTGATAGTTTTTCTTCAAGTTCTCGGATCTTTAATAAATTATCTTGTGTAACAACAGAATTGCTGTCGTGATACAGTATTAGCATCATATCCTGAAAACCAAATACCGATTCAATTGAATCCGTTTCAGCTCTGGAAACCAGTGAACGGGGAATATAATTTCTCATATCAGGATCAGTCCTTGCAAAAGGAATAAGAGCAATAAAAAAAATACCCGTCAGCATAAATGCTGAAATAATAATCCAGCGATATTTAAGAATGAATCTGCTCATTTGTCTTTTTAAAAATCAATTCTCAAAGCAACATATATACTTTCCATAAAATCATTTATCAGACGATATAATGAACCTTTCCTGCCTGAATAAATTTCTGTGCCGAAGGTAAGTGTCGTTCCGTCAAATGGCTTCAGTTTTACTTCCGGCATAAACAACATATCTCCGGTTGTTAAATTATAGCTCAGAAAAACTGAGGAAATTATCCTTCCATAAGCAGCTTCATTTTCTATCCTTATAGAAGCTGAATGTGAAATCCGATGTGTTTGATAATTAAACAATCTGTTCAGAGAACCTGTCTGTTCACGAACATATTCCTGAATGTCAAATCCGGGTTGCATTATTAACATTGCAAGCTTCTGGTAATCAGGTTCGATACCTATTATTGGTTCTGCAATAGAAGGAAAGAATCGGGGAATATATTTTCCTGCATATTCAGCAAAAATTCTCCAGTTACCATAATTGAAATCAGAACCAAAAACAAACCTGGCCTCTGGCATCGGTACATACTCATAAATTCTGGAATCTTGATAGGGAAAAGAGTAACTGACTTCACCTCTTAAACCAAAACGACCTGTAACTGTTTCAAAATCAAATCCGACTACTCTTGTTTTATAAGGTCTGACTGAAAGCGTTGTTGAAAAAGCCGGTGGTTGTCCCGCCATATCAAGGTTGAAAGAATCGAGTTTAATGCCTGGCATTGGATCATATCCTTCAAACCAAATAAATCCAATATCGGTTCCTTTAAGGTAGAAAACAGACCTCACGCCATAGCTGTGCATATTTTCATTTGTAACAATTGCTTTCATTTGTTTTATTTCCACACCTGCGGGAACCGGTACAGGATCAATTAAAAGTACTGAAGGGCGGTAGTAGGGAACAAAAACTGTCTGAATATCAAGAAATGGCAAGGGGGTAATTTTTGCAGACAAAAGGATATTCCCGAGGTCCATATCTTCTCTGTCGGGTGATCTTGAAATATAATTTTGTGGATTAAGTTTTGAAAAGGTATTTGTAAAATCAGTGCGTCCCCACTTAATAATTTGCTGTCCAGCTGATACAGTAAAAAATGCAAATGAGTAACTCACGTAGGCTTCTTTCAACTGTATCAGGTTTATATCGTTATTAAATTCTGAACCATACCGGAATCTTAAATCGGAAAATGCCCTGAAATTATTTCCGTTAGCCGTTTCAATCTTTAAACTTGCTTCTGAAAAACCCGTTGAAAATAAAGGAGTCTGTTTTTTACGGTTGAGATCATAATAAAAAGAACCTTTAATATATCCTCCGGTAATTAGTTTCTTTCCGGTATCTTCAGTTAAAGTCTGGCTTTCGGTTATGTTGACGAGTAATAAAAGAAAAATAAATACGTATATACAAGCCTTGCACGACATATATCATAATTTTTGTTTCAAAGAAAATTAATAAGATAGTTGGCATCGTCCTGCCCGATTGTTTAAGACCTGGTTTTTGATGCAATTGAGTATAATCCGGCCGGATTAAACCATGACTGTCAGTCGGAACTACCTTGCAGATTTGTCCGGTATTCACTTGGCGTCAGGCCTGTATATGTCTTAAAAAAAGAGTTGAATGTAGCTTTTGAATTAAATCCTGAATCAAACGCAATGGCAAGTATTGTATAATTTTTGTATTTTGGGTCTGAGAGCTTGTTAATGACTTCTTTTATACGATATTCATTAATGAATGTATAGAAATTTTTACCGTATATCTCATTAAGAACCTGTGTGATATAATGCCTGGGTATGCCGGTAATTGATGAAAGTTCATTGATACTGAGAGTGTTGTTAAGATACGGCTTGTCTTTCTCCATACAATCTAACAGCTTCTTAAGATATTTCTCTGCTTGATTATTTTTCAGTCCGCTTTTCTGATATTTTTGCGTACCATTTTTGTTTTCTAATTCTGTATTGAAATTTTGTTCAAAAATCGCCGGCTGTTTAATCCCATAAAAGCTATAAGCAAACGAAAATAGTGTAATAAAAAAGAATATTACAAAGTAAGGATCAAAAGGTATGTAGTTACCAATCATATTTAGTCCACCGAGAATAAAAAGGACAAAGTATGATAAATAAAAACTGATGGAAATTATCTTCAACCAGTTAAGCGTTAACATCATGGATGTATATGACACAAAGTTTTTAAGGTTTTTCTGGTGTTTTATAATTTCAGCAAAGGTAAGTCCGCTGTAAATAGTAATCGACAGAAATATACTTATGCCATAAACCAGTCGAAGTGAAAGCATTTTATCTGGAACAAAAAAATTTCTGATATCTCTGACGAGCGGTTCAGACCTGAAAATAATTGAAACTATGAAGAATCCGGCAAATGGAATAAAATGCAAAATTGAAAGCCAGTTAAATTTTAATTCAGGTATGGTCATAAACCTGACATAAAGATACAAAAGAGGGCCATAGGTAAAAGTAATAAACTGGAATGAATACATTTCCAGGATCTTGATGTTAATCAATGCAAAAATAAGTTCGATACATATCAGAAAGAGCCAGGCGGCCATAAGCCTGTTGGCAATTGTTATAGGCTTTTTTGTGGCAATTAATAGTCCGGCAAAAAACGACTGTGAGATACCTATATAAAGTACAGGCTCAATATATTCAATCATTACTGGCTAAATTATGTAAATATAACCAAAAGCAAGTAATAATTATTGTATTTTTACAAAATCTACTTTTAAGGTTTATGAGTATACTTCTTAATAGTAATTCCAGGATTATTATTCAGGGCTTTACAGGCAGTGAAGGAACATTCCATGCTTCTCAGATGATTGAATATGGTTCAAATGTGATAGGGGGTGTGACTCCGGGTAAAGGAGGTCAGACGCATCTGTGCCTGCCTGTATTTAATACGGTAAGGGAGGCTGTTAATGAAACAGGAGCGGATGTCTCAGTTATTTTTGTTCCCAGGGCATATGCGGCCGACGCAATATTAGAAGCGGCAGATGGTGGTATCAGACTAATTGTTGCAATTACTGAAGGCATTCCGATATCGGATATGATAAAAGTAAAAAACTATCTTAATAATTATCCTGAAGTTATTCTAATTGGTCCTAATTGTCCGGGAGTAATTACGCCGGAAGAGTCAAAAGCAGGTATTATGCCTGGTTTTATTCACCGCAAAGGCACTGTTGGGATAATTTCACGTTCCGGTACACTTACATATGAAGCTGTTGATCAAATAACAAAGCTGGGGCTGGGCCAATCAACCTGTGTCGGAATTGGTGGAGATCCTGTTGTGGGAAGCTCCATACTTGAAATTGTCAGAATGATGATGGTTGATGAGGAGACTGAAGCAATACTGATAATCGGGGAAATTGGAGGTAATATGGAAACTGAAGCAGCAGAATGGATTAGAGAAAATTCAATTAAACCGATCATAAGTTTTGTGGCAGGCCGAACAGCACCAAAAGGGAAAAGAATGGGTCATGCAGGGGCAATAATAGGAGGTAAGGCTGATACTGCACAATCAAAGATGGAAATTATGCGGCAATGTGGCATATTTGTGGCAGAATCTCCAGCAGAAATTGGTATAACTGTCATGCATGCCCTTAAATCAAAATAATAGGCATTAATCAATTAAAATTATATTTGTCATAATTAAAACTTAAAATTATGAGACTACTTGAAGGTAAAACTGCTCTGATAACAGGAGCCTCCAGGGGAATAGGTAAAGAGATTGCCCTGAGATTTGCACAGGAAGGTGCTGATATTGCTGTAACCAATATTTCTGATGATGAGGAATTTAAACAGGCAGTTGAGGAAATTGCCAACAAGGGTGTCAAAGCAAAGGGATATGTCTTTAACGTTGCAGATTTCGCTGATTCTCAAAAATATGTTGAAGAAATAATAAAAGATTTCGGCAAAATTGACATCCTGGTAAATAATGCAGGTATCACCCGTGACACACTCCTGATGAGAATGACCGAAGAACAATGGGATTTAGTTATTCAGGTCAATCTGAAATCGGTTTTTAACCTTACAAAGGCAGTACTGATGCCAATGATGAAACAGAAAGGAGGATCTATTATCAATATCAGCTCTGTAGTTGGAGTCTCAGGAAATGCCGGTCAAAGCAATTATTCAGCTTCAAAAGCAGGTATTATTGGCTTTACTAAAAGCATTGCTAAGGAGGTAGGCTCAAGAAATATTCGTTGTAACGCCCTTGCACCTGGTTTTATAATGACTGATATGACTGCCAGATTACCTGAAGAGATTAAAAAAGAATGGATTGATAAAATTCCACTTAAAAGAGGAGGAACACCTTCCGATGTAGCTGCTGCCGCACTGTTCCTGGCATCAGATCTTTCGTCATATATTACGGGACAAACAATAAATATTTGTGGAGGAATGTTGACATAATAAAAATTTTTATTACCTTTGTGGACATGCAGGGCGTTTATCCTTTTAGCACGAGGAAATGCAGCGAGACATATTTATTCCACACTTTCTTTCTAAAAAAAACGCCCTGCATTTTCTTTTTATCCCCTGACAAATGCAGAATCTAATATTCATTCTACTCATTACTATTCCTGTTGCAGGATATCTGGCAGAAAGATACCTGGATTACCTTAATTCAAAAATGTGGAGCCCTGAACTGCCTGAAAAACTCAAAGACATATGTGATGAGGAAAAATATCGCAAAACACAGCATTATTTTAAAGACAATAAAAAACTTGCGTTCTGGTCTTCTACCTTAAATGTTTTTCTCCTGCTTTTAATGATTTTTATCGGAGGATTTGCATTTATGGATAAGATCGCAACCAGGCTTAGCAACAATCCGGTAATGATTACCCTGATCTTTTTTGCAATTATTGGTCTGGCCGCCAATATTATAAATATTCCTTTTAGCTATTATGACAATTTTGTAATCGAAAAAAAATACGGATTTAATACAATGAGCGTCAGAACATTTATAACTGACAATATTAAGTCATTGATTGTTGCTATCGTCATTGGTGCCCCGGTTATTTCTCTTATAACATGGTTTTATTATAAGACCGGCCGGGTTTTATGGATATATGCATGGATCATTACAATCTGCTTTACAATTCTCATCAATTTTTTTTATTCCGAACTTATAGTACCTCTTTTCAATAAACAAACACCACTCGGAGAAGGACCTCTCAGATCGGAGATCGAAGAATTTGCACGTATTGCAGGATTCCATATCAAAAATATTTATGTCATCGATGGCTCAAAGAGAAGCACAAAAGCTAACGCATACTTTTCAGGCTTTGGTCAAAAAAAGAGAATCGTTTTATATGATACACTGATTAAAGAACTTGATCATGACGAAATAGTTGCGGTTCTTGCCCATGAGATTGGACATTACAGGAAAAAGCATATTTTCCAAAGCATAATAATTTCAATCTTATTTACAGGCTTGATGCTCTTCCTTTTTTCTATTGTTATAAATAACCCGATACTTTCCGGAGCATTAGGTGCCGAAAAACCAAGTTTTCATATGGGTTTAATAGTATTTGGAATACTCTACAGCCCGATTTCTTTGATTATCGGTCTTATAACCAATTATTTCTCCCGAAAGAATGAATATCAGGCAGATGCTTTTGTAAAACATCACAATTATGCACCTATGCTGGCATCTGCCCTTAAAAAATTATCGGTAAAAAATTTATCTAATATGAATCCCCATCCGATATATGTTTTTTTCCACTATTCGCATCCACCTTTGCTCTCAAGGCTAGCAAAACTGGAACGGGATTCAGGTTCTTAATTCAGAAATATTGCCATTCTTAATATTCTATCATGTTAATTATTTTATCGTAGGTAAAGTATTTGATGTGCCCCCGGTTTACAAAAATTGCTTGCCTCAATAAATAGTGTTTTCAAAATATGCTTTGATTGAATAATAATCAATTTATATATTTGTGACATTATTTGCCTCCTTAGCTCAGTGGTAGAGCAGCTCACTCGTAATGAGCAGGTCGCGGGTTCAAGTCCCGTGGGAGGCTCTAAGGGATTTAGAAGTGCAGATTTCAAATTCTGAATTGTGGATTTTATGGAACGAATCGAGACATTCCAAGTTTCGAAAGCAGATTAAATAATTTGGCGGTCAGGGAAATTTGAAAAAAGGAAAGACATTGTTAAAAGTAGAATAAAATTTTTTATTTTTGCAAAGCATTTAAATGCGGGAATAGCTCAGTTGGTAGAGCATCAGCTTCCCAAGCTGAGGGTCGCGGGT